>CAZJCV010000376.1:0-1009 GCA_964544535.1 uncultured Lachnospiraceae bacterium | reverse complement strand
ATCAAGACCAAGAATTTCTGCATTAGTTTCAATTGCTGTCTGCATTGCAGCAGTGTCTGTTGCTGCGTTGACTGCTGCCAGTGCATCAGCTTTTGCTTGTTCATCTGCTATGAGATCTTCTTGTACTGTCAAGGCTGCAGCTAAAGCATCAGTAGTAGCTTGTGATCTGGAATAATCTGTGCCATTGTTCCATACTGCAACAAGTACTGCTTCCTTGGTAGCAGCATCTGGAAGAGCATTATATCTAGTTACTAAGTCTTGCAGTGTGCTTATCTTTGTTGCAAGGGCAATACCAGAATGAGTTTCATAAATCTCAGCTACTGCCTCAAACTGTGCCAGCAGGTCAGTTACCCAAGAAATACCTTCAAGTGCTGCAACGGTTTCAGCATTGTTCACTTTATCCATTGATGCCTGTGTTGCATGACGAGTGGCTACTATGGCATCAAAGTACTTGGTCAGGGTAGCCTGGTCATACCCACCAGCCGGTTTGTTCGCTACTAGGTCTACGCTAACTGCTGGTCGTCTAGCTTCTAGCAATGCGTTGTAACTGGTCATATCAAGACCAAGAATTTCTGCATTAGTTTCAATTGCTGTCTGCATTGCAGCAGTGCTATCAGCTTCATTGACGGCTCTTAGTGCTGCTGCTCTTATTAGGCTAGTATAATCAATTTCTTCTTCTTCATCAGAACCAGAACCAACTATATCTACGCCTTCACTATCCTCATCTTCTTTTACCGTAACTTGTACACCTTCTGCAATAACTGCTGATACTGGATTTGGTGTCACCAATGTTACTGGTGCATTAATTTCCATTGATTCGATTTCAGCACCTTCATCAAAAGTAACTGTTATATTTCCAGCAGCACTTTCGCTTATAGTAACAGATTTTACTTTTCCAACTATTCTTAAAACCATACCATTGGTATCGTTAACAGTTAGAGTATTTCCATCTGAGTGCTCTATCCATGTACCATCTTTTACATCGTCAATGTAAATTTCTCCTGTAACA
>CAZJCV010000375.1:0-1018 GCA_964544535.1 uncultured Lachnospiraceae bacterium | reverse complement strand
TAGCTTCAAGACACAGTGGGAACTTTGATGATTTCTCTGTTAGATGTGATATGCAAGCCTGCCATTTCTTTAGTGATCCAACACTAAATGATTAAATCATAGCTACTATAATAAGAACTGAATTGACATGTCAAAATAATAAAACTAAGATTCCTAACTGGTATAGAACTAGTTAGGAATTTTTATAATACGACTATGAGCATCCAAATATACTTGTTATAATACAATTAATATAAATATTAATAAATTTTAAGTAGGAGGATTAGAATGAAGGAACCTACATTTACTAAAGCCACTGATGGGAATTGTGGTATGTACGCAGTTTATATGGCTTTAAGTTCATATGGATACGATATAAACGCAGATAATATATTAAGAATCGCCATGGAAAATGGGTTAAGCATAAGTGGTGAGTTATATCGGACAACTAACATTATAAAGTTAATAGACATACTAAAAGATATCTACAATATTAATATAAATTTAGATATAATTGAGTTTGACACGGCTGAAGAATTAGAAAATATAATCGCTGGAGAAACTGTCAATAACTATATACTATTGCCTTATTACGCATTTCAAGGAGTTCCTATAACAAGTTTAATGCCAAACATGAAAAGAGGACATTGGGCAGTTATCTATGATATTAAGGGAAGTAACATATTTGGAAAGCAAAGTAACAGTAAGGCAGATGCTTTAAATGTGTTAAAGGATGTTGACGTAAAGAAAATATTTAAGTCTAATACTATGTTAGATAACATCAAGGTAAATATGGGTAAATACAATAAGTGTAATATAAATATACCTAAGAAAAAACTAGTGGACAGCCCTAGATGTGGATTAGATGTATGTGAATACAACCAGGGAAACAGCTCAAATTGTATATTCTTCTCTGATATAGCATACAAAGCATTTGTGATACGGAGGATAAACTAATATTAAATTAAATGGAGGTAATGGAAATGGCTAAATTCTCTTCTGATTTACTAAACAAGCTTACGGAGTTCTTGGTGTGCGA
>CAZJCV010000374.1:0-1019 GCA_964544535.1 uncultured Lachnospiraceae bacterium | reverse complement strand
AGGAGGAAAAAAACAATGCCAAGAATAGGACAAGGAATGGTAAAAATAGAGCTTTTTGCTAAAAAGGCTGTTGGGAAAGCTTATGAATACGGGAATTTAAAGTTGCTCTCCGAGTTGAATGTTACATGGATATGTAACTTTAGGCAAGGCACGGACAGATACTTTTTTGCAATCAGCGAAAGTGACGCTGGCTGTTGCAAATGTTACGCCCTTACAATGACGGATGGCGAATTAGTGTTGTTGGATGAGCTAGACATCAGCCAGTTTGCACGCCTTAAAAATCCTAGATTTACAACAGGGTATATAGTTGAGATATTTGACAATGAAAAGGACATAGCTGTTTTCTCAACGCCTTGGGGGAAATTTATGGATAAGAAACAGATTTTTGGGTGTGAGGAAGTGTCAATGATTGACACAAAAGGTTCTTATTCATTGTGGCTAATAAAAGACAGTGGGAAACTTGTTTTTGTTGACCCGCAGGGCCAGCATTTGGGTTTCAATTTACCCCCAGTGAGTTCCAATTTACCCCCAGAAAAACTCGCTAATTCTATAACCGTTATATTTCTCGGCAAATATGATCTGTTCTTCATTAAGGATAATCTAAGATATGTTTGGCACAAAGAACAAAAAGCAGGAGTTAATTTTTCAGCAAACTCGCTTTTTGAATGGGATGATGTAACTAATGCTTTCTTCGATCAAAATGGAGAATATGCTATATCCCAAAGAAAGGGTAAGCTATTCAGCCTAATAGATGGGCGAGCTTGGAGTTGTCCATCTGTAACTGATAAATCCTCACGGTTTCACCAAGTAGGGAGTATCAGGGTTGTTGAACAAATGAACTTAGTTAGTGTTGAGGGTTACAAGCGCCCTCTTGAGGTTCATGAAATAGGGCCTCCAATTGAGAACTAAATTTAAAAAAAGATCCTACCTTCGGGTGGGGTCTTTTCTTTTATGTGAAAGCGGTTGCACCTTTTTCTTTCCTCCGTTCCATGAACCTTTGGTTCAATTATATATACCAT
>CAZJCV010000373.1:0-1032 GCA_964544535.1 uncultured Lachnospiraceae bacterium | reverse complement strand
TACATGACTCACATGACCTTCAGCACTACAACCCACTATTCTTCTGTTTGACCTTATTTCTATACCATCCCAATTATTTAAAATATATCGCTTTGCACTTTTTATAGCCTTTATTTTACTTTCATTATCGCCTGTCTTTTCGATTATCTTTTTAAAAACCTTTGTTAGCTTTTTTTTATCAGATAAATTCAATGCGTCCTGTAAATCTTGGCTTATTGCTTCATCATTTAAATGTGTGGTTGCAACTCTTACGTATTTTTGAAGATGGTATCTATCAAGTACAAATTTACTTTTTGAAAGCCAGTTAACTCCTTGCCTTATCCATGACGCCCCATCTCCTGATATATACACCGTCTCTAAAAAATCAACGTCATATTGTTTATATATGTATTCCGATACTTCAAGCCACAAATTTTCTGAATTATTATACACACCCCCAAAATATCGAACATTCTTTAATACTTTTCTCTTCTTATTACTTTTTTCAAAGTCAATTCCCTCATGCACATATACAAGTTTTGGCATAATTGTATTTCTCTTGCCCTTCTCATTCTGTCTTAATGTGCTTTTTTGTTGTAATGCTACATGATCCTCGTCTGCCTCAACATACAATATTTTTACTTTTCTCTTTTTATCTACTTTTATTTCAGGCTCAACTATTTCAATATTATGTATTTTATTCATCACAGCTTGTTTGCTGATTTCATCAATATATGTCGCCTTTTCTCCTGCCTTTCTGTAGCTGCTGTCAGCTGCTTCTTCTATTGCATTAATTACAACATCGGCACTTACTCTGTCATGTGGTTCTACACCTACAATCCTGTCGACCAGGTGTTGTCTATTACCATTTTCCTTATGCTTAAAATATGTCCTGTTATAACTTAGTGTTCCAAATGTCGTTAAAATAGCTGTTTTATCTTTTCTTATAATTTCCCAATACTGTTTCCTTATTTCACAGTTACGTAAATATTCATCCATATCTTCAAGCACTTCTTTAAGTATATCGCGTCCAAGTTTAAATAAATCTTCTTT
>CAZJCV010000372.1:0-1041 GCA_964544535.1 uncultured Lachnospiraceae bacterium | reverse complement strand
CAGAGTGGGGGGCATCTGCAACCCCATTGATCCAATGTATATAGGCCGCCCCGTCGTACGATACGTCGATCGATCCCCACACGTCGGCTGAGATACCCTCAACAGACACCATTTCTCTACCGACCCCTCCGATCACGATTTGGGAGAGGATCTTGCCAGCGTTCCGCAGTAGTATCCGATTTGTCGCGATGAAGGAGCTTCGATTGTCAAACCACAACCCGCCGTAACCATCCGAATGCGCTCCCGAGTGATTGAGCCTCACCGTCAGAGTCATCTGCGACGTGACCTGGAGACTCGCATCATATGGGATGTCGATGTAGTCATCCACCCCATCAAACGACAGGCACGCTCCGAGCGGCCCCTGTGCGACCGTCGCGCCGTAGATCGTGCCGTGGTTCGCGTTCCGGGTCGAGTCCAGCAATTGCCCGCCGGAGGGTTTCAGCCCGACGAACCCATACCCATTATCCCACACGTTCCACGCCGTCTCTGAGGCGGTATCTCCGACGTAATCCGTCATCTCGGCGTGCAGCGGGTCGTAGTAGAGATACAGGTGTGTGTCTTCACCGGGATTGATCCGGGGCACCCGCACCCAGAGATACGCCGTCTGCGTGGCCGTGCTCCATTCCTTGATCTCCACGTAGAGCGGGGTGATGCCGTCGCTTGCTGTGACGCAGATCCGTTTCCGGTTCGCATCAGAACCGAGCGCCGTAAAGACCTTTGAGACGTCGGCGGCGGTCTTGCCGGAGGAGCCGGAGAGTTTGACCATCGCGGGGAAGTCCTCCAGTACCCCGGTCACGCTCCCAGCGGGGATGGTAAGCAGGATCGGCTCATTCGCCCACCTGGGCAGCCGCCCGGCCTGAATCTCGTAGATGGAGAGGGGATACGGGTTGCTCACGTTAGCTCATCCTCCGGGATCAGTTCACAGGGTGCGGGTGGCGTGTCATCATGGTGACAGACGTGCAGGCGGGCGACGGACTCTGCCGCTGTCCACCCGGCACCCGCCCGGAGCGCGGCGATCCGGTTGAGGATCTCCGGCCCGGT
>CAZJCV010000371.1:0-1055 GCA_964544535.1 uncultured Lachnospiraceae bacterium | reverse complement strand
GTAAAATGAACAGGTATAATTGCTTTTGTTTTATTTGTAATATTTTTTTCTATTTCCTTTGGATCTATATTATATGTTCTTTCATCTATATCTGCAAAAACCGGCCTTGCACCTTGATACAACACAGCATTAGCTGATGCAGCAAAAGTAATGGGCGTTGTTATCACTTCATCCCCTTCTTTTATCCCTGCTGCAAAACAAGCTGCATGTAAAGCAGCTGTACCATTAGAAATTGAAACAGCATATTTAGCTCCAGTATAATCTGCAAATTTTTTTTCAAATTCCAAAACTTTAGGTCCTGTAGTTAAATAATCAGATCGGAGTACATCCACTACAGCATTAATATCATCCTCATCAATCCACTGACAGCCATATGGAATAAATTTATTATCACTCATAAATAACCACCATCTTTCTTAAAATAACATTTCTCTTATAGCATTTACAACTCTTTTAGTTCCATTTCCATCTACCAATCCTTGTTGCCTTTTTACAATCTCTTCCCTTGTTTTAAAACCATGTATAATTTCTTTTATAGTATAATTAACATTTTCTTTTTTTAGCTGATGATACCAACCTAAAAATTTTATATATCCAAGTTCGTCCATCTTTTTTGCAACAAATTCCTGGTTATCTGCCAAAACAAAACCTAAAACAGGAGTTCCACATGCACAAAGCTCATATAAAGTGCTTCCACATGAAGACAGTGCTATATCACAATAAAGCATTATTTCAGACATCTTCACGACATTTTCATGGAGAACAATGTTTTTATACTGTCTTTGTTTTTCTTTTAATTCTTGTTTGTTTTGAAATCCGACTCCTATTATTCCATGAATCTCTATGCCATCTAGTGAATTATCACTTCTAATTATATCTATTAATAACTCCATAGTTCTAAAAGGATCTGAACCACCTGTTGTAATCATTATTTTTTTTACTTCTTTAGATACGGCCCTTTTAGAAATGTTTTTAAATTCGTCACGTATTAAATTATAAGAAGGACCTAACAAAAACTTCTGATTTTTAAAATAAGATTTATAATCAAGATACTT
>CAZJCV010000370.1:0-1064 GCA_964544535.1 uncultured Lachnospiraceae bacterium | reverse complement strand
TTCTAGTATTATTATACCAACTTAACTGCGTGTCCAGCAAACCGGGTACAGGCCAATCCTCTACTTCAAAATTATATACCTTTACCGGTTTGTCGAAAACTTCTATCTCAACTTTTCCTATTGTTTTCAGCTCACCTGTAACAACACTAAATGCTGCATAGTCATATTATCAAACAAAAGAAAGGCGGTCATCATAAAGACAACCGCCTTGTTATGCCAGCAAAATAAACTTAATCCTGTATTCTTACATCTGGCTTTGTAGGATCTAAGAGATAAACCCCTTCTCCAATTATCCGTATTGTTAAATCATGTGTTAATGCACTGGCATCAACATAACTTGTTTCGATGACAAATTCATAAACACCATCATGCTCATTAGCGTATACATCATATATTTGGTCATTAGGTAATAGTCCTGATTCATCCAAAAACACTTTTTTTATATCGGTAAATACGAGAATACCATTTTCAATGTCCTCATCTGTATAATAATTCCACTCCCCAGATTTGTCTCTAATACGGGATACTTGATTAATATGTAATTCAACTTTATTATTGGCACTATCAAGTAATAATTTAGTGCAATACCTATCTCCAAAATATAATGTTTTTAAAAAATCAATTGCATTCATTCGTATTCTCCTTTTTAATAAACTTTCCAATGAGCATCTGGACTATTCCAAGGTACTATATTACCATTTACATCAATTGAAGGGCCTTGGCCACTCATTCCTGGGCCAGTACCTTGAAGATGACCATGACCATGTGGCGTAGATGAACTTCGTGGATGCCCATTAGGATTATATCTTTGATAATTAGAACCGTTAGGATATAAAGTATGGGTATCTACACCACCTCTTCCTGCTGGAACAGTACTTCCTCCCTTAGGTTCAATCATAACATTTCCTTTATTATCCGCAATAAATCTTCCTACCTCATGACCAGTATTTTTATCAACAGTAGGTCCTGGTTTTCTACCTCTATTTACTTTCTTATTTGTAGATCCGCTATTCCCATCATAATTCTTCGCATTATGTACCAAAACTCCCTGTTCTGTCACATAA
>CAZJCV010000369.1:0-1071 GCA_964544535.1 uncultured Lachnospiraceae bacterium | reverse complement strand
ACAATTTTCATGCTTTAAATTTATTACAGGAAGGATATAAGGGAAAAATAGATTGCGTTTATATCGACCCACCTTATAATTCTCCTCAAAGTGTAATTATGTATAAAAATAATTTTAAACACTCATCTTGGCTAGCTTTAATGGAAAGCAGATTAAATATTAGCAAACAGTTGATGACGGAAAATGGAGTTTATAACATTGCAATTGATGATTTTGAATTAATCAATCTTTGTAGTTTTTTAGATGGACATTTTGGGGGATATGATAGGAATATAGTTGTTGTTAATCATCATCCACAAGGAACACCAAGAAATAACATTTCAAGGACTCATGAATATTCTGTAATTCTTACGCCAGAAGGCAAAAATGTTTTAAAGGGTAAGGTTTCAGATGAAATTGAATATAGACCGCTGATGAGAAGTGGTTCAGCCGAAAATAATTACAGATATGGTAGAAAGAATAGTTTCTATGCTATTTTAGTGGATGAATCAAATAGTACTGTAGTTGGATGGGAAGCCCCACCTGAGCTTGATGAGGATTATCCACTGGAGAATACTGAACAGGGATATAAAAGAATATATCCCATAGGTGGCGATGGCTCAGAGAGGGTATGGAGAATTTCAGCTAATTCTAAACTACTAGAAAAGGGAAATATTAACGAATATGTCGAATGTAGGAATAACAACACATTGTATCAGATTGTTACTAATAAAGTAACTCCAATTAACAGTAATTGGTTAGAATCCCGTTATAACGCTGGTGTAAATGGAACAAATGTTATAGCTGATATTATGGGCGATGCTTCATATTTCTCATATCCTAAATCTGTATACACAGTATATGACCATTTGATTTCAGGAACTGAGAAGGATAGTATTGTGCTAGATTTTTTTGCAGGATCTGGCACCACAGCACATGCTGTGATTAACCTAAACAGAGAAGATGATGGTAGAAGAAAATATATACTTGTAGAAATGGGAGAATATTTTGATACGGTTACAAAGCCTCGAATACAGAAAGTAGTATACTCTAAAGATTGGAAAGATGGTAAACCTGTCAGTAGGGAAGGTT
>CAZJCV010000368.1:0-1087 GCA_964544535.1 uncultured Lachnospiraceae bacterium | reverse complement strand
AATGGTCGGAACAAAAAAGAGTGTTTAGCATGATACCTGGTCTTGAAAATGCTGAATTTGTAAGATACGGAGTTATGCATAGAAATACTTTCATAAATTCACCTAAACTTTTAGATTCTGTTTATAGATTAAAAAATAAGCCCAATATATATTTTGCAGGTCAGATTACAGGTGTGGAAGGGTATGTTGAATCTGCATCCTCTGGTTTGGTGGCGGGAATAAATGTTTCTATGGATATACTAAAAAAGGACAATGTTATATTTCCAACAACTACAGCAATAGGTGGGCTTAGTCATTATATATCAGATAAAAATATACAGAATTTTCAGCCTATGAATGTAAACTTTGGTTTAATGGATAGTCTCCATGTGAGAATAAAAGACAAACGAAAACGAAATTATGAAATTTCAATGAGAGCCCTTAAAGATATTTCAAATATATTAAAAATGCATTTGGAATAAGTTTTAGGTTTTATGCCAGATTTAAAGGCATTATAAAGCTTTTATGCCTGACTTTATAATTAGCTTTCTTAGGATGTTGAAATTTAAAAAAAATTGTGATAATATCATTATAAGGTTATTGTCCGTTATGGATGATTACCTTATTATTAATTTAAAAATTTTCATTTAACTGTTGAGAAAGTCTAAAATTATGGGTTTAGGATGGCTAAAAAATAAATTGCAGTGTTATAAGCTGGAGGTTATTTTTTAGCTATTCTTAAGTTTTTTTCAGTATAAGTGCGTTCTTAAGTCACATTATAATTTTGTAAATTCTTTTAAAAAAACTAAATATTTCAAAGTATTTTATATAGTATTAGCTTTATATCTAAATATAAAACAAATTTTATGCAATTTCCTTTAGGATATCTACTAAGGAGGTGTTCTTAGGTGCTTGATAGAATATTGTATCGAACTAAGCCACTAGAAAAAACACTAGATGCAGCACTGTTTAGGAACGAGGCTATCTCTCAAAACATATCTAATGCTGATACCCCTAACTATAATAGGAAAACAGTGGTTTTTGAAGAGTATCTTAATGATGCTTTGGGAAAAAACAGTATAAGGGGGACAAAAACAGACCATAGGCA
>CAZJCV010000367.1:0-1099 GCA_964544535.1 uncultured Lachnospiraceae bacterium | reverse complement strand
ATCACCTTCCTTTCATTTATAAAATACTTAATCATAAGTTATACAGTCCTCTACTATTTGATATTTACCACTTAACTATTATTTGAAAAAAACATTAATATATTCAGTTTGAATTTTTGAGAAAACTCAGTCCTTTAAAAATTTGTACAAGGAAATATCCTTATAACACCTCTCAATACTGCATTTCAGAAAATTGTATATACAAAATAACCCATCAATTGTGATGATGAATAATATGCTAAACACCTTTATTTAATGGCACTTGAAGCTGTATTTTGCTTATCAATATTATTTATCATAAAGAAGACCTCCCTAACTAGAAGGTCTCCATAGTATTTTAACTAATTACACTCTACAAGCTAATGTATCAAAATCAACTCCATTAATTATCCTTTTAGCAAACCAATTAATTCCTTAACTTCTTTTCTTGAAATAAGTAGTTTTTTAATAAGATGTTGACAAGAGCATTAATAATGATTTATAATAAAAATATCAGGTGAGTTCCTACCATCAAGTGGAAGCTAAAATATCAGGTGAGTTCCTACCATCAAGTGGAAGCTAAAAATTCAGGTGAGTTCCTGCCATTAAGTGGAAGCTAAAAAGTGGTTTCTAAAAGAACCGCTTTTTGTTTTAAGTTTGTGAGGTAGAAATGGAGATATATGTTGCAAACACTTCATACATTCATTATTTAAGAAAATTTGATTCTAATGTAATGATTAATGATGAAGATGGAAGAACAAGAAAGTATGTAGGTATAATATATAAGATTAATTCATTTAATTACTTTGTCCCTTTAAGTTCTCCTAAACTAAATAAAGATTATATAATTGTTAATGAAAAATGGGTTGTTAGAAAAAGTGTAGTTCCAATTTATTAGACATGGGAATAGTGTAGATTTCTTAGGTAAATTATTATTTTCAAACATGATACCAATTCCAGATTCTGAGGTAACTCTTTTAGATATTAATGGGATAGCAGATGAAAAATATAAAAATCTTCTTAATAAGCAAGTTATATATATTAGAAAACATAGGGAACAACTGCAAAAAAAACATGCACAAGTAATATATAAACAAAAGACAAGCAATTTCTCTAACAT
>CAZJCV010000366.1:0-1102 GCA_964544535.1 uncultured Lachnospiraceae bacterium | reverse complement strand
TCTCCTGGTTGCAGCTCTCCCCTGACAATCATCTTTTTTATATGGTCTATTATCTGTTCATAGATAGGTTTTGTAGCATCAAAGTTTAATCCCATGCATATTCTTCCTCCTTCCCCCGTCAATTTATATTAATGCACTATTTGACTAGTGCACCCCTATTATATGTATTTTTTCCAGCCTTGTCAAGAAGATTTATACAAAAAAAGAGCCTTTTCTAAAGACTCTTTTGCAGGCCTGGTCTTACAGAAACTCTATTTGGTTTAATAATACCTAACCCGGACGTCAATAAAGCCACCCTTATCTATCTCCAACTGGCCATCTTCCTCCAGCTTATTATCTTCCGGTACCAATATAACAATATCTCCACCCACAGCATTAGCAGAGATATGCCTGGTACCTGTCCAGCCATCCAGATATTTTAAGTATATATCGAGCCCGGCTCCATTAATGCTGATTTTCTCAAGACCGATCACATCCAGTTCAATATCAATCCCGGCCCCATTTATCTCCAGCTGTTCTCCCCTGAGCAGGCCATAGATATCAATCCCAGCCCCATTTATAGTCATTTCTTTACAATAATACTCACCATCAATATCAATTCCACCTGCGTTAATCCTGATATCATCGACATGGAGGACCCCTGAAAGGGCAAGGCCCCCTGCATCAATATTAATCAGACTGAACTTGTTTTTTGTACCTAAAACAATTTTGTGGTTGCGGTTACCAAAGAAATTAAAAATACGTTTCTTTGGAGTATAAACCCTGATCCTGCCTCCCCTTATATCAAATTCCAGTTCATCTGATATATAGATATTTTCCAGGTCCTCCTCAAAAAAGATTTCAGCACCTTCAATATCAAAATAAAGCCGTTCTACACCATCAAGTTCTATTTCATAGAGTTCTTCCAGGAACCAATCCTCAGCAGCTGCTCTACCATCCATGAGAACAAGCCCGGATACTGTTAATAAGAGGGTCAACAGGAAGCCAGTAATAAAGTTTTGCAGAGTTTTATTCATGATAATTATTCCACCCCTTTATTCTTAAAATCCAAAACTCAATCTCAGGCTGGCCTGTGGTGAAGAAAAATTATCCAGTGCCAGGT
>CAZJCV010000365.1:0-1108 GCA_964544535.1 uncultured Lachnospiraceae bacterium | reverse complement strand
TATGACAGCAAATTAGGTCAATTATCTTTTTAGGGGATTTAAGATGAGAAAAATATTGGAAAACAGCATTAAATGCCTAAAATGTGATAAAATCATTGAAAGTAAACAGACTAATGATTTTGTAACTTGTTCTTGTGGCTCTTGATGGTGGTACAGACTATCAAAGAATTGCTGGAGATCCGAAAGATTATGACAAGGGTTATACAGCTTATAAAAAAGGGTGCTAACTTAATGGTACTTTAGGAGGGTGGTTTAATGAAAAAGAAGAGTATTTTTTTGATAGTAATTGTAATGTTTTTATTGTATTCTTGCACAAAAGGTGGTGGCAATAATGAGAAAGATAGTAATGAAATTCAAAGTAATGTACCAATAACAGAAGATGAAAATATAGAAACTGATAGCATACCACTAGCAGAAGATGAGGTAGAAGATGAAATTGTAGAAATAGATAGCACACCACAATTAGGGGATAAAATTGTAGAATTAAAAGATTTTTCATTTCAATTAACAGACTACTATTTGGTTAAATCAGAAAGTGATGCAGTAAAAGACTCCTTAAATGTATATGAGGAAGTTAGCAATACAAGCGTTGATAGCACTAAATTAGGATTTGATATAGGCTTTCATGGCTCGAATTCCGAAGTCAGCAAGAGAGATAGCTATCTTATATTGAAAATTAATTATAATCCGAATAAAAATAATATATCACAACGGGATTCTGTTATCCCTAAAATGAAAATTAGTGCAATGGATAATAAAGGGGACGATTTAATTTTAATACATAATTCCATGAAAGATAAATATATTCAAGTAGAAGATCCCATAGGAATACTTGTATTTAAAATGTTTGGAGATACAGAAACTATAGACTTTAAGTTTGATGGAAATGTGTATGAACTTAAATTAAAATAAAAATATAACTAACCTAAATTCAAGGTAGTATTTTAAAGAAAACCACTTTAAAATCTCCACCCTGATTTTAGGTTTTTTATTTGCTTCCTGAAATTAAGGCTAAAGCATACAGAAAACATATAAAAATTATTTAGCTTTACCCTTGAAAAATTATAGCAAATAAAACCGTTCCTTTACCTCTATTTTGATTTTAGAT
>CAZJCV010000364.1:0-1108 GCA_964544535.1 uncultured Lachnospiraceae bacterium | reverse complement strand
TCTGCTGTGTCCGCTGATGTGTATTGATTGCCACCACATTTTTCACAAACACATTTGTTTGCTTCATTAATATTAATATCAAATACACCTACTAAATCCTGTTTTTGCAATTCTTCGAACAACCAATCTCTAAATTTTTCAATATCATAAATTTCTACCTTCCCGTTAATGAAATAATATTCAGACATAATCTTTAACCTCCTTTTACAATGTTAACCACAGCCATTATAAGCAGTATAAGCAGTATTGCCATGTATATTAACATCCATATTTCAACAACGCTCCGGCGAACATTTTTTTCTGAAAATATATACAATGCCATTATTATGTAAGCTATAAACATAACACCAACTACAACTAAATCCATCAGCCATCCTCCCCCTATGCTGTTGTGTTTTTATTTTTTAGTATCGATATCGCATGTTTGTATTGGCTTGTTGTTAGACTTTCGGGCTTGTCTACTTTGTAATAATCAAGGAATTTCTTTTTGTCAGTATCGGTTTTTTCGATAAGCCCTTCCAGTACCATTGCTTCGCTTTTGCTGATAATTTTTGGTGGTTCTGCATATGACTTACCCAACTCGTATCTAACAACCCCGCGATTGTCGATTATTTGTAAAGATGTGATTTCTCGGTTGTCGTTGTAGCCTATGGATTTGACTGAGAATTTTGTTCGGGGGTTTAATTGGATTTTGCTCCCATTTTCGTAATACTCTCCATCCTTCAAATCAATCCAAATAAACGGTGATGTATATAATTCTCTGCCTATGCCCCAGTTGAATCCTGCTCGTTTGAAAGAATCGGAAGCTTGTCCTTTTTCTTTTTCGGTATTGCTTTCCGTTCCAACATCTTGTTTTCTGACCCAACATTTCTTTTCTGTGTCCCAAATTTCAATATTGCAGAATAAGTTACCGTTAATAACCTCGTGGGTTCTTTGCCAGTTTGTTGAGCCGTACGTTTCATCAAGAAGTTTCATATCCACTCTTGCATCTTTATATAGAAGGAGTATGCATCCAACAGAGGTCTTTGTTTTTTTTACACTTTGTACACGACATTCAATTTCACTTGCGTTTAGAAGCCTGATATTCATTGCCCCACCCCCTTAACAT
>CAZJCV010000363.1:0-1111 GCA_964544535.1 uncultured Lachnospiraceae bacterium | reverse complement strand
TGCTGCCCCACAATCTGTTATGTCATATTGCTTTATACAATGATATTTCTTAAATAACACTTTTTATACCTCACAAATTATAAATTTATTAAATGGTTTCCAATTCAATATTTATTTTCTTTTTATTTAAGAATGCAATCAAGTTATCCTCAGAGACATTTGAAAATTTAAGAATTATACTATTCATTGAATTTGAGCCAAAAATTGAATTCTTGATTTCAAACTTAAGTTGCTTATTCTCTGTATCAATAAAACATTTAGTAATACTATCCGTGTTATATATTTCACCAAAAAACATTAATCCTTTTTCAGAAAGACCGATAGGGAAACACTTCCCTCTCACTGTGCAAAATAAGGCTATAGAAACCATAATAAATGAAATTGATAAAACATAAGTACTTCTGCTCACAGCAAGATTTAAAAAAGCAAATATTAATAGTACAGACGGAACAAGTCTGTAAAACTTTGTATATTTATCATTCGCTTCTAATTTAAAGACCATCTTATCTAAGTTTTTCTTTCTAATTAGTACTATAAATGTATCTATAATTGATAATAATATTGTTATACTTGCAATAGTCGTAAAAATTATCTGAGTAATACTAAATATACTAGTTCTTTGGTTTAATTTGAAAAAAAATACACCAAGCATTGTTAATATTATAAACTGACTTATAAACAATGTAACAATATATCTATTTTTTGAAGCCATAAAAACCCTCCCATAATAAATTCTTGATTTTGATAGTATTTAGTATTCTTCTAAAATAATAGTCAAAAAACAGATATCTATCTAAAAGATATTTCATTAAAACATAAAATCAAAAAAATATCAATCTACTATAGTTACCTTAGAGCTTTCTGTAACTAAAGCGACAGCCCCCTCTTGGTTACTAATCTTCTAGTTTTATTTATAACACAAACCCACAATAAGTGGGTCTGTGTTATAAATATTTTTAAAGATCTGCTCCACACATCATTGCTACTCCTACAGCAAATCCAAATTGGCTAGCAATCATTGAACCTGCTACTACAGCTCCAGCAATAGGTGCAGATATCGGTGCTGTTGCTACAACCCCTACAACTGTGGCTCCAAGTGTAATTGCTCCAC
>CAZJCV010000362.1:0-1116 GCA_964544535.1 uncultured Lachnospiraceae bacterium | reverse complement strand
TTTTTCTACATCAATGATATGCGTCAATTTGCATTTAGGGCAGAAAAGAGGAAAACCAATGGTAATAAGTACTATCCAAACAATTCCTTTTACCATGTACTTCATTATTTCCCTCCTGTATTTAGAAATGCATATTATCTGTAGCATTATACACATTCCAATATGCTCTTAAACAAACATTACATTGTGTACCAACTTGGGTAAGCAATACTGCCGCTGTACCTGTAGCGCCTGTCGCTGCTACGATTGCTGTAATCGCTCCCGGTGTTAAAATTCCACCACTTGCAACTGCCATACCAGAAATAAAGCCTGCTGCGGCACTTGTGACTAAAGCGACACCGTAGCTTGAAACTGCTTGCCATTCCTTGTCATTTAATGAGTTGACAGCATTAAACCAGCTATCTAACTGACTGCTATTCGAGGAATTTTCGTACACCATAAAATAATTTTGTCCAGAGCCAGTTTCTTTAGGGCGTTCTAAATTCCATTCATTTGGACTTCCAGTATAAATATCATACTCGTAATTACAAAAAGTATCTTGATGAATTTTTGAACGAGCACTTACGAGTGAATTTTCAGTTATCTCCGTAGATTCTACAGTGCCATACTCAACAAGACCAGTATTATTATCTTTTTGAGCAACACAAATTGTATTGTTTACTGTATCATATGTAACAATATATGTCAATTCACCATCATTAAGAGAAACTGTTCTTGTTCCATTTTCTTCAACAATTTGCAGTTCATCTGTTGTACCGCTTTCTGCTGCAAAAGCTACTGTATTTAACGAGAAAAGCATAGAGAGTGCCAAAAGAATACTTATAATTTTTTTCATAGTAATACGTCCTTTCTTTAACTGTCCATAAATTTGTTCCCAAAAAATAAAGCGCATAATCCAATAATAATTTCTCTGGATTATGCGCTATACTTACGGTTTTAATTCTTTGCCTCTAAAACTGAAAGTGGCGGCAACTCGATTTGCGCATAAAATCACATGACGGATATAATACTTTAATCATCGTTTACCACCTCTCTCAATTCGTTTTCTAAATCTTATTTGTATGTACTCACAGTATACACTATATGAACTAATAAATCAATATCAGAAATATCTTA
>CAZJCV010000361.1:0-1118 GCA_964544535.1 uncultured Lachnospiraceae bacterium | reverse complement strand
CGTCAGAAAAATATTGGGGCTCCGGACCGTCAACTATATTTGCGGCAAAGAAATCCCTCCGTCCTGTTAATCTGAATAGTTCATCTGGTATAAAGTTTTTTTGTTTTATCCACTGCCTTATATATGGATGCTTGTGATACCAAGGGTTTTTAACCCACCTTCCATTAAGAGTTTTGATATTCTGTTCCGTGGGATAATCAGGTGGAAATGCAGGATTTGCAAATAAATCTCCATTAAGAGTGTAGCCTAAACATCTGTATTGAGGAACTCCTTCTTCATCGGGTCTTTTAATCACTTTAATCGCAGCTTTTTTAACAGCATCAATACTGGCTCTTTCCTCACTGCCATATACAAAAATAGGCATATCACTAAAAGCCGGAGTACCTTTAACAGCTAATACTTCATTTATTTCATCTCCATTAATACTCTTTTTTCCAAAATAACCATAAAACCCTAGTACTTTTTCTTCTAAATATTTATTGGCAATATCCAGCGATTCCTCAACTGTTTTTATATTAGTGCTACCTGATAATATAGTAGTGTTAATCATTTGCAATATAATGAATATAGCTAGTGTTTTAATTATGTACTTTTTCATTTTCTGCACCTGCCGTTCCATAATTAATTTTCCCACTCTACAATAACATCGTCATATTGACTTGTATCAGGTACATATCCGGGAACCATTATAGCAATTGGTATACCTTCAGTTATTGACTCTGATATCCAAATATACTGATTCGTTTCTTCTACATATATGTATTTTTCAGGCAAGTAATGCCATCTGCTTTTCTTTTGCTCAACATGTTTTCTCACTTCATTTGCTATATCTTTACCAAATTTATTTTCTAACGCAAATGTTAAGTCTTCAATTTGCTTTTCAAAATTTGGTCTCATAAAATTTATAGAAATATGTGTATCCACAATTCTACTTTCTTGAGCCTTCGCAATTATTATATTTGTATCATTTGGCACTAAATACCCATCTACTTCAATAATACTTCCATCCTTTGGTATGTCATCCTTAGAATCGCCTTTTTCCCTCGTATCAATATAAACCGTCCTTACAGCCGGGTCCCAATCCACCCTTGCACCTAACCCCTCACTTACAAACCTTA
>CAZJCV010000360.1:0-1123 GCA_964544535.1 uncultured Lachnospiraceae bacterium | reverse complement strand
CATATACAAGGGCTACCTTTTATTATGAAGTAATAAGAAAAAATGATGGGGAATTGTTGACTGTTGGAGAAACCATGCATGTATGGACTGATAGAAATTTAAAACCTTTGAACATAAAAAAACATGCTTTAGACATATATGAACTATTGAGTAAAAATAATTAGCGAATTAGTGCTTATCTAAATAAAGAAGTGTTTTAACAGGATTTGGTTAAAAATCTTGGTGTTTCTTGACTTTTATATAGAAAATCATGTATAATTATTATATAGGTATATGCTTCCTTGGTACTTCATCAAACGATGACTTTTTCTATGTACTATTTCGATGTTGTAAGCAATGCAGTTTCTATAAACTAATCAATTTATATGAAGTTTGAGGAGGTAATTTTATGTGCAAAAAAATATCTTTTTGGTTTGTAATACAATTGGTAATATGTATTATATTACAATCTTTTTTGGGAATTTCCTTATTTAGTGTGGAAAAAGTACATGCAGCTCCAGGAATTGAGCTGATAAAAAATGGGGATTTTATTTTTCAATCCGACTATTGGCGTTTCAAATATAACAGTGTATCTGGTGCAGATGCAAATATAGTTCATTCTAAAAACTTTGCCACATCCACAGTTATAGGTATTAAAAATACAGGGTTCTACCATTGGGCAGTTCAACTCATTCAGGATGATATTCCTTTAAAAAAATCATATAAATATGTTTTGACTTTTGATGCGTCTTCCACAGTTCCAAGAAAAATAGTAGTTGAATTAAGAAATCCTGTAACTAATGAAGAGTATTTTAGCAAAGTTGAAAGTCTTGACACTAAAAATAAAAAGTACAGACTTGAATTTATAATGGAAAGTGCGGATGATTCTAAGGCACAATTGGTATTTAATATGGGAAGTGTGGAGAATCAAATAATTGATAATTTTCATGAGATTTTAATATCTAAAGTTAGCTTAAAAGAAATGGATAAAAGTAAGCCAAAAGAAACAGATGAAGATGTAGAAATTCAATCTAACTTGGTTTTGTCACGAACTGTAAAAGAACAGGTGGAATATGGGAAAACAGAAAATATGAAAATTGCTCAAGAAGGCAGTTTCTTGATCCCTTTTTCTAGTAATAGTAAA
>CAZJCV010000359.1:0-1129 GCA_964544535.1 uncultured Lachnospiraceae bacterium | reverse complement strand
TAGTGGTACACAATTAAGTTAGCAGGGTGGTACACTTTTCGCTTGACAAAAGCAATTATCAATATAATTTAATATTTTATCTTTTTCATCTTTTGTCAATACATATTTATCTTTACTGCCAAATGAGTTTTTAAGATTCTCAACTATATCTTTAACTTCATTAGAGTTATTATCAAGTTTAATAGATTTTTCATTTGCTTTATTTAGATTATCTTGGTGTTTGTCTAATTCTTCTACCATTTCTTGATAGTTATCCATTTCAGAAACAAGAAAATCTTTGTTTCTACCTTTCTTTTTATCTTTTAAAATACTATTTTGATTGTATTCTTGATTAAATGATTCAATACAAAGTATTCTCATTTTATCTTGTAATCTACGAAGAGAAGTTTTAGTAAAGACATCAGATTTTCCGATTTGTATAGATGGGCCATATTTATTTTTATATTTAATTGGTACACCTACAATGTGCATGTGTGGACTTGTTTCATCATAATGAATAATTGCACTTGCTATTTTAAAATTAGGTACTAGTAGTTCTAAATCATTAACTTGCTTTATAAAAACATTAGTCATTTTTGTTTTAAAATCTTTATCTTTAGTATCCCAATATTTTTTATTTCCAAGTTCAATAATAATTTCGCAAGCTAAATCATTTTTAGTATTATTACTAACATGGGCAAAGTAGTCTTTAATTTTTCTATCTTCTCTAACTTGTATACTATTGTATTCATCGACTGATTTTTGAAACTCCTGTTTATATAAATTCTTTACATCATCTACTAGAGAAGTAGTACCTTTGACAATAACAATATCTTCTGCCTTGTTATCATATTTTCTATAATTATGTTTATCAACTCTAGTCAAGTGAGATGCATTTTGTATAGCACTATTTGGAAGTGAAGTAGTTCCACTGTTATTTGTTTTTGCTTTTTCTCTAGAAACATTCTTTCTATTTTTATCACTACCTAAGTGTAGTGAATATGCTAGTTCACTTATAAAAATCACACTCCTTTTTAGATATAATTTTGTTATGACAAAATATTTAACCCCCTAGGTATTTTGACATGCTATCAAATTTTATGGTGGTATAGGAAAAGATGAGTTTGGCAATCCCACAACCATTACCTGG
>CAZJCV010000358.1:0-1131 GCA_964544535.1 uncultured Lachnospiraceae bacterium | reverse complement strand
TATAAGAAAAAGAAAAAGTTTGAAGCAGAAAAAAGACAAAGATTTGGAATAGAGAAGAGGAATAAATAAAGCGACAAAACACCTTTCGCGCATGCGAACGGTGTTGGCGCTTTTTATTCCTTCTTTTTTGTTTGACAGCTTCAAAAAAAGATGCTAAAATAATGTTAAAACAATAAATGGAGATGATAAAATGGCAGGTAAAAAAAGAGTTGGTATCGTGTTTAATTCTTCAATTTATGACAAATTGCACTTTGTCGCTAAAAGGTATGGCATGACCGTAAATAGTTTAATGGCTTATATTTTGGGACAATGGGCAGATAGCTTTGACTTAAAGGAAAGAATGACAAATGAGGTTGTGAAGGAAACTAAGCAGATATTGGCAGGCGTTGTAAAGGAGGAAATGAAAAAACTAGATGACAGCAAAAAGTAGACTAATGGCACACAGTAGCAATTAAATTTTTTTTGGGGGGAACCGTTTACGTTAGGTTAGCGCGTGTTATCCTATCTCGGAGAGGACGTCAACGCTCCAGCGCCACGCCAAAACCTGCCGATTGTAGAATTGGCACAAACTAAGAATTTAATCAAAAACTAATGTTTGGCTCATATTTCAAAAATGCGCTTAGGCAGGTTGGGTAATTCAGAAGGGGCGTCCTCCCGCGTCCCCTAGACACGCGCGCGGGTGCCTGACGTCAACGGGGGGAACAAAAAAAAATTAAATTGCGTAAACATCTTCAAATTTTTTTCCCCAGAGGAATACCTAGTCCCCGTTGATAACCTCGGGCGCCTGGACTTGTCCAGGTGGGCGAATTAGATAGAGTTTGAGCGGAGCGATTACTCTATCTTATACGGTTATGGTAGGTCATCAACGGGACGGGAAAAACAAATAAAAAGGAGGTGCAGATATGAGAATTGGTATCCAAATCAGCAAAAAAGACTTAGGAAAACTACAAGAGTTGGAAAATGCGACAGGACTTGGGAAAAGCTCTATAATATCAATATTGATTGATGAAGTTTATTCAAGCTATAAATGTTCTAAAATTTCCAGAGATTTAGACTATATGCCTATTGCTCTAACAACCGAAAGGCTTAAAAAGAAAATAAGGCACTGAGTGCCTTCTACTTGACTAAGTA
>CAZJCV010000357.1:0-1131 GCA_964544535.1 uncultured Lachnospiraceae bacterium | reverse complement strand
AAGGCCTTCACCGTGCACAATATATCATGGGACAGGCTCCCATCTTTCCCTCCGTATTTTTCCAGAAGGGCTTTGGCCTGCTGGAGGACCACCCCTGATACAGAATATGCATGATACTCTTTTCCATCAAGGTCCTCACCGTCGAATACGACATATTCTCCGTATCGGGTTGATGGTCTAATCTCGATTCTTTGCGCGACGAATACCGACCCGTCGGTCAGGTTCACCCGCTCGGTGGTATCCATAGTCGAAGTCACACCGGTTTCACTGAATAGGACCGTCTGTCTTTCCTGCATGTTCATCCCTCATCCCATTCTGCAGGAGGAAGATATGCTTCCTCTTCGTCCGCCGGGACGTCTTCTACCGCTTCCTGACCGCTAAGAATTGCGTACGCTCTATCAATCTGGTCTTGGGTGGCCCCCTTCAGCGCCTCATTGACTGCGCTTTTGGTGATGACGTCGGACCTGACCGAAAGATTATGAGCGCGGTCCTCGATATAGACCGCTGCCTCTCGCATCTTCTTAACGGCAGTCTGAATCTTTGCCATTTCCCGAGTCGGAATATGAATCAGGCTCGATGCAGTTTCGAGCGCTGTCACACCCTCCCGAGCGGTATCGAGTAGATGGTCGATTTCTAACCGAATCTCCTCGTTGTTTATGACATTTTTTGTCATACTATATACTCTGCATGTAACTATTTAATGCTTCCGAAGCGGTTTTTGTCGCCCGAATGACTAGTTATCGACTACCTATTAATATCTAAAGGTCAATATAGTATTAAGGGAGATGATAACGAAATGGGTAAACTGACGAAATATGCTGAATCATGGTTGGAGGGCATGCAGTTACGTCATCCGATGGCATATACCATGGCAGAACGACTGATTCACCCTGAAACGAACGAAGAAGGGAGCATCGATATCAAAAATTTCATAATGCTGGGATTCGGGGCCGTTATCGTCGGCGCTTTTGTGCCTATGGGGCTTAATGCACTCGGAGGCGCTGATACCACGAATTTTACGAGCACGGAACTTGCACTCTATAGTATCATAGGAGTTGCAATACTGATCGCGGTGGTTATGATGTTTATCAACATCGCTAATTGAGAGGGGAGTATGCCTGCAGCGTCCTC
>CAZJCV010000356.1:0-1142 GCA_964544535.1 uncultured Lachnospiraceae bacterium | reverse complement strand
TCTGGAGAAAGAAGAGTATGGATTGGCTATAGATATACTGAATCAGGGTTTGAAATTGAATCCTTCCATGGTCGCCATGAGAACTAATCTGGCCCTGGCCTATTATCATAACCAGGATTATGGCCAGGCTATTGAAGAATTTCGTCAGGTTATCAGGGAAAATCCTAATATATATCAGGCTTATTATTACCTGGCAGAGATATATAATAAGGCAGAAAATAATTATGACCTGGCTATAAACTATTATGAACAGGCTATAAGCTATAACAGGAGTTATGTAAGGGCCTATTTAGCCCTTGGTGATCTCTATCTAAAAAATGAAGAAACCTATAAAGCAATGGCTCAATACCTGAAGGCTCTGGAATATAATCCGGAATATGCAGATGCTCATTTCCGTTTAGCCCTGGCCTATGTTCAGATGGATATGAGGGAAGCCGCCATAGAGGAGTTGCGGAAAACCCTACACATAGATAATAGCAATAATGAAGCCAGATTATTATTGAATAGGTTACAGGAGGAATAAACTTTAATGCGACTCTTTATTTCCATCAATTTACCCGCTAATCTAAAAGATGCTTTAAGTAATAGGCTTAGTAATTTTAAAAAAGAAACTCTTAATGATATAAGATGGGTGAAAGAAGAAAACTGGCATATTACTTTGAAATTTTTAGGGGAAATAGAGGAAGAGAGAGTAGAAAAGATCAAGGAAAAAATTACCTATGTAGCAAGAAATAACAGGCAGCAATCCATCAGATTTTCCCGGATTGCTGCTTTTCCTTCCTTAGAAAATCCCAGGGTTATATTTATAGGCCTTGATGATACTACTCGTACATTGACTAAGTTATATAGGGATATAGGAGCCCAATTTTCTGAAAAACCCGGTCCATTTACCCCACATTTAACTATAGGGAGGGTAAAAGAGAGGGCTGATAAAAGAAAAATATCTGGCCTGTTAAAGGAATACCAGGAGCTAGATTTTTCCCCTTTTGAATTGAAAATAGAAAAAATCTCTTTAATGAAAAGTGTTTTGCAGAGGAATGGACCAATATATGAAGAGCTTTATTTCATTAATTTAATGGAATCTAGTGATGATAGTGTAAAATTTAAGTAGGAAGCAGGAAAAGGAGGTATAAATATAGAAA
>CAZJCV010000355.1:0-1142 GCA_964544535.1 uncultured Lachnospiraceae bacterium | reverse complement strand
CAATTCGATTTTCTGTTCATTAAAAATTGCTGGTTCTAAAAACCCTTTTGTCATTAATTGAATTAATGTATTTAGTTCTTCTTTTGTAACTTCGAGTTGTTCTTCTATTTCAGTAATCATTTGATAGTTTTCATCTTGGTTTGACGTTTCTAGTTGTTTCGATAGTGGGATTAATACATAAATATAACCAAACTTTAGTTTATTCATCATCGTAATAAAGGCTTGATGAATATGTTCTTCCCTTATAAAAAGCATCGAACATTCATCTTTATTTTTGATGTGTGTAGAACAGCACCAGGCAATATATTTACTATGCGTGGAAGTGTGTATTCTTCTTTTAAAGGTATCGCCACATTCCGCGCATTCAATCTTTCCTGAAAAAGGATAACGGTTTAAATATTTTCTATTTCCAACTGCCACATTCTTTTGACTTGCTTGATATTCTAGCATTCGATTAGCCGCTTCAAAATCAGCATGTGTGATAATCGCTTCATGATGATTTTCAATTAGGTATTGATCCAATTCACCTTGATTTACTTTTCGATTAAAATGCTCATCAGTAAAAGTTTTTTGAAGCAGCACATCTCCCGTGTATTTTTCGTTCTTAACAATTCCACGTATCGTAGATCCTGTCCAATTGCCGTTTCGCTTAGTTGGAATTTTTTCTTCGTTTAACTGCCTGGCAATTCGTTCCGTTCCCGTTCCTTTAAGCACACTATTGAATATTCGCTTGACCACTGGTGCTTGTTCTTCATTTACAATTACTTTCTCATCGATATAATCGTAACCGTATGGTGGATATGATAATTTATAAGTTCCACGTTTGAATCGTTGTCTAATCGACCATTTACTATTTTCGGAAAGTGACACTGATTCATTTTCTGCAAGGCTACTTAAAATTGAAAGCATGAGTTCACTTTCCATTGAGTTCGTATTGATGTTTTCTTTTTCAAAATAAATGTGTACGTCTAAGTCCATCAATTTTCTAACTAACTCCAGGCAATCAATCGTGTTTCTCGCAAATCGACTAATTGATTTTGTTACTATTAAGTCTATCTTCTTATTTTCACAGTCAGATATTAGCCTCTGTAGTCCTTCCCTATTCTCCTTTTTTGTGCCACTAATGCCCTCATCGTAGTAAA
>CAZJCV010000354.1:0-1144 GCA_964544535.1 uncultured Lachnospiraceae bacterium | reverse complement strand
CAACAGAACCTCCGTCAGAAAAATATTGGGGCTCCGGAGCGTCAACTATATTTGCGGCAAAGAAATCCCGCCGTCCTGTGGATCTTAATAATCGATCTGGTACAAAAATTCTTTGTTTTATCCACTGTTGAATATAAGGATGCTTATAATCCCATGGTTCCTTTACCCATCTTCCGTTGAGAGTTTTTACATTCTGACTTGAAGGATAATCAGGTGGAAATACAGGATTTGCAAATAAATCTCCGCTATAGGTATAGCCTAAACATCTGTATTGTGGAATCCCTTCTTCATCAGGTCTTTTAATTACTTTTATTGCTCCTTTTTTAACAGCATCAATACTAGCTCTCTCCTCACTACCATATACAAAAATAGGCATGTCACTAAAAGCCGGAGTACCCTTTACAGCTAATACCTCATTTATTTCATCTCCATTTATATTTGTTTCTTTGAAATAACCATAATAACCCAATACATTTTCTTGAAGGAATTTATTGGCAATATCCAGTGATTCCTCGACCGTTTTTATATTAGTGCTGCTTGTTGATACTGTAATGTTAATCACCTGTATTAGTAAAGATATAATTAATATTTTAATTATATGCTTTTTCACCTTTTACACCTTCTGTTCTATAGTTATTAATTTTCCCACTCTACTACAACATCATCGTATTGACTTGTATCAGGTACATATCTAGGAACCATTATGGCAATAGCTATGTCTTCAATTATTGACTCTGCTATCCAAATAAACTGATTTGTCTCCTCCACATATATGTATTTTTCAGGTAAATAATGCTCCCTGCTTTTTTTTCTTTCAACATGTTTTTTTACTTCATTTGCTATATCCTTTCCAAATTTATTTTCTAATGCAAACGTTAAGTCTTCGATCTGCTTTTCAAAATCCGGCATCATAAAATTTATAAATATTCTTGTCTCTACAGTCTTACTCTCTTGAGCTTTTGCAATTATTATATTTGTATCATTTGGCACTAAGTATCCATCTACTTCAATAATACTTCCATCCTTTGGGGTATCATCCTTTATGTCTCCTTTTTCTCTTGTATCAATATAAACCGTCCTTACAGCCGAGTCCCAATCCACCCTTGCACCTAACCCCTCACTTACAAACCTTACAGGTACAAAG
>CAZJCV010000353.1:0-1144 GCA_964544535.1 uncultured Lachnospiraceae bacterium | reverse complement strand
TCTACTCCAAATTGCGTAAAGATTCATACCATAGTCAGGGTCAACTAGTGGGACAACTACATTAAGTGAATCATCAATAATGTCTTCAAAAGTAACACGATTTCTATTATAAAAATGAAGCTTTGGTCGACCTTTAAAATATATCTTATTATTTTTAATCTCTATGTCAGGCACATCATAAAAAATATCTGTAACAGGTCTATATTCTCCTGTTACTGGATGTTCTAATGTAGTTGAACAGACCACTTTTATCTTTTCATTTTTAGTTAACTTAGTGTACAATTCAGAATCTAGTTCAAACTCAAATATAATTTCTTCATCTATAGCATCTTCAAGATCTTTTTCATCAAGCAAAAAATGATTTAAATCTCTATCATAAATTATTATATCATTATAACTCCAATATCCCCCACTGTGATGCCACATTTCAATATATTTATTAAAAGTAATAGGTTCACCAATTCGTCCTGCTTTCGGCACATTATCTACTCCAGGAATTAAAACTTCAATAATAGCATTTGTTTCCTGTGCTTTTACATAGTCATTAATTTGTAATACACTAATAACTATAAGCATTATAGATACCATTACAAAAATCACTTTATTTTTCATCACTAGTTTTCACCTTCTTTCTTCTACCATTGAAACATTTTTTCAAAGTTAAAGGTATCAGTATAAGATATTCTTGAATCTAAACTTGACTCTGGAACAAAATTTGCTCTTTCCTTTGTTCCATCTCTTAAAGTTCCATCAATAACATAAAGTATATTTAATAATCCTAATTCACTATTTGTTTCAATATTATATAAAGAAATTCCTATATTAATGCTCTCAACATCATTTATATCAATTAACCCTGTTGTATCCTTTTTAAAAGCTCCTTCTCTAGGTAAAATATAATCTTTACGAGCAGTCCCTGGAGAAAAATTTCTTGTTCCACCGCTTTTATGGTTTATACCTATCCCTAGTGCCCATTCAAATTCTTCTGGTATTTCTGGGTATTCACCTACGATATAATATTTACCATTTTCCTTTACAAAGGATAATTGGTCTGCCATCTTCAATAGGAAATCTTGGGATTTTTCAATGGTCATTCTTCCGTATTCATCAACATCTGTAACATCATTAAATGCAATACCGTCAT
>CAZJCV010000352.1:0-1149 GCA_964544535.1 uncultured Lachnospiraceae bacterium | reverse complement strand
TATTGATAATCTTGTACCAATGAACGCAAATCTAAATAAAGGTGAGTGGAAGAAACTAGAGAACGACTGGGCTGAGGCTTTGAAGGATGGAGAAGAAGTACAAGTAAAAATTATGCCTATATATAAAGAAAATTCTCAACGTCCTTATAAATTCGAGATAATGTATAAAATTGGTGATGAAGAATGGGATTCGGTATCATTAAATAATAGTCCGGGAGGTAAATAAAGATGGAAGAAAAATTAAATAAAATATATGAAAAAATCGCAGACAATTTAAATCAAACTATACCTGAAGAATGGGATAAAGTCTATATGTACGGTGAAGTAAATGAACATATGCAAAAAGCATTTTTTTATTACTACCCATCAAACAGTGACAAACCTGTATACAGTCTTGACATACCTGAATTATTTGAAATACCTGAAAATAAAGTAAACAATTCAAGATATAAATTATTGGAGATAATGGAAGAATTATGGAATGAATTTAAAAATAACGGACAAGAACCATGGACAAACTTTACATTTGTATTAGAGAGTAATGGTAAGTTTAAGATTGATTATGATTACACTGATTTATCAGAAGCAAGTCCAAGAGAGCAACGCTGGATATGGAAATATAAATACTTAGGTATTATGCCTGAAAATGAAAAAGGTAAAAAAGTTATAGAAGAATATATAAAAAGTGCACAAAATCATGACCACCCGTAAAACGGGTGGTCTGCTCTAGCCCTATAAGGGCATTCACTGGCAGAGCCTTAAGACTCACTGAATAGTCCGCCAACCGCATGTTTTTCGAGACTATAAAATATTTTGTGGTGCGGCTGGGCAAGGTCATGGAGTACAGCGGGTGGAAACCCCGCCGAGTAAACCTTAAGCCGAGGAACTCGTAGCGAGTCTTGGAGTATCAGTAGTAATATTGATGTTTAAGCGTAGACAGTTAGGCGGTAGGCCCGAAGTCCGCAAGGGCGAGTGATTGAGCCACGAAAATGTTACAAAGTCGGGAAGGCCGACTGGCTCACAAACCAGGGAGGCAGCATTGCATCAAGCGTTAACGGCGAGCGTGATGTGGCTGTCAGTGGTAAAATTTAAAGGGTTCTTTCCATAGTTAGTTGAATAACCTCATTTTTTCAAGCTGGAGAATTTTGG
>CAZJCV010000351.1:0-1160 GCA_964544535.1 uncultured Lachnospiraceae bacterium | reverse complement strand
TCAGGGATAATGAGAAAGGCCTATCTACTGGAGAAAAAAAGATGCTTAATAATTCCCGCCAGATCCTGGTCAGTGAACTTGTTCTGGCCAAAGATATGGAAAGGGAGGAAGTTGAAGAACTGATTGACAATTTAATAAATGAAAACCCGGAATTGGAGGATCGAGAATAACACAGGTAATCCTTGCATTAATTTATACTTAATGGTAATAATAAATGGAAGGAGGTGTTAAAATGAAGAAGTTTATACGAATTATTCTTGGATTTTTTGGTTCTTTTATTGGTTATGAAGTGGTAAAATTATTGGGATTGGCAACAGAATTCTCCGGTTCTATTCAGGAAGAACTTGATACTTTTTTTACAAGCACTCAGTTTATTGGTATCCTTCTTGGTTTTTTATTTGGCTTTTTCATACTTTTTTACTTATTGGAAAAGATATTACAATTACTTATTAGTTTTGAGAATTTTTTGAAAGAACTTTCCTGGCGGAAGATAGTTGTCGGGATTCTAGGTTTAGCAGCAGGATTATTACTGGCTATTTTAATTAATTTTTCTTTTTCCGGTATTCTTAGAACTGGTACAATTGGTAAGTACGTTGGCATACTGGTAAATATAATATTTGCCTATCTGGGTTTCAGCCTCTTTGTCTATAAAGAAAAAGATATTTTGAAATTTTTAAAACAAGAGGATAATCCACACAATATCTTTGGCAGTGTTATCAGCAATAAGATCCTGGATACCAGTGTAATAATTGATGGTAGAATAGCCGATGTAGCAAAAAGCGGTTTTGTTGAAGGAACACTTATCGTACCGGAGTTTGTCCTGGAAGAATTAAGACATATTGCAGACTCTTCTGAAACCCTGAAAAGAAACCGGGGCAGGAGGGGACTGGATATTTTAAAACAGATGCAGAAAGAGCCTCATGTTAATATTCAGATTTTGACACAGGATTTCGATGATATTCAGGAAGTTGACAGTAAATTGGTAAAACTGGCCCAGATAATGGATGCCAGGATTGTAACAAATGATTTTAATTTAAATAAAGTAGCAGAATTACATGGAGTCAGGGTCTTAAATATTAATGAACTGGCCAATGCTGTTAAACCAATAGTTTTACCTGGTGAAGAGATGAATGTTAAGGTTATCAAAGAAGGTAAAGAGG
>CAZJCV010000350.1:0-1161 GCA_964544535.1 uncultured Lachnospiraceae bacterium | reverse complement strand
CCTATATAGTACAATGTTCTCATAATATCTAAGTGAGATATTGCTTGTTAAGTAGAAGGTAGGTAGGGGAAACTTGGAGTTTCCCCTTTTGCCTAATTTAAAAAAAGAATTTTGACAGGAGCAAGAAGGTGACAAGAAAACTAAATAAAAGCGAGCATGGATTTAGCCTTATAGAAGTTGTTATAGTTGTAGCTATTTTAGCAATACTAGCATCAATATTAGTACCAAGAATTATTGCAAATATGGAAGAAGCAAACAAATCCAAAGAATTATCTAATGCAAGAGCTTTAACAAGTGAGATAAGTGCCTACAATGCTTCAGTAAAAATACAAGATAATGTAACACTGTTAGCTGGTGTCTTAGATGCATCAGGTAATATAAATGGAGGAATTTATTATAAAAACAATCCTTTTAAAGATGAAGATTTAGCAAAAATTAATAGAAAAAAAGAGGATTTTCCAAGTGGCAAATATGCACAAATCAAAGTGGATAAAGACGGAAACACTGCGGTTTTAGTAAGTGGTGATTCTGAGTTTATAGAAAATGTTCCTATTAATTGATTATAAATAAAAGGTAAAATGAAAAACAAGTTATAAGTTTAAAATTGAAAATTATAGTTTGCACAAGCAACTGTTAATATATATCTAACATTCAAGAAAAAAGACATAATTCTTAATATTGAATATAGAAAGTAAGTAATTTTGCAATTATTTATACAAGGGGGTAAGAGAGATGAGAAACAGGAACAATATAAAAGAAATCAAGAATAACAATGGGGGATATTCATTAGTCGAACTACTTGTATCTGTACTATTATTAACAATAATAGTTGTTGCATTTCTTTCTGTTTTTCAATATGCAACTAGAAATAATATAACTAGTGGCCAAGTGGTCGACCAAGGTTATGTTGCCCAGACTCGCATGGAAGATATTATTGACTCTAATAATACAGAGCCTGATTTTGATGCCTTAATTGCTGCTATGGCTACAGAATATGCTTCGTGTACTAAAGTTGGAGGAGCTATAATTGAACATATATTTACAGGTAAAAAAGATGGCTATAATATTAAAATAGTTATGAAAGAAAAAGCCTATGCAACTTCTGAGGATTTAGTTAGTGTATTTGTTGGTGTTTATGAAGATTCATCTTATAGTAGACCT
>CAZJCV010000349.1:0-1162 GCA_964544535.1 uncultured Lachnospiraceae bacterium | reverse complement strand
GTTTTCCATATTTTATTCCTCCTATTTAATAATGCGTCATCAATCCCTTTGAACGTCTTGTCCCAAGTGATTTGGCACATATAAAAACCTTCTTCTTCACATAAAGCTTGCAATTTTTTCATTGCTTTACGGACATTTTCGTTCTCGAATTTATCCATATCGAACGCTTCATATAAAGGTGTGTTAACATTGACTGACTTTAGCGTTTCAGCTAATTTACCAGTGTTGTTTACACCAGCAATACCTATCCAGCTGATATTCTTCCTTCTTGATAGGAATGCCGCTACGTCTGCTTTTAGAGCGCCTTCAGTAAGTATCACGGTATCTTTAGTTAGCCCTCCGATAGTTATATGAGGACTTGTGTCTACTGGAGCGCCGTGGTAAAAGCCTGCGGACGATACCCACTTATAGCGGGGTCCATCCTGCTTCTTGTCGACTCTTACTTGCAAACTTTTAATTCGGCCTTTCTCATCCCTGAAAGGAATTAGAATACCGCTAGAAGGCGAATAGAATGTCCAACCATTCTTTTTAGAGAGGTAGAACCCACTCACCCCTTCCAGTTTACAACCGCTTTCTAGCATTTTATTAGCTAGAAAAGAATTGAAACGCCTAGGAATACTTTTATACCCAAGTCGTTTTATCTCTTTGTCCGTAAGCCCTCTTGCTAGTAAATTATTCCTATGTTTATCTAACAAGGGAAGCCGACGGAGGAGTTGACTGTAAGCTTTATGGCGTGCAGTTATACTAGCCATCTCTAACTGCGGATTTGGCTTTTTAACCGGCCTAAATGCTGGTACGCTCGCCCGAGGGAGATTTAGCTTTTTCCTGAGTGTGTTTAAAGTTCCTCCTTCTCCGCAACGATTACATCTATACACCCCTTTGGCTGGATGTATATTTAGATGGCCTTTTGAGTCGCCGCAGAAAGGGCAATCGAAATAAATCGAATCTCTTACTGTTTTCCGCCTGTTTAACTTCGACTCTATATCAATACCGATTTGGGCGAAATTCATTTCTTTTCCTCCTTTTAAAATTAATTTATACATTCTTACTTATCTTCTGTGCATGGTATATGTAGTTGAATATTCTGTTTAAGGCCTATTTTTATGTGAAAAAATAGCTATCGCTTTTGTTTTATCTTGCCCTTTTTTTACTCACCAAAGTG
>CAZJCV010000348.1:0-1176 GCA_964544535.1 uncultured Lachnospiraceae bacterium | reverse complement strand
ACCCACCAGATAATCAGACCAATAAATGCTCTTCCAGGCAACCAAGGCAAAACCAACGCCAGTAGCAAACTCCACAATCGGATATCGCCAAGAAATGGGTTTCTTACATACCTTACAGCGACCCTTCTGCCAGAGATAACTTAGGACAGGAACAAGCTCCCCCGGTGTCAGTTCATGCTTACAATGGGGACAACTCGATCTTGGCTTTACTAACGATAAGCCCTTAGGCAAACGATAGATCACTACGTTAAAAAAACTCCCAAAGATTAGTCCGAATATAAAAAATAAAAAAATCATAGCGACCTCCATACCTTAACCTTCTCCTCACCCAGCGTACAATACAATATCCACTCCTAACGCCTAATTCCAAGCACCGTACCAACCCCTGTTTTCTCAATACCTTCTATCGGAAGGTTGAGAGCTTGGACAGATGTGGTAACCTCGTAGACCCCTTGGGGCGATTCTGATCTAACGGTGATTTCCACTATTCTCGGGTCCTTTTCACCTTCTTCGGGCGACACAACGTTAAACTCCAATGAGTAACTGGTATTCTTTGTGCTACCCAGAATGGTCTCAGGGTTAGCTTCCGTTCCTTTCAATATCGACCCAGCATCAGCCCAAAAATAGACGTAGCCTGGATCTGTTAGCGAGTCAACAACGACAACGTCTTGGGCAAAACGGATCTCTTCCGACAAGATTCTAGTCACCATGCGTATGTTCTGTTGTCTGGTGACCAAGGATTCACCCCGCGTAAAGGATGCAATCCCATACGAGTGTATGGCAAAGGCAACACTGACGACTAGGCCAAGGATGGTCAGGGCAATCATGAGCTCGATGATGGTTACACCTTGGGATGACTTCAGTCTCTTAAACACACTACTCATCCTCATTTTTTGGATCAGGAATAAAAACAGTGCCGGAGACTTTGATGTTTCTTGGCCCAACTTCGGTGCTGTCCTTCTCTACGATCCACCCAGGAATCGTGATCGATTCGCCCCCAAAGTTGAGCACTAGATGCTCATACTCCCAATCATCAGCTGGGTCGATGTCTTTGGAAGCTTTAGCGATCTCCTTCTCCAGCTTCTCCTGCACGTCATAAATAGCCTCTGTCCGATTACCACTAAGTATAATGCCAAAGAGGTTACTATTATAAATCTGGACCACAGCTACTGTTAC
>CAZJCV010000347.1:0-1177 GCA_964544535.1 uncultured Lachnospiraceae bacterium | reverse complement strand
TTCAATTCGCCTCCTTAAACTATATTACCTTCCGAATCTACCCAATCTTCCCCTGTCCACCAGATAGGTCGTCCTAAGTTAGAATCAAAGAACACCTGATATAAATATGGTGTTACAGGTCTAACTGTTCCTCCGTCACCTACCTGATTTTCTAAAGCAGAAATCCGGGTGGATAAGCTATTAACTATATTTTGCAACCCATTCAAATCTGACGAAAGACCAGACACCTGCGTAGATAAAGAACCTAGGTCAGATTCTAAGTTATTTACACTGTTAGAAAGGGTAGATATCTGAGAATTTATCTCACCTAACTGGGTTGTCAATCCGACTACGTCAGAGTTCAGGTCAATTATGTCAGCTTCCGCATATCCTATCCTTTCTAAACCGGAACCTAAATCCCCTTGCAAACCGCCCAAGTCGGTAAAGCTACTCTCAGTATCTGTGTAGGTTCTCCTTGAAAGTTCTCTGAGGTTTCGCTCTATTTCCCTGAGGTAATTAACCATCTCCTGAGAGGATTCCTTTGGGTATGGTGGTAGGAAAACCTCCTTAATTCCCTTAATTTGATTATGCACCTACTCACCACCCATTTCATATTTTATCTTGAATCCTCTAACTGACAACCTCGAATTCAACCCAGAGGATTTTATTTTAATAACAGCAAACTTACCAGATAAATCAAAATCAACCTTGTGAACATGGGTATCTCCATCTAATAACATTGGAAAGTCATGTGAAGGAAAATTAAAATTATCCTCCGCCTCATTTCCATACCTTATACCTCCAGATATATTCCCGCCTTCAAGTTCTATTTCTAACCCCATAAACCGTTTGAACTTTTTACTTTGTGGAACCTCATCTTCGAGGATAAACTTTTTAGATACCCACTCAGACTCGATAGCAGTTCCCAAATCGGTTAGGTAACTACCAGATGTTTTACCTATAATATTGCCAGATGTCAGGTAGTTACCATGTTCTATGCTATAGAAACTACAAAGAGGTGCGAATGGATATTCGTAGTAGCTCCAAATTTCAAGTTTATAATCGTAATTAAAGACTCCCCAACCTTGTACCAAAGGAATATAGAATACAGCCTTATGATTATAAACATCATGGACTGCATGGGCTTGCTCCATCTTATTCCAGTCGCCCTTCTCTTGGACAAGTTGCCAAATAGGGT
>CAZJCV010000346.1:0-1178 GCA_964544535.1 uncultured Lachnospiraceae bacterium | reverse complement strand
GGACTTGTCAAAAACAGGCTTAACGGTGAAGTGCGCAGAACTCGGTTGTATAGAACATACAAAGAGGCACACAATCGAGCTGAATCTCTAGGCAATCGCGTATATGGCAAGAATTACAATTGGGAGATTGACGTGATACTAGTAGAGGAAGGAAAAAAGCTGCGGCAAGCAGCAAAGGAGGATGGCATACATGACTAAGGCTAGGATCGTGTATTGGATCGATAAGAAAACAGGAGGATATGTAGAGCTAGCGGGTACCGAGTGGGACGGCAATTTGAGCGACGAAGAACTTTTGGCGAAGGCTCGAGAGGTTGCGGAAGAGGAAGGCATGGATCTAAGCTACGGAAAAATCGTTATTGAAGAGGAGGAAGAGGAATGAGAGATCTTAGTATCGGGAAGTACACACGAATTCGGAAAGACGTTGCCAGAAGGCTTTTCAACCGAGGCAGAATAATTTATCTAACACCCTCTAAGATCGTCGCGAGTGACTCTAGCATGTGGATCAAGCCTTATCCTATCAATAACCGAGCGGGACAAGACTTCGACAGTATCGTGAACAACTTTGAGTTTTACAATTGCTGTTGGGAATTGGGTTACTATACTAATTTCTGGATCAACGAAGAGGAGCAGGTTTAATCCTGCTCCCACAAAAAAAGGAGGAAGAAGAATGAAAACCATGTTTAACAAAGCGAAAACGAAATCCTGGATCAAAAAAGCTCGCAAAAACGCATCCTTCGGTTATGGTCACGGTTACGTTACTGATGGATACGCTATGCTGATAGATGAACCGCATATGCATCCAACCATTCTAGAGATCTTCGGGACACTAAACCCTGAATGCAGGTACTCTGCCGAACAATTTGAAAGATTGATGAGGTTACCGAATGAGCCGATCGAAGTGATTGACAGTCAGCTGGAGTTTGTTCTCGAACCGAAACACCGATTGCGCATCTTCTACAATCCTAAAACCGGAAAAGAGCTCGCCATCAACAGTATCTACTTCGATCTTCTTAACAATCCAGAAGCCTGCATATTTCACACTAACGACGCGATGAGCATGCTATGGATCGTATGCGGTAATGAAACCGTGGGAGTAATTGCACCGTTTAGGTTGCAGGACCAGCTGTCTCACGTTAAGTTTAAGGCAGAAGAAAGGGAGCAGGTTTAATCCTGCTCCC
>CAZJCV010000345.1:0-1180 GCA_964544535.1 uncultured Lachnospiraceae bacterium | reverse complement strand
TATCAATAATACTTTCTCTAACTAAAATTAGAAAGATTATAATAGAGAATACAAGCACCATGAAACTATCTCCTTTCTTATAATAGTTGATAGACCACTATTTTACAAATACTATAATTAAAATAAAACCCCTTTGACATTAGTGTGAGTTTTTATATTCCTAATATAACATACAAAATTTTTTTAATTATTAAAATATAATATCCCTTGTTGGTCTCTGAGTGGCTAGGATTAAATGAATATTTGCTGCTCTTCCTAATTGTGATAGTCTTATAATATAGCGTTCTACTTGCTTTTTAGATTGTATAACCAAATCGACGTATTCGTCTATAATAATATAAATGTCGGCAGCGTTACTTTTCTTTAGTCGTTGTCGTTGCATTAACTTGTAACGGTTTTCCATTAAGCCAATAGCAGTCTGTAATGCTTCTAAAATGTCCGGTAATTCGCTATTATGACTAATGGTATGCGGCAGCTGTTTATATTCCACTAATTTAACTCGTTTCGGGTCTATTAGAATAAACTTGCATTGATTCGGTGACTTGAAAAGAGCGGTATATATTAGGCTGTTTATAAGGACGCTTTTTCCGCTTCCCGTGCTGCCCGCTATTAATAGATGCGGCTGTTCAAGCATATTTAAACAGATTGCCGATGCTGTCCCGCCAGGTGTCCTCCATTGTTTCCGCAATATATCACCTCCAAAAATAAAGCCGGGGTTTTTCCCCCGGCTGTTTCATTATATTTTTTAAAAATTAATGTTAAAAAAGTCCAAACACTTTTCTAAAGTGTCAAATTTTTTATCTATCTTATAGAAAATCCTGGTACGAACTCCAGTTTTGTACCACTCGAAAATGTTGTACTTTGGCATGATACTAATATGTATCGCTTCTAATAACCTATTCGTTAACTCACAAATTTCTTTTTCTTTTTTATAATAAGATTTAAGGGTTTTATTATCCCTTAAAATTTCATTAATCGCTAATTCCCAAGCTAGGTCATCTAGGTATCTATAAACTGTGTCGGAATCATCGATAAAACTTGATTTTTCCAGTTCTTCGTCAATGCGTCTTTCTGCTTCTTTTAATAGTTTTTTCATTTCACATTCTCCTTTTCTTTGATTTTTTCAAAAATAACAGGTGGTTAGCCTGTTATTTTTGCATGTTATATCCCCAAAACTTTT
>CAZJCV010000344.1:0-1182 GCA_964544535.1 uncultured Lachnospiraceae bacterium | reverse complement strand
TAGTAAAAGATGTTTACAATGGTATGAGCGATGAAGATTGTAAGGAGGTAGAGATAATTGGGTGGTTGTATCAGTTTTATATATCAGAGTGGAACGAGGAATTGATACAGTCTAAGAAAGCATACAAAAAGAATGAAATTGCACCAGCTTCACAGCTATTTACACCAAAATGGATTGTTCAATATATGGTTGACAACACCTTAGGGCAATTGTGGAGTGAAATAGACCCCAAAACAAAGGTCCTCGAAGATTTGGAATTCTATATAAAGCCTGCATATAAAGATCAGCTACCTGAAAGGGAGAAAGTCAGTATAGAAGAGATTAAGTTCTTTGACCCATGTGCAGGATCCGGTCACATATTGTCATATGCTTTTGATGTCTTTTACAGAATATATGAAGAGCAAGGATATAATGTTTCAGAAATACCAGGTTTAATTATTACTAACAATTTATTTGGCGCAGAAATTGATGAACGGGCAGCACAATTAGCTTCTTTTGTACTTTTGATGAAAGGTCGTGAGAAATACAGAAGATTCTTTAATCAGATAGCTAAAAATAACATCCAACCAAATATTGTAGCTTTTCAGAATTTTGAGGAAGATGAAAAATTCAATAATGCTTCTGTTTTAGGATCATTAATAAAAGTCGAACCTTCTGAAATAAATACCGGTAACATAGATGAAGGTTCACTTTTTGCAGAAAAACAAAAGGCTCTAAAAAATCAGTACCAATTACTTGGTGAAAGATATGATATTGTGGTAACCAATCCACCCTATATTAATTCTTCCAGAATGGAAGAGTCTATGAAGGAGTATGTAAATAAAAATTATCCCGACACAAAATCAGATCTATTTGCGACTTTCATTTTGAGATGTCTTGAGCTATGTAAACCTGATGGATTAACCGGATATATGACTCCCTTTGTCTGGATGTTCATTTCAAGCTATGAGAAAGTAAGGAAAGGCATTATAAATAATCATTTTATTAATAACCTCATACAATTAGAATACTCAGGCTATGACGGAGCAACAGTACCTATTTGTACTTTCACATTACGGAATGCTCCTATTAAAAATGCAAAAGGCAGCTATATTAGATTGAGTGATTTTAGAGGTTCTGCAATTCAAGCATCAAAAACCCTCGAAGCAATTAATAATCCGGATTGTGGATGGTTTTATACAG
>CAZJCV010000343.1:0-1187 GCA_964544535.1 uncultured Lachnospiraceae bacterium | reverse complement strand
TCCGCGTTGCTGAAAGATACGGATACAAAATTTATAAAAACTGGGTTCCCTTCACCTGAACCGTACACGCGAACAGATATACTATACCCTGCCGGGTTGTAAAGTTTCCCTGTTATCGACCTGGACTTAACGGATGCAATATTAATCCCTGGCTGTCCGAAACTTAAAAAAGAGATATGCTTCTCATTTGTTGATACAAAAGGTTCAAACGTACCCGAAGCATTAAGATATAACCTGGTTGCTCCATTCGTAGCTAAAACAACATACCTAAGCGCCGCGTTATGTGGCCCAATTGCGCTTATATCTACGTTTATGTCGACAACATCATCATTAACGCTTACAATCGGGATATCGGGAGATTTTAAGTACGGTACATTATCATAATCAGGATCAAAACCGGGTGTTGGATTTATACTTCTTATTGTGTTTTTTGTCGTAACTTCACCATAATTAGGCACCATTCTGACAGGGTTAGATGCTAACGTGTAACCTTCAATACTCCTGTTCTCGACTACCGCATTAAATCCATTTATCGCAGTCCACCCCGTCAGCCCTTGCGAAAAATCATAATTATCCGGATGTAACCGACCACCGCCATGCTCATGATAGACCCCCACCATAGATGCAACCGGTACAATCGTTCTTCTGCCTCCTATATTGATGTCCGAGAAATTAAATATAACTTCCGACCAATTTGTAAATGATGTTGCATCTGTATATAATTTTCCACTCCCTGCTTCATGCTGAATTTTATTGATGATATGCCAAGTGCCCGACCTCTGAACTAAAAAGCTGTTGCTTGCCGTTAAGATACTTGATAATATATCATAGCAACTAATTGAGCGACCTTTTGTGTCTGATAATCTTTGAGTTAATATTTTAGAGTTAAAAAAATCATTTACACCTGTGCCATTATTGAAGTCTGCCATCGTCCTAAGCGGAAGCTCCAACCCTGTTTTATTCAAACATAAAATCGCTAATTCTCTTAAGCTTATCATTGACGGCAAATTAGAGAGAGTCACGCTTTTCAACGTCCCTATTCTATCGCTTGCCGTCATCGTAATTACAGGATTGTTTCTCACCTCAATAGAGAAGAAGTCTGGTATGATAAAGCCTTGCCAGCTTATAACATTGTCAATGTAGTGCGTTACAGATAATTCAGTCTCATTTGAGGTTTTAAGATTGTC
>CAZJCV010000342.1:0-1189 GCA_964544535.1 uncultured Lachnospiraceae bacterium | reverse complement strand
GTGGGCATAGCCAAGAACAAGTCCCGTATCCCGCAATTGTGAATTCGGTGTAGCTAATGCCCGTAGATTAAGCCCGTGGGTTGCATCTATGAGCACTTGTGCGAATTCAGACAAGCGAGTGCTAACGAGAGCTGTCTTTTGCAGCGACGTTTCGCATTTCACATAAAAAAAGAACCCCACCACAATGGTGAGGCTCTCTAATATTGAATTCAGTTTTCAATTAGGCGGATTGCACCGCTCTAGCTTCCTTTTAACCATGCTTAACCCTATCATGTTCTTCAGCTCGCTTTGCGTCATTGAAGCGCTCAACCGAGCCGACCAGATAGCCAGTTATCCTCCGAATCCTCACGAAGGGCACTCCGTCGTCCTCACTTCTACCACACTGAGGGCACTCACCATTGATTATGCCAGTGTAACCACATACTGGATCTCTATCTACTGGGTGATTGATTGAACCATACCCTATTCCAGTTTCTTTCATGTGACGGACAATCGCCTCGAATGCTTCTAAGTTATTACAAGGATCGCCATCCAATTCGACATAACTGATATGCCCTGCATTTGTCAAGTTATGATACGGCGCTTCGATGTTTATCTTCTCGAACGCACTAATCGGATAATAGACAGGCACGTGGAATGAATTGGTGTAATACTCTCTATCTGTAACGCCTTTTATCACTCCATATCGCTCCTTATCCATGCGTACAAACCTACCCGACAATCCTTCTGCGGGCGTGGCCAACAACGTAAAATTCAACCTCTCTTTGTCAGCGAGCTCGTCCAAGTAGCTCCTCATATGGCTCACTATCTCCTCTCCAAGCTCTCTCGCCTCTGTGCTCTCTCCGTGATGCTTACCAATTAAAGCGACCAACGTTTCAGCGAGCCCGATAAACCCAATAGATAATGATCCATGCTTTAAGATTTCGCCTATCGTTTCGCCCTCGTGCAAGTCATCCGATCCTAACCATACACCTTGACCGATTAGGAACGGAAAGTTCACAGAATGTTTACTAGATTGGATCTTGAGCCTGTGTAAGAGTTGATCTACTACTAAATCCATTTTCTCATCTAACATCGAATAGAACTTATCCATATCATGATTAGCCTCAATACCTATACGAGGTAAGTTAATGGATGTAAAACTTAGATTTCCTCGCCCTGTTGTTATCTCATTGCTAGGATCATGGAC
>CAZJCV010000341.1:0-1189 GCA_964544535.1 uncultured Lachnospiraceae bacterium | reverse complement strand
TTCTCAGCGATTGCGGCCTTTTCTTCCTCGATTTCGGTTACACTTTCCTCGATGGCGTCAACCTCTTCCTCGGTTTCTGCCTGTTCGACAGCCTCCGCCAGTTCCGCCTCGCGGGTGGCGAGTTTTCGCTCGTCTTCCAAAAGTGCGTTCAGACTATCGCGCAAGCCCTTAATCTTCTTACTCAACATCAATTGTTTAAGCATTTTTCAACCTCTCTTTCAGTTTAAGTTTGCGGGCGTCGAGCATCCTCTTCTGGTGTTGCTCAACTTCTGCTTTGCGGGCTTGGATGCCCGTTTGTTCATAGGCCGGGAACGTACAAGGGGATACCTCCCAAAGTTTTACTTTGTTTACCGTCCACTTGACAGTTCCGTCCTCACGCCATTCGGTAGTTTCGTCCAGTACATTAAAACCAAAACTGCACTGGTCAACGTCACCCCTTGAAACGCGCTCATAAAGGTTCATGGCGTCTGTATCGTTTGGGTTAACCTTGATGCGCCCCCACAAGCCGTAGGTGTCCGCTTTCAGCTCAAGCGTTCCAGCTTTGGTTCTGCCTAACACCAAAGTTGTGTCATGGTTAATCAAGGCCCTGACATCATCACTTAAAGCCTCATCAAAGGCGGAGGGCGCAATGACTTCGATGGCCCCTGGCCATAGCTCTGTTTCTTGATTAAACACAACAAAATAGCCCTCGATGTACTTTTCGGGGCTATCCTCTACCGCTCTGGTTTTTAACTCCGTTTGTAGGCTCCTTATTTGCTTGTTGCCCCTCAATCCTCGTCACCACCTTTTAGCTTACCTTGTTTTCCTATGTCCTCTAGCTTGATAAAGTTCTCAAGCAAGACAAGTTCAGATAAACCTTCCTTCGGCGATAGCCCGATCCAATCCCTTACTTCGTTCCCAGTCATAACGCCGCGTACATACATGCCTGAGCCAACGTCTGCCAGCTCTTTAAGGTCGTAGGCATATAAGCTACGTGGGTTAAACTTGAAATAGAGATCAGGACTGTAAAGCAATTTCCGCGTAAGTTCTTGTTCCATGCCCTTTGCGATAGGCAAAATCGTCGTGTTAATGAAGTTGTTGTATTCGTTTTTGTCATACTTTCCAACACCAAGAAAAAACGCCGGTACGCCAAAGATGCCCGCCACAGTCCTCTTGTCAATTTCAACTGCCTCGTTAATCGCCAGGTCTT
>CAZJCV010000340.1:0-1195 GCA_964544535.1 uncultured Lachnospiraceae bacterium | reverse complement strand
CGGCGAATAAGTCCACACCCTCTGAAGCTGATTGGTATTGGCAGATAATAACTTGTATCGATTCATCGCTCTGGAACTTTCGCCATATCTGTTTATCCTTTTGTCTACCGTCTAATATAACGTGCTTAATCTTTAGCTTTTTGAGTAGGCCGCTTACATTGTCTATAGATTTAGTAAAATTACAGAATATAACGAGTTTCTTTTCCCACCCATCTAGGAACTCTTTTAAAACTTCCAACTTCTCACATTTCAATTCGTGCATTTCCCCATCATCGTCTTTTAAGAATCCGGAACAAATCGTGCGAAGTCGTAACATTCTAGCCAGTGGGTTTTCTGCCAGTATGTCCATTTTCTCAATCGTGCTATGTTTGTGAAGTTCCCTGTATAGCTTTGGTTCTTTCAGTTCAATGTCATAGATTTCATCAGGTAATCTTTCCGGTAGATCTAAACATTCCTCTTTCGTCACCCTGTAGGAATATTCGGCTATAATATCTTGTAGTTCGTCAACTTTCAAGTATCGGTAAGGTTTCCAGTATTGGTTTAAGATGCAATACTTGTCCTCAAATTGCCTATATGTACCGAATATCTCCGATGCCACCCTACCCCTCACCACCTTCGGTTTTAGGAAAGCGTATTGCGCCCAGATGTTCTCTAGCTGACCGTTTCCGATTGGCGTACCCGTTAGAATATACCTATACTTAGCTTGTAGGGATAGTTTTAGTAGAAAGGCTGACCGCTTACTTGTCCGATTCTTAATCTTATGAGATTCATCAAGCACGATACAATCCCATTGTCGGTCATATCCTTTACCCTTTCGCCATACGCTGTCATAATTTATTACCGTTATTAGGTTTTCAAGGAGCGACCTATCTTCCTTATTAAACAATTCACAGTCCCTATACCATGCCCCCATTGTGGCTTTTGGGCCAACTATTAGAGCGTTTTCAATCTCATCTTGTTTATAGAGTTCCAATATCCTACATAATGTTGGTAGAGTTTTCCCCGTGCCCTGCTCCATAAACAATGCGAAGCTGTCGTTGAACCTCATATAATTTAAAGCTAATTCTTGATGTTGATATAGTTTCATATCAAAGAACCCTCTTCTCTGCTTCTCTTTAACTCCTTTTCTAATTGCTTTAGAATAATTAACGGGTCACCGTCCACCAAGTTTTGACAATAATCTGATCTAAAAAAT
>CAZJCV010000339.1:0-1200 GCA_964544535.1 uncultured Lachnospiraceae bacterium | reverse complement strand
AGGCAAATGAAACAAACAAAAAAAGATACCGCTATGATAGTTTTTGTTATAGCAGCAGGACTACTTCTATTAGCGACTATTACTTTTATAATGCTAAAGAATAAAGGCGAACCAGAGGAGTCCGAAAGCAAGCCATCGTCCACGACAACAACTGAAATCGAAGTCTTTATTCCTGAACAGGAGGTCCCAGATATAACCGTAGATGGGAATCCAGACGACGGTGAAGAAGTGATTGAAGATGACGGTAGGAATAGGTTTGATATAAAGGAGGTGAATTAAAATGTTTTTAGTTTATTTAATAACTTTCATCATCATTTCCGCAGGGATAATGCTTTTGCTTAAAATAAATATAAGGCAAATAGAGGCGGATGTAGGCAAGTTGTTACATAAAGAAGGAACCCTAAAATCGGATGTAGATGTTTGGCACGGGAAGAAGAGTAAAATAAGAAAGTCATTAGTGCTGTTAGAGCAATCAATGGAAAGCGTTAATAAAAAAGGCCAGTTCATAGTGATGATTTTAATAGCTTTTGTGTTAGCTGTCTTAGGAGTTGTTTTTTCGCTTTGGCTGGATAACCCATTTTTAATACCACTATTCGTAATTATCAGTGCTATCCTTCCGTTTGCATATGGTTCAGGGATGGTGAATAGCTACAATAAGGCAGTAAAAATGGAATTGGAGACAACATTGTCGATGATAACTACGACTTATATGCGTACAGGCGATATTCAGTCGGCTGTTAGTGAGAATCTGGGGAACATTAAACCACCATTGAAAGATATATTCGGTAAATTTTACGTTGAGATAACGACAGTCACTAGCGACACACGGAGTGCAATCAGAAGGCTTAAAAGCTCAATTGACAATTCTGTGTTCCATGAATGGTGCGATACATTGCTAAGGTGTCAAGATGATAGGGGGCTTATTCCAGCAATGGAGCCGATCCTTAAAAAATACACAGATATGAGAATCGTTAATTCAGAGCTCGATAACTTTATTTATGGACCACGTCGTGAATTCATGATGATCGTTGCAATTGTTATTCTTAATATCCCACTATTATATCTGATAAATAAGAGTTGGTTTGATACGCTAGTCAATTCGCTTCCGGGAAAGATTGTATTAAGTGTTATTGGAGTTGTTACCATAATTTCATCTCTAATGATGGTCAAGTACACTAAACCAATAGAGTATAAAAAGTA
>CAZJCV010000338.1:0-1201 GCA_964544535.1 uncultured Lachnospiraceae bacterium | reverse complement strand
AATATCAAGCTATTTGTAGATACAATTCTTTCGTCCTTGGAGTTCATGAATACTACTCATTAGCAACAAAAGTCTGTGATGACTTTACTCCATTCGCCTTTTCAGTTCACAAAAGCCTTAAAGCAAGATTTAGAAAGAAAGTTAAAACTGCAAAACAAGTAAGAAGAAAGAAGTTACCTTGTGACATTCCAAAATACGTTGCTGAAAAATATGGTAAAAGCAGGCAATTAAGATTTATAGAGGGACATGCCGTAGTACCAATAGGATATATAAGGCATGGTCCACCAAAATCCATGAACCGCAAAATAAACTCATATACAGCAGAAGGTAGAGCAATTATTCATAGTAACCTGAGTGGTATCGACTTGGGATTATTGCATTATTTAATGCGAAATCCAGTACTATCACATTCAGTTGAGTTTAATGATAATCGACTATCGCTATATTCTGCTCAAAAGGGCAAATGTGCAATCAGTGGTGAAAATCTAACAATTGAAAATATATATTGCCATCATAAAGTACCAAAACACTGTAAAGGTGGAGATGACTACAAGAATTTAATTTTGGTCACAGTTGCGGTACACAAGCTTATTCACGACCATAATAATACGAATGTAGAAAGGAATATAAAGGCTCTTAATTTTGAAAGTAAGCAGATTAAGAAACTAGAAAACCTAAGAAAACTTGCTAATGTTGATAGTTACTAAAATAGTGGAATTTATAATTCCGATGGCAAGCCGGATGAGTTGAAAGGTTCATGTCCGGTTTAGAGTGGGGGAAAATCCGGAGATAACATCAAAGGATTACCTATCACTATTCAAGGAGCTTAGAGAGATCACAGCTTATGACGATCTGGAACTGGATACCTTGGGAGATAAGAAGACAGCGTTGTTTTTGATCATGTCAGATACAGATGCAACCTTTAACTTCCTGATCAGTATGGTCTATACCCAGATGTTCAATTTGCTCTGTGAAAAGGCAGATGATGTGTATGGTGGAAGGCTTCCGGTTCATGTACGATGTCTGATCGATGAGGCAGCCAACATTGGCCAGATTCCTAATCTGGAAAAGCTGGTAGCAACCATCCGAAGCCGTGAAATCTCAGCCTGTCTGGTCCTTCAGGCGAAGTCGCAGCTCAAAGCAATCTATAAGGACAATGCTGATACCATTATCGGCAACATGGATTCCCAGATCTTCCTTG
>CAZJCV010000337.1:0-1203 GCA_964544535.1 uncultured Lachnospiraceae bacterium | reverse complement strand
TATGCTGAGATACACTATCAGACAACCGTCTGTCAAAACGCTTTGATAGATGGTGAATACGATGGTAGACCGCTTGAGGTTAAGACATGTCAGGTATGGATATTTGACGCTGGTAATGCGAGGAGACGGCGTAGAGGAAGATATTATCTTAGACAGGACCAGCACAAGGCTTTGTTATCTAAAAATGGTCTCTACGCATTTGTACTATTGAACAAAGACGGAAAAGTATTGTTATCTAAACTGGTTGATGCTAACGATATTCCAATGCCGAATAGGGAAAACTGGCAATTACCATGGTTTAAAATTTTTGATGATTTCGATTATCAACCACACAAGGAGGATGTGACTACAAATGAAATCTGAGAATGTAGATGGTAGAAACATACCATTTTATCGTAGTGATTGCACTCCCAAGGAGTTTAAAGATAATATGCCTACCAGACTACCTACATCCCACGATAAGACTGTAACGGTGCCTCTTTGGCGGGCGCTCGCTATTGCTGAAGCCTACTACAAGACACATCCAGAACTACTAAGAAGATGTCGGTAAAATGACTGGTTACGAACCTCTTTATGTTGGTGGCAAGCGGGATAAAGCCCGCCGTTTTGTTAATCCCTCCACCGGCGAAATAATATCCCGACGTCAACACATTAAAATTACTGAAGGAGCGAGCCCGGAAAGTAAAGCCTACGCTCGATACCTGGCAGGAAAAGCGCCCAAAGGGATTACCGCTAGAAAATATGAGAAAAGACTGAAGAGAAAAGAGGAAAAGGAGCGCAAACCAAAGAGAAAAGAAGAACCAAAACCCAAAACAATTCAGGAGAAATGGGGCTGGAAAGAGGTACCGCTTGAACCAAGAGGCTATTATCAATTACAAGGTCGTTATCGGGTTAGGAACGCTAAAACATCTGAATCCACTATTGTTACTGGATATTCCACCGCTACCAGCACTAAACGTCGGGGCGTGGAGTTACAAATCCTCCGTAGTCAGGCAATTGACCACGGCAAAGCTCAGTTAGAGGGTTATGAATGGGTTTTGGAAGGGATTGATTATGAGGTTTGGTTAAAATGGTAAATCCTGATATTGGTTATGTATTTGAGAAACCGAAAAAGGTAAGAAGACCTATACCTAGAAATTTTGTCGCATTCGATACGGAGACTGACAATCATCGATTTATTTGTGGGGCTTATTTTGGTTATAC
>CAZJCV010000336.1:0-1204 GCA_964544535.1 uncultured Lachnospiraceae bacterium | reverse complement strand
AACCTCTATGCTTCAACCATCAGTATCAGTAGTGTTATCAGCAGCCTTCTCGGTGGATTCATCTTCGATAATCTGGGCAGCAGGACCCTGTATCTGTTGGGATGTACTATTACCCTGGTGACCGGACTTATATATTACTATAGAATGACTACAAGAGAAAAGGCTTTAACTTAAACCTAAAAGGCATTCCTTTAATACAGGAATGCCTTTTAGTTAGTAATAAATATTTTATTATTCTATTTCTCAATATGTGGAATAATCTCAACTGGTGCAGTCCCAATATTCCAACCTGCAGTACCTTCACTAAAATCATTGTTATCAATATGGCAGGGTGTATCAAAACCCTTCAATTTTAGAATGATATTATCATCTCCACCCATAATAACTTCTCTTGCATATAAATTATCAGAAGCATAAACCTCAATAAAAATTGTTCTATTGGGTAAATTGACTGCTGTAAACTCTCCATTAGTATCAGTATATAAATTAGTCATTATATCTTTATCATCATCTAGTAGTATTCTAACCCGGGCTCCCTGGACAGGTTGGTTTTCTTCCTTTAAAACTAAACCATTTAATATATTGTCTCCTGCCCAGAGAATAAATTCCCTTTCAAAAACATTGCCATACTCATCCTGTCCTACAATAAATAATTCATTCCTACCTTCGACTAACACAGAACCTATGACTAATGTCCTGCTTGAAGTGAGCTCCATATATGTTTTGGAAACAGGTAGCCCGTTTATAAAAGCATAAATATCTTCCACATTACTAAATTCAGTACTGATACTAATTTCAACAGGGTCATTCAAATTATTAAAGGTTTTTTCTGACATATTAACCAGGTTTAGTATAGTTTGTCCGCTTTCCATTTCTTCAGCATGGGCGTAAGCTATACCAGACAGGTATAGTCCCAAAATAATAGCAAAGAGTAAACATATTTTGAATACTTGGCTTTTCAAAATAACACCTCTTTTTCTTGCCTAATTCTCTTATTTTATTAAGGGATTATCAAACCACCAGGGAAATCAAATATCTGCTCCGGTGATTTTTTATTCCAGTCCTGTACCAATACCAATCAGATAGTCCTATGCTCATTTCGGATCTTAATAGCTTATATATAGGTAGCTAATAACGCAGACGGCGAGGACTGACGAGTGGTCGAGAATTTCATGTTTCAATTCCTCATAGGTAGACTAATAAC
>CAZJCV010000335.1:0-1205 GCA_964544535.1 uncultured Lachnospiraceae bacterium | reverse complement strand
CATGTGGAAGTTGTAACACTGCTTGTGAAGGAATGAAATGAGTTGTAAGTAGAGGTACGCCTCATGTCAGGAATGTCCAAGAAGTCGAGCGATAGCAAAGGCTGATTGGGAATATTCTACGACTGAGTGTGTGGTGTTGATAGAGAAGGAATAGGTTGAGGTGGCAAGGTTAAGAAGGTTTTAAGTAAATATTGAAGTGTGTTTTATGTTCCTTAAGTTAGTCCTGGGGAACATATTTTGTTTAGGGGGGCTATTGTGTACGCAAAATGAAAAAGTTCCAATGTACTATGTAGAAAAAAGTCATCTGGTAATTATAATATAAAGCATTTATTAGCAGCTTTAGAGCATTGGTGGAAAATAAGGAGCATTTTATTAGGAAGTGGAAAGCTGAAGATGAAGATGAATTAACGAAACATAGGGCTAGGGAGTTTTTTGAGATTATAGAAAAAGGAATAGAGATAGATGAGTTTGACTTAGATTTGTATTTGAAGATTATTGAAAAGATGATCATATTTAGGGATGATAAGATAGTGGTTAGATTTCTAGATGGGACAGAGGTTGAGTGCATAATTGAATAGTTTGAATGCAAATTGGGCGAGTTAGGATTAGAAGTTGAGATCTTGACTGGATTTTTGTCTGTATCTGCAATGATTTGAGGAATTAGAATATAAGATATTAGTTATAAAATATGATAAATAGTGTATAATGGTATATAGTTAGTGAACATAAGTAGAATTATACGAACCAAACGTTTTTTCATGGTTAAGAGTATAAGGTCTATTTTTAGTCATTATGAGTTTGTCACAATAATACATAAGTAAAACTCATGATTTTTTTGTTTTCGTTAATTTATGTTATTGCTCTTTATTTAGTAACCATTTTTATTTTTAATAAATAACAGATAAACTTAAACTAACAAATCATAATTAGATAAATACCACATGAACGCTACGTGTAAAACACCTTTGACAGCCAAAATCATGCCATTGGCAAAGGCTTTTGATAGCGTTAAAATGTTTCTTTGATTAAGATAAAAGAGAAAGGAGATGAGGAAAGATGGAACTAGGAAATCAGATTAAAAAGTATCGAACTGAATTAGAAATTTCTCAAGAAAAATTAGCTGAAAGAATTTATGTTTCTAGACAATCTATTTCTAACTGGGAAAATGATAAAAATTATCCAGATATAAATAGTCTGATCCGTTT
>CAZJCV010000334.1:0-1212 GCA_964544535.1 uncultured Lachnospiraceae bacterium | reverse complement strand
GGTTCTTTCCAGGGTTAATTGAATTAAATGACAATATATGATAAAATAAATGAAAATTAAACAAAAGAAAAGAGGATTATATTCCATGGATGAATTTATTAAACAATTAGACCCAAACTTAGACTATATTAGTCATGAAATAAAAGATGGCAAATGCTATATAACAGTAACTTCCAATCGAAAAGAAGTAACATGCCCATTTTGTGGCTGGCCATCATCCAGAATACATTCCACATATAACAGAACCTTTCAGGACCTTCCAGTACAAGGTAATAAGGTATTTATTATTATACGTAACAGAAAATTTTTTTGTGATAATTCTGATTGTAATCATACTACCTTTGCAGAAAGGTTTGATTTTATCTCCTATAAAGCGAAGAAAACCCGCCGTCTTGAGGATGAAATTGTGCGACTATCAATAAATTGCAGTTCCATTACAGCATCAAAAATACTAAAGGAAAATGTTGTGGATATTGGTAAAAGTACAGTTTGTAATCTTTTAAAAAAAAAGAAACACCGGTAATTGATAAAAAGACTATAACAGCTGTTTGTATTGATGATTTTGCTATTAAAAAGCGTAGAAGCTATGGAACAATTATGGTAGACATTTTTACGCATCAAATACTTGATATGATTGACTCAAGGGATTATGAGACTGTTTGTGAGTGGTTAAAATCATATCCAAATCTTCGTATAATATCAAGAGATGGGTCTGTCACCTATAATAATGCAATTACAGGTGCACACCCGGAAGCTTTACAAATAAGTGACCGTTTTCATTTGCTAAAGAATTTGACTTCCTATGTAACAGAGTATCTAAAAAAGAGATTAAAACCGCAAGTTTCAATACAATCTGTCAGTCAGGAAATTAAAGAGGTAGAAACAATAAAACAGGCGAATGAGAACAGAAAACTCACATTGAAAGAAAAATATGAAAAGATAAAACAACTTTCATTAGAAGGAAGATGTAAGACAGAAATTTGCCGAAGCTTAAATATGGATATACGAGCTTATGATAAATTAATAGCAATGACCCCTGAAGAAAGGGAAAAGTTGTTCCAGACAAAAAATATGATCATACATGAAGAAAAAGTAAAGCAAAAAATGGAACGTATAAATGAGGTGCGGGAGTTAAAGAGAATAGGTTTGAGTAATATAGAGATATCCAGACGTACCGGACTTGATAGAAAAACAGTTAGAAGATATCTTGAT
>CAZJCV010000333.1:0-1238 GCA_964544535.1 uncultured Lachnospiraceae bacterium | reverse complement strand
CTGGTCAATGGGGTAGTAGAAAATAGAAGAGGGCGCAAATTAAAAATTAATGATATAATAGAGCTAAGGGGTAGTAATGAAAAATATCAGGTGAGTCGATAGTGATATGATTTTAGAAAAGATCAATTTGCTTAATTTCAGAAATTTGCAGAATCTTTATCTGGAGCCTTCTCCTGCTATCAATATCTTAATTGGGGATAATGGACAGGGGAAGACTAATCTCCTTGAATCTATCTATCTTCTGGCTACCCTTGCTTCTCATAGAACTTTTAATGATAAAGAGATGATTAATTGGGAAAGGGATAAGGCTCAGGTTAATGTCCTTTTACGCAAAAGGGACCATTCCCTTAAATTAGCTGTAGTCCTGGAAGGTTCAAGTAAAAGAGTACAGGTTAATGATACACCTATAGAAAAAAAAGCAGACTTTATAGGGAATTTGAATGTTGTTTTATTCTCTCCGGAAGATTTAAACCTGGTTAAAGGTGGCCCATCTTACCGGAGGGATTTTTTGGATATAGAGGTATCCCAGGTAAGTTCTTATTATCATTATCATTTAAGCCAGTATAGGCGGGTTTTAAAACAGAGAAATTTTTATCTGAAGGAATTGCGGGAAAAGCACAAGAAAGATTACGGGATTCTGGAGATCTGGGATGAGAAATTAATAGATTTAGGTAGCAGGATTATAGAAAAACGCCTGGAAGTAATCGATAAATTACAGATATTAGCCCGTCTGAATCAGAGAAAGATTACCGGAGGAAAGGAAAACCTGTCCATAGAATATGAGTGTAGTCTGGGAGAATTAAAGGGGGATATTCCTGCTATATTCAGGAAAGTATTAGTAAATAATAGGGAAGAGGAGATTAAAAGGGGTTATAGTTTATATGGCCCCCACAGGGATGACCTGAGCCTTAAAGTAAACGGGATTGATATCCGTAAATATGGCTCGCAGGGTCAGCAGAGGACCACTGCCTTAGCTTTAAAGCTGGCAGAGTTGGAATTCATGAAATCAGAGAGTGGGGAATATCCAGTCCTTTTACTGGATGATGTTTTTTCTGAACTGGATCAGAAGAGGAAGGATATCTTGCTGGAACTGATTGCCGGTAAGATTCAGACCTTTATTACAGCAACAGATTTGAATATACTGGGGAAATTAAAGCACTCTGCTTATAAGTTATTTAAGGTTAAGAGGGGCAATTCCCCAATTATAAACAGGTAATTCCAGTGGATTTTAAATCCTC
>CAZJCV010000332.1:0-1240 GCA_964544535.1 uncultured Lachnospiraceae bacterium | reverse complement strand
CACTTAATGAAAAAATACAACGCCAATGGTGGTAAGAGATTAGCTGATTGGATTGCGAAAGCAGGCAACTATGAAGAGTTTCTAAGCACATTAGGAAAGGAGAAAGAAAATGAAATTAAAAAAAGAATTAGTAGATGAAGTTATAAGAATAAATAAAAAGTATTTTAAAACAGGTGATGTGGATATATTTCCAGCATTGCTAGAGGCTGAAAATGAACTTAGACAAGAATGTAAAAAAAACCGTGATGTAGTTGGTTTAATTGGGGATTTAGCAAAGTTTACACAGTGGAGTGGCAAAGGAACATATCAAGATATCTACAAAGCATTAGCAGTGTTTGGAATTATTGTTGAAGATAAGGAGAAAGAAAATGAAAGAACATAATATTGCAGGTAAATGTTGTGGTCATAGATTTAGAATTTATAATAATGGTTATTGGAATGCTTCAGAGTTATATCAGTTATATGTTTATGGTTATTTGTGTCCTGCTTGTGGAAATAAAATAAAATTAAAAATGAGGAGTTAGAAAAATGATGACAAAAAAAATTATGTTTTTCAAAATAGGGAAAGTAATAGCTGAAAGTTTCCCTAACATTAGAAGTATATATTTAGATGAAGTATTAGGAAGAGAGTATATTGTAGTTCGCTTTGTTGGGGGTGAAATCTCTGTTAGAAATGCAACACACAATAGTTTAACAGCAAACATAGCTGAATTAGCAAAGTTGTTAAACGGTGGTTATTACGATGAAGTTGAAGATTATATAGGATTAAAGAAAAAAGATTGGTATATAGAAAACATATCTATTGATGAAGAAACTTTTGAGGTAGATGAAATTGTAGAATGTCCACAATGTGGAGATTACGAATTAAAAGATGAAATGGTAAGAATTAAAGGCGTTGATATTTGCCGAAGTTGTAAAGTTGATGTATAGGAAGTATTGATTATGATTGAGAAAAGAGGCAAACGGCGAGATAAGTTTTACAGAAACAAGTATCTAATCGCTTTATATGATGATATTGACCGTTTGATTACGATATGCGATAACGCATATGAATTCAAAGATTTCTTAGATATACCAACGGTAAGAACAGCCTCTTCAATATTATCAAAAGTATTTTTAGGTAAAATAAAAAGCGTTAATTTTAGAGGTGAACGTCTTAAGGTGCATTTTATAAATTTAAGTAAGAAGGAACAAGGAGAATTAAAATGAATAAAGAAGACAGAAGAAAAATTGTTATTCC
>CAZJCV010000331.1:0-1244 GCA_964544535.1 uncultured Lachnospiraceae bacterium | reverse complement strand
ATTTGGGCGCACACCTACTAATTCAGCTAGTGCTTTTCTTGTCATTTTGTTTTTGTTTATGTTAATCTAAAAGTGGTTCTTCCTCATAATTGGTTATTGCATGGATATCATCAAAGATATATAATATACTTGGGTGATGTTTATGAAATATAAATTAGTTAAAGATATGTTCCCAGAATATTTAGAGGAAACCAATATAGTAGCAGAAAATGATAAAATTACAATATATTTTAGCAGTAAAAGAAAAGAATGCCATTGTCCTTCTTGTAATACTCCCTCTACTAAAAAATCAACATATTTTACTAGGAGATTGCAGGATTTAAATATTATAGAAAAACCTCTTTTTTTAGAAATAAGATTAGCAAAATATAGATGTGAAAATCCAGAATGTAGAACTAAAATCTTTAGTGAAAGTATAGAGGATTTTGCAGGACCTAAAGCACGTAGAACTAATAGATTGAATAAAATGCTAACAAATTTTGCATTAACTGAAAGTGCTGAAGCAGCATCTAGAAAATGTAGTAGCATTAATATCAATATATCTGGAGATACGTTATTAAGATTATCTAAGAAATGGGATCCAGACATAGATAAAAGTTCTATTCGGGCCATAGGGATAGATGATTTTGCCTTTAAAAAAAACATAATTATGGAACAGTTATAATTGATTTGGAAACTGGAAAAGTAATAGATCTTTTAAATACAAGGGATCCTATAGAAGTGCAAAAAAAGCTAGATAAATATGAAAATCTTAATATAATCTCAAGAGACAGGGGGTATTCCTATAAATCGGTATCGGAACACTGCACTCATATAGCTGATAGATTTCATTTAATAATGAATTTATCAGATGCAATAATTAAAGAAATAAAAAGAACATTGCCGACACAAATTATCCTAAAAACTAAAATAGAAAATATTGAATCAACGCCATCTGAAGAAAATACAAAAGAATATACTTCTAAGCAAATAGAAAAGCAAAAAATAATATTAAAATTAAAAGAAGAATATGCTAATGGTAAATCAATGAGAAAACTAGCAGAAGAATATAAATTAGATAGGAAAACAATATCAAAATACATTCAATCTGTAGACATAGAAAAAATTAGTGTTTACGATGTTAGCAACAGAAATTTTAGTTATTTAGATAATTACAAATCAGAAATAATAGAGTTATACAATATAACTGGAAATATCTCTGAAGTATATAGAAAACTTGAGAGTAAAATATCTAATTTAAAATA
>CAZJCV010000330.1:0-1249 GCA_964544535.1 uncultured Lachnospiraceae bacterium | reverse complement strand
GATACTAATATCATAATACTGATGTTACATCTGTCATAACAATCATATTGTTATGCACCAGGGTGGTTGACAACACCCTTTATATCAGAGTTTACTCCGATATAATCGATGGTACTTGATTATTTATTAAATAATTGATTCCCATACGATGTAAATTCATAGCTGCTACTCTATCATCATTTGACGTATAACCACAAGATTTACATTTAAATACATGTAAATGCTTATCTCGATTTGCTTTCTCAACATGACCACAACATGGACATGCTTGACTTGTATATCGAGGATTTACATTGATGACTTCATCACCAGCACGTAATGATTTATACTTGATTTTGGTTTCAAGGTCATAAAATGACCAACTTACCATAACGTATCTATCTTTACGTTTGACTTTTTCGAGAGCATTACGAATTCCAGTTAAATCTTCTAGCACAAACAAAGTATTTTTAGGATTACTCTCTACGAGTGCCTTACTAATGCAATGATTAACATCTTGCATCCAACGGTTTTCTCGTTGACCTATCAACTTTAGTCTTCTACGTGCTGAAGCTGTCTTACGTAATTGAAGCTCTTTACGAGTTTCTTTATAGCGTGAACGTGTTTGCTTAATTTGCTTGCCACTGACAAAACCAGTTTTATGCTTACTATCGTAAGTGGTTATAACAAAGTTAATACCTCTGTCAATACCAACTACATTAGAAATGTTTTGCATTTCACAAGCATCAATCTCAAACGTTACAGGAATATGTAAATAGAACTTATTATGTTTGAAAACAAGTTTAGCTGTTCCAAACGAATAAACAGACTTATCAAAATACTTTGACATTCCATTTTCATAATAAGCTATCTTAGCACGACCTAATAATGTATTAACGGAAAACTGATTATCTGTAATAGAATAATCTCGATTCCATACAAGGTCATACTGAAGCTTTTTGAAAACTGGCTGAATCCATTCTTTTTGATTCTCAAGAATAGTCTTGTAACGTGCTATGACAGTCTTTAAGACAGACTGTGCCATTTGAGATTTCAAAGCAAACTCATCACGGAGAGTTTGATATAATACTTTATTCAAAGACAGTTGTTTTAAATTATGTGTTTCAAAAATATATCGAGACACATAGTTACAAGCATCAGTATATGCTTTCATAGTAGATATTAAATTGTCTTTAGATATACTATCAGGTAAAATCTGTATTTTACTTGTAATTGTCATCTCTTGTATCATATCAATACACTCCTTTCA
>CAZJCV010000329.1:0-1251 GCA_964544535.1 uncultured Lachnospiraceae bacterium | reverse complement strand
TATTGTCCACTTGGATTAAGCGACATTTCCCAATTCTCTAAACTATAATCAATAAACCTAAATGTGTTTGGGTTGCGATAATGCCATATTGTTGTACCATTTAAGTAAATGTTTTCAATGATACGTCTTACGGCGTCTTGTGGTATCGCTTGTGGGTTTAACTCCACATAACTACATTGAATATAGTTGTAGTAATAACGACTTGTAAGGTTTGGCTTACGATATTCATTAACCAAATAACCTTGTTTCATAAATAATTGATAAACACGCTCTTTATACTTATCATGTATTTTATATTTAGTTAGGTGGTATTTGTCCTTGCCTTCCGCAATATCAATCATTAAAGTGTTTGCACTACTCTTTACTTCATCTACCCTATTTTTATAATCATATTGTTTAGCACTTTCACTGGCTATATTACCAGCACCACCTATTGTAGAACCAACACCACTAGCAATTAAACCTAAACCCATACCAAGACCAGCACCACCAGTGGCTACACTACTGGCTATAAATGCAGCACCACCCAGAATAGAAGCAACACCAATAGCCGTTTTAGTTGCATTAAGACTTTGCGTTGTTTGTATTTGTTCTCTATTGTTTTTAATATAGTTAAGGTAAGCGTCATTAGATAACATTAACTCATTATTAAGTTTAGTACGCAAGTTGTTAAACACATCATCATTACCATAATTAGTTATAACTATTTCATCGTATGTCCATATATCAAGTGAATTGTTAACATATAACTTAACATCATCATTAAAGTTTTCATAATACAACATTAGGTTTTCACTTTTACTACTTGATATTACATGATATGTAAACTCACGTGTATCAAGTTTAGGTTCAAACGACATAGAAGCAGTATCATTGATATTAACTATATGTGATAGTAAAGGAAGTTTTATTTCACCAATTTGATAACGTCGTAATTTGTCCGTATATGGAATGTGCCTATATATTCTAATTAACAACGCATGATAAGTTTTATCGTCCCACGTTTTTCTATATGATAGTGGTTGTAATGTTATATATCTACCAGTGATATCATAGTCATACAACATATCATCTTTGGTAGAGATAAACATATCATTAGCATTTTCATCAACAATGTCTAATCTAAAAGGTAAGTAATTTAATTTAATAATTTTAATAATGTTATCAAGTTTAGTGTCAAAGTTTTTAATATCAAACTCATTATCATGTTTATCAAGATAACCATTAAAATCATTGTCTATTTGTTTGTCA
>CAZJCV010000328.1:0-1255 GCA_964544535.1 uncultured Lachnospiraceae bacterium | reverse complement strand
TAGAATTTTTGACACTACGTTTAACTTTAGAGGAGTCTATATTATGAAAGATAATAATAATTCAGTAGTTTTTACAAAAGATAGAGAGATGAATAATCGTAATTTAAAAATCGGAAAGAAATATAGACATTTCAAAGGCAAGGAATATCTTGTTTTGCATATTGCAAAGCATTCAGAAACATTAGAAGAACTTGTTGTTTATCAGGCATTATATTGCGAAGAAGGTATATGGGTAAGACCACTTGATATGTTCTTAGAACAGGTTAAAGTTGATGGAAAATTAGTAAATAGGTTTGAAGAGTGTGAGTAATAACAAGGAGAGATAGGTATGACCTCTGTAAAAAGATTAGAATGTATGGATAATATAACTTTACACGAAGCAATCAAAAGAGTTATAAATGAATACGGTTCTACTACAGTTGAAGAAATAACTGAAAGAGTTAATGAATATGGTCTATATAGGAGAAAAGATAAGAAATCTGTACCTAAAAATCAGGTAAGCGCTCGAATTAGAAAATATCCTCATCTGTTTCTAATAGAGGATGGCAACGTGTACCTAAATGAAAAAAACAAGATTCTATCCATTGAGGCATTTGTAGGAGGTTATTTTGGAAGTTCTTATCAAGTGTCAATAGACTTAGAAAACAATACTGCAACTTATAAAAAACTTGAAGATGGTTATGAGATTATTATTGATAGAGAATTTATTATAGAAGATGCTGAAATTGAAAAGTTTCGTTCGGAATTGGAAAGTATCCGTATTTTAAAATGGGAGAAGGAATACTTTGCTCCTGTTTTAGATGGGACAAGTTGGTCAGTTATTATTAAAACCGCAGATGGGGAATTTGAAAGTAGGGGTTCCAATGCTTTCCCAAGAAATTGGAATAGGTTTTGTAGTAGCATAGAGAAGATAATTATGAGTGAGTTTAGGTGATTGCAGTATCTAAAAGTAAGGGTAAAAGAAGGTGAATCATATGCTATCCAAATAAGATATTAAGAAAATGTGTGAGGCTCCTGCTGATAATAAGGCATATTATAGGCCAATCATCTGTAAAGGTGAATTATCTAAAGTTGATATTTTCTTTGTAGGCACCAATCCTGCGACTCCGATTTGTCCATTAGATATGAATTTAGATACATATGTAGATTTACTTATGAATTATGAAAGATTTATTGAATTTTATAAGATGCATAGAGTAAAGAATGGTAAACAAGAAGTTTCTCGAACTCGTACTGGTATGAATTCTTTTCTTAA
>CAZJCV010000327.1:0-1256 GCA_964544535.1 uncultured Lachnospiraceae bacterium | reverse complement strand
ACTGTCTAAGGCTTTAGAGGGAAGACGGGAGATATAAAAAGTTAATAAAAGTTGTATAAACCAAATATAGTACTATTAAAAAGTAAATGCATCAAATTTAAGTAAATAAAGTAGTGGTAAAAAACAGGAAGACCATAGGGAAAAGGTAAAAGAAAAAGCCTTTCCCCTACGGTCTTTTTATTTGATTTACTAATGAGAAGAGAAAATAGACACCAGCCTTAACCCTTGTAGAATCAACAAGTGAAGAGAATTAAATGGAAAAGAAAATGGAAGAATGAATGGACCAAATTCACCTTAGTCCTTACTCCTAGTTCCTTAATCCTAATAGGACTTTATTTTAAAAATCCACCCTAAAAATCAGTAAATGTGACTACTTTAAAGTGATAGTTTTAAGGGAAAAGGGGAAAAGAGGGGAAAATGAAAAAAAACAACAAGTCAGTGTTTATGGGGGTTTGAGGGGTATCTATATGACTACTTTGTTTAAAGTGTGAGGTTTGTTTAATATAAGTGCACATAGATAGGATTAAGGATTTTGGGAAAAGGGAGACAGGAAATATATTTGTAGGCATAAGGGGTGAATTAGTTGTTGTAAAAGTAAAATAAAGTAGTAGTTTTATTGGGTATAAGGAATAAGAAAGGTGCGGAGAATACAGGGTTTAGGGGAGTTTTAAGAGTCAAGGGAATTGGGTGTTATGGGGAAATTATGATAGGACTTTATTTAAATTATGTAAGAACTAGGGCTTTTTTCTGTTTCTACAAATATTGGAAAAACTATAGAAATTGCAAAACTTCAATTTTATAGAATAAAGAAGTATTAAAAATAAAATATAGTTTGGGTAATAAAATTTATGAATAGAATTTTTGATGGGAAATATTATGAAAAACAGGTGTAAGGTGATAAGGATTAAGGGAAAAGGGAATATATGTAAGGGAAAGTAAGGACATTATTTAGATTTTAATAGTACATGACCTTATTTTTGTGTTTCTAAAATAGAAATAAATGAATTCTAGGAAATAAAAAATAAGATTTTAGGTGGTAAAGTTATGTTAATAGTAAAATAAAGTAGCGGTGTTGATAGGGTTAAGGAAATAGGAGAAGCAAGGATTATATAAGGGTAAGGGGCTTTATAGTAATAAGGGAAGTGGGTATTTAAGTAAAATTGTGAAAGGACTATATTTAATTTATGATAGAACTTAACTGGATAGTATAGGAATTTGCATTTTAGCCTTTGGTCTTAGTAGGTAAAAAATACATG
>CAZJCV010000326.1:0-1261 GCA_964544535.1 uncultured Lachnospiraceae bacterium | reverse complement strand
AACATCATGGACTATTTTGACAGGGGGATTATATTCAGGACAGCATACAAGGATATTAAAAAGGTATGGTTCAAAGGAGATAGTTTGAATTGGAGTTTATTCAAAGATTTAAGTTATGAAAGTGGAACAACTATGAGTTTCAAAAAAGGTGATGTGATTATATTTACAGCTAAGCAGAACAAGAGAGGTGGTGCAGGTACAGGGTTTAAGGATATAGGTGCTTATGAAGTAGGAGAACTAGCAATAATAAAGGATAATCCGAGAACCTCACAAAATGCACAATTCTATGGAAAGGGAAGCGAGTTGAAAACTAACGACAAATACACTTGGTTTGATACCACTCCGACAAAGGGTGGTGCAAGTTCATGGGTTGCTGATATGGGGAAGTTCAGGATAGCAACACCAGAGGAAATCAATCCGACACCTACACCAGAACCACCAGTTCCCATTCCCACACCAACCCCAGAACCTACAAATTGGCAGGAAAGGTATAACGAGGAGTTGGAGAAAAACAAGGGGCTTGTAGAGGATGTGAGGGCTTTGGAAAAGGAAGTGAAAAGATTAGAGTTAGAAATAGAACAGAAAGAAATAGAATATAGGGAACTAAGAGTAGAGTGTGATGGATTGGAAGAGAAGAATAAAACGCTAGAAGAAGAAAGATTACTATTACAGGAGAAGCAAGAGGAAGAATTAAAGGATTATAGGAGATGGAGTTGGTTAATCAATGTACTTAATTCTATATTTACAAGAAAATAATGGATAACTGGAAAGAGATGTTTGAAGAAAAGTTTGTAGCAGATGGGATACTGGATTGTATTCCTACCAAGAACTGGGAGGAGATGAAAGAGGAAGTGTTTGGTTTTATTGAAGAAGAAAATAGAAAGGGTTTTAAGGAGGGGTACAGACTTGCTACTGATAAGACAGGGTGGAAAGTAGAAGGAGAGGTTGGTGAGAATCCACACAATAACTTTACAAGGAAGAATAAAGATGGATATTTTTAGAGAAATATTGATGTTTGTGTTTGTGCTTATGCTACTAGGTTTAGTTTTAGGTAAAATGTTAAAGGATAAAAGATGATACCCAAGCCCATACCAAAGCCAAAGAACAGGGACATTAAGAAATGGACAAAGGAAGAAAGGTTGGCAAAGTACGAAGAATTGAAATCTATTTTAGAGGAGTAATATTTAACTTTTTATTTATATATATTTATGGAAAAAACAAACCCACTATATCAGGAAGACTATCCAGAATATAAGAAAAT
>CAZJCV010000325.1:0-1264 GCA_964544535.1 uncultured Lachnospiraceae bacterium | reverse complement strand
GTATAGTTAGCCTATTAACTAACTAAAATTTAATAAATATATATTAACAAGTCTAAAGCTAAAGCTTTAGACTTGTTTTTTAACTAATAAGCAAGCACAACCACCATTATAAATGCTTATCCAAAAAACAACATTTGACTGTAAGCGTGTTTCTTTTGACGCTTACGGTTTTATTGTTTTTGTGATAAAGCACTATAAGTTAAAGTGGCTTAATGATGATGGCTATCGTCTAATTAAATATCGCATATTAACTATTATAATACTGGTAGAATATTCGTAATACCATTAACAATTTTATAATGAAGTATGACGCCTATATCCACCTGTATCCTTTTATTATGAAAACAAGCATTCCTAAACAGAACTTTATAGTATGGGTCTTACAAGAGTTCAGGAACATGCGAAAGTAGCCGGTGCAACTTACAAGATGGGAAATAAAGTGCTTGTAAATACGGATATCTTTGAAGCATACCTTGAACAGTTTAGAATACCTGGAGATTATGAGGGGATGGCAAAGAAATATATTCCGGATTTGGCTGGTTTATACCGATAAAAGTTTTTATTAAATGTTAAACAAATGTTGAACATTTATAGAAAATGGTATATAATATGGTTATGATGATTCGGAGGTGAATGAGCTTATGGCTAATAAAGATGGCAGACCGCCAGTAGAGAATCCGAAGCAGAGTGTTCTTGGCGTTCGTGTTACTCTCGAAGACCATGAGCGAATTAAGACGTATGCAGCGGAGCATCATAAAACCATATCGCAGGTTGTACTTGATGGTTTAGAGCTTCTTTACAATAAGGAAGAGACCGAAAAGTAAACCGGAAGAATTTCTTTCCTTTCCTAGAAAGGAGAGATTAGAATGGCAAAAGCAAAAGTCAAACAGAGGAAGGACAACAAAGGTAGAGTTCTTCAGAAGGGAGAGAGCCAAAGAAAGTTAGACGGGATGTACATATACACATATGTTGATCCCTATGGAAAACGTTGTTACGCATATTCCAAAGATCTTTTTACACTGAGAGAGAAAGAACAAGACTTAATGCGTGCACAGATGGATGGATTGGATTATTATGTTGGATGGTAGAACATGAAATGAAACAGATTAGTCAAAACGAAAATGAGTTGGTGACTAAGTAAATATTAAACAAAGGAAAGGAGCAATATTGATGTTAACATACATCAATAGGTGAGATTTATGATGAAAAAGAGAGGTATAAAATTAAATTCAATACGTACCAAGTTAGTAGTATCGATGATAGC
>CAZJCV010000324.1:0-1265 GCA_964544535.1 uncultured Lachnospiraceae bacterium | reverse complement strand
TGGTCCGCCCTATGTTTTTAAGTTTCTGTATCAAATTCAATCATCGCCACCTCCCCTAAGCCACTTCTTGGCCGTCCCTGATTTGCTTAGATTCTTGAGCATCTGCATACACGCAAAAACAGAAGCATCGAATAGGTCGATCCTCTGTGTAGGCATAACCTTCTCAAACTTGACCGCATCATCCACCTGCTCAACGGCCCTGACATTCTGGACGCAATATTCAAACGCATCACTATGCAGGTAGTAGAACTTGCCTTCTTTCGTCTTGGCCTCAATCCGCCGGAAGCCCTCGCTCTTGAAGTGATATAGCTGTGGGGTATCCTCGATGCGGAACTGGGCTCGCTTCATCTCTAGGAAGAATTCCCTCCCGAACTTGCGGTCAAAGCCCACCTGCTTGATATTGAAGCCCTTTTTGCGCATCTCTTTGAACCACTTGACTATCGTCTGGTGGTTGGTTACCGGCGTATTGGTCATCGTTAGCCAGCCGTCATCCTGCCACCCAAAGAGCGGGATGTTATCCTCACTGGCTTTGGTGTGAGCCGCGACGATCGGGAAAAACGCATGGGTAATCGCTATGTCCACATCGCCATAAGTGCCATACAAGGCTGTAGCGCATAGGTCATGGAGCTTGGCAAGGTCTGCGCCACCGTACCACTCGATAGGTAGCTTCGCCAGCTCCTCTAGTGTCCAGTTATAGCGTCGGTCGCTGTTGCGGAACTCATCAATGCTGAAATATGCCTTCATGGCGCTGGTATAGACATTGAGGCTCTTGGCCAGGAAATCTTTCCTCTGCTGTGGGTCGTTCTGTGCCTGGAGAGCATCGTTCATGATGTCGTCTGGCCGGATAGTCACGCCATAGTTCGGATTGGCTTTCTCGTGCTCGACCGCGCTCGTGTAGTCAACACTGCCATCCTCGGCCTCATCCGCTTTTGCGATGAAGACAAAATACTGCTCATCTTTGACAGTGCCATCCAGGATCTTCTGGCAGTATTTCAGCCGATTATAACAGAACGAATTCATATTGTCCCCGGCAGTAGTAATCCCTAGCGTCAGCTTGTTTGTGTACGCTTTGCCAGACTCTTTGATAACGTTATATTGGGTTGCATTCTTATAGGCGTGGAGCTCGTCAAGGATCTGAATGTTACTGTTCAGGGAATCTTGTTTGTCCGGGTTAGCTGCCAGGGCCTCGATGAATAGGCTCCCGTCTCCCAGCTCTCCGCTGATACTATGCTCCTGGTTGTTATCAAGGATTCGGAAGCTATCCT
>CAZJCV010000323.1:0-1266 GCA_964544535.1 uncultured Lachnospiraceae bacterium | reverse complement strand
AATACCGATATAGAACATATAACAGAAAGGAAGGTATCAATTATGAAAGCAAGAACTTTTAATATTATGCAGTACGAAAAACACCCAGAAACAGGAGAACAGTTAATAGCAGAGGACCAAATTAAAGTGGCATTGGCACACAAGACTATTAAACAATATGCTTACATCTGCCATGATGAGGATGTCTATTCATTAAAGGACGAAGCGGATGATATAGCAGGAAACAAGAAAGCAGGAGACGATAAGCCAAGACATTGGCATATAGTTTGCAAAAGTGATGCGCCGATAGACACCTCGACCATAGCAAAGTGGTTTGGCATCCCAGAGAATTACGTTGACGTTCCAAAAGGAGCAGGGGCTTTCTTGGATTGCGTAGAGTATTTAACCCATGAGGATACTAAACAGGAGAAACTAGGTAAAAGACGTTATGAGGATGAAAAGGTAACTGCATCTTTTGATTTTAGGGAAAAACTCACAGAACGAGCAAATAAAAAGCTAAAGTATGGTCGTGATGTGGATGCAAAAACGCAGATGCAATATGACGTCCTGTATAATGGGTTAACTCTGAAACAAGCAAGAGAACAAGACAGATTCATATACATGGACAATATGGAAAAATTAAAAAAGCTTCGCATGGACTATATAGGGAATATGCAACCACCTGCAACAAGAATAAATTACTATGTAACGGGTAGGGGTGGACTTGGAAAAGGTCTTATATGTAGAGCAATAGCAAGAAACCTTTTTCCACAGTATGAGGATGACTACGACATATTCTTTGAAGTAGGAGCAAAAGGGGCACCCTTTGAGGGATATGACGGACAACCTGTAATTATATGGAATGACCGCAGAGCAATAGACTTGCTTACAGAATTAAATGGTAGAGGTAATGTATTTAATGTATTTGATACACATCCCACCAAACAAAGACAGAATATAAAATATGGTTCTGTCAATCTTTGCAACGTGGTAAATATCGTGAACAGTGTACAAGGGTATGAGGATTTTTTGGATGGGCTTGCAGGAGAGTACAAAGACAAGGACGGAAACTTGCAATCGGTCGAGGATAAGGGACAGTCATATAGACGTTTTCCTTTCATGGTTCTCTTACATGAAGAGGACTTTGATATGATGTTAAATAAAGGCTTTATCGAGAATACAAAGAACTTTCAAGAATATTTAGAATACAATCACATCCGTGGTAATATGCAGAAAATAGCAGAGCGTTGTGGAGCAAATGAAAAGTTGGCAAAAGAATTACAAGCA
>CAZJCV010000322.1:0-1271 GCA_964544535.1 uncultured Lachnospiraceae bacterium | reverse complement strand
ACTGGAACCATATTAACAACTATAAAACTTCACTCAGTCATATTAATGAGAGCCATTTTATAAAAGGAGATGGAAAAAAAACTATGAAAAAGTCACATATTATTGTACTAGTCACTTTAGTTTTCTTAATAATATTAACAGGTTGCACTAATCAACCAATTAACAAGACAGAAGAGTATAAAAAGAGTTTAACATACTCAAATTTAGTGGATGCAACAAGTCAAGATGAGGTGAGAAAGGCTATGGAATCAGCTGGAATTTCAACTGAAAATATTGAGTCGTTTTTTCAAGATGTTGATAGTTTTAATAGTATTATTGAAGGAAAAAGTTTAGTGGAGAATGGATTTATTACTATTGATAGTCTTGAACCTGAGTATGATTTAATAACAATGCAGGAGATGTGGGATGCTAAAAGCCCTGAATTTCTTGGCTACAATTGTAGAATTACAACATATGATTTAATGAAAGATTCAATTTCAATTGGTAAACGTGAGACAAAAAATGCTGATTGGCTTATTTTTGATGAAAATGCTTTAGAGAATAATCCTAAACAGCTATTCAGCCAAGCGGAGCACGAAGAGTTCCAAACAATATATTCTTCTGTCCCCACAGAAAACACAAAAGATATATCTGTTCATTTGACAAATGTACAGGAAGATTGGAAGAATAAAGAGATAAAATTCACTAATAAAGACAAGAGCTCCATTATTTCTGTTTTCTTTCATGATGAATTAGGATATTTATTTATTGGTCATACGGGCGTTCTAATTTCAACTGAAGATGGAAAACTTTTATTTCTAGAGAAGTTATCTTTTCAAGCGCCTTATCAAGCAGTAAAGTTCGACAATCGTATTGAATTGAATGATTATCTAATGAATAAGTATGACATATCTTGGGATCAACCAACAGCTAAGCCTTTTATTATGGAAAATGATCAGCTTTTAGAGGGGTATAGAGAAAACCCAAATAACTTAGAAAATGGTTCAAAGTAATAACTAATATTTATGTATATACAATATTTGTTTTTAAGTAATAAAAAGATATTTTACGACTAAGGGAGTATAAGACACCTAAGACATCATTATTATTATCTCAAAGCACGTGGAGACGGTAGTTCTGATATCGAAAGTATGATAAAAGATAAGGCAGTAAAGTTGGATAAATTGTTTTAATAAATAGAAGTCTCTTATATAAAAGTAAGAGGCTTATTTATATAATAAATTAGTACTCTTTGGTAATATGAGGAATTTACTAATATAGGTCAATGCGAA
>CAZJCV010000321.1:0-1279 GCA_964544535.1 uncultured Lachnospiraceae bacterium | reverse complement strand
ATTGTGCTCCTATGGCCCACAGGACAATCGGCTCCCTACAACAGGGTACAGTTAGGTTAAGCCTAGGTCCTTTTAACACCATAGACCAGATCAAATACACTGTTAGGGCTATAGAGGAAATCAGTAGAATGTAAATCCTTAGCTTGTATGATAGTGTCTAGCCACTTTGTAGGCTTTATCTAGGCTAGTATCAATAGTCAAATTTTGAGTGTATGCTAAAGTCAGGGCTGTGACTAAAAGTTCATCTGCACCGATAAAAGCATGGTCAGTAACTGACAAACCTATCTCTACAAGGCTTTTGTCCCTCTTGCAAAGATATGCCTTTTTTGTGTCCCAAACCAGCAGGCACTCATTTGATCCTGTTTTTTTAAATATGTCTAGGCTTGTAGCCTCTATGTCCTCTGTTTTTGCAAAAGTATTACTATCTAGTAGCTTTAGCAAAGCCTTATCAATTACTATTGTCTTAAGGCCTTTATACTTTTCTATACTATTATCAGTTTCCATGTTTTTAACTAGACCAATTGTATTTATATCCTTGTGCCTACAGCATTCATTTATAGTGACAATTAGCTCATCACTGATAAGCCCCCTCCCATAATCGCATATGATTATGGTGGATAATTCCTCTGACAAGAGGGTTATTAACTGAATTATTGACTGGAAAACACTAGCTTTTATATGTGGCCCCCTTGATCCTTCTAGTCCCAAAATGGGTTTATCGCATATGCTTATAGTTTTTCTCACACTAGTTGGCCTACTATACAAACCTAAAACTAGCGGTATGCCCTCCGCTCTTAGCATCCTCTTTATTGTTGCACCCTCTTCATCCTTGCCAACCATTCCAGCTAGCAGGATACTGACTCCTAACTTCTTTATCATAAGAGCTATCCTGGCGCTAGCTGCTAATTTGTTTATGTTATCATAGCTAGCTATTACAGGATATGGGCTATCAGTTTGCTCAAGCTTCTCCTTGGCAATTATATGTTGGTTAAGCATTATATCACCAATCACAAGTACCGTTTTCCTTGGTATTTCTCCCAAACATATAGTGTCCTTGTCTTGCTTCATAGATTAAGGCCCCCTATTTCAAAGGTATCTAGGCAAAAAAAGATCTACGCCTTTATATAGGCTGTAGCTTTTGTATAAGGCATAGTAAGCTTTGGGAAAAGGCTGGACAAGAGCCCAGCCTTATTTAACTAAATTGCTAATATCTAATATACCGCTTCCTTGTGCATATTCACTGACCTTCATTTTATAAGTGTTTTTCATAAATTTTTTC
>CAZJCV010000320.1:0-1290 GCA_964544535.1 uncultured Lachnospiraceae bacterium | reverse complement strand
TTTTCACCTAATCACCCGCCTTGGCCTTGAGCATACCGATGAAGATGAGCACATCCGTGCTTGGCGCTTTTCCGACAAGGCCGGGGTCTTCGAACCATCGGACAAGCAATACTCCCGCGCAAGCCTTAGCAAGCGGATCAATAGCCGCATCTGAACCCCAATCCTTGCCTGTAGCTGTCTTTAGAAACTCCGCAGTAGCAGGTACCAACACAGACATCACTTTACCTGGCATGTCCTCAGGACTGTCATAGTCAAGCAGATCAGCCGCCTCTTCAAGAGTTAAAATGGCCACAGACTACTCCACCTCCACCCCGTCAACAATGCAGGGCGCCAACACCACCTTTAGTCCGGACTTCTCATTTTCGTGCCGGACACGCTCTGACAACGCCTTGTGCTGGGACCAAGTGAGTGATTTGGTTACCTTGAACACCACGATATTTTCCGTCCTTACGACCTCGTCAACACCCTTAATCTTTTTCGCCTTCGTAGCCTCATCAATCCGTTCCGTTTTTTTGGCATCCTTGCTCATTCTGCTAACCCCCTTCAAGACAAAAGGCCTACCGATTAAGGCAGGCCTTTTTCTTATTTTTATACCTGTGTTTCACCCTTCTTTACACGCAGGAACCCGTTATGGCTCTGCACGTTACCGCCCATGAATACGCTACTGCGGAACGCAATCATGCCCTCTTTGAACTTGTAGTCGTCAGACTTCCTGACATCAAAGTCGGAGAAGATGACTAGCTTATAGTTGGAAAGAGGCCCATAAGCCATACAGTAGGCACCCTCTTGCGTACTGGGGTCGCTGATGGCCTTGCAGGCACTGTTAATAAGGAACGGGATACCGTCAATTGTTCCGGTATTGCCGTTCGTCACAATGGTGTGAATCTTTTTACCATCGGTAGAACGCAATTGGGCAAAGGCTTTCAAGTCCAGCTTGTTCAAGATTAGAACCGCAGGATCTTCCACCTCTTCATCCCCGCCATAGGAGAAAACAATTTCGTCCAGGGTTTTATTGTCAATTTCACCAATGGACTTGTCCTTGGCGGCATCGATCGCAGTCGCTTTATCGGAGAAAATACCCACAAGCTGATTCGGGCCACCGGCACCAATCAAAATTTCACGAGTAATTTTCTTCCTGCTGGCGATACTAACGCCCTTCATGACCTCGCCATCATATGCAGCGGCCGGAAGTTTTTCGAGCTCTTCAGTTACCTCTGCATAAGCGGTAACCTTGGCCTTATTCATTGCGGCATAACCAAACTCTGCCTCTGCAGTAGCATACTCTCCGCC
>CAZJCV010000319.1:0-1301 GCA_964544535.1 uncultured Lachnospiraceae bacterium | reverse complement strand
GATATGAAAAAACTACTTGCATTTATTTTGGCATTAGCTTTAAGTTTATCGAGCACCACGGCAGTATTAGCATCAAGCGATGGGTTCTATATGAATGACCGTATAGGTCACCCTGTAGTAGCTTTTCAACCTAAAGGAGATGCACCCTTTACATATAGTCAAACAAAGTTAGATTATCCATATAACATCTATGTTGAAGATAAAGGATACATTGACTTTGGGGATAATAAACCATTCTTGGATGAAAATGGTGCATTATATTTACCAATTGAACAAATGGCTTATTTATCCAACAAAACTTATTTTGAGGAGCCTGAAACAGGAAACTTAGTGTTTGGGATATACTATACAGAAGAAAATACATCATATAAAACATACAGTAGAGGTTTTGAAGATAATGCTATACTATACAAAACTAAAGTAGAACTTAAAGTTAAGCCTGGAAGTAATGTGGTATACAGTGAGATACATTACATGCTGACAGATTGGGGATATAATCATATATTAAACGGCGGTAGATATATAGACCCATACGATGGAAGGGACTTAGGTGCTGGACCTAATTACCGTATAGTATCTGATTCATCGTATGAGCGAGATCATAAAGTAATAACTAAAAATGGTGTACATTATTGGGAAAAATCGGCAATTATGGGTGTTATGGGCGTTAACCTTCTAACCCACGAAGTGGATAAAACATACATCCATGGTTCAGACGAATACCTAACAAAAATGCTATTAGAAGTTGTAGAGCCTAGCTTAGGAATGGATGAAAAAGAATATGATTGGGATGCTTATGATAAAATGATGGATGACGTCTTCAGTAATGCCTGGGACATTAGTAAAGTAACTGGAAACAACTCTGAAAACAAAGTAGAAACTGAAGTAACTGAAGATACTAGCGTTAAAGCTATTAAAACATCCTCAGCAGTTATGGTAGATGGCGTTGAGGTCAAATTCGACGCTTACAACATCAATAATAATAATTATTTCAAACTAAGAGATATTGCACAAGCATTAAACGGAAGTAATAGTCAATTTAATGTAGGCTGGGATAGCGGTAAAAATATGATAGTAATTACTAAGGGATTAGAGTATAGTTCAGTAGGTGGGGAACTACAGACTAACAGTATTAAAGAAGTAACTGCAATCGAAGGAGATGTACTAATTTATATGGGCGGAGCAGAGATTGAAATGATGGCATATAATATCAATGGAAATAACTATTTTAAGTTAAGGGAACTAGGAAGTTTAATTGATTTTGACGTAGATTGGGATGGAGTAAACAATAGAGTATTAAT
>CAZJCV010000318.1:0-1310 GCA_964544535.1 uncultured Lachnospiraceae bacterium | reverse complement strand
TATTGTTAGAAAAGTCACTTAGTAATTTAATTGTCTGAGAATGAAGATAATTAACAATATCTAAACCAGCATATCTTCCCAACTTTAAACCTACAGTATTTATCTCATCTAACTCTTTTTGAGGGATTTTTTTAATACTTGGAAGAAAGTGTCTTCTACTTCTCTCAGCATAGAAATCATGCCAGAGTAACATCATAGCTATTAATGAGATACCAAAAAAGGTATTCATTATTGGAAGATTAATAATATCTAATACTTTAGGATAGGTATCTAGCAGAGAAGTTATCTTTAGTATGTATGCAAAACCAATTATGATACCTGGAATTACTAATATATTACAGATTAGATTCTTTATCTTCTCGAACTTGTCATATTTAGGATTATTACTAAGGAGTGAGGTCATTTGAGGAGTGCTAATGGAAAAAAAGTGATCTCTAGTTAACAGGAAAATTGCTAAATCTTCGTCTTCAGGGATTTTAAAACCCTTTGAAATGATTGAGTAAGAATTTTTCTTCTTGTTATGTATTCCAATTAATGTTTTTTCTTTACTACCAAACTCTATTGCCATTTTATCTGAATATTGAAATTACTGTAAATATAATTGCAACTAAGGGGAGTAGAAGCCAGATTACTATCAACACAAATGAAACTATCATAGTGATTGAGTATATTGAAATAGCAATAGGTAGGTATAGAAGTCTAATTAGAATCCCGAAGAGGTATCCCATTATGGACTTATCTCTGTGCCATGGTACAAAGAATGTCCCTATTAGTAGTGTTATTGAGAGATTGTCATCAAGTACAGTAGACAGCCTACCAAATTTTCTTAGATGTCTTAAAGGCATTTTGACATACCACCAGTTTAAAAAGTCTTGTATGAAAAAGAGAAAAATCTGTGGGTATGTATCTACCTTTGCAAAACCAATGACTTGTTGGTCAGGGCTATTTTGTATTCTTGTTTGTTCCATTTTGGGCAGTTTTCCTTCTGCTTACAGTTTATCGTAAACAGAGAGAATCTGTCAATTTTTCTTTTATGATAAGAGTTAAGGATGTTTTGCTTTATCTCAGATTTGCTCTAGACTGATTCTACTTCGACTACTCCATCTTCTAGAATGGTGATAATCATACCATCTTTAACATAGTCTAGGAATTCATCTCCTAGTGAGTCGATTGTTGGCATGCTATTGTCTGTCCAAACATCTGCCAGGATAGCTCCTGCAGCTGCCAGTGAGTCGATTGGTTTTGAAAATAGTAATGCACCAGGACTACAGTGAGTTACCGCTGCATTGTACAAGACCATACCTCCGGTT
>CAZJCV010000317.1:0-1311 GCA_964544535.1 uncultured Lachnospiraceae bacterium | reverse complement strand
TGAAAAACAGAATTTAATATGATATTATGAAAAAAGCAAATACCTATCTATCCATGCGGAATATACGATGCCTTTTTGGAATGCAATGCTTAAGGCCGACCTTCTTGTTTTTGCCGCTCCGGTATATGCTTTGCGCACCCCGGGGCAGATGAAAGCGTTGCTTGATCACTTATGCTGTCACTGGATGGTTCATCGTCCCGATAAAGCAATGTTTACAAAGCGTGCCGTTATTCTTACAAACAGTATCGGTGCTTCAAACCGGGAAGCGCAGAAGGATATCGCAACCAGTCTTCAATGGTTGGGGATTTCCGATGTAAGGTGTCTTGGATTTGGGCTGATGGAGGGAGTTAATTGGCAGGAATTATCCGATAAGCGGAAAAATAAAATTGAGCGAAAGGTCATTAATCTTGCGAAAAAGCACGTTCCGTTCAAACCAGGGCACATGGGACTTAAGGTAAGAGTTCTGTTTAATGTATGCAGAATGATTCACAAGGGACTCCTGAAAAAAGAAGAAACTCCTTCTGCCGACAATCAGCATTGGATTAATAACGGTTGGATATAATAAAAAAGTGAGGGAAGTAAAATGGGATCAAAAGAAGACTTTTATTCTGTGGTACAAGAAATCAGGTCAATTTTAAAAGATCCGGAAAACTTAAAATGCTCCTGTCCGAAAGTGAAATGCGAGTGGCACGGCAAATGCCGGGAGTGTGTGGCAATACACAGATATTATAAAGACCACGTACCTAATTGCTTTCAGCAATTTATAAATGATAAAATTAAAGCAATAGCTCAGATTGGTGAATTAATTGTTCAAGAAAAAGAAAAAACGCCTTCCGAGTATTGGGATTATGTTCGTGAGCAGGATAAGAAAGCGAAGGAATAGGGGATGGCAGCCGGAATTTAGGTGTTGAAAGATATAGAATCTCAATAGAGCAGGGTGATGGTCTTGAATATCATAGGTAAGTATAGCGAGATGAGTATAAAAAAATGGAATGATTCTCCCCAGGAAACCAATAAGAATTAACGGTTTGTGATATCTCGGAAAGTCAATTGGAATTGGATAAACAGGCAGATCTGCATTATGGATATGAAATTAAAACAATTAATTCGTATATGAGAGATTTGGGTTTATTGGACAGCAATTATTTTGATATTGTCTATCAACCGGTTTCAATATGCTATGTTCAGGACGTTAAATGGGTAGAAAAAAAGCTTAGAAAATTATTGAATAGTAAAAAGGTGATGCTATGAAGTTAAAAAAAGCTTTTCGTAAAAACTGGGCAAGACTTATTCAAAAGGTTTATAATGTTG
>CAZJCV010000316.1:0-1312 GCA_964544535.1 uncultured Lachnospiraceae bacterium | reverse complement strand
ATGGATTCCGCAAATAGATTTTTTGAAAGGCCAATAATCAATAGCTCCCCAAAAAGCGCTCGATCTTGGCTTTTTGAATCTAAAACACCTATTTTTAAATAGATCTTCCCCCTCCCCAAATTAATATTGATTCTCGGTTTTAGGAAGCTAGTTCTAATCCCTTGGTTTTAGTAAATTCTTTTATGATTTCCCTAAGCGAGATTGTTATATGGGTTAAATCTATTAACATTTTGCTAGCTAGCTCTTTCTTTGGTTGCCTTTTATATTTGTCACTTCTCAGATTACGATACACAAATAATTGATAGACGTTGTATGTTATGGCAAATATTAACCATAGTACCTGCAAAGCATTTGAATCATGCGTGTAATTATGGTCAAAATACCAGTTCGTTTTTAAGTCGTGAAAGATCGAATTCTCAATGTCCCAACGCCTATGACCGATTTTCCAAATCGTTTCAGCTTTTATCGACTTATCACATGTTGTTACAAAGTAGGTTATATAAGTTTTGCTCTGGAGTCTACCGTTTTGTTTAAATTTAACTGTCTCTTCTACTCTTATACATCTTAACGGTTCTTCAACATTCTCCCAACTGGTGAATCCATCTATATCCCAAATCTTAACATCATAATAAGCACCGCGGTTATATTTTTGAGGCCTTACGTTTTTAAGAACAGCATCCGGTTTCCTACCCTTGCACAAACCATTCATGTCTTTGATTATGTCATAGTTTTCTTGTTTTACACGAACAATTGCATCCATATGGCATTTTCTTACGGTGTTGATAAATGTGGCTTTTGCATAGAGTGCATCTGCCACAATTATATCGCAAAAATGGCCCTGCCTTTTGTATAAGTCCTCAACCAACTCATATGCGGAAGTTATTTCGCTACTATCTTTAGGTATTCGCTTAAGGTCATATAGCAGGGGCATATTACCAACCCTACAAATAGCTAATGCTTGTTCATGGTATAGCTTTCCGTCCTTGTTGTCATGAATTCCTCTAGGATGAGCATCTTTACCAAAATTCTCATTTTCAGTACAAAAGACCCCAGTACCATCGATAGCTGCGACTTGATATCCATCAATAGTATCTTCGGCAATAGCTTTATTATATCTAACTTTTTTGGTTATCCGATCCAATATTAAGCGCACATCAGCTTCTGAGGCCCTTTTCAGGGCATAGGTTATTGTATCTGCACTTGGCAACCTAACTCCGCGAAATAACCTTTTGAATATGCCATTATGAATTTTGTTTTCAATGCTTAAAAAACTACCGGCTCTAGTTACAATTCCCAGTGTAAGCACTGATAG
>CAZJCV010000315.1:0-1315 GCA_964544535.1 uncultured Lachnospiraceae bacterium | reverse complement strand
AAGAACAATAGATACATCTGGTAACTCACCAAACAGTAATCAAGGCGGAATTGCAATTGTGAGTAGTAAAGATGAATTAAGAAAAGGAAAACAATCAACCTATTCATCTAGTAAAAACTCACATTTTACAAGTGCCGAAAAAGAACTCGCTAGTACGCTTGTTGCTACTGATTATAAGGATCCCCCACTTGTAAATGTTGAAGATTTAATTGTGAGGAGGCTCACCCCTACTGAATGTGGTAGATTGCAAGGTTTCCCAGATGGATGGTGCGATAACTTAAGTGAAGACAACCCATCGGATGAAGAGATTAACTTTTGGGAGAAAGTGTGGGAAACGCACCGACAATTGATTAGTAAAAATAAGCGACCTAAAACTCGAAAGCAAATCGTCAAATGGTTAAGCCAGCCACATTCTGATACTGCTGAATATAAAATGTGGGGAAATGGAGTCGCACTTCCTTGTGTTATATATGTTTTAACTGGAATTGCCATACAATTAAATAAAGATTAGGAAGTCAGATGGAATCTGTTCAAAACACTTGATATAAACACCTTTTAGAGTGATATATGTATGTACCAAAATTGAAAGGTGGAATAAAAAATGATTGTAAAATTTAATGTGAAGGGAAAAGAACGGAAAAAGTTAGTGGAAGCAATCAGCGAACATTTGAATATTCCTTTTGAGTATAAAGGAACACCAAGCTTTGCTTACGAGATTGGAGAGTATGTAGTTGATAGGGTTGGAACTTTGGAAGGCCCGACTAATGAAGAGTTAATCCATACATTAGAAAGTAAATATAACTTTGGAGCGGATCGGGATGAGTCAAAGGAAACGTTCATACTTTCCATTGAATATCCCCGAGACCCCTTCGATGAGCAAACAATAGAGAATTTAGAAAAACTGATTCAGAGTAAAACCACATTAATTAAACTGGCACTAGCTATTGAAACAACTAAAATTGCACTAGAAGACGACCGTATCATATTCCCTTGGTTTGAAAGAAAATTGACACCAGAGGAATTAGAAACATACACAAAGTTTATTGTCGCATTATGCGAAACAGCTCTAAAGCAAAAACGAGTGACGGCAGTTGAAAAACAAGTCGAAAACGAAAAATATGCATTTCGATGTTTCCTGTTAAAGCTAAATTTTATAGGCGATGAATATAAATCCGACAGAAAGCTCTTGATGTCAAAACTGTCAGGTGATTCTTCATTTAAAAGAACGAAAAAAATGGTGGAAGCTTCATGAACAATATAACGAAAGAATCGCTGACCAAGTTAAAAAAACAATATCAGCCTGGAACAAGAGTAC
>CAZJCV010000314.1:0-1316 GCA_964544535.1 uncultured Lachnospiraceae bacterium | reverse complement strand
AACTATATCATTTATTAAAGTTTAATTCTAGACGTTAATTTCTTGACGCTTACGTATTACACATTGTCAAGCATAGGTAAAAGAAAAAAGGCCACACCAGCCGATAAGGTGTGACCATATATTGTATACTTGCAAAAAACTATGAAAATTGTTTCTTTATTAACTCACTTTGATAATGCATTACATCCTTAAAAATAGATGTATCACCGCTAATAATACTTGAAGCTAGTTTAATCACTGCTGTTGATAAGCCATCAACTATTCCAGACATATTCTCTTTTATTACTTTTTCTCTTTTCTTAATCTTAGGTATAGTCACATTATCAACATCTTTTAAGAGAAATAATTTATCATCCCATTTGTCTAAATATTTAGCAAGAGTATAAAGGTTAATAGCCCTTGAAGCATCCTTAGACTCACCGATAAAAATCTTTTTTGCAGGTATTTCTCCATTTTGTAATTCAAAGAATACTACTCCAATATTTGCGCCAGCAAAATACCAGTAAATCTCTACACCCACAGAATTTCCGATATATTTTACAACCACTTCTGAATCTGGATAATAATCTTCGTTTTCGATGTTACCCCCAACTTTTTTGTATCCGTATTCTTCTAAAAACGCAAACTTTAGATTTACTTCAGAAATAAATTTTTGCAATATTATATCCATTTTATCGCCTTCTTTCATGGATTGTATTTTATAACATTTGGATAGTTCCAATTTTGATAAATACTTCTGTATTCTACCCCATAAAATGGGCTTCGTGCAGTTCTGCTTGGATCAATTCCTATATCAATTACAGTTGCACCTTTATCTTGTGTCCAGTACCTAATCCAAGAACGGTTAGCTTCTACATCAAGTCTATTTAAATTTCCTAGTGAAGATCTGAAGTTCTTTGGATTATAAGTTTTCACATCAAATCCTGCTTGTTTTAACTGTTCCGCTACAGGATTTACCCTTCCCATGGATTCACCTATTACAACAACCGGTTTGTCTTTAGGAATCTGTCCAGTTATACTATTAATACCTTTACCAGTCTTACTCGTTCCCTTACCCTTACAACTATTATGTACAAATACATCCTGCTCTGATACAAAGTATGTATGCCAGTCTTCAACTTCAAAGTTGTATACTTTTATTGGCGTATCTAAATACTCAAATTTTACTTCCTTTACTTCTCTTCCTTCTCCTGAATATAAGTATACCTTATCTCCTACTTCCATGTCACCTGCTGCTACCCAGCCTTTTCCTATTACCCAAAATGGATGGGTCGGTGTTGTTTCTATTTCTTCATCTCCTACATAAATCCTTACTA
>CAZJCV010000313.1:0-1327 GCA_964544535.1 uncultured Lachnospiraceae bacterium | reverse complement strand
AAAAAAAGAGAGCATTTTTGCTGAAAATCCGTTAAAATGAAATCACTACAAATCACGAAACGGAGGATAGCAAAATGCTCTCAAGTAATTGTATCGAAAAACTCATAGATTTGCAAGACCTAGAAATAAAAAACATAGAAAATAATGAAGAAAAGGTTGAAATCCACTGTAAATTAAAAAGAAAACCTCAAACGTGTCCCTCATGCGGCAGCTTGACTGAGGCAATCCACGACTACCGCAAGCAAATAGTGAAGGATATATCTTCTTTTGGCAAGAAAACATATCTAATTTTCAAAAAACGCCGATATCGCTGCACCTGCGGCAAGCGTTTTCCTGAAAAAAACACCTTCCTGCCAAAATATTACCGTATGACCAAACGTCTAATTGTTCACATAATAAACGAGCTGGGCTGTGAGAGCTCATTCACTAGAATTGCTCAACAAAACAATGTTTCTGTGTCTACGGCAATAAGGATTTTTGACTATGTTTCATATTCTCCGCAAAAGCTACCAGAAGTTATTGCAGTTGATGAATTTAAAGGAAATACAGGTTCCGAGAAATACCAAACCATCATCACAGACCCAAAATCGGGTAGGGTGCTTGACATACTGCCAAAGCGTTATGAGCATTACTTATCAAGCTATTTCAAGGATATGGAGCGTTCTCATGTAAGGTATTTTGTTAGTGATATGTGGAGGCCCTTTGCAGAAATTGCGTCTGTGTATTTTAAAAATGCAGACCATATCATTGACAGATATCATTGGATAAGGCAGGTAATATGGGCATTTGAGAGTGTTAGAAAAGAGGTGCAAAAGCAGTTTTCCTCAAGTCACAGGCGATATTTTAAACGCTCAAAATCATTGCTAATAAAGCAGTTTGATTATCTTGATGATGAGCAAAAACAGCAGGTAAATATCATGTTATATGCCTCGCCGACACTTTCCACCGCATATTATTTAAAAAACGATCTCTTATCTTTATCAAGGCTAAAAAATAGAGAAAAAGCGAAGAAAAGGCTAACAGAATGGATTGATTGGGCAAGCAGCTCAGGCATTCCAGCTTTTCAAAAATGTGCCAAAACTTATTATAACTGGTTCGAGGGCATCGTTAATTCGTTTGACACGCCGTATACAAACGGCTTTACGGAGGGCTGTAACAATAAAATTAAGGTTCTTAAGAGAAATGCCTATGGATATCGAAACTTTACACGCTTTAGAAACAGAATTTTACATATGTTTGCTTATCAAAAACAGGCGGTAACGTGACCGCCACCACCTGTTCATTCTTTTTCGTTTTAGGATTTTACCCCAACTATTGACAAAGAGCC
>CAZJCV010000312.1:0-1328 GCA_964544535.1 uncultured Lachnospiraceae bacterium | reverse complement strand
TATGGTGATGGATTTGCAAGTAAGAGAATTGCAGATGTACTAGAGAGAAGCTTGCTATAAATTATGACGCTAGTATAGTTGCGAATAAATCGAGGTGTCAATATGAATATCTTAATTTTAACATCGATATATCCTCAAGAAGATGATGAAGAGAATGTTGGGGTTACTCCAGTTGTCAAATATTTTGCAAGAGAGTGGATTAAGGCTGGACATAACATAATAGTAATACATAACTCTAGTAGATATCCCCAGTTATTATATCTACTACCTGATTCTTTGTTAAAAAAAGTTAACTCTAAGCTTGGAATAGTGATTCCAAATAGAGGGCAATTCAAAAAAATAAAATCTATCTCAGATGGTGTGATATGTTATAGAATACCTATGTTTAAACTGATTCCAAAGAATATATATTCGAGCTTTCGAACTAATAAGCAATTTAAAGAGATAATCAATATTTTAAGATGTGAAAAATTTTCACCTGATGTAATTCTCGGTCACTGGGAGAATCCACAAATTCAACTTTTGCCAATGCTTAAAAGAGAGTTTAAAGTTAAAACTGCTATTGTATTACACTCTTTAGTATATATAAAACAAAAAAGATATATTAGATGGGCAAAAAAGCACGTTAAAGGTATTGATGTTATAGGAGCTAGATCTAAAGCCATCGCAAGTCAAGTTAAAGAATTATTATCATTAGAGAAAGAGCCTTTTATATGCTATTCAGGGATAGATGATAAATATTTTGAATATGAAGGATTTGGAGATGCTGATTTTTCTAAAAAAGAACCTAATTCTTATCTTTTCGTAGGCAGACTTATAAAAAGAAAAAATGTTGATAGCACAATGATAGCTTTAAAAGCGTCTTATAAAGAAAAAGATTTTTCATATAACATAGTGGGGCAAGGTGCGGAGCAAGACAGATTAATGTCTTTGAGAGAAAGTTTAATGTTAAATGATAATGTTAAATTTCTTGGATATAAAAATAGAGATGAAGTATTAAAAATTATGGCGAATACGGAAGTTTTTATAATGATTAGTGACAATGAAACATTTGGTTTAGTTTATATAGAAGCCATGTCTAGAGGATGTATAGTAATAGCATCTAAGGATGGAGGAATGGATGGAATAATAGTCCATGGGAATAATGGTTTTTTGTGTGAACAGGGAAATGAGTATGAATTAGAAAGAATTCTTGAGGTAATAAAAAACATGACATGTGAAGAGAAATTAAAGATTTCAGATAATGCAATTCAAACAGCTTTAAATTTTAAAGATTCAAAAGTGGCAGAAAGATACCTAGATAGTATAATAGACTGATATTAGGGGGG
>CAZJCV010000311.1:0-1339 GCA_964544535.1 uncultured Lachnospiraceae bacterium | reverse complement strand
TTATATAACTTACCGGTATGCCACTTCAGTCCAGCTCTATGATTTTTAGCTACTGCAAGGCAGAGAAAATTGGCAGTAGTATGAGAAAAACAATTATCATTTGCTTCCCCTTTAATAAACTTAGAGGGGGACAGAAGGCAATAATTATGAAACTCGCAATTAGGGGTTGTAAGCCTAAACCTCCGAAATTTTTGATTTGATAATATATTCAGATTTATTCCCATTCTTCGCTGAAAATTGCAACTAGTTCATCTAAATCTATAGGATTCTTATTACTGCAAAAGATGTAATGTCCAAGTAAGTGTATATGTTGCCAAGCAACAGGTGAAATTTTTAATAATTTTTTAATTGCTTCTTGATTATTGTTCTGCTGAAATTTTTCTAGTAATCTTGATAAAAGTGCAGAGTTATAGTAAATAATAGCGTTTGCAATCAATCGACCGCATTGATTAGCAATTTCTGCTTCTATATCAGTTTTGCCAGATAACTGTTTCTTCCCATTTACCTGTGAGATGGCTGCACGCAGTTGATGATACGATTCAATTCTGTTCTGGAACCAGCGTACATTTTGCTGTAATTTATGGTCACTTAAATATTTCAAAGTATAGATACTACGCTTTAATTTATCAAATTCAAAAATAGCCTTTAATATACGATTTTGTTTGTAAGTACAAAGCTTTTTGATAATTTTACTTTGAGTAGTTTCTTTATTAGCAAGGGTTAGAACAATTTGCTTAATTTTAGGATGCCATTCTTCAATTATCAAATCATGGTCAATTTGACCTACGGGTTTTATCCAGAAGTCTTCATAATTCTCAAGGTCATCACTACAATAAAGATGCTTCAATTGTGCTTCTAAATCAGTAAATCGAGGTCTAAAATCTGATTTGAACCAGTGTAATATAATGAAATTAGCTTTATTGATACTGTGCATATCGCCTGTAATTGCAGTTGGTACAATGTCTGTTGTATTATTATAAAAAATATCAAAAACATAGTAGCTCTCATGCTCATGTGCTCCTATAAGTTCACCCTGAACAGGAATATGATTAACAAGCAAAGTATATGCAACAACACCTTTGCCTTTACCAAAGTATTTTTTTGAATAACGTGCTTTGGTTGTCGGATTGTGTTTGGCAATAGAAAAGTGCAACTTTTGGCAATCAAGAATACAATTACCAGCACTAGACTTTTTACTTCATTAGGGAGTTAATCATCCGGTAGCTTTTGCCTGTAAATATAAGCATATGGGAGTGATGAACCAACCTATCAACTATTGCGGCGGTTAATTTCTCATCAAATAAGAAACCTTTCCATTTACTAAATTCAATATTTGTTG
>CAZJCV010000310.1:0-1342 GCA_964544535.1 uncultured Lachnospiraceae bacterium | reverse complement strand
TCATTCTTTATTTTATCACTGATTTTTTCAGATATGAAAAGAAACAGTACAATAGATAATATTCGTATTAATAATTCAAAAATATTGCTATTAACATATAACTTTTGTACTAAATATTCTGATACAAACAACGCAACAAGAATTGCAACAAAATTTAATATAAAACTGATCATCTTATCTTTTTTTCCAATATGCATAGCACCATTTCTCCTTACTTTATAATTCTAGGTGTTTAATAAATGCCGAACCTCATTGATTGTATTGTTTTTTTGTATTATATTAGAATTATCTCTCCGCAAACTTATTGATTCTGAATTTATGACTTATTATCCCGAGCTTTCTGATGATAAGAGAACAGATTCTCTCGATGAAAACAAATCTGTAAGTGATGCCCCATCACTTGATTCTGTTTTCGTGATTTCTTTTATCTTCACAATACTTTCCATATAAAAGTATTCCTTTGAGAACTAACATCAGAAGAAAAACAAGAAGCCATATCAACACAAAAACTGATGGTCTTCTTGCCGATATTGCCATCCAGTTAACTGTAATTGTTGCATTTTCAATGAATCCTTCACAGTATATTCAAAATCTCAAACCATTAGTGATCTAAAAACATTAACTCGTCATAATACTTGTCAAGGCTTATATACGTCCAAAATCTGACAATCCATATTTATTCTGAAACAATTCTGAATAATGAACGTTTTTTCTCCTTATTAGGAGAAATTAATCCACAGAAAATGATAAAATCATTCATTAATTACCTATTATAAGTATCTATAATTTTATTTTATCACAACAGCATCTATTTTGTATATCTTTTTTTGCATATAAAGGTTATAATGGCTATCAATTCATTTTCTATTGCAAAATTAGTAATCTTAAATGAGTCATCAAACATTACTGTAGCAATGTTTTTTACATTTCCGCTTCCCTTATTTACTTCATTCACTTTAATTGCATGCTTCATATACATCTCCTGATAAACAGGAGACGAAGACCTTATTTTTTCTGAATATTTTGAATTCAAAAAAATCTTTCTGCACAACAAAAACCTAAACTCCGAATGTAGAACACACCTTTGATTGACTTGTCTATTATTTATTATTGCTTATTCCCCGGTTACAAAACTACAATTATACCTTCGTTTACAATCTATTATCAAAATAAATGCCAAGCCATAGCACACTCAACACTATTTATAACGTATTCTCCATAACAATTAACTAATATTTGTGTTTCACCTAAATCAAAATCATCATAATTAGGTTTTCTACGCTCACATGCTTTTGTCAAGCGAAAAGTGTACCACCCTGCTAACTTAATTGTGTACCACTAA
>CAZJCV010000309.1:0-1354 GCA_964544535.1 uncultured Lachnospiraceae bacterium | reverse complement strand
AGTTGGCAGCTGGGGCAGTGACAGCGGAGAAAATCGCCGCTAGAACCATAACTGCAGAAGAAATTGCGACCGGAGCCATCACCACCCGCACTATTGCCGCTGGGGCTGTCACGGCGACAGAACTGGCCGCCAACTCCGTAACCGCGGGCAAAATCCAGGCCGGAGCCGTGAGCGCAGACAAGATCGCCACCGGTACGCTGCATGTATTTGACAACCATCCGGGGTCGGCTGCAGGCGGGGCAGTGACCCTCAATAGCCAAGGGATCACCGTTACTAATGGGAAACTAACAGTGATCAACCCACAGGGGACTGTGGTCATTGACGGCACAAGCAATATGCTCAAAGTGGCTTATACCGGCACTATCCTCGTAAATAAGACGGGCACTGCAACCCATTACACAACATGGAATTTCCCGGAAGCAATGAGTCATCGGCCGATTGGCTTGTTGTACTGCCTGGGTAAATATCCTGAAGACTCTGAAGAAGCTGTCTTCATGCCACCGGCCCACTATGAGTTTTTCGGTACAATAATGCCCTATCATAAGGGTGCTACGCTACAGTTGTTCCATGATAAGTTGAAGATAAAAATCGGCATGGACGAGGATTTTCTCGGTAGTAACAGGTGGTACAGATTTTATGTATTCAAGGAGGCGGCAATCTGATGTTAGTCTATTTCGAGAAAGCGACGGGCGCAATTACCAAGGTCATCGACTATCTGTATGAACCGACTCCGCCCGAAGAAGGTGAGGACGTGTTGGTCACGTTTGTCGAGCACGGTAGCAACGCGACCACAATGAGAGTTGACCTGGCGACTAAAATGCTGGTTGCCAAGTCAGCAGTCATTTTCTCAGCGGACAGGTATGAAATCAATCCAGACGAGTCAATAGTTCTCTCTATTGCCTACGAAGGAGAACAATTTGGAGAAACGTGGCCCCTGATGGTGGGCGGAGATACGCTTCTGCATGTGCCCTATAGCGAGACAGCCATCCAGATCACGATTGGGCTTCCGGGCGTGTATAACCTCTGGGTGCCGGACGGCCGCATCTACTACATCCCCCGGACCATCACCGTAAGGGAGGATCTATCGTCATGAGGGAGTTTCGGATCATCGGAAACGAAGCCAAGGTTGACCAAGCCACGAAGTGGACGATTGGTACTCTGTACCCGCCAGAGGATGAAATCAAACTCCTGCGACGGGCGATTGTTGCCCTTGCCAACGGCGAACCCTTGCCCGATGAGTTCATTGCGTACAACGACTTCGTGGAACGGATAGTAGCAAAAAGACGCAGGCTGAAGGGGGAGATAGATGAAACTGAGAGCGGATAAACTCAAACACTTTTCGGCCGGACTGGCC
>CAZJCV010000308.1:0-1360 GCA_964544535.1 uncultured Lachnospiraceae bacterium | reverse complement strand
GGGAGTTGTATGGGGAGGATGAGGGACAGTCATGATCGAATACCACAACGAGGACTGCATGGTTGGCATGGCGCGGTATCCAGATAAGCACTTCGATTTGGCGATAGTTGACCCGCCGTATGGTGGCAACGATGCAATCGGAATGAAAGATTGCAAAAATGCTAACAAACAAGCGACTGCGAGAACCGAATATAAGTTATTTCAAAATGTAGCGCCTACCATTGAATATTTCAATGAGTTAAAGCGAGTTAGCAAACATCAAATAATATGGGGGGCAAACTTCTACAAAGGAGTTGATCTTTCCGGCGGTCGCATAGTTTGGGATAAAAAAGGAACCGCTTTTGGAAGGGCTGAGCTTGCTTATTACTCAAAATCAAAGAGCGTTGAAATATTTGAATACACATGGAATGGCATGTTGCAAGAAAACATGAAAAATAAAGAAACAAGAATCCACCCCACCCAAAAACCGGTCGCGCTATACAAATGGCTCCTGAAAAATTACGCCAAACCAGGCGACAAGATACTGGACACGCACGTCGGCTCAGCATCGTCACTGATTGCTTGTCATGACATGGGCTTCGACGCCGTTGGTTTTGAACTTGACCCTGACTATTACGAAGCCAGTAAGCAACGCCTCGAACGCCACATGGCTCAGATCCAGATCACGGATCTGGCGCCGGTTATAAAGCCTGAACAGATTACATTCACGGAGGATCACGCATAACCGGTTGACGGCGTGAAGTTTACACAAGAAGAATTGGAGGAACCCCAGATATGACCACGATACACACAGCCGATGATGGCTGGGAGTTCGCAGAAGTCGAGTTCAAATCAACAATAAGCGAGAGTGAGTTTTGCATCTGCGACGCTTGCCACAAGACGGACGAAGTGATGAAGCTCACGCTCCCCGAAACAGCATATCACCGCAACGGGCAGCTGAGCACGAAATATAGAGAATACTGGCTCTGCCCGCCGTGCCGAAGGAAGCTAGTCCATGCGCTGAATTGGCCGGAGGAATGACCCTCCAAGAAATCGCCGCTTCTGTCGCCGAGCTCCAAGCCAACAAGCGTCGGGCCGTGTTGGAAAACAAGCCTGAACTGTGTGAAGGATACCAGCGAGCGATCGATCTATTGGAAGAATTGGCAGAAATGAAAAGGAGAGAACAATGCAGAACACAGAAAACGCCATCACCATCGACGAGCTGATTGATGAGCTTAGGTCGTTCCACAAATCTCATGACAGGCATCAAGATGCACATCGAGCGGCTCGAAAAATTGTACTAGGAGGAGGTGTAAGCCATGCAGAACGGATATGTTTCAGGGTTTGTGCAAGGCTTTGCGGCCGGCTGGTCAGGGTTTTA
>CAZJCV010000307.1:0-1385 GCA_964544535.1 uncultured Lachnospiraceae bacterium | reverse complement strand
TAGGTGAAATGAATCCAGAACAATTATGGAGTACAACCATGAATCCAGAGACCAGGAAGCTTTTAAGGGTAGAGATCAATAATGATATTGAAGCTGACGAGATATTTACCCAGCTAATGGGTTCCAATGCCAGCCTGCGCAAGGATTTTATTATCAATAATGCGGAACTGGTGAAGGAACTGGATATATAAAGGGGGTCTTTCCGTGAAAAAGATAATTATTGGAATAACAGCAGTCTCTTTGATGGTGGGTATCACTATGTTTAACAATACAATGCAACTGGTTGATAATGAAAGTACAAATAATGAGAAGATGTATTCCTATCTGGAAGAAGTGGGCTTTGATCTGGAGGAATTTACTTCGAATTACAACATCGAGGCCATCTATATTCAATCTTCTACCGGTGATCATCTAATTCCAGCAGATTATATAAGCCAGGATGGAGACATGAGCAAAGATACCGTAATATTGGTTCACGGACTGGGCGGCAACCGGCTTTCCGTTTATCCAGTAGCCGCTGTTTTTCTTAAAAATGGTTATAATGTCCTGGCTTATGACCAGCGGAGTTCAGGAGAAAATAAAGCTCCCTATACTACCTTTGGTTATCTGGAAAGCCGTGACCTTAATGATTGTGTTGCCTATTTAAAATCCCTGAATGAAAATATTAAAATCGGTTTATGGGGAACTTCCTTCGGGGCAGCCACTGTAGGAATATTTCTGGGTACGGAAACTGCTAATGAGAATATCTCTTTTGCTGTCCTGGATTCACCGCTGAGTAATATGACTTATATGGTGGAAAATGAATTAAAGAATATGGAGATTGGCATACCCGCAAGTTATATGCTTCTGACAGGAAGTATAGTAACAAAAATAAAATTGGGGTTTTCCTATAAAGATACTGATGTCTGTCGTCATACTGTCCGGACCAATGTGCCTGTATTGATTATAAATAGCTATGCTGATACCTTAACACCCCATTTTATGAGTGTTGATATCTATAATTCAATTCCCCATAATAAAAAATACCTTTTTACTGTTGATGATAGCAGACATGCAGAAATCTTGTTTGACTACCCCGAAGAATATGAATGGAATATTTTAAGCTTTATCGAACAATATAATCTCTGAGAAAACTTTTTAATATTAAATAAGCTATCATTAATGTATTGAAAAACCTGGATTAATATGATATTGTATCAGTAAGTATTACTATTACATAAATATTAAAAAATTGAAAGGAGAGATTTTTTTGCAAAAATACCAGTGCACAGTATGCTATTATGTTTACGACCCGGCTGTTGGAGACCCTGATAATGGCATTGAACCAGGTACAGCTTTTGAAAACCTTCCCGATGATTGGGTCTGTCCAGATTGTGGAGTAGGAA
>CAZJCV010000306.1:0-1390 GCA_964544535.1 uncultured Lachnospiraceae bacterium | reverse complement strand
CTTTTAATTGAATTTGTTTTTTAACTTTAATTATATAATATCCCTTATTTAAAAAACAAACCTTGACTTAGGTCAAATTTATAAAAGTTTTTTTATTATCTACTAGCAAACAAATCCTTTTCTCTCCATGAGCCAAATCTATAGTATGAAAAAGCAATAATGCTGCTTATTATAAAACTAGATCCCATACCTAAGGCTATACCACTTTCAGCTAATATAGATGAAAATATAGCTGTTAAGGGATAACGAAGAATCCAAAAAGAAATAATATTAAGTATTAATACTTGATACATTGCACCAGAGGCTCTAACTGCTCCATTTAACACAAAGTTGATACCTAAAAATGGATAGAAGAAAGCTATTGTTTGCAAATATTTTTTTGCAAACTCAACAGAACCTATTTGCTGAATAAATAGTTTAACTGCCGGTTCTGCAAATATATAAATTAGTAAAGCAATTGGTTGCTGTGCCCAGGGCTTGAGCAGGCAACATAATAAGACCATCTAATCGCCCTGCAGCACTAAAACCTGATACAATAACTGAACCAAATGAATTAACTACACTCATTATAGCTGCTACACCAGCACTTATTACTGACATCTGCAGGCCTGATGGAATACCTAGTTTCATTATTAAAAAAACTTCTTCTTTAGCAGGAAGTGAAGGTTTTGAAAAAGGAACTAACTTATTACTAAGTACATAATATAGGCCTAGAAATAAAGATACTCCTTGTGATAATATAGTTGCAAGAGCTACACCATTAACCCCCATATTTAGATACTTAATAAATATAGGATCTAAAATTCCATTAAGTATCACTGCTAGAAAAACAATTTTTAATGGTGTTTTACTATCTCCTATTCCACGCATTACAGTACCAATAAAATTATATCCAATTAAGAATATAATTCCTAAACTATTTATTTGTAAGTAAGTCTTTGCGCTATAAATCATGTCACTAGGAGTATTTAGTAAGTTTAGAATGCTTTCTGCAAACATAAATCCAAACATACCTACTATCAAAGACAAGGCAATCAATAATACTACAAATGCATTTAAATATTTCACAAGTCCTATATTATCTTTCTTTGCCTTTTGTTGAGACAATATAGTTAAAATAGCATTGTTAATGCCAATAATAAATGATAAAGCCACATTTATAACGGTACTAGCAATAGCCACTGATCCTAAAGCTTCTGCACCAATTAGATTACCTACCCACAAACTATCTATTATCTGATAAGATAACTGAAGCAAATTAGTAAGCATTATTGGAATTGCAAAGTAAATTAATTGCTTCTGAATATTTCCATCAGTAAAATTATGTTTTTCTTTCATTATGTCTTCCTTTCAGAAAAATTCATACTTGCAATTATGAAGCTTGACCAGC
>CAZJCV010000305.1:0-1398 GCA_964544535.1 uncultured Lachnospiraceae bacterium | reverse complement strand
ATCAATACATAGCATATCAGAGAACGGCAGGAAACCAGTTAAAAAAATTTCTGCCAGTGCAACGGTACTTCTCACCTTGAAAGTAGAAGTACAATCTCCATACAATAGAATTACTATTTCCTATAACCGTAAAGGTCACAGAGCCTTTGCGGTTTTTCTTTTGTCGATTTTTGTTGGAAAGTGCCGTAGGGCTGTTTCTGATATGCGGTGTCGTTCTCCGCCTCTCCATCTGGATTTTTTACATTTCAAAAATTCAGATGGGAGGTATTTATGGTGAAATATGCACCAAGAAAGGTATATATCAGAGAAAGTGGCGGCTATGTGGAATTATCCTACACGGAGTTCTGCCGTTGCAGGGAATCCGACCAGACCTTGAAGCACAGGGGGAAGTAACGGAACGGACGGACAGCCGTTTTCCCCTCCGGCATTATAGCCAACAAAAAAGAGTATCAAGGGTAAACGCTGCGGTCTATGACCGCCCTTGACACTCTTTTCCTTATGGCTTTGATGATAAACAAGGGGAAATGGCTTCTTGTGGCATTTCTGCCCCTGTGATATAATGAACGACGCTACCGCCCCCAGACAGGTAGAGAAAGGGGGTGAACCGCATGAGTGAACTTCTGTCATTTTTTCTCTCTGTTTTGGCAAGTGTAGTTGCCTACTACATCTGCAAATGGTTGGACGGAGAAGAATAACTGGTAGCCAGCCTTGGGATTAAGCCACCCACCCAGAACGGAATAGAAAAGCCCCGGAGTTGCGACCTCCGGGGCTTTTTGCTGTGCCACATGAGCACTTCTGTCATTTTCGCCTACTGGCATTATACCATATGCCTTTCGGCATTTCAAGTATGCCCTACTTCCACCACTTGTAAACTGTGGGCTTGCTCAATCCTGTCTCCCGTATGCAGTCTGCTTTCTTTCCGTCCGGGTGCTGACGCTGCCATTCTTCGACAATCTTCGACTTTTCTCCGCTGCCTTTTGGTCTACCATTTCCCTCTCTCCAATCCCTATCCTGTCTTTTCATACGAATATCACGAATTGCCCTTGCTTCTTCTAAGTGATCAGCCTGTTTTTGGTAATTCCTTTTATTCGCTGGCATAGGAATAGCCGATACTCTTTCCGCTTCACTTCGACTATATGTGACATAATTTTCTTGATAAAACTGCATAGCGTCCATTATATCACGCTTAGTAAAACGGTTATGCTCATCATCTGACATATCATCAAGAAACTGCAATAGGGAAAAAGCGTCCGTAAAAAGCTCATCTTCCGGAATATCGCACTTAACGGCATAGGACGCCAAAACGCAAAGGCAGCTGTATCTATGCCCTACAGAAGCCAACATCATTAAGTTAAAATCCAATAAAAATCCGAGCGTGAACAGCAAAAGTTCACGCTC
>CAZJCV010000304.1:0-1403 GCA_964544535.1 uncultured Lachnospiraceae bacterium | reverse complement strand
TCCCAGCTCATCTTATACACTCCCTTCGTCATACATTCTTATAACTTCATCAACTGCTTTCTCAGAATAAAAATACTTCTTTGTACCTGTTTTTATTTTGGGGTCTAAATATCTTGTCTGACATAATGTGTTATTCTTTTTTATTTCTTTCATAATATCATTGAATATACTATTAAACTTAATGTCTGGCCGATTCAGCTTAATTCGTTGCTGTAGTTCTTTATAGGATAACGGTAACAACTCAGGTTCCAATCGAACCAATGGTGCCTTCTCATCATCTGTAATTCGAACCGCTTTTATTAGTCTAACATCAGCATTTGCTTGGTCTATAGCAGCAACTAAATCAGCGTTTTCTGCCTTCTTAACACTCGCTGTAAATAAATCAAAACCAACGATAATTGTGTCGTGAACTTGTTCTTTGTACAAGGTCTTAATGCTGTCAAGTACTTTATTCACGAATTTATTGCTTCCTTTGCCACCCTTTTGTTTAAGATATTCCACAGGGTCAAAAGGTAGTTTCAAACCAACAGGTAATATTATCAGGTTATCATTTTTAGTAATGTCTTTATTAAAGTACTCCTTCAGAAAATTATCATAATTCAGTACTGCTTTGCTAATAAGCATAAAAATGATAGGATCTAACTTTTCATCAGCATAATGAATATTAGAACATCGAAATTCATTCAATAATATGATGTTATCAAACACAGCTTGAAATTCTTTGTTCTTTTTAACCGTATTTATATTATCTCGCACAAGCACTGCAGCTTTTGTTAATGAAATTGTATGCTCACTATTCTTTTCAAAGATTCTCTTTCTGCCTATAAACTTATATACATATGCTTTAAGCGCTAATTCCCAGGCGTTTACAATTAGTATAGTTGCCGTAGGATACCTATAAGGAATATTAGGCTTATTATGTATCTCAATTCCTGCAAATAGTGCAGCCTGTGATGAATCTAAAAGTAGTTTTGTGATAGATTTTCCTCTTGGCATTATTACACCTCAATTTCACCACTCATTAGTTTAGAAAGAAGTTTATCTCGTGCTTCTTTCAACTTCTCATTTTGCTTACTCAAAGCAAGAATATTGCTAAAGAATGGTTCAACCAAATTGTTAAATTTTTTAAGAATCTCATTTTCTGGCTTTAGTAACTCAATATTTTCAAATTTTGTCTTATTAACATTCGTCATTGTTGCGCCATTGCTTCCAACACCTTCAAGCAATGATTTTATTCCCTTCATCTTAAAAAACATATAATATAAATGATCTTCGTCATTAAGGACTATAGAATTTATCTGCTGATTTGTTTGGCATACCTCGTGAGTTATGCAAACAAGACCTACTGTAGCTATGCAAGAAACCATAATACTCTTCGGTGGCAAAAATTTATTCTTCTGTGT
>CAZJCV010000303.1:0-1411 GCA_964544535.1 uncultured Lachnospiraceae bacterium | reverse complement strand
TAAGCTCTTGTGATAGTTCAATCAGCTTCTGCCATTTAGCAGGCATGTTTGGAATAGCTTCAAGCTCCGGGATGGGGTTTAAAGGTTCCCAGTAGGTATAGCTATGAGGCCTCATAAAGTTGTAATAGGCAACAAACAGAGCTACATGTGCATTGGATCCTTGTCCACTGCCATAACCGTTAGTTTTTTGATAAGAGAATTTAAATGTTCTGTTAAGACGCTCAATAATTTGCTTAAGCCACCTAAACTCTGTAGATATAGGGTCATCATTGGTGAGGCCAATGACCTGGGTTAGCTCAAAATCCATGTTCTTAAGGTCAAATAGCTGCCTGGCAAGCTTGTATACCGGGTTACCATCAGCAACAAAATTAAGGGTTTTTCCCGGGAACTCTTTAAACTTATCAAAAGCCATACGCATAGCTAATATACAAGGACCAATATCCCTAGAATCGGATACCTGATAACCTAGAATGGATTTTTTAATGGCATCCATGATAAACCAAACATAGTGTCTGACGCCTTTAACTTTGATATAGGTCTCATCTGCCGCAAGATATTTAGTGGGTTTGTAGTCGAAATCATCTACAAAAGGCTTAACCAGTGTAGCAGCAGTCTTAGCATATTTACTGACCATAACATGAGAGATATTAACCTGGTGAATCTCCCAGAGGGCTCTGGCAGTAGCACGTGTTGAGAGTCCTAGGTTTACATGGTAAGTTAGACAAAGCCCCATGATATGGGGGGAAAACTTTCTGAAATTAAAGTTTACAGATCCCTCGGGCATAGTAGATAAATCTACCTTGAAGAAGTCTATGGTGAACTCCCGATAAATATAGCGAAGTTTAAACTTATGTTTATCCTTCTCATACTCGAGAAGGTCTTCAGGAGATAGACTCTTAAGGGCATTTATGTAGTAGGGACAATTGTTATTGACGCACTTATGGATGTTAAAATTCTTTCGTTTTTTCTTGAGAGAAAGAGCACGTCCGCAATAAGGGCACAAGAATTTTATTGGTTTTAGGTCAGTCTTTTTTCTGCTAAATCTTAGGTCACAAACCTTGCACCATAGCTGGCCTCTACCGCCCGTATTGTCGTATAAATAGTTATGGGGTGCACCACAACGAAGACATGAGATGTCGGGAGATACAGGATTTTTACCACGATGCCTTATGGGCTTAAGTTCCTTGCCATGGAGAGTCTTATACTCAGATAGAAGCTTTTTGTAGTTGAGTTTTTCAACCTTTTCAATAACAGGAAGCTTATCCACAGTATATTTCCTGTATTTAGGGTCTGTGCTATCGTACTTTTTAGACTTCAGCGGTATATTTTTCGCAATGAAGACTAATAATTGGTGAATTTGAGAAATTAGAAATTGATTATACAGTACTAATAATGATATAATTGAGTTCAA
>CAZJCV010000302.1:0-1415 GCA_964544535.1 uncultured Lachnospiraceae bacterium | reverse complement strand
GGCCCCGAAATGGTGCAGGCTCTCCAGAGTGGAACCATGAGCATCGAAGAACTCATGGCCGTGTTGGAAGACTCTGAGGGGGCCGTAAGCGAAGCGTCTGCCGTGTACGACAAGCAACTAGGAGAGCGCTGGGAGTTAATAAAGCGCCAATACCTCGAGCCTTTCATGGAAACGATTGGTGTCGCCCTGATGAACCTCTTGGAGTATGTACTAGATAAGGTGGAGGAGTGGGGACCCTACATCGAAGCCGGCTTTGAGTTTTTCCAAGAAACCATCGTTCCTATTTTTGGTGTTTTTGTTGATGTGGCTCAAAACGCCTTTGGTGTTGTGGGTGGCTTGATTGAAACCCTGATTGGAGTATTTACCGGAGACTGGGATCGTGCGCTCCAAGGCGTGAAAGATATGTGGGACAGTGTCTGGAATGGAGTTGTTGCTCTGCTCGATGGTCTTGGGCTCGTTGATGCCATAAGCAATATGTGGGATTCCGCTATGGCTTTTATGCGCGAGTTACCACAAAAGATGATCGACATGGGCGTTAACATCATTGATGGCCTTGTCACTGGTATCAAAGACGCAGTGGGTCGTCCGATTGAGGCCGTTAAGGAAGCGGCAGGTAACATCTTGGGGACAGTCAAGGGTTGGTTTGGCATTGAGTCTCCGTCGACAGTCATGGCAGAGGTTGGCGTTAACCTTATGGAAGGTATGGCCGAGGGTATAGACGCGGGTTCGAGTCTGGCGGTTGCGGCCATGGCTGGCGCCGGACAAGAAATCCTATCTGGGCTGGAAAAGGTCAAAGGCTTGTTTACCTCCATCTGGGACAAGGTCCCCGAAGAAATCAAGGGACCAATTGAGCAAGCCATGACCTGGATAACTGACCTTATCGGCCAGGCCGAGGAGGCACTCTTTAAGCTGGATGAATTCCAGGAAGAACTCGACGCCCTGATGGGCGGCGGTAGCGATCCAGAAGCCGAAGCAAGTGGGTTTATGGCTCGCCTGTCCAAAGGTTTGCGCGACAGGTTAAAGGAAATCGACGACCCGATGGATAGGTTTACGACAGCTGTGTATAATGCTGGTCAAACGATGTTTGAGTTTGCCGAAGCCATAACTTCCGGCAACTGGTTAGACGCTCTCCTTGTCATCTTGATGGAAACCGAATCCTTCGCCCTTGCCATGGAGATTTTGAACAAGGTCCTGCAACCCGTGATCTCCTTGTTTGACGCAGTTCTGCTTCCAATAGTCAAGTTTATCGGCGGGTTATGGAACGCAATCATGCGGGGACTGTCCTCCATCAGCATCTTTGGCTGGAAGCCTTTTGGGGGGCTGGAGAAGCACATCATCGACTTTGACGGCGACGAAGATGGTGGAGGTAAAAGCGACAAGGGGCGCGGTGGCGGTCGCCAAGTCAGCGAAATCAC
>CAZJCV010000301.1:0-1419 GCA_964544535.1 uncultured Lachnospiraceae bacterium | reverse complement strand
ATACATCTTCCGAACACAGTGCTGAAATGTAATCCAACACTGATACTTTATTTACAATTGCAAGGTATATTCCTGTGAAAACAGGTATTGCAATGGAAGCTATTGTGGCAGTAGCCTTTATTGCCGTCCCTTTCCTCTAATTCCTGAGCATACAGTCTGTTTGCATCAACCAGATAATTAGTTACCTCTGTGCCGCCAACTATCTTTTGAACTCTTATACGATTTACATCATAAGCATATTCAACTACGGATGCGTCTTTAGTTCCTATAATGTTAACTTTTGTAAGCCTGTTATTGTAATCATGTGTATATGTTACTTCTTTCTCTGTTTTTTCTTATATATTTTTTAAATATCTCACTATATCATTTGTTTTGAGGATTTTAACTAAATTTCAAAAATTTGTTTTGTTATATTTACACTATCTTTTATTTAATGTTATATAATAAAAAAATTAGTATTTACAGTTAAACACTTAAGTATTTCTTTTTTGCCCTTACTTTTTATAATTATAAATCATCTGTTGTCTAAAATCTTTTGAAATAATTTGATCCTTAAAAGATAATTTTATCCAAAACTCCAATGCATTTTCTACTGTTTCCCAAGTTTTTAAAGTGTGAGCATTTTTTATTTGATATCCCACCTGACATCCAAAAATACAAATCTCATAGCTCCTATCTCCCCAAATCGCCCATTTTGCTGACGGAACAATCCAAACAATTTTTTGCGAATTATAAAGAATACTATCTGCAACACTTTCCTCCGGATAATGCATTAAAGCCTCTAAATAATATTTTCCTAATTCATCAGTAGGTATTTTAAACCAATTAAAATAGCCAAATTCATTTAAATAATAATCAAATGGGTCTGGCTCTATTACTGCAGTTAATACAAATGGGTCATTTGTCTCTTTTGTCAATTGCTTTAGCTTTTCAGAAAATTCTTCAGTCATTGTCCAATCAAATTCTTCAAATAAAAAGTTATTGTAGCAATCCCTAAAAATATTTTCAGGAAGATCAACAGATGTTTTGAATACATTATTAATTAAATTAATAAATTTTTTATACTCATCCACATCGTATATAAATAAGTTCTTCACGTTCATACTAATTTCCTCCCAACCTTATCTTTATATAAAAGGACTTACTTCCTGCTTTATAAAAATCCGCTGTTAGTCCACCAGTTGATTTAGAAAAATCTCGAAGCACATATTTTGCTCCATCTTTCTCAAGAATTATCGTTTTACCATCCTTACTTATAGACTTAGTCCAACCATTTTCTAATAAATTTTTTTCAAATTCCACTTTAGTTACATCTGTTGATTTGTTGGTGTAACGACTGCGTTTAGATGTAATATCTTCATATTTTGAACTAGTTCTGCTATTTCCCTTACCCTCACAGCTATTATGTACAAATACATC
>CAZJCV010000300.1:0-1420 GCA_964544535.1 uncultured Lachnospiraceae bacterium | reverse complement strand
GAGCAAGATTATAGGCTTTCAGCGACTCTTGACTTGAAACAGTTTACTCAAATTATAATTAAATGTGTATTGTATCATAACAATCATCACTATTTAAAAAATTATACCAGAAGTGAAGATATGATTGCAGACGGAGTAGAGCCCATACCCAAGTTAATTTGGGAGTGGGGTGTTGCTAATAGAACAGGGCGGTTAAGAACTGTCGATGAAGACTTATTGAAATTAAATCTACTACCAAATGACAAAGCGACTGTAACACAGCACGGGATAAAATTTAAAGGGATGCTGTATGGGTCTAAAATTTCAGTAAAAGAACGATGGTTTGAGAAGGCTAGAAACAATGGATCTTGGAAAGTTGACATATCATATGATCCAAGGGATATGAGTTATATTTATATTAAGTACGAAGATGGTAGAAAGTTTGATAAGTGTTTTTTATTAGAACATCAGTCAAGATATATAGAAAAATCTATCGAAGAAGTAACTTATCTACTAGAATATGAAAAAATGCAGGCCAAAGCCTCAAAGAAGGTAGAACTGCAAAATAAGATTAATTTATTAGAAGACATAGAGAATATTATAGAGCAGGCAAAAGATGATACTAAAAATGAAGTTGAAGAAGGTATAAGTAAAAAGAGGCGTATTCAAAATATCAGAGATAATCGTAATTTTGAGAAGCAACAGGAGAGGAAGCAAAATATTATCGAAATAAGACCAGAAGAGCCTAAGATAGTAATTGAAGAAAAATCCTATGGAGATGCAGAACAAGATATGGTTGAATTACTAGTAAAAGCACAGAAGGAGGGGAAAGACCGTGCAGGATTTGATACATAATGCAGAGTACAAGGAACAGATTATTTCAGAATATAAAGGTAATCCATTTATAGAATCATTACCTGAGATTACATCGTCAAATGAAATAGTATCAAAGTTAGCATATTTTCCTCCCTATGATAAAGAGGAAAGACAGTTAGATAGTCAATATAGAACTCATCTTGTTGGCCGTCTATATGACGTTTTTCAGCCTTTAATGATACATTTAGATTTGGAAAGCAGAATAAGTAGGGTTATAAGGCAAGGATATATAGGAAGGAATATATTAGATAAATCCTTTGTTTCAAACCATTATCGCAGCACTGCAGGCTCTTTCACACTTTTAGGAGTCTCAGGTATGGGGAAAACCACTGTTGTAAATAGGATATTAACAATGTATCCACAAGTTATTGTCCATAGCAAATATCAAGAAAAAGAACTTTCAAGATATCAAGTAGTTTTTTTAAGACTAGAATGCTCTTACGATGGAAGCATTAAAGGATTATGCTTATCATTCTTTAGCAAGATTGATGAAATACTAGAAACTGACTACTATTCAAGATTTGGCAGCGGTAAACTTTCGGTTGATAATATGCTTGTCGCTATG
>CAZJCV010000299.1:0-1423 GCA_964544535.1 uncultured Lachnospiraceae bacterium | reverse complement strand
TGAATATTTTCTTGGCCCTGAACAATTTGTAGAACTTATGAAACCCTTAGAGATTAAAGTTAAATATATGGACAATTACAAAGTCCTTGTTAAAAGCGATAAACTTAATCAATCTTATATAGTGGATGTAAGTGACAGAAAGGAATTTTACGAAGGAAGGGTTTATGACAGCAGGGGCAGGCTTATAAAACCTCTAGAAGGATTTGTTATTTACCAGCCACATCTGTATCCTGTCAAAGATGACGGAATTTTTCCATACAGGTTGCAGGCACAAAACGCTGTAGCCGGAACTTCCCACGCTGACAGGCTTGGATTTATAGTAACATACTGGCAGTATGACAGACAGACAAAATCCTGGAGTTTATATCCAGAGTATTTTTGGCTTATGCTTGGCTAAAAAAATAATAAATATATTGATACTATTTTTTTTTTTATTAATAAAAACTTAAAACCTTTGATATATAAGTGATTTAAAGAAAGTAAAGATGTAATTTAGCTTATACTAACTTATTTAAAATGGAGGATTTAAAATGAAAATAGAATTAAACTCAATTGGTACAGTTCGTAATAATGTAGCAAACCAAAAAGATATAAGTTGGGGGAATGATGTGTCTGAGATTATAATAGATGAACAACTAGAGAAAGGTTTAGTTGGGCTTTCTGATTTTTCACATATAATAGTTGTTTACTATCTGGATAAAGCTAATTTCAGCTTAGATAAGCATCTAGTAAGGAAACCACAAGGTCGTGAAGATATGCCAATGGTTGGGATTTTATCCCAACGGGCAAAGGACAGGCCTAATCCTATTGGTATTACTTCTGTAGAATTGTTGAGTGTAAGTGGAAATGTCATTACAGTGAAAGGATTAGATGCCATTGATAATACACCAATATTAGATATTAAACCTTACTATCCAATGTATGACTGCAAAGATAATGCTATTGTTCCTGAGTGGGTAAGCCGTTTAATGGCACATTATTTTTGATAAAAGGGAGTTTGAAATGAGAAGTAGTAAAAAATGGATTATATTTAATAAATAAAAAGTCTAAAGTAGATATAATTTTAAAATAGCTAATTAATAACTGATTAAGGGGAGGAATTTTATTATGAAAAGAATATTTTTGATAGTGATATTTATAGTTTTGCTTGCAGGATGCAGTATTCCAAAGTATGAAGGAACCGAAGATAAAGCAAATGGTCAAGATAATGTTATAGAAAACTTTATGGAAAAACATGGAGAACCGGATATTGTCAATACTTTAATAGCAGATATAGATGGGGATCAGAAAGTTGAAAACTTTATAGTTACAAAAAATGATGGTCTAAAGCTATGGTATATAGACGGTGAGGGAAAAGAATGACCTGTACCCGGTTTGGATCCTTGACAATCACATTAGCGGAAATTAAAGAAACATAGTAGAA
>CAZJCV010000298.1:0-1424 GCA_964544535.1 uncultured Lachnospiraceae bacterium | reverse complement strand
TTCTTTCGCCAAGAATCAAGCAAGGGAACAGCACAAAATGAATTTGTGTTATTCCCCTGCTCATAGGCTATCTGTTCTCTTACTCCGTCAAGGTCGTATCTTCCGCTACCACTCGCTCTGCTCGTTCCTTATGCTCAGATACTCGCTTGACTTCATGCGTTCATTATCTTTCATACCCCCATGACATCTCTAACCGCTGCTCTAAGGCTTCTTCGGCTTGTATGAAGTCATCCAGTACACTGTGTCCGTCTTTGTATTTCACATCCGCACAATGCTCACGAAGTCTCTCTTCACTTCCTCTTGTCTGTCCGCGGAACTCCCTTTGGATGAACTCTTGGAACATCCTCTGGGCTTGTCTGTCTGCTTGACTTCTTACAAGGTCTTCCTGCCTTGCTTTTATCTGTTCTGCTCTTTGTAGCTCTGCTTCTGCTTGGTCTTTCATTCTCTCGGCTTGTCTTTCTGCCTGCTCCCTTGTAGCCCTTGCAGAATCATACTCCCTTTCAATATCAAGGTCGGTGTGTGAGATTGCTTTCACATCCTCTGCCCTGTCCTTTACAAGGGAACGGATTTCCTTTTCAAGTCCTTTATCATAGTTCCATCCGCTTTCCTTATCCTTCTTGTAGGACTTGGAAAAGGCTTTTGCTTTTCGTTCAAGGGCTTTCTCTGCCTGCGTCTCTGCTTTATCCCTTGTAGCCTCTAATTTGCCCGTTTCAGCCCTTATATCGTCTTGTACGGATAAAAGGTCTCTTGTATGGTCTAAAGTGCCTTCAAGGTGCTTTTCTGCCTTATAGGTCTCTGTATCAAGGTGTACTCTTCCCTCTTCCTTTGGATGAGATACTTCAAGTCCGTATCTTTCACAGATATGTGTAAGAGTATCGTTTTCTCTATGCCCCCATTGTATCTGTGCAGTTACTTTGCCTTGCTTCTCAAATCCCATCTCTCCAAAGGCTTTTACAAGTCCTGCTTGGGTATCCATTCCCTTTGTGTATCCGTGTGCTACGGGTATATAGTCTATATGACAATGCGGTTCTCCCTGTTCGTCTGCGTGATAGTATGCTCCTATCAATTCTAGGTTCGGGTTTCTTTCCTTCCATGTGTCCACGAACTCTTTCATTATCTGCTTTCCTTCCTCTTCGGAACACTGCTGAATACCATTCTCATCCTTGCCATAGATGCCTATTATCATCTCATAGGCAGGATGCTGCGTTTCGCTGTCTCGCATCTTGTTGTAGTAGTTGGTTATCTTTCGCTCTGCTCTTGTCTGTGTTTCATTGTATCTCTGCACAGCTTCATCGAATATCCTGTGATATGCCTGTCTTATCGGTTCATGTACCCATATCTCATGTATTCCGTTAGGGTCTATATGCTGTTCCTTTGATACACACTTCTCACTTCTTACATTGTGAGCCTGATGCACTGCACTT
>CAZJCV010000297.1:0-1434 GCA_964544535.1 uncultured Lachnospiraceae bacterium | reverse complement strand
GTTAGAGTCTTAGGTAGTGGTGTAAAAGCAGAGGAAGCCAGATGAGAGTCCCCCTAGCGAGGAGGACTGCGGATCGAACGTCAGTTCGACAACGGTTTTCTTAGGCGATCCTGGCAGGGATAGCCACCGTGTGACTCCAATGTTGTTAGGCGTGAACAAAACAACGGAGGTTGACACACGATGGCTCAAGGTATTATTCCGCGTGCGATGCTCGAGTCCCTTTTGGAGACCATTCGTATCACAGAAGATGTTGACGTATTACGCGAAACGACCGAATGGGCAGTGCAGCAACTTCTTGAAGCTGACGTAGCAGACCAAATCGGGGCCGATAAATACGAACGTGCTGGGGATCGCAGAGTAACACAACGGAACGGCTATCGGCACCGGTCACTAGAAACAAGGGTCGGAACGATCGAGCTGGGGATTCCGAAGCTACGAGAGGGATCGTATTATCCGGACTGGCTTCTGGAACGGCAGAAGCCTGCCGAGCAGGCTCTCCTGAGCGTCATCATGGAGGCCTATGTCAACGGCGTCAGCACTCGTAAAGTTGAACGCCTGGCTGTTAAGATGGGCATCGAGGGTCTGGATAAATCAGCCGTATCACGCATTAACAAAGGCTTGGATGAGCGTGTCCAATCGCTCCTCACCCGTTCCTTGGAAGGGGCAGAGTACCCATACGTGTGGCTTGACGCGACGTTCCCCAAGGTTCGTGAAGACAGCCGAGTCCAAAGCACGGCACTGGTCGTGGCCATGGGGGTCCGCCGCGATGGCGTCCGGGAGATATTAGGAATCAGTCTGGGTGCCGCTGAAACAGAGGCCTTCTGGACCGAGTTCTTGCGTAGCCTTGTGGCTCGAGGCTTGAAGGGAATTCAACTGGTCATCAGCGACGCCCATGAGGGCCTCAAGAACGCAATTCAGCAGGTTCTGGGAGAAGTAGCGTGGCAGCGATGTCAGGTTCACTTTATGCGAAACATCCTCTCGCATGTTCCCAGATCGGCTCAGCCCGAAGTGACCAACCTGGTTCGGACGGTTTTCCAGCAGCCTTCCTACGAGCTCGCAGAAGCCCAGCTTAAGCGGATCGTGATCGAACTCGAGACACGCTTTCCAAAGGCAGCAGACATCCTTGATTTGGCTTCGGCGGACCTACTGGCCCATATGCATTTCCCGCCGAGCCATTGGCGACGGATCAGATCAACCAACCCACTGGAGCGTCTCAACCGCGAGATCCGGCGCCGTACCGACGTGGTTGGCATATTCCCGAACCGGGCGGCTACCATTCGGTTGGTAGGTGCAATGTTGCTTGAACAACACGAGGAATGGATGACCGGAAAACGCTACTTCAGTGAACAATCCATGAGCGAGCTATATGAACTCACAGCGAAAAGCAACCTGCAAAAGTCCCAGTGAACTAGATCAGCCTTGACAATGCTGGAG
>CAZJCV010000296.1:0-1458 GCA_964544535.1 uncultured Lachnospiraceae bacterium | reverse complement strand
ATAGAGCTAAAGACGCTGTAGAACCGGCAGAAGAAACCGTCACCAAGTTGATGAGGCCAGAGGAAGCACAGCGAAATCGAGGGATTATGATGAAGAAATGGTACAGTCTGATAGATAAGGTATATAGCTTAAACAATCTAGCAAACGCCTACAAGTCTGTAAGGAGGAACAACGGTGCTCCCGGGGTAGACGGGCAGACCGTGTTCCAATACGGCGAGGCATTAGAAAGTAATCTAGCCCAACTTCATCATGAACTCAAAACCGGCACCTACGAACCACAACCGGTGTTGCGAGTGGAAATACCCAAGCCGGATGGAAGCAAGCGTCCGTTAGGTATCCCCACTGTAAAAGACCGGGTAGTACAACAAGCACTCCTAAACGTACTGCAACCAATCTTTGACCCGGATTTTCATCCGTCTTGCTATGGGTACAGACCTGGGCGCTCCTGTCAACAAGCGGTAGCAAAAGCGGAAATGTTCATGAACAAATATGGTTTAGAGCACGTGGTGGACATGGATTTGTCGAAATGCTTTGACCGCTTAGACCACGAGCTGATAATAAAGTCAGTAAACCAAAAAGTCAGTGACGGAAGCGTACTAACCCTTATCAGGAAATTCCTGAAATCTGGGATAATGGCAGACGGAAGCATCCAGGAAACGGAAATCGGAAGCCCGCAAGGAGGCGTGTGTTCGCCTTTATTGGCAAACATTTACCTGGACTACTTTGACCAGGAGATGAAGAGAAGAAACATACGCATAGTGCGTTATGCCGATGATATCCTCATATTTGCGAAAAGCTACAAAGAGGCGAAGAAATATCAGAACACAGCAACTAAAATACTGGAAGAAGAACTAAAACTTACAGTAAACAAAGAGAAAACCCACCTCACCAACACAAGACAAGGGGTAGCTTATTTAGGCTTTGTGATATACGCCAAATATGTAGCCATTCATCCCAAGAAGCTGAAGAAGTTTAAAGAAAAGATAAAGCAGATGACACCCAGAAATCACGGGATGAACATAGAAATGATGGTTAAGAGGTTAAACCCCGTGTTAAGAGGGTGGGCTAATTATTTCCGAGCCGCAAACTGCAAGGGTATCTTCCGAGGGTTGATGCAGTGGATACGAAGAAGGTTGCGAATGAAACAAATGAAGGAGTGGAAAAGCTGGAGGCAATTGCATAAAGCACTCAGAAGGCGGGGTTACAAAGGGGAATTTGAGAAAATCTCCATGACAAGATGGCGAAACTCCATATGTCCTCCAGTACATTTAGCGTTGCCCAATAAGTGGTTTGACGAGATTGGACTAGTTAATCTTGAGCAATATAATGTCGGGATTTTGCATCACTACCAATAAGTGGTGACTGAGGTTTATCAGGAGCCGTATACGAGGCCCGTACGTACGGTTCTGTGAGAGGGATAGCCCTACAGAAAATTACTGTAGGGTTACCCTACTCGAT
>CAZJCV010000295.1:0-1471 GCA_964544535.1 uncultured Lachnospiraceae bacterium | reverse complement strand
GGACAATTTTGAGATAAAATGTAAGTTCTATGTTGCAGTAACTAGGGCAAGACATAGTGTAGCTATAGTATGTAAAAACAAAATAGAAACAAATATTTTACCGTTTTATAAATAATTTAAGATGATGTGAAAGTAATAAAAAATGATCTTTAATGAATTAAACTTTCAAACTTGGGATATTAGAAGGTTTAGTTGTGTATAAATCACTAAATTCATAATAATTATAAACGCATATAGAAAATGTAAACTTTGATTCAAATAAAAGTAAATATTATTTTGGAAATGACACTTACTACCAAAGTGACAATGTACAAAAACTATGAGCTAATTACAATAATAAAGTTAAATAGTTATAGAAATATAGTAAGCAGCTTATTGTACCCCAAATATAAAGTGGAAAGGGACTTTTTATATGATTGAAAATAAGATGCAAAGTTATTTAGGGGATAGATACACAGACAATTATATAATCAATTTTATAAATTATTGGATGGTCTCCAAGAAACCAAGGAAAGACAATGATTTAGATTGTATATATTTAAATGGTGATCTATGTGCTGATACTATTTTTTCTGTATGGACACCGTTAAAATTTGTATTGGATTGTTTAAATCCAGATGAAAAATTCTATAAAAAAGATAGATTTGGACCAGATCCGCATAAATTCTTAAAAAGAATTAAAAACAATGTTGATGCATATTTGCCTAAGAGTGAGGAAGTAGTAAAAGAATTATATCATTTTGCTAAACTTGCTGAAACACGGGCAAATGTTATGAAATGGCCATCTCAGGGTATAAATGGAACAAGATATGATAAATATTACGATCAAATGCCACCTACACTGTATAATTGTTTTCCAAAAGGAGACTATTATAGTTACTTTCAGAATGAGATAATGTTAAGTCATTGGATTGCAAGAGAAAATCTTCAAATGTTTTTCTATAATAATGCAATTTCAAGGGAAACCATAAAGCCATTAATTGCAAGTATGAAGCCGGATGAAAGCAAATGGTTAACAGATAAAAGTGAGATTCTTGAGATGTTGCAAACAATGAATCTGATTTTAGAAGAACGTTTACTATTTTTTAAATAGATCTATGATTAGACAACAAAATTTTAATTTGTAATAAACAGAATAAAATCGAGGCTTTATTTTAGTTATATATAACTAAAAAGAAAAAAGAATGGATTTGTAATTAGTAACTAGTACACTTTCTGCTTTCTGATTGACAGGAGCAGAAGCAAAAGAAAACTTTTATTAGTATACAAGGCTTTGGGGCTTATAAAGATATTAAAATATTTTTTCTTCTAAACATTTCAGTCATATAAAATACAAAAAGCGACTACTTTAAGAATAATTTCTCTTAGAGTAGTCGCTTTTTCTTTGCCTATTTATATTAAAATTCCCCAAGCTTGCTCATTCTGTATCTCCATACTGGAAGGGCAATGATTCCAAAAACCATATATTTTA
>CAZJCV010000294.1:0-1483 GCA_964544535.1 uncultured Lachnospiraceae bacterium | reverse complement strand
GCATGTTTTCGATTGTTGTGTACTTTAACAATAATCTTTGGTTTTTCCTACTTATTAACTATAACCGGCATTAGCGCTTATGGTTTACCGCAACCCGTTTCTATGGTAATTCCCTCCGATAGCACAAATAAGACTATCAATTCCAACTTATACAACACAAGGACAACTGCGTCCGCTACGACAGCTATCCCTGTTTATGATTTTTTAAACAGCATCGGAGTTGTTTCCTCTATTTCCAGACGTGGAGAAAATTTGACAAACACTATCAATGCCACAAAATACACCGGTATTCGCTGGTTTCGTGTGGGTTATGAAGGTGATATTCCTGTTTCTGATCTGGTCGAACTTCATCGTCAGACCAAAGTTAGGTTCAGCTACGGACTGTTAAGTGGGGGAACGGATATTCCAAGACTACTGGAAGGCGCCAAACAATTAGAGACTGTCGGAGCTTTGATAGCCATAGAAGGGAATAATGAACCTAACAACTGGGGAATCATTTACCATGGTGAACCGGGCGGCAGGGATTTGTCGTGGATACCGGTAGCAAAATTACAACGCGATTTGTACAGTGCCGTAAAAAGCGACCCACAATTGAAAGATTACCCGGTTTGGACTATCTCGGAACCCGGCGCACAGGCAGACAATTGCGGTCTGCAATTCCTGACCATCCCCGAAGGGGCAGGCACATTAATGCCTGCAGGTACCAAGTATGCCGATTATGCCAACTGCCACAATTATATAGTTCACCCGGCATGGCCGGGAATACACGACAACCAAACATGGATAGCTTCCGATCCCGGTCAGGATTGCAAAGTGGATGGTCTGTACGGAAACTATGGGTTAACATGGCTGAATAAATATCCCGGTTATTCAGTTTCGGAACTTATGACCCTCCCCAAAGTTACAACGGAAACGGGTGTTGCCATCGATACCTATGGTGTAAATGAAGAATTACAAGGCAAGCTTTTCATGAATTTATATTTATCTCAATTCAAACGAGGCTGGAGCTACACATCTATCTATTTACTCAGGGACCGTACCGACGAAAGTGGTAATCAGCAATATGGTTTCTACAAACCCGATTATACTCCGCGCCAAGCAGCTTACTATCTTCACAACTTAACTACAATCTTGGCAGACGATAATTCGGTTTCCTCGACCGGCATGTTGGATTATTCCATTCCATACCTGCCGGACAACGTGCATGAGATACTGATGCAAAAAAGCAACGGAAAGTTTTATCTGGTAGTATGGGGTGAACAATATTCAGGTGGCTCAAACAATGTCAGCATCGAATTAAGTTCCACATGCTCTTCCTTAAACATTTACGATCCAACACTCGGAACATCGGCGATTGAGACCTTAAACAATATTAGTTCGATTACAATAACCGTAACCGATCATCCTTTAATAATTGAAATTTAATTTAAAAAAGAAAGGGATATAAAATGAAAAAAATCAACATTATTTCTTTTTTGCTACT
>CAZJCV010000293.1:0-1516 GCA_964544535.1 uncultured Lachnospiraceae bacterium | reverse complement strand
TTGCTACCTGATCTCCAGTCCCATCTACTTCAAGTACTACTTTGTCATACTCATACAGGTAATATATTGTCTCTTGTCCTGTACTCTTTTCTACTCTTCTTCCCTCACCATTGTATGCATATGTTACTGTACCTGTATCTGTCACTGCTTCTATAAGTCTGTTTAATGGATCATATTTATATTCTGCAATAACTTCTATAACGCCGTTTTCTATTTTCCTTACTTCTGTTTGATTCCCATCCTCATCATAATCATATTCTATTGTTTCTGCTCCTAATACTTCTACTTCTTCAAGCCAGTTTTTATCATTGTAGTGATAAATTTTATTAACTGTTGCACCAGATTCTGTTATTGCTTCTGTTTTCCTATTTCCTGCTGCATCGAATGTATATACAGTTTCTCTTCCTTCTGGCTCTGTTACCTTCTCTAATCTGTTTAGGTCATCATATTCAAAATCTGTTGTACCCTTAACTACCCCATCTACAATTTCAAATTTTGAAGTCTGATTACCTGCATTGTCATAGTAATATTGAAATCTCTCTAATTGAGAATCAACCGTTTCTCCGTTTGCTGTTATCTCCATCTTATGAGTAACCAGCATATTCAATAGCCCATCATTTCGATAATTATAGGTCTGTCTATATCTATATGTATTAGAGCCTTCAGTAAATTGAGGATGTCTTATACTCTCTCTTGCTCCATTGTCATAATAATCATATTCTGTTAATTTTGAAGAATCTGCACTAGATATTGATGAACCTGATACCAACTCATCATCTACTACATATTTCAACCTCCCTACCTTATCATATACTTTTGTTATCTCATTTCCCTTATTGTCCACACTCACTTCTGCAGTTAAATAATCATTTCCGTCAAATACAAGTATATCATATTTATACAGAGCTTCTCCACTTATATTGCCTACATTTTTACTAATTACCCTGTTTAATTCATCATAAGTACGTACTGTCTCTCCTGTATCATCTGTCATTTTCTCTTGGTTTCCATTGTCATCATATTCAATTTGATGTCTGCTTTTGTGACTATGAACCACTACTTTATTCATGAATCATATGCAATTTATAATTCTTATTTCCTATAATACATAAAACTACATATTGAGTATTGTTTGTCAAATTAGTTTGTTTAGTTAATTAGGTATATACTATAGGCTAGAGATTTGCTTTATCTAAGATTAAAGAATAAATACAGATATAAAAAATTCTTTTAAACGTGGGGTTGATGTAGTGTCTAATTATAAATCTATAATTTTATATGTGAAACAATGGTTACAAATGTTCCTGGGTTTTATATTAATAAAATTTATGTCTGAGGAAGAAAAAGTTGAGGAAATTATAGCTCTTAGAAGTCAGGTATCGCTTTTTAACCTACAGGTAATTGATAAAAAAATACCTAAACCAACTGTTACTCCTGCCTATCGTCAGTTATGGGTTTTACTTTCAAAGTTTTATTCAAGATGGAAAGAGAATTTGGTTATTGTTAAGCCTGAAAC
>CAZJCV010000292.1:0-1518 GCA_964544535.1 uncultured Lachnospiraceae bacterium | reverse complement strand
ATTATGAGTCTAACCTCTAGTACGTCCCTGTACTACTTTATATGCAATTGGTGATGTTTTGGTGGTGTTTTTTTATTGTTATTATAGTCTTAATTCCTTCCGTTACTCACTAACACTAATCCTCTAGTAGCTCTACAGCTTCCCTTAAGTTTTCCGTGTTTAAGTGTGCATATTTTTCGGTAACTTGTATAGAATAATGTCCAAGTAACCTTTGTACTGTGTACAAACTCACTCCTCTCTGAACTAATCTACTTGCAAATGTATGTCTAAAAGTATGAATTGTAAAATCGTTATCATGGTCTAAGTTTAGATACCTTTTAACTTCTTGAAACACATCATAAACTTCCTGATATTTTAAATTCCATACCTTATTATTTTCGGTTTTCCTTTGCTCTAGTATCTTTTTTGCTCTTTTAGTCAGTGGTATAGTACGAGGTAGGTCCCCTTTGTTTTCCCAAATGTGAATTTCTTTTGAATCTAAAAGTACATCTTGCTTTAATAAGGTATTCATTTCACTGAATCTTGCACCTGTATCAATAAGACAAACATAAAACTCTGCAATGTCTTGTCTGTTGGTGTCTTTAAGGTACTTTAGCATTTTAGTTTCTTCTTCTTTTGTCAAATACCTAATTCTTCCCTTTGTTTCCTTAAACTTGTTAATCTCTGGTCTGTTGTGTTTCTCTTTATTAACCGTATAGATTACACTAAGTGTTGCAAGATAACGATTAACTGTTGCTTTCGTTAGTTTCCTAGTATTAAGTAGATTATCCACTAATTTATCCACTTTTCCATCATCTATTTCCGCTAAGGTTATGCTTTCCCCTAATATTTCCATGATGATTCCTGCTCGTTCTAGTGGTGTTTTCCAATCCTTATTGTGTTGCCACCTTTTTTCGTATGTTTCATCAATAGCTTTCTTAAGCGTTAAACTTTGACTTGTCTTTTTGTGATGGTCTTGTCCTAAGCTTGCTAGCATCTCTATTGCTTTTCTTTCGGCTACAGTTCTACGTTCTGTTGTTAATATCCCTGTACTTCTTTTAATTCTTTTCCCGTTGATGATAGCCTCAAAATAGTAATACTTGCCACGAGGTACACCGTCATGATACCCTCTATCCCCCTTCTACAGTGAGTTTAAGCGTTCCTTTAATTCGTGTCCTTCAGGTGTTAGGAACAGAACAAACCTGCGTCTCTCCTCTAAGTCTTGAGTAGAATACATTAAATTCAAACCTTCAATCTTTTTCGTTTTTCTATCTCTATACCTAGATAGTTTTTTAATGTTCCTACTAAGAGTGTTTTGAGCAACGCCAAGACGTTTCTCTAGGTCAGGCGTAGAAATACCCTCATGATTAGCTACCTCTAAAAAGATAGCTAATTGAGTGATATAAACTTCGTTACCGAATACACTTCGAATAACATCTAAGGATTCCTTAAACTTCTTAATACCCATAATAATAATTCACCTCCTTAATAATATTTTTTAATGATGTTCCCAATAATGTCCTTCCTTTAGTAATGTTT
>CAZJCV010000291.1:0-1533 GCA_964544535.1 uncultured Lachnospiraceae bacterium | reverse complement strand
CATGTTTTAAAACATAACCACACCATGGACAACGTTTACTTTCTATCATATTATCCTTCTCATTCTACTCTTGGTTTTTTAGTTGCTGACATGACTATTAGCTAGCTCTTTTATTAAATATAAAATTACTAATTGCACATTTTATAAAAAATGTGAATCAACTTTAACTGTCTATTATTCTCATGACAAAAAGTGGGTTTTCAAATAAATGTGCAAGTGTATATTACTGTTAAAGCGATGCTATATATCATACACCATTTGCAAATATTCCAATGAAGTATAGCCTTTTCGTAAATATAAACGTTGTGCTGATTTATTAGTTTTTGCTATTTCAAGCCTAAATCGTTTTGCCTTGGATGAAAACTCTGTTTCTACGAAATCCAAAAACCTACCCCCAAGTCCTAAACCTCTAAACTTTTGTAGTATATATAGTTCCTCAATCCAAACAACCAGACCGCCTGCCTCGTTAGAATATGTCAAACTAATGAGCCCATATCCAGCCGTTTCTTTCTGTTCTTCTATCAAGTATGCCTTTACATACGGCGAACAGGAAACAATTTCGTGATAGGTATTAAGAATATTCCCAATAGGAATATTGTGAAGTACCGCCTCTGAATTATAAAAATCTTTGACCATTGAAATATACAAATCTTTATCTTCTTTTCTTAATTCTCTAATCATTTTATTTCCTCCTGAGAAAAATTATAATTATTGCGTATTTATCTACAAATGTAACTTACTAACAAATAAAGTATATCACTTCTTATACACTATTGTAAATGTTGTCGTGTTAAGGGGACGTTTTATTCGTTTTGTATTATATTTGTAGCACTCTCATATATTAATATATAAGCTCAAGTAGGAGTACAAGATATGGATATGGATTGTAGAGAACAAATATTAAATGAAGATTATGCTGATTTAGTAGTTGAATTACCTGAAAATTATATACACAGTATCGGTCTTTTTTCTAATCCATTCTGTTATGGTTTAATGGATATACCAAGCACTGAGGCTTCTGGTATTTCTGAACTAAGAAATATCCCAATTCTAAACTTACGAGGACGAGGTGTATTAATTGGAATAGTTGATACTGGAATCGACTATACACATGAGGCCTTTATAAATGAAGATGAAACTTCTAAAATTTTATCAATATGGGACCAGACGATTCAGGACGGATCTCCTCCAGAAGGCTTTAATATTGGAACAAACTACATCAAAGAGCAGATAAGTGAAGCTCTGGAATCAGAAAATCCTTTTACTATTATTCCTACAATGGATGAAAATGGGCATGGCACGTATTTAGCGGGTATAGCTGCTGGAAACTGGATTGAAGAATCTAACTACTTTACAGGAGTTGCTCCTGACGCTGAAATTGTAGTAGTTAAACTAAAAGGAGCAAAAGAGTATTTAAAAGATTTTTATCGCATTCCACCAGATGCTAATGCGTATCAAGAAAACGATATTATGTTAGCTGTTTCTTACTTATTGAGTGTATCTATACAATATCAAAGACCAATCTCAATATGT
>CAZJCV010000290.1:0-1550 GCA_964544535.1 uncultured Lachnospiraceae bacterium | reverse complement strand
CCAAGCCCGTAGTGGACTTTCACCACCAAGTTGTTGCCCATGCTGGGCACACACATAAAAAAGAGCCACATAAAGCAGCTCTTATTAATAAATAATTATGTAATTGACCTATCAATTTTGGATCTGTTACTCTTGCTTCTTTGTATCTAAGTATTCGTGTATTACGCCATGAATATCAAAATTATCGATATCATCAAATAATTCAGGGGTTCCATACACACCAAACTCTGGGAAAATCCGGATTGCCCCCTCATCTTCATAAAAAACGTTATTTGAGCTTTTATAAAATACTACTTTAATAAGCAAATTTTTAATTTGAAACGTAATTAAATATCTTGACACATTTGGATTAAATGGAATTTCTTCATCCTTTATAACTAAACCACCAGGAGTTTGTCTCCATTCTATTATAGGATCACTTTTACAAAAAGCTAAATCTATAAAAACTCCTTCTGGGATACTACCAGAATAGAGAGAGACATAGTGCTCATTGGGAACAAGTTGTCTATAATTAGTAGCAGAATTTAATAGAATAACATTTTTAAAAGCCCATTTCGCAACAGTATCATAATGCTCTTTGAGAAAGATAAATTCATTTTGAAAATCATTCATACTCATAAGGTTAATAATATGTCTTTGACAATCTCCTTCCAATTGACTCATCCAACCATTATTGCACTTTATGCATACCAATCCATTTACTAATTTGGAAAAAGAATGTTGTCGATTAGATACAGGAATACCAATAAAACTCGCATGGGTCATGGCAACATTTTTATCATATATATCAAGTTCTTTTAATAACCACTGGGCAAAAATATGTTCATTGCTTAAATTTCCCCCACCACAAAAAACGCACCTTCTCTTTTTTGACATAATTATTCTCCAATCTATTTAATCGTAGTTTTGCTTCCAAAATCAGAATCTTATTACAAATTCCTATTTATCTATTACATTCAATTATATCTACCCACAGCTAAAACTTCAACAAAAGAAAAATAGCAGGAGTCCCATCAAAAAGCAAGGGTCGAGATAAACGGCTACGCCGCCCTTGCTTTCCACTGGCACTCCTGCTGTGTGTCAGTTAAGGGAGAAAGCCTTAAAATGCTTTCGCCCTTATTCCATTTCCTTTATATTGATTTCAGCATATCATTTAATCCCTCTATCTTTGCTATTAGCCATGCCGCAAACATGGGTATTCCATATGGACTTATTAGATATGCTAACACAATAATTCTTATTCCCTCCGAAGTTTCTCTTAAAATAAAAATCGTTCCTAGTGCAATCATAAATACTACAAAGGACAATATTGACAGCACAGCAGTTGAGAACAGGCAAACAAAATCAAAAAACAATATAAGTATTGTAAGTATCAATGTAATTGGAAATAATAATATTTTAATCAGTACCCGCATAATGAATCCTCCCTATATGTTGATACATTGTATATTGAAAATATACCAAATAAAAAAGCTTTGTCCATTATATGGATTTTAATGTTTGTGTCAAGTAAAAGTGTGCAACTTTTCTATCTTTCCTGAAAACAATTT
>CAZJCV010000289.1:0-1554 GCA_964544535.1 uncultured Lachnospiraceae bacterium | reverse complement strand
CAACAATTAAAGTATACGCAGAATTTTTTACAGAGTACTGAACTGGTAAATAAATTGATAGAAATGAGTAATTTAGATAAGGATGACCTTGTCCTGGAAATTGGCCCTGGTAAAGGGATAATAACCTGGGAGCTGGCCAGGACTGTCAGGAGGGTAATTGCCGTTGAGTATGATGATTATCTTTATAAAAAGCTATCATCCATGTTTGAAGGCAGGAAAAATGTAGAGATTATCAAGGGGGATTTTCTCCAGTATGAACTGCCGGAGGGTAAGGAATATAAAGTCTTTGCCAGTATACCTTTTAATATTACAGCAGAGATAATCCATAAAATAACAGAAAAAGACAGGGCACCTCAGGATGCCTATTTGGTTATACAAAAAGAGGCAGCCTGGAAATATGCCGGTTACCCCTATTATAAAGAATCACTGCGTTCCCTGCTTTTAAAACCATATTTTGAATTCAGAATACTCCACAGCTTTCAAAAAACAGATTTCAGGCCAGTACCGGATGTAGATGCAGTTTTCCTCCATATCAGACAAAGAAGAAAACTATTATGTAAGGAAGAGGAGGGGAGGCTCTACCAGGATTTTATAACCTATATTTTTACCCGACAGAACAAGGGGTTAAGGAATAAGTGTAAAAGGATATTTACCCATAAACAATTGAAGAGGCTGGCCAGGGATAATGGATTCAATATGGATGCAAATCCAACAGAGTTAAGGTTTGAACAATGGTACCGGCTATATTGCTTTTTCGCAGACAGGGTCTCTGCAGAGAAACAGGCCCTGGTTGCAGGTGCCTATGATAAATTGATGAAAGAACAACAAGGATTGGACAGGTTACATCGTAACCGGAGAAAGAGGAAATAAAGTGTGAAAAACCAACCTTAATGGTTGGTTTTTTTAAAACAGGAGAAGGGATTAATAATAATTTAGTAGAATATTATTATAGAAAAAATAGGGATAAATATATAAGAAATTATTAAGTTAATAGATTAAGAAATGGTTAAATATGATATAATAAAATTGAAAAAAAGATTACAAGTAGACTTGATATAAAAGAAATTGGTTGACATATATTCCCCGGATTACTATTTAATAATTTGAAAATTTAAAGAAAGGGGGAGATTCATTTTGAAGGGAAATGATATAATAACATTTTTAAAGAATAATAAACATGAATTAGATAAATACGGAATTGATAAGATAGGATTGTTTGGTTCATATGCCAAAAACCAGGAAAATGAATATAGTGATATTGATGTTTTAGTTGAATTTAAAGAGGGAAACGAAACTTTTGATAATTATATGGATTTAAAATTTTATTTAGAGGAAAGGTTCAATAAAAAAGTAGATCTGGTAATAGCTGAAAATATAAAAGAGGATTTAAAAAAAGAAATATTGGGCAGTGTTATATATGCGTGATTATAAATTTTATTTAAAAGATATTATTTATTGCATTGAAAAGATAAAAAAATTTACACAGGGCATATCGAAAGCGGAATTTAAAAAAAGTGAATTAATTCAAGATGCAGTTATCAGAAATTTAGAAAT
>CAZJCV010000288.1:0-1559 GCA_964544535.1 uncultured Lachnospiraceae bacterium | reverse complement strand
AAAGGGTGTTGGAAGTAAGTTTATTATAAGACTTCCACTTACCCTTGCAATAATACAGGCTCTATTAGTAGTAATAGGAGATGAAAAATATGCTATACCATTAAACAGTACTAAGGAAATTATAAAAATTACTCCTGAGCAAATAAAAATGATTCAAAATCAAGAAGTTATCCTGCTTAGAAACATGGTGGTTCCTATTGTGAGATTGAATAAGATCTTGGAAGTACCTGAATATGACGAAGATAAAAAGAATTTGACAGTTGTCATTGTAAAAAAAGGTGAAAAAACATCAGGGTTTTTAGTTGACTCTTTAATTGGTCAAAGGGAAGTGGTTATAAAGTCCCTTGGAAAACTTCTTTCGGGTGTTAAGCATATTGCAGGGGCAACTATATTAGGAGATGGAAATGTAGCATTAATACTGGATGTGAATTCATTAGCAGTTTAATATTTGAAAATTTATGTTGCCACAGTGAGGGGGTTAAAAATTAATGAGTGAAGATTTTTATATTCAAAACAGACAATTTGTTGTATTTAAACTGGGAAATGAGGATTATGGAGTGGATATTCAAAATGTTACTACAATTGAAAAGATGCTTTCTATTACAAGAGTGCCTAAAACTCCCCATTATATAAAAGGAGTTATAAACTTAAGAGGCGATATAATTCCAGTAATAGATATAAAAGAAAAGCTTGGACTTGGAGCTTTTGAAGAAACTGAAGAGACTAGAATAATAATTCTTCAATTAAAGGAGTTTTCCTTTGGTGTAATAGTTGATGAAGTTGATGAAGTTTTACAACTAAAAGAAGAAACCATTGAAAATGTATCAAATTTTACCAACGATCTTTCTTTGGATTATATATTAGGGGTAGGAAAGGTTAATGAAAGAATAGTGAGTCTTCTGAATTTTAAAAAGTTAATAAATGTTGATGAAATTGGGAGTGAAAAAAATGAAAATTAATTTTGATAATTTAGATGATACACATATGGATGTTTTAAGAGAAATAGGGAATATTGGTGCAGGTAATGCAGTTACAGCTTTAGCTAAAATGCTAAACAAAAAAGTAGATATGGATGTTCCTAAAGTAAAAGTGATGAAGTTTAAAGATGTAAGTGAAATTTTAGGAGGGGCAGAAATACCTGTAGTAGGATTGCTATTAAATGTTGAAGGAGATATAGCAGGAAGTATTATGTTTATTTTAAAAAGTGATGCAGCTCGTACTTTGGTAAATATATTAATGGGAAGAAATCTTGAAGATGGCAAGGAATTTGAGGAAATGGAGCTATCGGCATTACAGGAGATAGGGAATATTTTGGCAGGTTCATACTTATCGTCTCTTTCAGGTTTAACCGGACTTAGCATTATGCCGTCAGTTCCTGAACTTGCAATTGATATGGCTGGAGCGATATTAAGTGTTCCTGCTATACAATTTGGAGCGGTTGGGGATTCGGTTTTGTACATTGAAACTGGATTTTTTGAAGGAAGTACCAGAGTGGTAGGAGATTTTTTCCTTGTTCCCGATGTTGATTCTTACGGAGTACTATTAAAAGCATTAGGAGT
>CAZJCV010000287.1:0-1561 GCA_964544535.1 uncultured Lachnospiraceae bacterium | reverse complement strand
CCATATTCCTAAAGGAAAAACTCTCATTATTGTCCTGCGAAAGTTGAGTTATTAATAAATTAGATGTTTTATAAGTTTTTACTTAAATTGTCTATATAATCTCTGGCTTCTTTAAATTCTTTTCTTGACAAAGTCATATACAATTTAATTGCCCTTACCCTATCACCTTTTGAAATTAGTTCTTTTAACTATTTTGCTGTGCTTTCAGGTAAATAATATATCTTTCCATCCTTAGCTATTAGCTGAACGTCCTCAGCGTATAAATCACTTGTATCGCAATAATGTATTTCTTTGTGAACAGTAGACTGTGATGCAATCATATTTACAGTATCTTGTGATACTACTTTATACTTAAGTTCATCTTTAAGAAGACTTGGAATGAAGTGTAAAGCCCCATCAAAACCATTTCTTTTTCTTCTTCCCTCTTCGGTATCAATGTTCAAACGCTTCGTGGTGTCCTTATGCCAATTAGTAAGCTTTTCCTTGGTATCTATTACCTGCTGAGTATAAGTTGGGAGAAGTGCCACACATTGTTCCCTTGAAACCCTGCCAAGATGTATAGCATACCTGAGCTCTGAAATCTTATACAACACTTCAATCAATGACTTCTGATACATATACCATTTCTGTATCTCTTTTAAATCTTTTTCATATGCAGTATAATCAAGGTCTTTCTTTTTTGTATATCCAGCAAGTGTAAGGTTAGCTTGTCCTAGAAGTTGAGTGCTTTCTTCTTCGAGACTATCAAGTTGACCAATTTTACTGAGTCTCAATTCATTATTTTCAAGAATTTCAACTTGGAAATCCGCTATCTTTTTAACATGAGTAACAAGTGAGAAAACCCTACTACGATACTCATTATCCTGAAAATCTGAAATCTTAGATATGCCATCGCTAATTTCTCCGAGTTCAGCATTAATCTGTGTCATATAATACTGACCAACAACCATTGAAGCGACTCCCATAGCAGCAGCTGTGGTATTAGCTACAACTGCTGTTCCTTTTTGTGCTTCAACAGCTACTAGGTTTGCATGACCTTTAATACCTTCTGAGCCACGATAAATACCACGAACAGCATTTTCCATAGCCTTTGAATCTGCCAACTTCGTACCTGCAGGAATTATTGCTCTATATAATACTTCCCCATTGGCTTGTGCCGCTTGGGCTGCATTGTGAGCCACATTACCCACCTGTGCTAAACCAGGCACTAGATTATTTACATGAGCTAAGACTTTGCTATTTGTAATCTCAACAAGCTTGTTCTCGTCAATAATTTCCTCTGCAGGGAGCATTTCCATTTGGATAACTAATTCGTTTTGTATATTTTCCTTAGTAAATTCCAGCTCGATTTTTTCCCCATTAGGATTATCTGTCGTGCTAAGTACAAGACCTTGACTCCTTTTAAATTTTAGGACAAATACAATACAAATCACAATTATAAGAATCATGAAAATGATGATAACCCCTATATACTCCATATATTATCACGCCCCCTACCATTCTATTTTTGACTTATAAAGCCTTCATATACAGGCTCATATTTATAATGCAGTGCAGCTTC
>CAZJCV010000286.1:0-1561 GCA_964544535.1 uncultured Lachnospiraceae bacterium | reverse complement strand
TTATTGCTTGGGCGTCTTTTTCTTCTTCAGCTGGCTTTGTGATAAACTGAATTCCATATATGTCTTTGTCTGGGTTTTCCATTGCTCCAAATGGCCTATCGTCTCCAGACTTTACTTCTTCTCCATTAGCAACCACCTTAAATCCTTCTGGAAGTTTTGATACTGCAGCGTCAAATCCTAGTTCTACAGTTCTTTCCTTGTCTCCATTTTTAAAGATTCCTTTTTCAGTATTGTGGAATGTAAGTTTTGATGGAGTTGGCTCATATACATATCCAACTGCCTTTACTGTACCACCTAATTCATTGATAATTACTTGCATACCACGCCCTAGTCCAAGTATTGGTATATCTAGATTTAGGATTTCCCCATCAAATACCTTTAAGTCATCTGCTTTTTTAGTGGTATACCCACCGGACATGATTAGTCCTATTACATTTTCTTCAGACTTAATTTGCTCTGCGTTTGTGTCGTATGGAAGAAGACTAACCTTAATGTTTTCTTCTTCTATTACCTTTATTACATCATGAGTATAGGTGTTTCCAAAGTCTAATACTATTATTTGATTCATTTTATCATCTCCTAAAATAGTTCTTTCATAATGTTTAAGTTTAATTCATTTAAATTATTAATTATCAGATCGGCTTCAGATAAATCTTGATTTCCGTGGTCTGGGTTCTTTAGCCCAACGCATTTCATACCGGCAGCTTTTGCAGCTTTTACTCCACTGGTTGCATCTTCAATAACGAGGCAATCCTCTGCTTCAACATTCATTTTTTTAGCGGCAGTTAAGAAAATCTCCGGGTCTGGCTTACCCTTATCTACTTCTTCACCACTTATAACGAATTTCATATATTTTACTAAGTCAAACTTCTCAATAATCATATCAACGATTTTTCTATTATTTGATGAAGCAACTGCCATTGGATATCCTTCATCATACATAGATGAAACAAGTTCTCTAAAGTTATCCATAAGTTTGACGTCATCAATTCTTTCAACAAACATTTCTTTTTTTAATTCAACTATTTCTTCTACTGATGGTTGAAAATCAAACATCTTTTTTAGTTTGTCCCACATGCTGTAATCTGTGGTGCCAACAAATGTTTCGTGCAAATCATCATCTAGTTTACCCCCTAATTTTTCAGCTAATGCTTTTTCCACTTCAAAGTGTAAAGGTTCACTATCAATAATTACTCCATCCATATCAAAAATTATAGCTTTCAACATATCTCTCCTTTAGACTATTATTCATGACTACATATATTAAATATATATTATTATTGGTGACTAGTCAAAAAAACAAGTATAATATAAGTAAAGTCTTTGTAACTTTTAACTTTGTCAAACGTTTTATTATTAGAGAGCAAAATATTTAATTAAAATACACTTATACATTAAAGATATTATTTTGATCAGGTGGTGAGGAATTGCATGAAGATCATGAACTAATGGCGCAGGTAAAGCAGGGTGATAAGAAAGCTTATGAAATATTGGTTTGTAAATACAGGAAGTCAGGCATAATATTTGCAAGTCAGATCTTAAAGGATGAACACCTTGCAGA
>CAZJCV010000285.1:0-1561 GCA_964544535.1 uncultured Lachnospiraceae bacterium | reverse complement strand
TACAATTAATTAAAGAAACTTGCGAATATATGCGTGAAGAAATTGATAAACTATTTGGAAAGGATACTAGCAATATAGTTTTTGGCGATTCAAATACATTGGATATGTTCAGCCAATTCTTTGAGGGTGTAATTCCCTATTTTGAAAAAAGTCGTAGTTTGAAAATAGCGAAGTACACAAAAGGCAAGCCCACCAAAGCAACAGGGTTGAAATAGATGAATGCGTTGCTTGATAATTTCCCGTCAGTAGCAGTAATTGATGGGAAAGAATACTCATTAAATACTGATTTTAGGGTTTGTTTGAAAATAATGATAGCACTAGAAGACAACGAATTAACACCTATTGAAAAACAAATTGTAGTGCTAGAATTGCTATATGCTGAAAGACCGCAAAATGTAAAGCGTGCGATAGAATTAGCAATGTTATTTTTAAACTATGGCGAAGAAATTACAGAAGAAAATGCCAACGATTCAGAAAGAGTTTACAGTTTTGAAAAGGATTCTAAATATATAGTAACAGCATTTCAACAAACATATAGTATAGATTTAGATAAAGTTGATTATATGCATTGGTGGAAATTCAGCTATTTGTTTTTAGATTTAAAAGAAGATTGCTTTTTCACAAAACTTATTGATTTGCGTAATCGTAAAAATAAAGGTAAATTATCCAAAGAAGAAAAAGAGTATTGCTATAAGATAAAAGATATTATTGATTTACCACGTATAGAAACAGTTGAAGAAATACAGGCTAAAAACAAATTTATGGAATTGTTAGGGAATTGACAAAAAAGTTTTTATGTTGTATAATTATAGTAATTAATTAATTAAGGGGGATTTTTTATGAAAAAGATTATATCCGTTCTATTTATATGTGTATTCATGTCGGTGCTTTTTGTTGGGTGCAAAGACCAGCCGATTGAAAAAACAAGTTCTAGTAGCGTGGCGGATTCTACCAGTGAAACAAAACCAATCGAGAGTACAACAGAAACAACTGCAACAACCGCTGAAATCGTAACTGAAACAAATAGCGAAGAATCGCTTGGAAGTCGGAAAAATCCCGTTCCATTCAATACTGATTTTACAACAGAGTATGTGAAATATTCCTATTCAGGCGAATCAAGAGGCTACACCATTAAAGTATCAGAAATATTGAGAGGTGCAGAAGCAGAAGCGGTCGCAGTAGAAGCTAACCAGTTTAACGCTGGGAAAGTTCCAGAGGGCAAAGATTTAATACTCTTCAAAGTTGATTTTACACTAAACAAATTAACTGTAGAAGAAAGTTTTTTATGTAGCGGTATTTATTTTGATTACTTTTCTGGCACTTTCAGTGAAGAAAACACTTTCATTTCCATTGCAGGTATTGAAAGATTGCACGCGGAATTATATGAGGGTGGCTCAACATCTGGCTGGCTTTATACTTTGGCAGATGTAGATGACCCATCGCCTTTAGCTAGATTTGACGAAAAGGTATGGCTTGCATTATATAAATAATTTAAAATTAATCTAAAACAATTCAACAATCACTAAGCACTTACAAATATTGTAGGTGCTTTTCTTATGCC
>CAZJCV010000284.1:0-1567 GCA_964544535.1 uncultured Lachnospiraceae bacterium | reverse complement strand
AGAATTTGCATTCTATCAAAATAAAAGGAGGGTAAAACATGAAGATTGAATTTAAACTTTCTATTCCGTCAGCAAAAATCACCGATGTAGCGGAATATCCAAACGACACAAGCAAAAAAGAAATTGCAGAAGACTTGAGGGAATGGGTGCTTGATAGAATCGGTAGTTTCGCTCAAGCAAAAATACTTGACAAATAATCAAATATGTATTAAAATAAGAATATAAAGGGGGGGGGGAATGAAGGTATTTCTCATCCAAACTGTAGATGGTCAAGTAGTCCATGATTTTTCTTTTCATCTTTTAGAAGCTATTAGATATCAGAATTGGTATAGGAATGAGAAGTTATATAGCTATCGTTTTTGTGAAGATGTACACGACAATACCTATGGAGACAATTACATACCAGTAGGCTCCGTTGAATTTGTTCTTGATTATTACAAGGTTTATCATGGTATTAATAATATAAAACCTATCAATGTGCCAAAGGAACTGATGACAACAGAATTTCTTAAAAGACAAGTTTTTATTAGCGACAACAGTACTCTGATTGATAATCCACCGGCATCACTATTTATTAAGCCACTAAACAGAATTAAGGGCCTTACATTTATTATGTCAAATAAAGATCAAATTGGTGTGCCGGATGGTAGGTTTTTTATTTCTGAGGTTGTTGGTATTGAAAGTGAATGGCGAGGATTCGTTTTCAATGGAGAGTTATTAGACATACGGTGTTACTTAGGTGAGTTTGATTTATTCCCTGATGTAGATCTGGTAAGGGAAATGATTGGTGCTTATAAAAATTCGCCAAGGGCATATACGATTGATGTAGGGGTTGGCCGTAAGTTAGGAACTTTCTTGATCGAGTGCCACCAATTTTTCAGTACCGGCCTTTATGGATTTACTCATTACAATGTATTGCCACAGATGTTTATAAGTTGCCATAATGAAATACTGGATGGAAACCGTAAGGAGGCGATTGAATAGACGAGTAATCGAGAAGCGGTTTTTGTTACCAAGGAACATTATAGTGTTACGGATGAATTATATACTGATTTTTATTGTTGTCCTATGTGCGATTCCGATTACCTGATTAGTATCTTTAAGTATTGTCCTATGTGTGGAGTGCTGTTAATTTGGAAACTCAAAGAAAAAGAAGAATAAAATTTCAATCAAACAATGGTTTGGTGTTAAAATGATAAAATAAAAGGAGGCTTAGAATGAAAACCTTAGAAGAAGCCAAGAGACTTGTTCCAACTAAATACAAACCATTGAATGATACTATTGAGGTAGTTATAGACGTTTTGGGTAAGCACGATCCCTATAAAATTATCGAACTCGTACTAGATAGATATGAATACAGCTTAGAAGCAGTAGAGATTGCCAATAGAGTATCGGTGCTGAATGAAGTTGATCTGGCGAAGTGGTGCGAAGATGTATTTGCATTTTGGTTATATAGAATAAATGATGATGAAATGTGGTTGAAGATTGCGAAGGAGATAAAGAAGGGGATGGAAGAGAAGAATAAATTTCTTAGATTAGATTAGATCGAATTATGCTTTGGTGAAAA
>CAZJCV010000283.1:0-1571 GCA_964544535.1 uncultured Lachnospiraceae bacterium | reverse complement strand
TTGAAGGATTAATAGGACAAGTATGGCTAGATAGAGATGATTTTGTAAAAAAGCTAAATAAACTTTTCAAGGACAAGGACATACAACTTAGGGCTCCTTTACGAAATGCCATAATAAAGGTATTTGGCCAACATGATGATGAGGCTAACATATGCAGAAATACTAAGGGGGAGATAGAAGCTAACAGTGATTTACGAGATACGGAAAGAGTGCCCTTAGATGAGGATATAGATCAATATTTTAAAAGAGAAGTCTTGCCGTACAATCCAGAAGCCTGGATAGATAAAGAAAAAACTGTAGTAGGCTATGAAATACCCTTTACAAGATATTTCTATAAATTTGAAGAACCAGAACCAGCAGATGTAATATCAGACAGAATATTAGAATTAGAGAAAGATATAAATCAATCACTAAGAAAGCTATTTAGTGAGGACGGTGAAAGAATTGACTAGAAAGATGAAAGATAGTGGAGTTGAATGGATAGGCGATATACCTGAGGATTGGGAAGTAAGAAAACTAGGGAATATATCTAAACTCTATACTGGAAATAGTATAAGAGATAATGAAAAGGATAATTATAACAGTCCTATAAATGCGATACCTTATATAGCAACAAAAGATGTAGGATTTGATAATAAAATAGATTATAATAACGGAATGTATATAAATAAAGAAGATGAAAAATTTAAAAGAGCTCTTAAAGGCAATACATTAATTTGTATAGAGGGAGGAAGTGCAGGTAGAAAAATTGCAAAAGTAGAAGAGGAAGAAGTTTGTTTTGGTAATAAGCTGTGTTGCATAAACTCGAATGTTGTTAATAATGATTATATATATTATTATTCATTAGCACCTAATTTTAGTAATGGATTTCAGTCAAGAATAACAGGATTAATTCCAGGTGTAACATTATTGGAAATGGCACAAATAGAGATAATTGTACCACCAGAGCATGAACAAAAATCAATAGCAGATTTCCTAGACAAAAAAACACAAGAAATAGATAATATAATATCTAAAACTAAAAAAGCTATAGAAGAATATAAAAAATATAAACAATCTCTTATAACAGAAACTGTAACAAAAGGTTTAGATGAAAATGTAGAAATGAAAGATAGTGGGATTGAATGGATAGGGGAGATACCTGAACATTGGCAAGCTATCAAATTGAAATATTTTTATAATATAATTTCAGGAACAACACCTACAAATAAAGATGAAAATTGGAATGGAGAAATACTATGGATTACTCCTGCAGACTACAATACTGAAGATATTTCAATAAAAGATTCAAAAAGAAAAATAACAAAATTAGGGGTCGAAAATAGTTCTTTATCTGTTATTCCTATAGATTCCATAATAGTTTCGAATAGAGCTCCTATAGGTAAGATAGCTTTAAATGAAAAAGAAGTTACAATAAACCAAGGGTGTAAAGCTTTAGTTCTTAAAAAGATAATAGATAATAAATTTACTTACTACATTTTATCCATATATTCAGATGTATTAAATATGCTAGGTAGAGCATTCCTGTAATGAGTAAGAACGGACTTTGAAAAAAGAGACCTCCCGCAATA
>CAZJCV010000282.1:0-1574 GCA_964544535.1 uncultured Lachnospiraceae bacterium | reverse complement strand
AAGCTAATAGATTCAATATTAAACACATTTAAATCAATATTAATGATAAAAGATAAAGAAGTGCTATCCTCCGTAGTGAATGGTGTGGCTACTATGGCATATATGACAATTATTGTAGATGTAGAAACAGCTTTTGTAGTAGCCTTAGCCACATCAATAGGCAGTTTAATATCATGGACGATATCTAAGAAGATAGAAAAGGATAAAGTTTATATATTTGATATTATACCAGATGGTAACGAAAATGGAAAAGAATTTGCAGATAACATAAGAGAAAATAATGTACCAATCATGACATATATAGGGTTTGGTGAAGATATGAGCAAGGTGCTATGCAGTAAGATTTATAGCCATAGCAAAGAAAATAGTAAGTTAATAGAGAGTTTGATACCCGATAGTTTCAAGTATCATGTTAGCGAGGTTAAAAACTATATAGAAACATAGACAGCAAAATAGAGGTGATAACTATGTTCTATGAAGAATGTACATTAGAAGAAGTTATAGCATACAGAGAATTAGAAAGTGAATACTTTGACTTTGGTGAAGGCTTAATGAGTCCATTGTCAGGTAAGCAATCAGAAGATGCTTATTATGAAATGAGAATACAATGGGAAGAAGAACTACAACTTGAGCAAAAATACAACCATCCTAACCACAAGTCTAAACCAAAAAGAAATATCCGACCTAATCAATATGCAAGAAAGCAAATATGCAAAACAAAACTAGATAGGCTACACAATGTGGGTAATTGGTGGACTGTTTGGGATAAAGGTACACATAAGGTAAGGTGTTATATTAGTCCTAGAGCAAAACACCATAAAAAACATAGCAATAAGAAGGTTAGGAAAACTAAGAGTATAGGTAATCATGGCAATTATAAAAAAGTATACGACTTTTGGTGGGAGGTGTGGTGATGAGTAAGAATAGTACAATTCAACGAATGGCAGGGTATATTTCAACATTAGATGTAGACGAAGATATATGTAGCAAACAAGACCACTATTGTAGATTTGCTGATGAAGGTGAGTTTGACAAAGAGGATTGTGTGGATTGTATAATTGATTTCTTTAGCAGTTCTTGCAAGTGGGAACACGATGAATTTTGTGTAAATGATAAATCTGAGTGGGTTGCTGATTTTGCATATCCACATAGGTGTGGGAGGTGTGGGTATTTTGAACCAGAATGATTATGTGTATTGCACTAATTGTAAGCATCTTAGTGTCACAATGGACTGGATTGACTGTATGTATGAGGATAAACGTGACATTTATGACCTAGAAGATAGTAAATCATTAAGCGAAAGACCATTTTACAAGAAAAGGCAAACCATATGTAGCAAGAAATTTAAATAAAGTGATAGATTTAACGTGATATTAAAAAGGAGTGATTAATATAGAAAACAGATTGATTAAGTTATTTCAATCACTAAACAATGGTGAAATTAAAATTGAGGATATGAGTCTGACAAAAAGAGAAATAAGAACAATAATAATAGGATTACGAGTGCAGGATGCCTTTGAAGATGCATTAGATGAGGCGTTAGAACTAAAAGATTAGTTAAAATCTATGTTTTA
>CAZJCV010000281.1:0-1592 GCA_964544535.1 uncultured Lachnospiraceae bacterium | reverse complement strand
GGGAAGACAATGGCATGAACAGAGAAGCAGGTGCTATTGAATCTTATCATTTTGTAAAAAAAGTAGATTTTAAACCGTCGGATGTAGCGTTCGATAAAGCCATGAAAAAGAGTAACAAATAAAATCAACCATAAAAATTCAAAAAAATGGACAGAAGGTCGTTTATTAAACATTCCGCCTTAGCCACTGCAGGACTAGGATTGGCTTCTTCCATGCCCAAAGCAATGAATTCTTACCACCGTGCCAACGACAAATTGGTGTGTGGAGTTATCGGCGTAAACGGGATGGGGTTTTCTGATCTTGAGGCGTTTTTACATCAACCCGACACCGAATGTGCAGCACTCTGCGATGTCGACGAAAATGTATTGAATAAACGTATCGCTGATACTGAAAAAATTCAAGGGTATAAACCTAAAGGTTTTAAAGATTTCAGAAAATTATTTGAGGAACCGGGAATAGATGTTATCATTATCGGGACACCCGATCACTGGCACTGTTTACCCTTTGTTTACGCTTTACAGGAGGGGAAACACATCTATTGTGAAAAGCCCTTGGCCAATTATATTGAAGAGATCAATATCATGGAACGCGCCGTCCATCGTTATAACAGTGTGGTACAAGTTGGACAATGGCAACGAAGCGATAAACACTGGCAAGATGCCGTTAAATTTGTTCATTCAGGAAAACTGGGAAAAATTCGCACCGTTCGAACATGGTCGTATCAGGGATGGATGAAATCTATTCCTGTTGTTCCTGACAGCAACCCTCCGGCGGGTGTTGATTACGACTTATGGCTGGGGCCCGCACCAAAACGCCCTTTCAATAAAAATCGTTTCCATTTCAATTTCCGCTGGTTTTGGGATTATGCCGGCGGATTAATGACTGACTGGGGAGTCCACATTATTGACTACGGTCTCTTCGGAATGAATGCCAAGGCACCAAAATCGGTAATGGCAATGGGTGGTAAATTTGCCTATCCCGATGACGCCGCCGAAACGCCCGACACGATGCAAGCTCTTTATGAATTTGACAATTATACAATGCTATGGGATCACGGAACGGGAATTGACGGCGGTTACTATGGACGCTCACACGGAGTGGGCTTTGTGGGCAACAACGGTACCCTGATAGTTGATCGGACAGGATGGGAGGTAATCCCCGAAGGCGGAAACGATCCTAAAATGGAACGCATAGACCTAATAAAAGGTGATGGTCAAGGCTTGAACAATCATATGAAAAATTTTATCGAATGCATCAAAGATCGCACAAAGACACCTAATGCCAATATAGAAATTGCCGCTAACACAGCTCGTGTATGCCATTTAGGAAATATCGCTTTAAAGTGCGGCAGAAGGTTATACTGGGACGCAAACAACATAAAGTTTATCAATGACGAAGAAGCTAACAGCTATTTAATTCCCTCATATCGCGCTCCATGGAAATTACCTCAAGTATAATAACCTAAAAAGGTCATAATTTTAAAAATTATAACGCTCCAATTAATAAACACAAACGTTTTGTTCACAATAAATAATCATAATTCATATGAAAACTTTACACATGTTTATTTTCTCAACCCTTTTTGCTACAAG
>CAZJCV010000280.1:0-1608 GCA_964544535.1 uncultured Lachnospiraceae bacterium | reverse complement strand
GTTACCCATATTCCTAAAGGAAAAACTCTCATTATTGTCCTGCGAAAGTTGAGATTCTAAGTATTACCACTAAAAAATGAGGCGAGAATCTAGTATTATGTTAACTAGAATTATAATCTTTTTTTAAGGTGGAGAATCAATGAATAAACTTAAGCAAATTTTATTGAAAGATAACGCTGATGCCCAAATACAGGAAATAAAGGCTGCTATAAAGAATAACAATGATGAGAGAATGCATATAAAGTACCTTGTTATATTAAATCACCTTCATGGACTACAGAATGTTGATATTGCTATTAATCTAGACCTTTGTGCACATACTGTTGGCACCTACATTCGCAAGTACAAAGAAGGAGGTCTTGATAATTTAGTACCAGCTCCTAAATCAGGAGCACCACGACTGCTTTCTAAAGAACAGGAGCAGAGGCTTATAGATGTTATTACAACACATACTCCAGATGAAGTTGGTTTCGAATCCAGAAAGAACTGGAATCGCCCTCTTATAAGGGAATGGGTTAAAACCAATTTTGGAGTTGAATACAGCAATACCGGAATGCTGTATGTGCTTTACAGACTGAATTTGAGTTTTACAAGACCAACTTATACTTTAGCTAAGGCAGATCCTCAAAAGAAAGAAGAGTTTAAACAGAAGTTTGAACTTTTAAAAAAACCTTCTTGACGGAAAAATTGACCATATACTTTTTGGGGACGAATCCATGATAGGGGATTATCAAGCTATTGAAAAAACATGGTTCCTTAAAGCACATCAGCGCATTATTCCCACATATGGTAAGCATGAAGGAGTTAAGCTTGTTGGAATACTTAATTATGAAACAGGCTATGTTTATTGTATAGAGCGAAAAAAATATGATGCAGAAATATTTCTTCAATTTCTTAAAGAGGTGCTTGCTCTATACCCAAAAGGCAAAATTGTCATGGTACTTGATAATGCTAGAATCCATCATGCTAAATTACTTCAGCCATTTTATTAGAGAATAAGGACAGACTACAACTTGAATTCTTACTACCTTATAGTCCTAAACTTAATCTAATTGAAGGGTTATGGAAATGGTCGAAGTCTCCAGTTATTAATAATGTATTCTTTTCATCTGTAAGAGAAATACGTTATGCTGTTCGAGGGTTCATTGATTCAATTAACAAGATTCAAAGTACTACCATAAAAAGGCTTTGTCTTCAGCTAAACTATTAACGCCTATTGGTCAATCCGTTACAATATCTTCAGTATTCGAGAAGAAGAAGGGGATAAATACATCTGGAGACGGAAACTGGTTTTATGCGATAAATGGATATAGAACATGGTCAGTTGCTACAGTAAGGGCTTCTCAGAGTACCGATAGTACTGTAAGCTATAATATGGCAATGTCCTACAACTTGAGGGATAATTACAGGTGGTATATGACGGATGAAAAGGGAAACGCACTTTCTGAATCCACGTTGCATTTGTTACACTTGGCAGGTTGGGCTAGAGAGTACAAAGTTGAGGGAATGGAAATCATTTCTGATAGGTGGTCAAAATAAAAGTATCAATAAACGCCTTAGAGTATAATTATAGTTGGCAAGACAAGTAAATAATTAGGAGATATCCGA
>CAZJCV010000279.1:0-1613 GCA_964544535.1 uncultured Lachnospiraceae bacterium | reverse complement strand
TCTAAAAATTTAAAAAGACAGGTTATTAGTATATTGATATGTAGCAAATAACCTGTCTTTTTAAATTTTTAGACTTTCCACTATGAAGTCCTCATGTCGAAGATGTCAGCTTCCTAAAATCAAATCATTTCTGCAATGCTTTGGGTACTCTTGGCTGGTAAAGGAACCAGTACGATGCCGTACTCGACACCATTGCAGCAACCACAAACAATCCAGCTGATACCATTTTTAATACTTTCCCCTTCATAACAACATCTCCTCGTTTTTTTATTTAATAGAACAAGCTCAATGCTTTATTCTATTAGCGCAATCTTCATTGCCTACCAGCTTATCGCTTACATCCCCCTTCATTGATTCCAAAAACTTTTTAACCTCATCGTATTCCTTTAAATCAATCAGCGAGGATATGTAATTTACATTCTGCAAAATTTCTCTGCCATCGTATTTTCTTTTTAATTCCTCCTCTTTTTGGATGACGTCTCCCATCCTAAACACACTTTTTATCAATATTACCGTAAACACTATATTCAACAATAAACACAATAAAACCAAGGCTTTGTTTAAAATAGAATCGGGCATATTAATATTATTAAAAAATAGTGTATATATTATAAACAAATTCAAATATCCAAACGTCAACTGCAAAACCAAAAACCTAGTTCTGCTAATATATAGCTTGTCCTTGCTTTTTCGTTTTAGGTAGCCGATATTAATATTAGCTTTGTAAAACGCATAACATATAAGTGTCATAATCATAAAGTAGAGAGCCGCGCTGGCTATCCTCAAATAAATATTTTGACTAAAATCCCTTTCCGACCAACCCGACACAAGCAATACCGTATTAATGACTGTACCCTGAATAGCACCAAAAATTAGCAAAGTCATTAATGAACCGATAATGGTTTCGATCAGGTTAAGTCTATACAAAACACATAGCAAAGCAGTAAAAACAATTGCCTGCGGCAGTACCGAAATAAGACCTGGAATAAAAGTCTTTATTAACATAAATAAAACCGCACTGGTTATCCCTAAAATTATTATATTTCGAAATCTTACCTTTCCCGTTCTGCCCAAAATCAACCATGCAAACACCGCCATTAAAAATTGCTCCGGTAATGACACGGTAATAAAAAACGTAGCTGCATTCTCCATACCAAGAAACCTCTCATGTTATTAATATTAATTTATCATACCATATGATTATTTTCAATTCAAATACAAAACTGTATGTTATTCGACGGAATACATGGTAGAATTCGACATATGAGCAACGGTTTGTTGCTTTATTAGTATCCTTTTCCCATGTATGTGATATTATTATTGACTTCATCCTGCATAAGATACGAATTTTTTGAATATTTCTAAGAATTGAGGATTTCTTTCCCACAAGAGCTCGGGGTGCCATTGAACCCCTAGTGCAAATTTATCAGATTTGTGTTCGATACATTCAACTATTCCATCCTCGGATACAGCGGCAACGATAAAACCATCCGCCACATCCTTAACTGCCTGATGATGAAACGAATTCACCCGTAGTGAAGATAGGCCGTGTGCATGATAGAGCTTTGTTCCCTCTTTAATTTTAACTTTATGCACCGGATACCATTTAGGTG
>CAZJCV010000278.1:0-1621 GCA_964544535.1 uncultured Lachnospiraceae bacterium | reverse complement strand
CATAGTAAAATCCACAGGCAGAATAAGGAGCGCTGCTTTTCCATATTCGTATTGGTATGCCATCCTTTGCAGCAGACAACAGCTTCTCCATATCCTTGCGTTGATCCTGGAAAAACTGTTCTTGCTCCTTATTGTCAAAACCAAATCTTCCCCACACTTTTCGGAAAACATTTTGACGCTCATTTCCGTCAATTTCACCCGAAATATCTCCAATATCAAGTAAAAAGCCTATATTGACAATATCTTGGTGGTTTCCCCCAACTGCTTTTTCTTCAAAATGTTTCTCTGATTCAGCTTTGGTTGGTTTTTTTTCAATATAGCCAACAACTTCACCAGGCATATTTTTTATGTTATATTTTTTTGCTGCTTTAATTAAACCTTTCTCACTGTCACTAAATAAAACTTCAAGCATAGTTTCACCTTCTATTGAAAATACCTGCATATATTCTTTCTTCATTTTGGGAGAAGTAACAGTAATACCATCCCCTAGTCATTGTCACATCTCGTACCAGTTGTCTTATCTATAAGTCCATTTTTTTGCAGTTGCAAATAGACGTTAACCATAAGAACTGTCCCTATGGTAACAAAAAATCTTTATATTGACAATATCTAGATTACCAAAAAAATTTCAGATTTACATATTGGATAAAACTTTTTTCATGCATAACCCCGACTGGTCCAGCAGTTTTACCATTTTCTATATAAGCATATGCTCTCAAATTTGAAAATTCTTGAACTCCTTTGTTAAAGGTATTTTTTCAGATACAACATCAACAATTTGCCTTAAGTTCAATTTTCGGACCATTATTATGGCAACCGTTTACTTCTATAGATATGCCTTCATTTGTATATTGCGGTTTTTCCGGGTTCAGTTTAACCCATCCATCCGGTATATACTTTGTGGATTCCTCTGCTATTGTTAATTCACTTAAGGCTTTCTTATGTAATTTACGTTGCCAATAAAAATATGCGTACCTACTTATTCCTGCATCTTCACAGAACTTCTTGACACTTTTACCGCTCTCGCTTCTGGCATTTATTATTTGTACCCATTGACTCAACCGGTATTCTTTTGCAATCTTTCGTGTATTCATACAATCACTCCTGTCTTGGTTGAAAAAGTTTATACACTTTTTGCACTTTTTTAAGTTTTTCACAATTTTTTCAACCGGTTTTCCATGATTGTACTACTTAAAGTCAAATAATCCATGTGCGGTTCAATTTTACGCTTACATTAATGCTTTAATAAGTAAACTTATTTCTATTAGAATAGACTTTAAGGCTTTAACTGCTAGCTTATTTATTCTATCAGTGGCCAACTGCATTTTATATGTAAGTATTCATCCTTCAATTCAGCAGAAAGCTTTCCATTCATTTTATCCATTAAACTCTTTGAAATAGATAAGCCTAAGCCTGTACCATTACCTGAGCGTGTTTTGTCTGCCATGTAAAATCTATCAAAAAAAAATTCAATATCCCTTTCTGTTAGATCCTTTATATCATTACTTATGGTCAAAATTACAGTTGTCTTAGACCTTTCAAGTGATATACCTACATTTTCATAGGAATATTTAATAGCATTAGTAGCTAGGTTCTCTATAACCCTTTTTATAGCAGACTC
>CAZJCV010000277.1:0-1622 GCA_964544535.1 uncultured Lachnospiraceae bacterium | reverse complement strand
TTTTTAAGGATGAAGTCAGAAAGGTGGGGCTAGGTCTAGGACTTCCAAAGGAAATTGTTATGAGACAACCATTTCCAGGACCTGGACTTGGCATCAGGATTATAGGTGGGGTTACAAAAGAAAAATTGGAGATTCTAAGAGAAGCCGATCATATCTTTCGTGAGGAAATAGAAAACTCGGGTCTGGATTCGAATATAAACCAATACTTTACGGTGCTTACCGGAATGAAAAGCGTTGGGGTTACAAAGAATCAAAGAACTTATGATTATACCTTGGCATTAAGGGCTGTTAGCACCAATGATTTTATGACTGCCAATTGGTCAAGGATTCCGTATGATTTACTTGAAACAATATCGGGTAGGATTATAAAAGAGGTGGGGCATATAAATAGAGTTGTTTATGATATAACCAGCAAGCCCCCTGCTACGATTGAGTGGGAGTAGTTAAAAATAAATAGGAAAGTTGATAAAACCAATACTTGTATAGGTTTAAAGTTCTCAACTGGGACGATTTTGGGAAAGAAAGTTTTTTAGAATAATAGAATAAATAATGCCAAGTGGCTTACAAGCAGAAACACCATAGAGATCTAAATAAGATTCTATGGTGTTTCTTTTATGTAGACATTATTTATTATCTAGAGGTTTTTTCTGTTCTAATTTCTTTAAAGAGGAGTTATTTAATAGAGATTTCAATTGGAATCTAGCCATTTGATTTAATTTTTTTAGCCTTTCAGTTTGTGGTACATTCTCTGCAATGAATTGAGCATTAGCAGACTCAAGATTTGCCATTACTATTAATTCTTCTATAGTAGCATAATCCCTCATGTTTCCATCTTTGTCTGGGTTGTTTATCTTCCATTCCTTAGCAGTAGATCCAAATAAAGCAACATTCAATAAATCTGCTTCATCTGCATAAGTTATACCTATTTGTGCTTTAGTTAATTTATTATGGATTAAGTTTTCTTTTATAGCATCGGTATGGATACGGTAATTAGTTTTTGATAGCTGTCTTCTAAGGTTCCAATCTGTAGACAATCTATACTGCTCTTCTTCTCTTAATCTTTGATAGTCTTTGATTATATATAATTTAAATTCTGGAGAAACCCAGGAAGCAAATTCAAAGGCAATATCTTTATGGGCATAAGTACCACCATATCTACCAGCCCTAGATACAATTCCTATGGCATTGGTTGATTCAATCCATTTTTTTGGACTTAATACAAAGGAATTACTACCTGCTTCATTTCTAAACTGGTCGAAATCGACCAGTTTAAAACTGGGATTGTTTAATTGTTCCCACAGTCCTAAATATTCTATGGTACTCCTACTACGAAGCCAATTTTTAATTATATCAGCTGGGGCATCTTTATTCTTTTGCTTTGCTATATCTGTTAAACTAATATAATCGTCCTGATTTTCATAGGCAATTACTGATATTTCATGGCCCTGAGCTTTTATTTTTAATTTTTTCTCTGGCATCTTTACCCTCCTCTTAATATCACTATATTATGGAAAAATTTATTTAAATAATCTATGGTGTTTTTGATACATCTATTATTTTTTAAATCTAGATTTTTTAGGATAAGATAATTTCCAATCTCTAAACTCTTCATCTGTAATTTC
>CAZJCV010000276.1:0-1624 GCA_964544535.1 uncultured Lachnospiraceae bacterium | reverse complement strand
TCTGATAACAATTATCTTGGAAAATTTGCTTAAACTCCTTAAATTCCATACTAAAACCCCCTTTAAAAATTATTTGTTGATACTACCTTATCATACTTTTTATATAATGTCAAGTTCCTGTTATACTTTATTCTATTCTACTATTATATCCTTCTTGTATTCAGTATTTCCAAATAACTGCTCTGCATAATTTTGTAGACAAGTATGGTATTGCTTTAACTTTTTAGATAATAAATTCTTTTCTGTTTCATATATTTTAATTTCATCTAGTTTTATTTCTATACTTTCTTTTAATGTCTTAATTTCTTGCTCTACAAGTCTTATTTTCTCATCAAATTCTAATTTCTTTACATTTGTATTTTCTGTTTCTACTTCTATTTCATCCTGTAATCTGAATATTTCTTCTTTTAAATCTGCAATAACCACTTGTCTAGTCTTTTCTGGAAAAGCAAAGTTGATTAAGTATATTGTATTAATACAATTATTGCCTACAACTAAACAAACATCTCCATTCAAATGGAAATCTCTTGTGGTTTTATCCCCACCGACTTGCCCTGTAAAGATTAGTTCGGAATATTCATACAACTTCAAAATGTGTTCTTCCACTCTATCTTCATTCTGGGCTAGATATTGCTTTATCTCTGCTTTACTCCTAATTCCTTTAATTCTCTCAATATACCTTTCTTTTGCATGGTTGGATATATTCACAATTACACCTCCTTTTGTCCTAAGTTTACTTTTTAACAAACACCTTCCATGCTAAACCTATTAATAATACTATTAAAGCTAATGGCGGATGAACAAACAAAAGAAATAAAAATATTAAAAATAACAACATATCATCACTCCTTTTTTTATTTTCTATTTTAACCCTATTATTTGATACCCATTATTACATATCCTTTTAGAACATATCCGCTAGTATGGTCTAATATATATGTTATTTCTTTTTTAATAATTCTGCCTGTATATGTATCACCATCCCACTCTTTCAAAATCAAACTGTCACCTACTTGAAAATTTCTATCATTTTTTCTTACTTCAAAATTTTTACTTCCATCTACAACTGCATTAAAATATTCGGGCAAAGTTTTTAAACTATGTCCCACTGTTCTATCTAATTCCATCAAAATATCCTCCTTTAATATAATTTTTTTAATAGTTTATCTACTAATTCTTTTACATCATCAATTTCTGTAAGTTGCTTATCTTCTCCCACTTCAAGACAATATCTCCATCTCTTTCGGTTGTATCTATCCATAGTTGTTTACCTTTGCTATCAATCACTAATCTTAATGGATACCCCATCCCATCAAACTGAATTACATTAGAATATTTTACTATCTTACGTTTCTTTTTCTGCAAAATAAACACTATACCACCACCTATTAAGCCTTTTAATATTCAATTTGAAGTTTTCTTGAATATACGGTTCATTCTTAATTTTATTAAGTTCGTCTTCTCTGCATTCAATCTTTAATCCTACTTTTAACTCTATAGCTCTGATAGTATCACACCTTAAAAGATTCATTTTATCGCATTTCGACAATCCTGCACTTTATTACCTGCTTCTCAAACATCATATGATTAAACCTTGAACCTATTGCAAACAGTAGTCTCTGTA
>CAZJCV010000275.1:0-1625 GCA_964544535.1 uncultured Lachnospiraceae bacterium | reverse complement strand
GCGAATACCGGGGAGATAATCTCCGATAGTTTATAAGTCATCAACGATCTGCACCTCCGCGCCATCATCCTTTACGGGCTGGTCGCTTTGGTCTAGGTACTGCTTTCCAAGCCAAATAGCCACACTTGCGTTCTTTTCTGCAAGTCTCCATTGGCTTCTTCGCAGTGATATTTTCCCTAATCCACGCTTTTCCCGGAATACTTCGGAAAAACTCTTTCTGTATGTCCGCTTGCACCATGAATCAAGTGTCTTGTCGGTAACGTTAAACCAGCCGCAGAACTCCTCAAGCGTGCATTGCAGGCCGCAGAGGTTTTCGAACTGCTTCTGATCTATTTCCTTTCTTGGCCTTGCCATACACACCCTCCTTTCTCGCAGTCAGATTTCTCGCAACCAATGTATGCAGCCCATTCATGGCCCCTGTAATATCACCGGACTTAATCAACCCGTTCAGCGTTTTCATCTGCTGTGTTGATAAATACTGTCGATTTTTCTTCAACATCCTCCGCGCATCCGCTTGAGCATCAGTCATGCAGAAGCACCGCCTTTTCTCCCATCTGTTCTCTAATGCTTTTCATCTGTTGTCGTGTTATATTGCCGTTATCGTAAAGCGTCTTTAATACTTGCATGTGGTCACGGGTCACTTTCAGCACCTCCAAATTGGCATGAAAAAACCGCCTTTTTATCGGCGGTCATTGATTATTAGATTTCTGATGTACTCGCTTATGTTTGCTTCGCCGTTGGGCTTTATGTAGCCCAACTTCTTTGCTTTCGATTCCGCTTTTTTCTTTACCGCCTCCGGAACCCTTACGGCTATTAACACCGATTTCATGGCCTAGCCGCCGCTTTTGCGCTTATGTTGTAATCAAAGCGAGTGAATTCTTCGTCGCCGTTCCAGAATTCCTGCAGATCATCTACGATGTCTACCAGCTCGCGCACCCTATCGTCTTGCCCACCGACCAGCGCCTTTTCCTTAATCGTGGCAACCAGCCCGTCCATCATTGTCATGTACATGTCTCTTGTCATAGTAAAAACCTCCTCCTTTTTTATTATCTTAATTGTATCACAGTTGTTATACAAAGTCAAGAGGTTTTTATCAATTTATTTATCCAGCAACTCCGCCTTTATAGTAGGGATGTCGTACTGCCCAACGGTCTCTGGCATGAACTTGTCCAGGTTCTCGAAGTTTAGCACTCTATCACCTCTCTAATGCCACTGGCTCCCACCCCTGCCTACACTCACGCAACGCGATGGATAATACCCGCCTTTCGGCAACCAAAAAAATCACAGCGGCAGGCGTAGCACCATGCCAAGGAGAAAGGCATGAGTTTTTGTTTGCTACCCTTTTACCGATGCTTTCTAACGCCGTAGCGTTAATATCAAACGTACTTAATCCCGGCCAATGCTCCGGGCTCCCACTCGAACAACTGGAATCGCTTGTGCGCTCCAATGAATCCGCTCTTGCTGTTCCAGCTATCTGTAGGCACGCCAGAAGCCAAACGCCGTACCATTGTGCCGTTGTCGATGCTCTCTCTATGCAGATGTCCGGTGTGTATCTCTCTCACGGTCGCATCTGCAAACTCAACAGGGAAGTCAAGAACAAAGTCTTGAAATAAATCTGCCGCTTT
>CAZJCV010000274.1:0-1630 GCA_964544535.1 uncultured Lachnospiraceae bacterium | reverse complement strand
CAAGCATAAATAATGCGTACAATTCATTAGGTACTTTAAAAGGAATAGTGCCTTTGGATGAAATTAATATTACAGTAAAAGGCTCAATGTATGACGATACAAACTAATTAAATAATTTACTTATAAAGAATAACTGCCTTTTAAGTTGGCAGTTATTCTTTATTTATACTGATAAATATAAAAAGCTTTTTTTCCTAGATTTATATAGGTATTTTATAGTATAATGTATATAAAGAACTCTACTTTTTTGCAAAAATGGTCATCTTACAATTTAAGTCATGTCATTTGTCACACCTATAATCAGGCAGAAAAGTTGAGTTGTGGAAAATAAAATATAGGGGAGGATGATGTAGATGAGGTTTATACAAACTATGTCTTACAAAGGTGCTAATTACTTAATGAAGCAAAGGCAAGAAAATCATGAGAAAAGAAGGGTCTATTACTATGGTTTTCAAATTGTAATAGGCGGTATGGTAAAACTCATATTACTGACTCTTCTAGCCCTGATAACTCAAACTCTTAAAGCATCAATTATTATAGTGCTTATATTTTCATCCCTTAGGATGCTTGCCGGTGGGTATCACATGGATTCATATGGTAAGTGTATAGGGGTGTCGGTGGGTCTTTTTGTAATTGCCGGAATGATATCTACCTATACATATCAATCCTGGTCTGTATATTCAATCATTGCTTTAATAGGTATTACCTTCCTCATTTCTATTATAAGCATTATAAAATGGGCACCTTCAGATAATCCAAACAGACCAATTACAGATGAAAAGGAATTTTTGAAGTTTAAAAGGCTGTCAATTACATATATAATAGTATGGGCAGGTGTTGTTTTGACAGCTTTGTATTATAATTATAATATGTATGTATTAGCAGCATGTTTTGGATTGCTTCTAGAGGTGTTTTCAATTACTCCTTTAGGGTATATATTCTTTGATGCAATAAAAAACAGCTTTAATAAGAAAAAGAAAAGAATAGCAAACTAAATGCATTTACAGGATACAGTTAATACAATATACAGCAATTTGACCCATTACATACCAATACATGGGTGCTTTATCAGTTTATTTCTTTACAAAAAGCAATTAAAGTATTAAAATTTAAAAAGTATAGTATAATATCAATAAAAATCATTACAGTGAATTTATTAAAAACTGTTAACTAAAAGTTTGTAAACGCATAAATTTATTATAAAAAGTTTATTGCGAAATATTATTAAATAGGTAGGTAAGGATTTAAAAATGGATAAGAATGAGATTAGAAAGAAAATAGCTGAGTTAAAAGAGCAAAGGGACGCTATAATTGTAGCTCACAACTATCAAATCGATGAGATACAGGAGATAAGCGATGTAATAGGGGATTCACTAACCCTTAGCAGGTATTGTGCAGAAAACACCAAAAAAGTTATTGTATTTTGCGGTGTGCATTTTATGGCTGAAAGTGCTAAAATACTGTCACCTGAAAAAACAGTGTTGCTGCCTGAAATAGACGCAGGCTGTCCAATGGCTGATATGGTCACTGCTGAGGAATTGAGAGAAGAAAAGAAAAAACACCCTGGAGCAGTTGTAGTGTGTTATATAAACTCATCAGCAGAGGTTAAGGCAGAAAGTGACATATGCTG
>CAZJCV010000273.1:0-1637 GCA_964544535.1 uncultured Lachnospiraceae bacterium | reverse complement strand
TTAAAAACTAACAATTATGGCAGCGAATTATTCTGCCATGAATAATTCAGGCTAAGTATATTATCCTTAACATTAGCTAATTGCCCTATATTGGATTGATTATCTGTTTTTCTCCATGCGATGCTAGCCACAAAATTATCTGAAGAAAATATCTCATCGCATAATACCTTTAGGTACGCATGTCCATCATCTCCTATTGTAATGATTATAAATCCATTATCCTCCAATAGCTCTTTGGCGATGGTTAGTCTGTTTTTCATGAATGTTAGCCAAGTTGACAATTTAAAATTCGAATTATACTTAAAAGCGTCTGAATCTTTATTGCTTTTAAAATAATATGGTGGATCGATAAAAATTAACTTTACTTTATTAGAAAATTGTTTTTCAAGACATTTTAAAACCAATAGGTTATTGCCCTTAATTATTAGATTTTCTCTAATTACACCGTCACCATCCCTTTTTATCTCCTTAACATCCTTTATTCCATTTTTGGTATATCTTTTCCAGTTAACGAAAGCCTTTTCGTCTAACAATCTATCAATCTCATCCTGGGCTAAAACCTCATTAAAAAATATTTCTTTTCTTTTGTCTTGTCTTTGATTATAACTCTTAGCCACCCAACCCTGTCTCTCTTGCGGCTTGGTTACTTTTTCATCATAGTCAAAATATGTGTCTACTCCCTCTTCTGTAGCTTGCCCACCTTCTAACACGCAATCTTTGAAAGGGAAATTGATAACTACACTATTTCTATCCATGATAAATTCTTTTCCGTCATATAGTCCTATTCTATTTGGATAACTGGTATAAGAATTAAATATATTATTCTCCTCTATAAAAAATCTAAACTCATTGTTTTTAAATACATAAGCCTTCCCTATCCTAATAAAAAATTTCATATTCGTTATTTCATTTCCATAAAGTAAACTAATTATTTTTTCATCATAATTACTTATTAAATCAAACAAAAGTCTTTGATTAAACTCAGTTTTTTTGTTATTCCATAGCCTACCATCCTCTTTTAAGATTCCTATTATAGTATCTTTTAATTCACTCCCGGCATTTGCCACGCATTGTTCCTCCTTAATAATTCTAATAGCTTATATTCATTCCCGCTATATTACCATTATGGTTGCTTTTAAAATTATCACCACATATTACTGAACCAAGGGTAACATGTAGCAAAATAATTCATTCTACACATAGATTTCAAAACTCCTAATTTAATATAGCAATTAAATTTAATGGTAAGTATGTCACCTAGCCTATCTTATTTGGAGATAGGCAATAACTTGCAATCCCATAGGCCGAACCCCCTTCTATTATCAGATATATTTTAAAACCCGTCAGAATCTTGTATGGATAAAATAAAAACTCCATAAACAAATTTTTTGCCCTGTCAAAATCTAAAGTATAAATCTTCTCCCCGGACTTTAACGCTTTATGTGTCTCTTTAGGAGCCCCCATATTTTGCTTCCTATTTAAGTGATGAAATAGAAGGCTTGAAAATGATTCATTCCTAAAAGGCAATATAGGAGATCATAGGCTTTCAAAGATATATAATAAGCAGAGCTGAAGCATGAATTTTAAACATAGATGTATGAAGGGTTAGGGGGATCGCAGAAAATATTTTGTCTTCA
>CAZJCV010000272.1:0-1639 GCA_964544535.1 uncultured Lachnospiraceae bacterium | reverse complement strand
TAATAACTAATGTTTTTATATTTTATATAGTAAAGTATACATACTGAAAACGTTTACATTAAAATATTGCTTGACATAATTTATTCGCCGTGATATAATAAAGTCAGAATAAGGGTAGCGACCTAACCGCTGGAGGATTATTTATGAAGAAGTATACTTTATATCTAGGCTTAAATGATAGCCAATCGAAATCTCAAACAATCCCTACTGAAGATGCAGTAAATATAGTTACTGCTCTATTGATTGACGAATACCAATTGGCTGGTGCGACATTGCAACTTGCTACTGGTATTTACAAGCACGACGACGGCTCTATCATCAAAGAAAATACTATCATTATAATATTACTTGATATCGATGATAGTATAATCAATGAAATCATTGACGATTTAAAGATTATATTTAATCAAGAGTGCATCCTTAAGGAAGTGTGTTTGGTGGACTACATTTTTATGTAGGAATAATCGGCTTAGCGTGTGCCATAAACACGCTTAATCATACATTTATATTATATAGTTAATTGTCATTATAGTTAATTGCAAAATAAAAATGAAAGGAGTATTAAATGTTAACGATAAAAGTTTTGGAAGATTTAGGTTATGAATATCATCATACCGCTTTAAGTCGTGGATACCAGAAAAAAGGAACTTTGAGTTTTGAAAAATATAATGGTCGTTTTGGAAAAGGTTATAAAGTATTCACACACAATCCTAATTCCACACAATATAAAATTGTATATTATTATATAAAAAAGGAGGATTAAAAATGAAAAAATCAATGGATAGGTATGAATTTATCTTTGAAATGGACGGTTATTATCGAAACGCTTTTAGTTTTGAAGGATTGAATTGTTTGTATGATTATTTGCTAGAATTAGAAGAAGAATTCGGCGAAGAATTAGAATTTGACCCTGTGGCTTTACATTCTCAATACAGCGAGATGTCAGTCGATGAGTTTGTAATCGGTTATTATGATAATGGAGATGTTCAAGATATTTTAAACACCTACCGATTAAATAGTATTGAAGAAATTACAGCAAATGCATTATATGAATATGAATGCTTATATTTGTTTGCTCGTATTATATCCGTAGTAGATGAAAGCACTGTACTTGTAGACACTGAAAGATAGAAAAACACGGCTCAGGGTGTGCCGTAAACACCCTTAATTAAAATTAAACCCCGACAGTTAATTTCATCGAGGTTTAATAAGAGGTATAATAGGGAACTCAAATAACTCATAGACGCAATTACCAATTGCTCGATATTTTGTTCAGTCGTCAAACTGGTGGTGATAACAAAATATATCTATGCAGTTAATTGCAACCAAAACCCTCTTAATTTATTATAGCATAATTATGTTAATTTGTCAAATGAAAGGAGGTGAAAATTACGAGAAAACTATTTTCAAAAATTAAAAGATTTTTCACAATATGTAAATATGCAAGAAGATATGGAATGACTAGAAAAGAGTATAAGAAAGCATTAAATTCAACACTAGATGTTAGTTCATTTTATCCTAAACAATTAAATAAACTTTTATAAATTGCTTGACTTAATATCTTAAATATGCTATAATAAATTGTAGAAAGGTGGTGAAACAAAGATTGAGAGAATTATCAACACTTCCCATTGATAAA
>CAZJCV010000271.1:0-1640 GCA_964544535.1 uncultured Lachnospiraceae bacterium | reverse complement strand
TATCAAGGCTTTCACGAACTTTTTATTTTTTCAACTGTCAAACAACCGAGATAATGCAAATGTTCATCTTGAACGTCAGATTATGGAGAGTATGATGGTAAACGTCAAAAACGTGTATTTGTTAAAATAATACGAGCACTATTTTCAGGTACTAAAGATACTATTTTATTTCAGTCTGTATGGAGTTTTTCTATACAAAAAACGTAAAAAAGTGACCTTTTTATGACTAAAGTCACTTTTTTTTAATGACTTTAGTCACAAAAACAGTGACTTTCGGCACTTGATATTTTATATACTGGTGATATATCATATTACTATAAAGTAAAATATGTTTAAAATTAATAAGAGGAGATGAATATATGAAGATAAAAAAAGTACAGTGCATGCTATTATTTTTCATTATAGCAAATATAATTTTGGTTATGGGGTGTGAAAGTGTGGAAAAAGATAGTGAAAATGTTACCATATCGGATATTGCTTATGATAATCAGGTTTCTTCAGGCATTTTTAGTAAAATAGGCTCAGGAAATAATAAAATTGAAGAAAATGATTATACCGTATACATAGAAGAAAATGATGAGTTTGTACCATATCTAGTACTTACATCTGATTATAATGGTAACACAATGATGTTGAGAAAATATGTATTAGAAGAAGAACGTCCTTATAATGAAGATTCCCAAGAAGTTTTTTATGAGAATAGTCTAGTAGACAAATTTTTAAATAATGAATATATAAAAACTTTAAGTGATTATGTTCAGGATAATATTGTTAACACTCAGGTGTTAGTAACAAGTACATATACAAGTGAAATAGGAAATAGAGAATTGGAAACATATAAAATAGAAAGGAAAGCTTTTTTGATTTCCTATACTGAATTAGGCTTAGAGAGAATTCGAGTAGCAAAAGAAGGAAAGTCCCTTGAATATTTTGAAAACAAAAAGAGTTATTCAGCTTATGCATATGAGGGAGGAGAAGAACGCATCTGGTATTTGCGTACACCGTATTTTGGGAATTCTGGTGATGCTGTATGGGTCGTTGGAATTGATGGAACTCTAGCTGAAAAAGGTATTTTAGAGTTCGGTGAAGGATTGGCAAAGTCAAGTGTACGACCTGCATTATGTGTTGACAATTCATTATTAATAAAAGAGAGTAAGGAGGTGGTAGATGGTGAAACAGTATATGTTATAAAAAAATAAAACCACAAAAGAGCTTTACAAAAATTAATTATTTTAAAAACTGGGGGAATTTATAATGAGTGTATTTTATTTCAAAACAAGAGTTATATGTTTAATGTTAATTATTTCAATAATTATTTCATTTATTCCTTTCATAAGTTATGGAAGTGAATTGACAGATGAAGAAACAAAAACTGGTATTTCAAGATATACAGTTTTAGTTATTGATGTTTCAGGAAGTATGAGAGGGACTCCTATGACTACATTAAAGAGTGCAGCAAATAAGTTTTGTGACGATATTTTAAAAGCTGATGGAGATAATTATGTAGCAATAGTTGAATATGCAACATCAGCAAGTATATTAAGTAATTTTACTGATGATAATGAAAAACTCAAAAGTATTATTAGCTTGTCTTTTCCTTGCATGCAGAGCCAAACACCATCTGCTTCTTCAAACAATAC
>CAZJCV010000270.1:0-1643 GCA_964544535.1 uncultured Lachnospiraceae bacterium | reverse complement strand
AGTATGACAAGTAATTATGTCCTTTCTCCTAGTTTTGCTGATTGGTCACTTTATATTTATTTTGAGTAGTGAAACTAGAATAGCCATAAAACCCAGCACGCTTGAATTTTATGGCTACTCTGCTTTATTAATATTCCTATTGTTACCCCAGTGAATCTGTTTTCCCCGATTTTTTCTTTTTCTGCCCACTAACCTTTTACAACTGGCTCACCCTTAATATCCATTATTAAACCAATCCTCTTTGCGTACATCAATTCCTTGCCGTAGCTTAGCAATATCTTCATCTGTCCATTGCTCTCGATATAATCGATTTTTAATAGTCTTTTTATCACAGCCATAGTATTTACCTATTTTAGTCAGACTATAGCCTGCTAACAGCTTATCCATAATGTCATCAGCTTTTATATTTTCCTTATATGCAGGGTGCCTTTTCATTAGGGTATCATTAACCGTCTCTAACTTATCAATGATTTTTTCCATTTCATCTACAAACTTATTTAAGCGTAATATCTCTTGTATCAAGTCCTCACGGGACATATCTTCAAAATTGTACTTTTTATAGTACTCCATGTAATACATGTTTCTTAACCCCCATTTTCTAATCCCGACAAACCCTTGGAATTTATAAAATACAAATTTAAGTCCTTTTAACTTCACTGTATCCCCAATTTATCCAAACTGAACCCTATTAAATATTCTTCGTGCTTAGGAATTTTATTTCCTTGATATTAACTTCCTAATAATTCAAATCAAATACTCAAAATCAGTTTGAATTTCAACATAATGTAGATAGCCAATCCCTGTTATTCAGAAATTCAAGACTGTATAACAGGGATTTTCTCATGCCAAAGAAGGACAGGCTAACCAAAATCAATCTCAAAGTTATCCTCATGCTCCCTCATCCTTCTATAAAAAGTCGACCTTGACACCCCTAATAGCTTGCTTGCCTTAGATATGCTTATCTCATTGTTTTTTACATAATCATATAGTTCTAAGAAGTTATCAAGTGTTTTTTTCGGTCTGCCCTTGTACTTGCCTTGTTGTTTGGCAATTTCAATCCCTTCACGCTGTCGCTGTAACATACACTCTCGTTCAAATTGTGCCAGTCCTGCAAACACAGTAAACATTAACCGTCCTTGAGGCGTTGAAGTGTCAATGTTTTCTTTTTGACTAATAAATCTTACCTTTTTTTGATTTAATTTTTCTACTAGTTCCAGCAAATCCTTAGTAGAGCGTGCAAGCCGTGAATAACTTTCCACTACTACCGTATCACCCTCACGAACAAAGTCTAGCATAGCGTTAAGCTGTGGTCTGTTGGTATCCTTTCCTGTCACTTTCTCATGGAATAGCTTTTCTACCCCCAGTTTCTCCATAATCACTTCCTGACGAGCCGTATTTTGTTCTGTTGTTGATACACGAATATATCCAACCTTCATTGCTCATTCCTCCATATAACAAGTATTGTTATAGTAACAAAACTCTAAAAATTACCCTGTCCATATGACTATACCTTAACAGAGCAAACTGCCATCACACCCATATGGCACAGAAACTGTTCCAATTAAACTATATGGAAATTATGAAACACCTTTTAGAGCGTTGTACTATTTAACACTCTTTTATACTTTTAGAGCAATAATTTT
>CAZJCV010000269.1:0-1647 GCA_964544535.1 uncultured Lachnospiraceae bacterium | reverse complement strand
ATATTGCAGTAGTTATGTTAAGCAACGAATGTCTTAACACACCAACTACCTTTGATTTTACAAAGGTAGATATTACAAGTGATGCAGAACTTAGCGGAGCAACCTTATCTGTTATGGATAAGAATGGTACTGTTGTAGAAACTTGGACCAGTGACGCAGGGGAAGCACATGTGATCAAGAGACTTGTAGTAGGAGAGACTTATACACTTCGTGAAGAGTTTGCTCCTTACGGATATCTGAAAGCGACAGATGTAACATTTACAGTAGAAGATACAGCAGAAATCCAGTCCGTTGTGATGAAAGATGAAGTTCCAACAGGAAGCATTATCATCAACAAAGATGGAGAATTTATTACTGACGCAACTCTTGTAAAGGGACACTGGTATGATTTTGTATTTAATTATTTCAAGAAGAGTCTTGCAGGAGTTACCTTTGATGTCTATGCAAGAGAAGATATCGTAAGCCCAGATGGACTTGATACTGTGTACTATGAAGCAGACGAGCTTGTTGCAACTATCGTTACTGACGAAAAGGGAATTGCAAGTATTTCTGACCTTCCACTTGGCAAATATTATCTTGTAGAAACGGAGACAATCGAAGGTTTTGTATTAGATGAAACACCAATTGAAGCAGATTTATCCTATGTGGATCAGGATACAGCAATTGTCTATGCAGGCATGAGCGTAACCAATGAAAGACAGAAGGTACAGATTACAGTTACTAAGACAGACGCAGAAACAGGAGATTCTTTAGAAGGAGCTGTATTTGGACTCTTTGCAAAAGAAGATATTGTAAATGCTGATGGTAAAGTTGTTATTGCAGCTGATACAGAGATTGAGCGAGCAGTATCTGGTAAAGATGGTAAACTCACATTTATTTCAGACCTTCCACTTGGACAGTATTATGTGAAAGAGTTAGAAGCACCAAAGGGATATGTGAAGTCAGATAAAGTATTTGATGTAGATGCATCTTACCAGGGAAGTGATGTAGAAGTGATTGAGTTTGAAGAAGAATTTGAGAACTATCCAACAAAGCTTGAAATCAGCAAGACTGATATTACTGGTGAGAACGAGCTTACAGGTGCAAAACTGACAATTATCGACAAAGATGGTAAGACAATTGCAAGCTGGACATCAGATGGAAGCACTCATGTAATTGAGAGAATCCCAGTAGGCAAGTATACCTTAAGAGAAGAAACAGCTCCTTATGGTTATAAGATTGCGAATGATGTGGAATTTGAAGTTACTGAAACAAAAGAAGTTCAGAAAGTATCTATGAAGGATGAACTTGTGAATGGAAAGATTGTTATCGAGAAGACAGATGCAGACACAGGCAAGGGTATTGCCGGTGTTGAATTTGAAATCAGAGACAAAGATGGCAATGTAATTGAAACACTTGTCACAGACAAGAATGGGCATGCAGAGTCTAAAGAACTTCCAATCGCAACCTTTAAGGATGGCAATTTTGAAGCAGATATTAAGTACTATGTAGTAGAAACAAAAGCTGCGGATGGCTATATCTTAGACACCACAGCTCACGAAGTTGTATTACAGTACGATGATCATGCACCAGAGGTTGTCACTTATACCTTAGAACTTACCAACAAACCAACAGAACCAAAGCTTCCACAGACAGGAGACAACTTTA
>CAZJCV010000268.1:0-1653 GCA_964544535.1 uncultured Lachnospiraceae bacterium | reverse complement strand
CAAGAAGTAAAAATAGGAGAATTTTTAGGAATAAACCGAAGATGAACTTGTGCTCCATTCAGGAGAGCAACGATATTCCTAAAGAGGCTATCGAATATTTGGTTAGTCCAAGAGAGACTGAACTAGAAAAGCATATTCACAGGGAGGACGTTGAATACCTAATCGAAGTCTTCCATGACGCAAAAGAATATGGCTCAATTTTAGATGTGAAAAAAATAGATTTTGATGCTTTAGAAAAAAGGATTGAAGAGATAAGGAGTAATGTTCCAGAAGATTTATTTGAACTGAAGTATAGAGAGGTAATATTAGAAAAGATTCCTCCATTGATTCAACAGGCAAATATAATGAGTCAAAAATATGATGTGGTTGTGACTAATCCGCCGTATATGGGGAATAGGGGGATGAATTCTAAACTATCAAAATACATAGGTCAACATTTTCCAAACACAAAAACTGATTTTTTCGCAGTATTTATAGAAGTATGTGGTGCTTATACACGAGCCAGGGGATTGTTTTCATTGATTACACAGCCTACATGGTTGTTTTTAAGTGCTTTTGAAAAATTAAGAAAAAGTATAATTGAAAACAAGTCTATTTGTAGTCTTCTACACATAGGGAGAGGTATTTTTGGAATAGATTGGGGATCAGTTGCCTTTACATTAAGAAACATACTGGTAAATAATTATTATGGTCAATATTTTAGGCTACATACGAGGCTATTCCAGTATATAGATCCAAATGATATAAAAGACTTGTTTTTAAAAGCCAAGAATGACCATAGTTTTAAATTCAATTTTGATAACTATGGAAACAATTCTGAATTATTTAATGATGGCAAATTAAGAATGATAGGTGACTGCAATGGTCAAAAAATACACTACATTTATAATCAAGAAAACTTTAAGTTAATTCCAGGATACCCTATTGCGTATTGGGCAAATTCTAACCTACTTGATGCATTTAGATCTAAAAAAATTATATCTAAAATTGCCATACCAAGAACAGGTATTATGACTGGAGATAATGCTAGATTTTTACGATTATGGTGGGAGCCTTACTATGGTAAATTAAACTTGGATGCAAAAGACTATGAAAGTGCGATAAAATCAAAATTAAAATGGTATCCATATAACAAGGGGGGAGATTTTAGGAGATGGTATGGAAATAATGAATATGTAGTTAATTGGGAAAATGGAGGATATGAAATATTTGGGTGTGCAAAATTAGATAGCCGAAACTCACAGGACTATCCAAACGAACTTAAATTTAAAAGGGCAATTTCATGGGCACTAGTATCATCTAAGAAACCATCTTTTAGAATAATCAATAACAGTTTATCAGATATTGGTGGGCCTTCCTTGTTTGTAAGTAGTAATAATTTATATTATATTTTGGCATTTTGTAATTCATTAATAGCCATAGAAATATTAAATATATTAAATCCAACAGTAAACTTTCAAGCAGGGAATATAGGAAATTTACCAATAATTTTAAATAAGGACAATTTTCATGTTGTTACTTCAAATGCTATGCAGAATATAAGAATTTCACAACAAGACTGGGATTCTTTTGAAACCTCATGGGATTTCAAAGTACACCCATTAGCAAACTTTAATAAATACATGGACAACTATCATGATTCCCTATTAGAAC
>CAZJCV010000267.1:0-1657 GCA_964544535.1 uncultured Lachnospiraceae bacterium | reverse complement strand
TTGCAGCGTTATTTCGCACAAAAAAAGACCCCACCCGAAGGTAGGATCTTTCTCATTCTTCGAAAGAGGCTTACGCCTTTCTTTTTCGTTCTAATTATTCTCTTTTAGGTTTATTGCCTTTCCTTGAGGATGATCAAAGACAACTGCATTTGTTCTTTCTACTTTCATAAAATCGTCGGTCAATATATCATCAATTATACCTAAATCGACTATATCGCCATTTCTTAATTTTATATCATATTGTCTGTTGATAATTACTGTTCCGTCTATCTCGTTACATATATCATCAACCTCTTTTTCTGTTAAGTTGGCGACTTCCTGTCTATTATTAACGAATAATCTATAAGCTTTTTTCATACTTTTGTTCTCCTTTTCGATTTTCATAATTTTTAATCTCCTCTTTCCCTTAATACTCTCGAATTACCCCTCCGAACTGCTGCTTGATTCCAATGCCACCAAACTCGCTAAACTCAGGGAAGTCAGCGTTATATACATATGCTAATGGCCGATTTCCTTCTAAATCCACTCGCTCCATCTCCCATTCCTCTTCGGAAGATGAAACATATAGGCAAGACAAAAGCATTCCCATCTGCGTGTACGTCCTGATACAATGGTATATAAAAACGCCGTACTCCTCTTCAATTTCACGGATGATTTTCTCCTCACCCTCCTTCAACCAAAACAACGCTCCCATATTCTCCGAAACGTTGAGCTTGCTCTCTTTTTCAAGCTCCTTGGCCACATTTGGATGCAGCTCCAGCATTTCTATTCTTTTTAGTGCTTCTTGCAGTTGTTTTTCTTTCTTGCGAAAGCGACTTGCGTTTCTTAAATCCATATTATTTTTCCTCCTCTAATTCAAACTTCAGCGGATCGAGGCCTTCCCATATCGCCTCCATATCTAAAGGCGACTGCTCTCCGTTATGCCAGTATGCAGGCGCAAGCTCACGTAAGTCCTCTTCATCTAACAAAAACAGGTTCATTCGGTGCACCCCATCGTGATGATACCCACAAATCGTGACTACGCCCTCTCTGTCCAACTCCACTTCCACTATGCCGACATTCCCCATGTACTCTAAGGGATTCTGATGGCACTCTATTATCCTACCCCCTATCGGGGTAGTATTCCAAAGGGCAATCTTTCCGACTATGCCGATTCTTTCGACATCTAAGCCTGAATCGGTCATCGCCTTGTTAAGCAACCCCATGAAATACGACTTATCATCCTCAAAGGCACTTCCGTCCCATTGAATTGACTCGTCGGGCACATCGGGATTGCCCAAGAGTTCGGAGAGCGAACCAGGGATATATTCCTCTTCCTTTTTGTTCCAACCCTCATAGCGCCATCCAGTGCTGACTATTACTTTTCTCATGTTTTTCCTCCTAAAATTTATTTTTTGTTTCTTCTTCTTATACATGGTATATATAATGGAATTGTTTTAGGCTTATCCCATTGTCTCTTTGGGAAGGACCTAAATTTGGTTCAGCAACCGGTATCCATGTGCGAGCGACTTCAGTTGCGAGTTTGGTATATATAATTGAACCAAAGGATGGATGTTTACTTTATCGGTTTACCGTACTAAAGTTAATAGCATAAAAAAAGAACGCTTGCACCAACAAGCGTCCGTGATCTACAAACGAGGAAGGGGCTGGACTTTAA
>CAZJCV010000266.1:0-1657 GCA_964544535.1 uncultured Lachnospiraceae bacterium | reverse complement strand
CTTGCCAAGAAGGAATTTAATTATTCATTCATACACAAAATTTGTTACATTCTCCCTTGGTATCATTTGAAATAATTCTACCAAGGAGGAATTATTCAATTTTTGAACCTAGAAACTGTTATATTTTTACTTTGTATTATTATTCTGAGTTCTGTAATGTTAGTTTTAATCGCTTATTATAACCGTGCGATAACTTTCACTCCATTGGACTGTCTTACTAAACATTTCTGATATAAATCTAACAGGAACCATAGTTCTACCATTATCAATTTCGGCAGGAGCCTCAAGAGTATATTCCGTACCATTTAATATTGCTTTTTTGCTACCTATTTGTAATTTCATGACATTGTTTCCATGAACAATAGTTACTGTTTTTGTTCTTTCATCCCATGAAACATTCGCACCTAATGTTTCTGACACGAATCTAACTGGAACCATTGTCCTGCCATTTTTAATTTTTGGCTGAACATCAAAATTAATTTTAGTTCCGTTATAATAAACTTTAACATCTATATCGGGATTTTCTACATCGGGATTTTCTACAAAAATTGCATTACAATTGAATTTAAATTCTATGTTTTTTAGAGGATACGGATAATTAATTCCATCAGTAATAAATTTATGCTTAATAGAGCCACCAATTTTAATGCCTCCATCTGGCTTAATTGGATCTATAGTGATATATGACGTTACATCTAGACCTCTATCTAAATCTATTATCTTATAAGAAAAGTTAGTAAGCTCAGAAATATGTTTATTTGAAAGATTGGCAATATTTGCATAAACTATAAGCTCTCCTTTATCCATATCAAATAAAAAGTCATCTAGAACCAGCACATTTACAGGACCCACTCCATCAGACGAGCTTGCATGTACAACTCCAAAACTTACACAAATCATAATAACTACCAATACCATTGACAATACTTTTTTCATAATTCTACCTCCTGATTAATTGATGATATTTGGTGTTTAGAAATACTACACCATTGAATTCTTTGATTTATATTAGCTGAAAACAAGTGCTTTTGACCCTGAATTTGTTAAAAGAGGCAAATTTATTTGTTTCCAGTAAATCAAAGCCATATTTTTAATTATTTAAGCTATTATTTAAGCTATAGTATAGATAATCAAATGATAAAAACTATTACAAAGCATATAAAAAAACTTATTGTTGCCAAATTAAAACTCACAATCTAATAGTTTCTAAAGAACATATCGTCATATATTAGGAAAAGTTAATAGTTTAATCAAATTTTTATATAAAATTTGATTCTATTCATATATATTTAAAAGAACATAATATGTACAAATACTGGAATGGAATAGGGTGTAAAAAACAAAACTTTTTATAAAATCCAAAACAAAAAACACATGAAATTGTAAAATAAGCAAGCTTTTACTAAAAAACTATTGTACAAACAAATGTTCATTAATAATATATAGATATACTTGGAATTTCAATAAAAATAAATTATGTTCTATGGTACAATGGATGTAATTAAAGGAGGTTTTATAGCATAGATGTTGACGAAAAGACAATAATTAGTTATTTATTCCAAAACAAAATTTCAAAAAACCATGGGTAGGTATTTGAAGATATCTATGGTTTGGATAGGCTGTTTTGGCGTTAGCGTAAAGTTATTGTAGGGAATGA
>CAZJCV010000265.1:0-1659 GCA_964544535.1 uncultured Lachnospiraceae bacterium | reverse complement strand
TTCGCTACGAGGGGGATCCAAATGATAGATTTTCAACAATTCAAGGACTCTCGGAAAATTGAAGAGTTTATTATTGATGCGGGCCTACACCCCCTGCTAGGGGCAATGGTCGAGTCTTTACAAATTCCAAATTATATTGATAGGCTATGTGGCCCCTTCGATAAACGTTTGCTATTAACTCCCGGACAATTAGCAAAAGCCCTAATCGTCAACGTTCTAGATGGGCGCACCCCAATTTATAAAGTAGCCGAGTCTTTTGAAAGTGTAGATTGTGAAGTTTTTTTTGGCCAAGGCATCAAAGCTGAAGATCTTACTGAAGATAGACTTGGCACTGCTCTTGATCTAATTGGTGAGCTAGATTTAGGATTATTATTCTCCCACATTTCGATGCGTGCAATGCAGCTTTATGGGATCCAAACGGACGTAGTACATATTGATACCACTAACTTTTCCGTGTTCGGAGAGTACGACACCGAGGATTATAAAGGATTTAACGCTACGGCCTGCGGTGCGCCTAAAAGCGGTCGTAGAGATCTGAAAGCTATTGGGCTTGGCACTGCTGTAACCGGGAATAAAACTCCTTTTCTTTTCGAAGCTCTTTCTGGTAAAAGCAGTGATGCTGTTTGGTTTCGTAGTGCACTAACTGAAACTACGAAGCTCTTTCAGGGTGATTTATATAGCCGCCCTGTTTTAATCTTTGACGCTGCTGCAAGCAATAAAGAAATGTTTGAATCTGCCTCAACTCTTGAAGCTCCATCTATTATTCGTCTTTCACGCGTTTTTAAAGAAGCTGAAGAGGCGGTATGTAAAGCCTGGGAAGAAAACAATTGGCAGCATGTAGGTGTTTTAGCTACTAATAAAAAAGGCGCTTCAGAATACAAAATAAGTTCATACGATTTTCACGAGGTCTCTGGATGGCGCTTAATCGTGGTTCATTCTAGCGGTTTAGAGAAAAGCAAGAGGAAAAGCCTAGATAAAAACATAGCGACCAAAAGGGAAACCATCGAAAAGGATGCTATCGTTTTAGGAAAAAAGGTATTTGAAAGCAAAGAAAAAGCAATAGACGCTGCCGAAAAACTTGTCAAAAAGCATATCACGGCTAAAATTCCACTTCAATATTCTGTAGACGTTGTTACCGAAGAGATTGAAAAATATGCTCGGCCAGGTAGGCCAACCCCGAATACCCCGAAAATCACTGTTACTAATTATTATGTTAAATTTAGGTTGGGGGAAACTGACGTAGAGCGTTATAATTCCATAATCCAACAAGAATCGTGCTTTGTGTTGGTGGATAATGTTCCTAAAGATCGGTGTTCCGATAAAGAGATTCTCGAGCGTTATAAGGGTCAATGGCGAATTGAGAACACATTCCAGTTTATCAAAACCCCGTTAGACTTTGGGCCCCTTTGGCTGAATACACCAAAGCGCATAAAAGCATTGCTATTCCTAATCGTACTCTCGGTACTAACAGCTAATTTTCTGCTTTATCGCTTGCATGCAAGTTTGTCAGGAAGCCCTTGCGGTGAAGAAGATCCCAAGGCGCATCCCCGAAAATTTGCTGATGTTACAGGAAGAAGAGTTGATAAACCGACTTATAACATGGTAAGGGAGCACCTGCTTAAGCTAAAGGTTATTATTTATTATGATCAGGAACAAAAG
>CAZJCV010000264.1:0-1688 GCA_964544535.1 uncultured Lachnospiraceae bacterium | reverse complement strand
TTGAACGGTTTCTTTTTCTTTTACAAGTATTTTTTGCCCCAGATACATACCTTTTTCTTTTTCTACTTTTTTAAAGATACAATCATCGGTCATTACTATAGCTTCGTCTTCTTCTATTTTTATAATCGTAGCTAAATTATTCATATTTACCCTCCTTTTCAAAGCCCCATATATATTCTTTAAGATCATAAAGGTTGCTGCGCAAGATTAAGCTGACTGCTATTATAAACTTCCTATTTCTTTGAATTGTTTTTTTATTGACCTTTATATTTTTGAGCAGTTCTTTTACAGGTATGTATTTTTTTAGTGTTAGTATTTCGAACATTTCATCGTTATCCGCAATTATCTTAGCTATCCTAATTAAAAGGATCCTTGAATCTTTATGTTTCGGGGAGGATAAAACTAAATCGTTTAAAGTAATTCCAAACTGTTTTAGATTCGTCTCAAAACTAATGAGCCCCTGTCGTATTTCAATGCTTTCAAACTGACTGCTAAGGTCACATGCTAAAAAACGATCTTCAAGTCTAACCGTTTCTTCTACATGGGAAAAAGGCAGCACCTTGTTGTGCTTATGATTTTTTCTAATGTAATCAATAAGCCTGCTCTTTATAACCAAGAAAGAATATTGGTGAAAGCTGTCATTCCTTTTAAGATCATATCTATCAATAGCCTCATTAAAAGCTGAAAGACCCACACTATATTCCTCACTATTTTTATTATCCACTACCCTTCCCAATATGTTTGACACCGTTCTTATTACGTAAGATATATTATCCCCGATAAATTTTTCCCTTAAATCTATATCTCCACCTTGAATTTTTTTAATTATAGGGAAAACTGATTCGGTATCTGCTTTATCTTCTCTTTTATCAAACTGGAATACAAGCAAGCATTTTCACTCCTTTAGTATAAATACGTATCAAGCAATTAATTTGGGGGTACTTTTATGTCCCTATTTTAATGTGTATAAAACTTTTTTTAGCAGTCAATAATATAAATAATGGATTAATTAATTTTAGACTCGTACCTCCTTAACCACAACGGAGAAAAAGTCAAAATCAGTTAATTCCCAAGATTTAAGGAGGTATTGAGATGGCAGACAAAACTTTATTATGCAAGGATTGTAATGCGGAATTTGTGTTTTCCGAGGGAGAGCAAAATTTCTACAAGGAAAAAGGCTTTATGAATGAACCGCAAAGGTGTATGTCCTGCAGAGCTTCAAAAAAACAACAAAGAAGAAACAATAGCAATAATTTTGCTAGAAGCAAAAGCTTCGGAAACAGGATGGATTTTAAATCATGGTAACCGGATACCAAAAACAAACTAACCCTTTGTACGATTACAGGGCTTAGTTTGTCTAAAGAAGCAAGGTCTTGAAAACGGGGAAAATCCTTTATTCTGGGTTTTCCCCATTCATGGCTTCCCTGATTTTTCTAATAAAACTTGGTGTATTAAATTTTACATCACAATTATACAACATATTATAAGTTAAAAGTTATTGCATCGTTTTTTACATTTACAGATACATTGCTTCCCTCTTTGCATTCACCGTTAAGGTACATATCCGTCAATTTATCTTCAATATATCTTTGTATAGTTCTTCTAAGGGGTCTTGCACCATATTGGGAATCATATCCCTTTTCGAGAATAAATTTGCTGACTCCCTCTTCAAACTTAAGGGTTATATT
>CAZJCV010000263.1:0-1697 GCA_964544535.1 uncultured Lachnospiraceae bacterium | reverse complement strand
ATCATTATACCATGTTCGGAGAAAAACTGTCCTATCTAGTATAGCCTATCCACCACATAGACATCATTCACTCTGCTTCCAACTTTAATGCCTTCATCCGTACAAAAATTTGAAGTTGTGACCAAGATACTGGCAAGCGTTTCTCCTCCATCAAAAGTAATAATACTACTACAACACCGTATAATGGGGATTTTCGCCAATTAACTTTTTTATGGGAAAATATAAACCATATATAACTCGCGAACATAATTACCAGAAACAAGATAACCTACATAAACAAAATTTTTGAATAATTGCTTTTCAATATCTTTAAGTTCAATTTTTGTCTGTAAGATAGTTATGATTACAACGAAAACCGATACAACAAGGATTAAAAACCAAATTTTGTTTTTAAGTATCCAATGCCCCTCCATTTGCAAAATCCCCCGGTAATTTTATACCGGGGGTTATAATACTTCATAAGGTTGAATTCGTTAATTAAGTTCTCATTTTACATCATATTTAACTTTTATTTCTTCTAATATCTTTATTGTAGCATTGTCCAACTTGTAACATTTAGTTTTTTTATCCTCCATTCTTTCTGTAAAAGCCTTAAGAAAATAGCCTTTAAACAAATACCCTTCTTTTATATATATTGAAATATATGTTTTTTCATTTCCTTTATAACATTCCAACAACATATCTGGATATTCATAGAATGTATGAGCAGTTTTTTTTTGTTTATTCAACATATTATTTAGCTTTTTAATGGTATCATAATCTATGTCTTGGTTATTATATCGAACATAATCATATTGCATTAAATTAATTTCTTTATGGACACAAGAAACGATGAACAGTAGACAAATAAGAAAACTAAATAATACTATAATTTTTTTAATAATAATAACCTCCTTAATTTTAATATTACTAATCACATAAATCATCATTATTAACCTCAGGATAAAATTTTACTTTTGGTATTAACTCACCACCAAAAATAAAGTTTTTATCATAAGCTTCTAAATAAACATTCTCTGAATTTCTATCAATTCTATCAAACACTTCATACTTCTCAGAAAAATTTGTATAGGTTTGTGTGCCATAAGCAGGTATTTGTTGCGAATTTGCAAAAGCTTGTGCTGTAGAATATTGCCCCACTCCACTATTGCAGGCATGAATTGTTATTTCTGCATCATCTTTATACGGCAGTTGGGGAAGTTTTTCAATTTCACTATATGTGAGCGTTCCATCATTTTTTGAATCAGGAACAAAATATAGTCTTCCAATACCCCCATGAGTAAAAATAGAAATATTAGCTACTTCGTCTCCCCGTCTTTCAAATATTTCTTTTGTTCTAGTCCAGCCTTCTTTAAAGTCTGTTTCAGTTGTTACACTTAAAAAATAATCTTTGGCTTCTGTCTCACGTGCATTGGTTATAGCGGCTCTTCTAAAACTTTCATCAGGATCAGTTTCTGTATTATAATAAAAGATAATCAAATTATACTCTTCTAATCCCAAAGGATCCCAAAAATTAACCGGATCCGAACCACAATACTGGTACCAGTTCAATCCATCCTTAATCGGGTCAACCGTCATCCACCGCATGCTCTGCGGGTTGTAATCCCGGAAGGCAAAGGAGTACACTCTCAACTCCGCCTCGAACCGCTGGCCGGTAAAGCCATAGGGATTATTCTTCGACATGTGGAGGAATCTTC
>CAZJCV010000262.1:0-1704 GCA_964544535.1 uncultured Lachnospiraceae bacterium | reverse complement strand
TACGCAGGGTATAACCTACGGGAGGAAATATCGAAACCACCTACACATACGAATTCTACTTGCTTTCGAGGGATTAAAACTGCTGCGGATTTAATAATTTATACATTCTTATATTCTTTTTTACACAACAAAAAAACCGCCAAAGGGAATTCTCCCCCCTGACGGTTGGCGATTGCGATAAGCAAACTTTGTAAGTTTGAACAAACTCGTGTGTAATGAAACAATGAACATAATTTTTTCTACTCACTGTTTTTTGCAAATAGTATTGAGTCTCTAAGTTTTATTTTATCTACTCTCCAGCCTGCGTTCAGCCATGCATTTGCCTGTGAATGACCTCCATTACCCCACCAAGCACGATATTTATATGCAGAAGGTGGAAGTGCATCCCCTATGATTTTCTCTACTTCAGAAAAAGTTAACTCAATCTGATTTACATTTTGTATATTTAGAAACTTTTCCAAAGGATAATATTTACTGATATTATTTATGCCTTTCACTTCTTCATGGCTTGTATTCACAGATTTTTTCCCAACAGAATTTACATGCTTTCCTGAAGTAGAATTCCATTCCGGTTTATACTTCTTAATTAATTCGCTCTCTATTTTAAACCTTTCTCCAGTTTCAAAGAAGTATAGAAATACTTCTGAACCATTTTTTATTTCCTGTAGAATATATGAATTTATTTTGCAATTTGTTGACTGTCCTCCCACAAAACAGTTTCTAGGCGATATTTGACCATAACCTAAATTAAACCTGTGACTTAAATTTTCGCATTCCCCAACATACAAGATATCGTTATTGACTTTAATAATATAGACACCTTCGCTGTTTATAGTGTTAGGAATTCGAAATCTACAAAATGGTCCTTTACCATATTTGTTAAGTTTTTTATTTGCCCGATTATTATATTTGGTGGAGGGATAATACTCCATTATTTGCCCACGATCATTAATCAAGGGTTTAATCTCACAAATAAACTTAAAATCATTAATGATTTCCATTATTTAACCCTCCCAAATCTATTTCTAAATTTGATTCCATTACATTCCAAAGATTATTTAACAATATTATATACTATTCCAATTTAAAGTTCAAAATTTATATGGTATCTCACTATATTGTGTATAATCTAGGTGACAAAGTATCGTTATTGAAATCTGATCAAAAAAAGGGCTATGAATCTTTTCATAGCCTTTAATTACAGGTTATTTATTTTTTCCCTAATTGCTTCTCTACTCGGGTTTAAATAAAGAAGCGTAGTGTGAATATTGCTATGGCCTGCTAAATAGGCAACCTCATGAACTGATAGGCCACGCTCCAAAGCAATTGTACAAAAATAATGTCGCAATGTATGAGGGGTAATCTTATCGCTATACTTATTGAAAACCTTATTAACTGTTGATCTATGAATTACCTTACCATTACTATTTGCAAACAAATACGGGCTTTCACTTTCTCTCACTCTTAAAAATTCTCTTACACTATTAATAATTTTATCATTTAGATAAACTACTCTGTCTTTATCTCCCTTACCCCTAACCTTTAACTCTCCAACTGTTAAATTGAAGTCTGTTAACTGAATATTAAGTGCTTCACTAATCCTTAAACCTGCGTATGCTAACAATGTCGCCAAACAATAAATATCCCGGTGCCCATTCTCTAATAGTTGTTGTCTAAAAGCGTCTACTTCCTGTTTAGTTATAT
>CAZJCV010000261.1:0-1713 GCA_964544535.1 uncultured Lachnospiraceae bacterium | reverse complement strand
GACTGGACAAAACACAGTTGCAATATAACACAGGAAAAAGAATACATAAACCTTCCGATGACCCTGTAGGCATTACGAGAAGTTTAAAAATAAAATCAGATATAAACGAATTAAAACAATATAAGAAAAATGTAGAAGATGCCATGTCTTGGTTAGAAAATACAGAACAAGCAGTAGTCAGCAATCACGAAGCATTAAAAAGATTAAGAGACTTAATGGTACAAGGGGCAAATGGTGTTTTAACACAAGAAGAGATGATAAAAGTCCGAAATGAAGTTGCCGAAATAAAGAATCAAATTATTAGCCTCGCCAACACCACATATTCCGGGGACTACATTTTTTCAGGTAAAAAGACAAATGAAAAACTTTTAAATCAAGATGGCAGTTATAATGTAGATGTTATGCAGTTTTTAGATGCAAATATTATAGACCACCGCATCAACTACGAAGTTGGAGTTGGAGAATATATCCCTATAAATACAGTAGGAACTACATTGTTTGAAGTTGCGGATTTGACTATGAGCGTGGAGTTACCGACAGCAGTTGGATTAGGCAGTGCTATAAAAACAGAGTTTTTGGGGGCGGAGATTACTGTAACAGATGATACCACTAATCCAATGAAATATGATTTAGAAATTAATATTGAGGGGATAGGTCAAATATCTGTAGAAGGACTTGATAATGAAGAAGATATTTACAATGAAATTCAGGATATTTTTAAGAATATTGATGACTATGATACTCCTTATAACGCAACTACTCCACATCCAACAAAGTCTAATTTAACATTTGTACCAGATATAAATATGGATGCAAGTATAACTCCAAAAGAAGCCTGGAACAAACTTCTAATAGAAAAAAACATTCCGGCAGATATTAACAATTTAACATTTGGTACATATAAAAACAACGAAGTAGCCGTAGGCATAGTAGCCAAACCAACGAAAGCGGGACTTATCAGCCTTATAGAAAAAATAGGGGAAAATCTTGATGAGGGAAATCATGAAGAAATAAGCGAACTAATATGTTCACTAGATAAATTTTTAGATCAATCATTGGTTGTTCGTGGAGAAATAGGAGCAAAAGTTAATAGAACAGAACTAATACAAAATAGAATAGAAGACGATATAATTAACCTTAGGGCCTTACAATCAAAACTGGAAGACGCAGACCTCGCAGAAACAGCAATACAACTTATGAACGAAGAAAACGTCTACAGAGCCTCCCTATCCGTGGGTGCAAGAATAATACAACCTACATTGTTAGACTTTTTAAGATAAAAAACAAATCCAATCGTCATCGTGAGTAGCTTCGAATTCATTCGAAGATTATATTGGCCAAAAAGATTACGTAATAATGAATTTATTCGTCGCATACTAACAAGAAGAAAAAAGACATCAAAATAAATAATATAATTTTAAAAAATTTATGTTTGAGGCTAAAGTCTTCAGGATATATACCGATATATAGAATAGAAAGGCAGAGCAATAAACACCCATAGGAACAATCAAAATTGTCATCCTGAAATGAGCAGTATTAGTGGAGCATATGGAGAATCTAAAATTGTCATCCTGAGACGGACAGTATGCTCAGTCGAACATTGCAAATTTGTTTACTTCCTTTGGTCGTGCAAATTTGATGTTCGTTGCGTTTGACCTACGAAGGATCCCATCCTTTATTCCGCTACGCTACATTCAGAATGACATATTCAAT
>CAZJCV010000260.1:0-1715 GCA_964544535.1 uncultured Lachnospiraceae bacterium | reverse complement strand
TGGCCGGAGTTGCCATTATTGATGTCGTAGGTTTATATTATCCCCTTGGTGGAAAGTAGACTTATCTTCTATTTATCATACTTTCTTTTCTTAGAATCCCAAATACCGAAGAATTCATCTTCCTTAATAATTGACTCATAAGGTAGTGAAATAAAATCAATAATTATATTAACAACATCTACAAAATCCAATTCATAATTTAATATCTTATTACAAAAATTATCCCATCTCTTTTGGACTTCTGTATCTTCAGTTAGTCTAAGAATATCGGTAATGGAATCCTTCTCATAAGCTCTTCCCCTATTTGATAAAGTTTCATATAGTGCTTCTTGTAATTTCCTTCCCTCAAAATCGAATGTTGTTGCTATGTAGTATATGTCATAAAAATCCTTCATCCTACCTGTTAGTTCCATGAGTGAAATAATAGCATCAACTTTTTCTGCTATTGTTGATTCTAAAGAATAAGTAAAAATCTTAGGCTGCTCAAAACCTGGAAGTAAAACTGGTAAAGTCCTTTCAACTGGTGAAGGCACTATAATATCTCCAACACCAAAATCTATACTAAAAGGAGTTCTGGTTCTTCCAATAATTCCAATGAGATTAACTCTAACACCACTATATTCCTTAAATTCACTAATAGCTTCTAAGTTTCTAATCTGAATTTCAATAAAATCATTCTTGGTTTCTACAAGAAGAACTTCGGTGATAAGCTTTTCTATAGTGTTTATATCATTAGGGTAATTTTTAAGTAGATAATCAGCATCAATTGTTGGTCTAGAGGTGAACTCACTAATTGAATAGAGAAAGAATCCACCTTTAAGAATTAGATTACTTTTGTAATTAGACATAGCAAGTCTTCTAACAAATTCCTCCTGACAAAATAAGTTTAATAATTGCTGTAATGAAATACCCTTTTTCTTTGATTCATTTTTAAGTCTTGCTAATATTGATTCAGATTTATTTTTCATTATAACCACACTCCAATATATGTTTGGACCTTGTTCTTTATATTTAATACCTTAGAGTATTCCAAGAGCTTTTTTATATCCTTTTTTGGGTCTCTTACATATCTTTGAATAGCGTTGCTAAATACTTCCCTTTCTATTTTACTTTCATGTCGTAAAACATCACATATGGTCCGATCTCTATTAAATATTTTAACATCAACACTTCCTATTTGTTTTATATCTACTCCTATGTCTAAAAGTCTTGGCTCCATATAGAATACATCTATTAATGGGTAATCTATTTTATACTGTCCTTTTTCACTATTCCTGTCCACAGCTATTTGCCAAGATGAAGGTATCCTATCTGTATATCCATAAATCATCAAAGCAGATTCAAGAAAAATCACTGCATTGGGAAATAATCTTGCTAGAGTAACTTCTTCAGGATATATATTATCTATAAGTTCATAAATTCCTCTTTTTATCCTTATAATCTCACCATTTTCAATTAATTTATTTATTTGTCTGCTATAAAGTCCGTGTTCATTAAGTTGAGAAGTCCTTAGTATCCCGCCGTTACTTTTAAAAACTCGATAAATATCTTTTTTAACCATTTTGCACCTCCACATCCACATCTAACTTAAACATGCGGGTTCTTTAGTGCAATTATATCACAAGACATTATTTTAAGTAAAGCTTTTATTCCTTATAAAGGTAAGTTGTAAAATAAAGTGACGGAAGAAGCAAAGAATTAAGACTCATGGTAAA
>CAZJCV010000259.1:0-1716 GCA_964544535.1 uncultured Lachnospiraceae bacterium | reverse complement strand
TAAATTCTTTAGTATACCTCTTTCGTCTTTTTGCCAACTGTTACACGCCCTTTCTGGTATTATTATACCAACTTAACTGCGTGTCCAGCAAACCGGGTACAGGTCATTTGTCATTGGCCATTTAAATTTATTTTCTTCTAATCGGTAGTAATACAACCAAAATCCATTATCAAAGTGTAATACTTTTAGTTTGTTCATCTGTCTGTTACAAAAAACAAATAGTGCCTTTTCATAAGGATCTAGCTTAAGCTCCATCTTTATTATAACCATTAACCCATCTATACTTTTTCTTAAGTCCGTGACACCACTAGCTAAATATACAGTATCTATCTCATTAATATTTAACAACTTCTTACTATCTCCTTTAGTGCATTTGATAAAGATAACTCATCTGAATTAGATATATTGACTTAACTTATTGACAATATAAAGGTATAGAGGTATCATTAAAATTACAAGAGAATATTTGGTTTTTAAACTTGACCCTAAGAGGGCAAAACTTGAGGGGGAGAGTAAGAGAGTCAATGTTCTAATGCTGAGGATAATTTCTGGGGCAGAGGAAAATTGAAGTAAAGTGGCGTTTTAGTGCCCTTTGTTAAGAATTTTCCTGTGTTCTTAACAAAGGGCATTTGTATTTTAGGTGTCTTTTATTTAGGAGGTGAGAGATTTATGAATAATACACCCAGAGGAAACCGGTTGCATATAGCTTTATTTGGAAAGAGAAATGCCGGGAAATCAAGCCTTATAAATGCGCTGACCAATCAGAATATAGCCATTGTTTCAGAAGTGCCGGGAACTACTACAGACCCTGTGTATAAAAGTATGGAGGTTTTACCTTTAGGACCTGTTGTGCTTATTGACACACCTGGTATTGACGATGAAGGAGCTCTTGGGGAATTAAGAGTAAACAAGACAAAAGAAGTGCTTAGAAAAACTGATATTGCAATACTTGTTACAACAGCTGATTCTAAATGGGAAGAACAAGAGGAAGAGCTTATACGCCAGTTTAAAAAAAGAAATATACCCTTTGTTGTTGTTGTTAATAAATGTGAAGAAAATGATGTTGACAATTACTTTTTTCACATCAAAGAAATCTCAAAAGCACCTGTAGTTAAAGCTTCTGCATTGACAGGGGAGGGAATAGAAAAACTCATAGAAGAGCTTGTAAAATTAAAAAAAGAAGAAGACCAAAAGCTTCACCTTATAGATGGCCTTGTTAAATCAGGTGATTTGGTGGTGCTGGTTACACCTATTGACAATGCAGCACCTAAAGGAAGGTTAATACTTCCACAGCAGCAGGTTTTGAGGGATATTTTAGATAATGGAGCCATGGCTTTAGTTGTAAAAGAAACCGAGTTAGAACAGTCCTTAAAGAAGCTTTCACAGAGCCCGGATATAGTTATTACCGATTCAAAGGTTTTTGACAAAGTAAGTAAAATAGTTCCTGAAGAAATACCTCTTACGTCCTTTTCAATTATATATGCAAGACATAAAGGGAATTTAGATTTATTTTATAAGGCTGTCAGGGAATTTGAAAACCTTAAAGATGGGGATTATATTCTCATGGCTGAAGGATGTACCCACCACCGTAAGGATGATGATATAGGAACTGTTAAAATCCCCAATCTTATAAAAAAGAAAACAGGTAAACAGCTAAATTTTCACCATGTTTCCGGGGTTTCTTTCAAAGAGGATATATCAAAGTATAGCATGGTT
>CAZJCV010000258.1:0-1733 GCA_964544535.1 uncultured Lachnospiraceae bacterium | reverse complement strand
CAAATTTCGTTCACATTCATGTTATATAAACAATTTTTACGTTATATAATAAGAAGAATGCGAACTAAAGATTGCTCTCATAATCTAATGCTGACATCTCTTATCTATTTGCGCATTTTCTTGAGATACTATATTCCATAAGTATACTGCATAAATAATCATAATTATTTCTTGAATTCCGTTCGCTATATATTCACTTGTACTAATTGCTAACGATATATAATTCACAAAATTAAATAAAAAGTGCCATATTATCACAGGGAATAAACTCTTTGTAAGTATGACAATTTCAGCAGCAAGGATTCCGAACATAATAGCATTAATAATTTGTAGTAATACCTCCACAATGCTTTCTCCGGCAAGAATACTGGCGCTATGTCCAATTCCAAATACCAAAGCAGAAATTATAATCGTTTGCTTAACAGAGAAGTTATCTTTTAGTAACTTTAAAATGATACCTCTAAAATAGAGTTCTTCCGAGATTCCAACCATTAAGGTAAAAAAAGCAAGTGTGCTAACATATGTAAAACCTTTAAAATCAACACCAACTAGTATAAGGGGTAATTCAGCAAGTAATAAGGGTATAAATAACAGTGTTTTCCTGATACTTCCTGATTCGGCTTTTCTCACTCCAATTTCTTTGACATCAATTTTCTTTTTGTATACATATATGACTGGGATACTTATGGAAAGTAACATAAAACATCCCTGTATAAGAAATATTACAATCTGGTTCATTTTAAATACAGTGGCAATTACACCTGATAGCACTGGAAAAATCAAGATTACTATTGTCCATATAATTGATAATAAAACAGGTTTACTTTTTTGCATTTCCCTTCTCCATTATCTGCAAGTATTTTACATACCTTTATTTTACACAATATAGCCTATAAAAGCACCTAACTTTTCATAACCAATTATCCCCCAAATAATCTCTAAAGCCCAAATAAAAAACTATTTTTTCAAGGCAATCCTTGCACCTTTAACCTGCTAAACATGTTTCCTAATAGCACTATGGGAATTTACAAAATGCTAAAATCTTGCTAAAAATCTGCTAAAAAATGATTCTGGACAGACTGAAATAGAACGAAAACAGATGAGATGTTAAAGTTGTTCAAATGCAGATATATCAGGACTTTTACGAGATACCAATAATGAAAAGATATGTTTCAAAAAGGCTCAGGCACGACTGGAAATCGTGTAGGCGTTGATAGCGTCTCGAGGGTTCGAATCCCTCTCTCTCCGCCAAACCCCTTGCAGACACTGAGTTTGCGAGGGGTTTTAATTTTATAACCACATCCCTATGCGTGTTTGCTAATATTCAACACCTTTTAAGGCCCACTTTTCATATTCTTTAAATCCTGGTCTGTCCAAAATAAATCCTATGTGTCCCTTCCCTTCAACCGCTCCTGAATCAATGTATCTTTCAACATAATCATATGTATTCCTAATAACTCTGTGTTTCATATGAGTTTCACTCCACTTGAACTTATGCCGGAACCGTGATTTAATTATTAGAAGAATATATAACTTTTTTAGAATTTAATAAAATCAGTAATGTGTAAAAACTAAATAAAGAATAAAACTGGAGGTAGACCATGAAGAAGACAATACTAGGAAAAACAAACTTACATGTTACAAGAGTTGGCTTTGGAGTTTTGCCACTACAAAGGGTATCCATGGATGAAGCAACTCGGATTCTCAATAAAGCCTATGAAAACGGTGTTAAT
>CAZJCV010000257.1:0-1740 GCA_964544535.1 uncultured Lachnospiraceae bacterium | reverse complement strand
ATTAAGGCCGGATCAGAAAATAACAAGGGCAGAAGGTGTGGTCTTGATTGTAAACACTCTAGGGCTGGAACTTTCAGGTGAAGGAGAAATAAGTTTTAATGATAAAGACATAATCCCAATCTGGTGTGCAAATCATGTAAAAGCCGCTTTAGAAAAGGATATATTGAAAGGATATGAGGACAATACACTACGGCCTTTTATCAATTTAACCAGAGCGGAAATGGTTGTCTTGGTAATGAATGCTTTTGGAATTGAAAAGGCAGAGTTTGAGAAATCTCAGTTTGAAGATGGGGATGCAATACCAGGCTGGGCGGCGGAATTTATAGCAGGAGCAGTTAAAGAAGGCATAGTTAAAGGATATCCGGACAATACATTTAAGCCTGACAATGAAGTTACAAGAGGGGAAGTGTTTGCCCTAATTGCAAATTGTATAGATTAAAGTTGGTTTGGAGATAACGAACCGAGGGGGAATTGTTCCCCTGTTTTTTTTGCTTAAAATATTAATGTGAAGATAAATTCTAAATCTCTGATTTGAGGTACAAAATGGAATGCTTATAGTCAACAAAGAAGCATGGAATAATACCTTATTTTTGTTTTTTTACTATAACTTCAATAGACTTAACTATAAACTATATTAAAGAAAAATACTTTGAAAAATAATGTAATTATATAAAACAATCGATAATAATAAAAGGAATATAAAAAATCATGAGGAGGTTTTTTTTTTTTAATGAAAAAACTACAATGTATATTTTTTATCACAATTTTAATTTTCACAACATTAGCAATAACCGTTAATGCACAAGTAGAAACAGAAGGAAATCCATTTGTTGATTTTGATGAAGTATCAAGCTGGGCAAAAGATAATGTTTTACAGGCCTATGACCGTGGTTTAATGAAAGGACAAGCTAATAACGGCCAAATTTATTTTAACCCAAAAGGAAACATAACATTTGCTGAAGCATTTGCTATAGTAATGAATTTTGTAAATAACCCGGATTTAGATATAAAAGAAAATATGGAAAAATTAGATTATCCATCAGTTAATTTATGGGCAAATATTGAATCATGGGATAATATGGGGCAAGGATGCTATTACAGAATATATTTAATGGAAAAATATGATGATTATTATTTGGTAGATTTTTATACAAGTTCAATACGTACGGCAGTACCTATTTATTATCATGCAATAAGTTACAACGATGATGAATCAGAGCCGGATGATGTACTAAAGTATTGGAATAGAACATCCAGAGAAATAGCGATGAATGGGAATTTTGCTAAAAAGACTAAAGAAGAGCAACTAAAATATTGTTTTCAGGAAGATTTTAAGAGAATAAAAAATGAAACAAATAAAGAGTTTAAAACTTTACTTAAAAAAGATATGATGTTTAAAAATTATAGGTTTAGACTTGAAGTAACAGAAACAAAATTACCAATAGATGGAGTAAAAAACGATATACCAAACACTTTTGAAGAAAGACACGAAATTCAAATTAAATATATTAACCCTGAATTTTATCCAAATCTACAAAACAAAAATCATTGGGGATATAATACATATGAAGAATTAATGAAATATATGTATTTAAACGGGCTTATAAATGAAGAGGATATAACTTTGGATACACCGATAAGAAAGGATCAGTTTTCAACTTTAATATACTGGGTATTGGCAGTTTAAGGTGCAAATTCTTTGGCCTTGGAATTCAAAAGCTCATACTTTGCAGTTGCCCA
>CAZJCV010000256.1:0-1744 GCA_964544535.1 uncultured Lachnospiraceae bacterium | reverse complement strand
TTATTTGGAGCAATACTGCGAATTACAAATTCCACGGAGCTAGGGACACTATCTTCTAATGCCTTTATAGGACTTTTGTATTTAGCGTTCTAAGAAACCGAATTAGACCGAACTTGGGATGATTTGCGTCTAAAAATCAAAAAACAGATACTTTATTCCCTCTGCAAAGAACATACCTTTTTCCCAAAAATGTAATACTCTTTTTCTCCTATTTTTGTCTAGGCGCAATTGTTAGCTCTCTTCGCAGATATCTTTTTCGCCTTTTAAGTAGAGGATTTGATTAACATTTTTTCGATATTACTTTAACCAATATCATATTGCTTCTTAACTTCGGCTACATTGTTCATCAATAACTCCGCATGCGGCCTCTTTTGACTTAAAGGCGGATCATTATCTTCTTTACTAATATTCTCGCTTTTTCATCATCGTTTTCTCAATAGAATCTATTACCACAAGGTCCCATCTCAAGGTGTTGCAATTTCAGTCTATCACGTTAAACATCACCAAGACCGATTTGATTCGTTTGTTTTCCGCGATTATCCGATAGTTTCCGTTCAATCCAGTACATTATTATCATTCCTATAGGTATATAGATAAGCGAAAGACCAATATAAAGTTTAGCGAATGATATAAATTTACTTCTCAAAAAAATAGAAACTAATAGGGCTAAACAGGTGATCTTTTTGCAATAGTAAAACATAACTGTTTCTGAAAGACTTAATTTGCCATCTTGTTTCATTTCATATACTATATCGCCCATTATCCCTGCAACAACTGCATATGAAAAAATTAAAATAGGCACTAACGTCTTTTCAGAAGCCTCCAAATAGAGAAGGTATATGACACCTAGATTTATACCTGTAACGATTGACAAAAGATAAATAAACATTAGAAAAGACAGCATTGCCTCAATAAATTTTACTTTTATTTCTTTTGTACGGGCTAATCCAGCAATAATAAAGAGTAGAGGCAAACAAGCGAATGTTAAAACGTGCTTACTAAGAAATAATAAGAGAAAACCTTTGCCTATTACCCACCACTGTTTTTCGAATAATAACCAGATTACCGCAACTATTATTAAACCATTTTCAATAACTGTAGATACAAATCCTATGGTCGGAAGAATTGACAAAAAAATTGCAATCCACTTTTTCATAGTTACCTCCAGTAGCCTAAAATTAATTCGGATTTTCAGTACGCAATGTTACAAATTAGATATAAATCCCCAAATCCTGATTCTAAAATTTATGTGGCAAGTATAAACTACACTGTTACTTACAAATCAAGACCAGACTTCAATCGGGCGGTTCCCCAATATAGACATATGTCAGTGTTCAAAATTAGTCAGATTCTATAAAAATAAATAGTTAGTAGAATAGGACCAAGCAAGTTAGATACCGCCGTCAAAAAGCGAATAAAGGGTATCAAAAAACGATGGATTGCACAACAAGTTTAGAAAAGGGTAAGGTACACTCATGATAAAGCTGGAAGTGTTCGTATATTTTTCAGAACGTGATCGTTGTATTAAGAGAGTTCTAACTGCACCTCTATTTACGAAACAACTCCATTTATTATTACACTATTTCTTCGTGGGTGATGCTAATCGCTAATAAGCCCTACATCTGCAATAGCTTCCGAGTTAAAATTTCCACCAAAAAAGCACCGTGCCCTGCCTCCGGTTCGAAAAAATCTTTGTAAGATTTTCGCACGCCTCATTGATTGAAGGCAAATCTAGCATCTTTTT
>CAZJCV010000255.1:0-1759 GCA_964544535.1 uncultured Lachnospiraceae bacterium | reverse complement strand
TGGCCCTCTTACCTAATGTTTCAGCAATGTATTCCAAATTCTCTTCTAATGTATCACTACCGAAGGAGACTTTTACCAACTCTACAAATCGTTCTAAAATATCATCTTCAAAATAATCCTCGTCTGCAATTGGGATGACATTGTGATCTGCTATCTTTATAGAAGACTGTTTCCAACCATCCTTAGTTTTAATCTCCCAGTTCTCATTAAATTTTCTGTACTTATCATCAAAATCTCCACCAGCATAAATTAAACCTTCTTCATCTAATGAATAGCGTCCAAACATACATCCCACTGCATAGGATATGAAGGATTTGATATCCCTTTCCCTGTCGGCTTTGCTTATGGTGATGTCTTTATCTTCTACTTCCGGAGTAAGTTCATCTTGCAGTCCGTAGATTTCAATAAAAATGCGGTTTAGTTCCTCTTCGTTAGCCTTAAGTTGGTTAAAGGCTTCCTCTGTTTCAGTTTCCCAAATAGTAAATACATTTGATAGTTTATGGTTTTCTCCTAAGTCTAGATGTTTTAATAGGGGGTGAATTTTGAAATCCCATGAGGTTTCAAAGGAATCCCAATCCAATTTTGAGATATTAATGTTATTACCCACAAATCTAAATACCTTTTCAGCAATAGCCTTTGTGGGTAATATTACTGGTATCTTCATTAGATCCCCTGCATTAAAAGATAGAGTTGGACTAAGAAATGATAGATATGCCATGGCTACTTTTGAGTTTAACAATCCCATAAAATATAATCTATATTCCGCAAACTCTTTTGAAAGAAATAATGCCGAGCCATTCCCAAAAATGGCATTAATCAAAACCCTTGCCCCTAAATTTGAAGAACTAATACTTGACCAAGTTATGGCTTCTAAAAAATACTTATCAACATTTTGAGGTCGTGATCTCAATGAGCCATCTGCATTCCTGTAATTTCTTACTGCTTCTCCATTGTTTTCCCAGTTTACTACATTCCAATAGTTACCATACCACTTTTTAAACCCTCCCCCTTTAGAAAATGGAAACCACTTCCTCCCTTTATCTTCTTTATTTTCAATTGTTTTGTTTAGGGAAATATTATTAATATATAACTCCATCCAAGTTCTTTCAAATCTATCCTGGTTACAAGTGTCTAATCCTTTGCCGATATATCCATACTTTCCAATATTTTTATTTTCGAATGTGTTTTGAATCGTTTTGCTAACCCAATAGGCAATTGGCATTCCAGGTATTTTTCTTATATCGTCAGTTTTAAATAGATATCTATAATCCACGGCCTGATTATTTATTGCACTCAACATTTTCCGTTCTTTTCGTTCGGCTGTGTTATAGTCAATTAATCTGATATATGTGCCAACATATCCACTTATATTGATTTTTCTATTTATAAAAGAAGTGCTTTGCACTACTTCTCCCCCGATTTCTGGAAAGGCTCTCGAACCTAAATGTAGCATGGTATTTATAGTTCTGTTATTGATAAGCCTTTCTCTGAACTTTTTGAAACTGGATACAAACATCCATTGATGTTGATTTATCATAGCCATATATCCATTTGTTTTTACTAAATGTTTATCTAGTTCCATAAAAACCGCAAACAAATCTACCCTTGTATCTGGATATTTATTTCTTATAAATCTTGATAAGCCAGGGTTCATCCCCCTATGCCCCATATACGGAGGATTAGTACAAACCACATCATACTTCTGGCTCATTATCTTTGCCTGCTGAATCAATGGAGGAATCTTTTCCAATATTACCTC
>CAZJCV010000254.1:0-1776 GCA_964544535.1 uncultured Lachnospiraceae bacterium | reverse complement strand
TCAATTTAATCTTTTCCTCGTTCAACATTAAATTGAGGTTGAAATTTATTTAAAATTTCAACCTCAATTTAATGTTGAACGAGGAAAAGATTTTTGGGCAGGTTCTATACATGAAGGAGTAGTTCCTTCTCTTCCTGTTGTCCAAGAAGGATATGGAAATGCCATGTTTGCTGTATATACTAGAAACCCTAGAGCTTCAATAGGTGAATTAGAGTATGGATTAGATGATCCTAGAAAATTACAAAATCCAAACGAAATAAGGCTTAGTGGATCCGATGGACTTTTAGAGGATGATAAAACTTATATTTTTTCAAATGGTGTAGAATTTCAAGGTAGAGACTATCAAATAGGGGACGGAGCTTTTAAAAGTGGTGGAGCAATGGTATAGAGTTCTATTTTAATTTTGATGTGGAATATTATGCTGGTTTTGACGGAGATTTTGAAATACATATAGACGGCCAGAACAAAACAGATTCAAACCACAATGTAGAAATACCTGATACTGATTATGGGAGAAGAACATATAGCCCCACACTTAAATATGTAGGACCTACAGAGGGCATAAGTAAAGTAGAATGGAAAGATAATTTTGGTTTTACATTTACAGCAAATGCTCCAAATTTTAGTACGCAAGGACGAGCCATAGGAGATGAATATCCAGGACAAAAAAATACTTATAATATGAAAGTGTATTATACAAATGGTGGTACATATCCTGGAACAGGAGATCCCGAAATAAGTCACTATATAAACGTAATTGAAACCTCTACTGGTGGTGGAGGTGATGATGGCGGAGGAGGCTCCGGACAAATAACCTTTACTCCAAATAGTTCTTCTAATATATCAGGGAACAGGGAAGGTTGGGTAAACAGTAATATAAATGTAAATGTAAAAGTTACAGGAGATACAACAAAAAGGGTAAATGGATCTACTAGTTGGAGATATACATATTAAGAATGGGTAATAACAGATCCAGAAACAGGCGAAGGACGTTATGAGACTAGAAGTGGTTACTCTACAAGGTACTATACAGAAACTTACGTAGGAACTATCAGATAAACACGGAGAGTTTTTGAGAAATATCTTAAATAGTGAAAAAAATACCTCTTCGTGTGGTGGTAAACGGCAGCAGGATAAACTTTCCGGATGCCCAGCCTTTTATTGATGAAAATGGCCGTACACAGGTACCTGTAAGGTTTGTAAGTGAGGGACTAGGTGCAAATGTTGAGTGGAATGCTTCCATAAGGACTGTGTATATAACAACGGGAGGAACTTTGCCAACTCCGACTCCGGAAGAAGGAGAAGTAAGGTATTATGACGGCATTGCCTTTAATCCTGCAACAGATGTTGATGAATTTGGAAGGATGACGATAGAGAAGTCTCAGGAGTTTTTATTAAAGATGGCAGACCAGTTAACTTTTGTGAAAGAAAACGGTAAGTATTATATTGTAGGTGAGTATCCTGAAATACCGGAGGAATTTGAGTGGGCAGTGGGGATAGGTATAATTCTTAAAAGCGGAGGAAGGCGAAATTTTTCAACTTTAACTGCCCGTAAAGAATATCTTATACCAACGAATATCTTATACCGACATTTTTAACTTTGAAAAAATGTTTCAATGGTAGAAGAAAGCAGGTGAATATAAAATCACCGTTGAAAAGGTAGAAATTTGCAAAAATCATTTCAAAAAGTTTTATAAATCAAAAAACTTTTACATAATTTTTCTTGAAAGATATTTCAAAATTTTATATAATTGATACAGTTAGTTTTTGGGTAAT
>CAZJCV010000253.1:0-1779 GCA_964544535.1 uncultured Lachnospiraceae bacterium | reverse complement strand
TCCCTGATTATCTCTGACCGTTCAATAGTATCTATATCAGAATGGAGATAACGGACCTTAATCCCGGCTTCTGCCAGAAAATCTGTCAGGTCTTCTGCCATCCGCTTGGTCAAGGTAGTTATCAAAACCCGTTCTTTTCTCTCAATAACCTTTCTAAGTTCCTGTAATAAATCATCAATCTGGCCCTTGACAGGCCTGACCTCCACCTCCGGATCCAGCAAACCTGTTGGCCGGATAATCTGTTCCACAATCTGTTGACTATGTTTTAACTCATAATCCCCCGGTGTAGCCGAAACATAGATAGCCTGGGGAACCAGGGCCTCAAATTCCTGAAAATTAAGGGGCCTGTTATCCAGGGCAGAAGGTAAACGGAAACCATATTCCACTAACTTTTCCTTCCGGGACCGGTCACCGGCATACATGCCACCGATCTGGGGAATGGTTATATGGGACTCATCAATCATCACCAGAAAATCATTTTCCGGGAAATAATCCAGTAAGGTCAAAGGCCTGGAACCAGGCGGCCTGCCATCCAGATGGCGGGAATAATTCTCAATCCCGGTACAGAAGCCCATCTGGCTCAACATCTCCAGGTCATATCTGGTCCTCTGTTCCAGCCGCTGAGCCTCCAGTAATTTACCCTGGCTTCTTAGCTCTGCAAGCCTCTCCTCTAATTCGGCAGAGATAGTCTTAATGGCCCTCTTTATCTTATCTTCCGGGGTTACATAATGGCTGGCAGGATAAATGGTAATTTCCTTTAGTTCAGCAAGAATCTCCCCGGTCAGGGTATCTATTTTGGTAATACGGTCAATTTCATCTCCGAATAAGTCCACCCGGATAGCAACATCCTCATAGGCAGGGAATATTTCCAGTAAGTCCCCTCTGACCCGGAAATGTCCCCTGGTAAGGGAAATATCATTCCTGCTATACTGCATCAAAATAAGCTCCCGCAATATATCTTCCCTATTTTTTACCTCCCCTACCTCCAGGTGGCAGGAAAGGTTAAGATAGTTTTCCGGGTCACCAAGACCATAAATACAGGAAACACTGGCTACTATTAAAACATCCCTTCTTTCAAAGAGGGACATGGTAGCAGCCAGACGCAATTTATCTATATCCTCATTGATTGAGGCATCTTTTTCTATATAGGTATCTGTCTGAGGTACATAGGCTTCTGGTTGGTAATAATCATAATAGCTGACAAAATAGCCTACTCCATTTTCCGGGAAAAACTCCTTGAATTCACTGGTTAACTGGGCAGCAAGGGTTTTATTGTGGGCTATAACCAGAGTAGGTTTATTTATAGCTTCAATTACTGCTGCCATGGCAAAGGTTTTTCCGGTACCGGTAGCCCCCTTAAGGGTTTGATGGCGATATCCTTTCTTAATCCCATCAGCCAATTTTCTGATAGCTTCAGGTTGATCCCCTTTAGCTGTAAAAGGGGCCACCAGTTTAAACATACTTTCTTTCATCTATTTTCACCCTGTCTTTATCATTTAATCAATAAAAGTTTTCATATATAATTAATTTTTATAGATAATAAGTTTTCATAGATAATCTATATTCCTGAATAATTTATTTTCATTTATAGTAAAATTAAGCTTATCAAAGTCCTGATTATACGAATATATGTTCACCTTTATATTATAACACTCAGGAAAAACATTGTCCAGCTCAGAAAAAGAATAGAATGAAATAATCTTAAAAAATTATCCTATTAGAAAAGCCTTCTGGCTCCAGCATATTTGACCCGCCAGAAACGCCTATCAAAACTGTCTA
>CAZJCV010000252.1:0-1784 GCA_964544535.1 uncultured Lachnospiraceae bacterium | reverse complement strand
GGATGTTTTGACTGTTTTTGTGTTCGGAAGTTTCTCAAAAAGAAGGTTCCGAACATAAAGTCTAATAGCCAAAATGTCCTGCATCTGCTCCCTTGTCTAAGCAAAATCACGCTGATAGTCAGGAATATAAAAACTATTATTTAAAAGAAAAGTTTGTACATCAATAGACGCATGTCCACTTGTGTGCAGTTGCTGCATAACAAAGCCGGCCTGAATTAAATAATCCTCAAGGATAATCTTGTCTATCAAACGAAAAAGGTTTGAAATCTCTATGAGCTTTAATGTGCCCGCCGAAAGGTAAATGAGAATTGCCGGGTTAACAAACTTAAGTAGCCCATAGTGATCAATATGGGCATGAGAAATAACAACTCCATCAAATTCTGGGCTATCCCAAATATATAAACCTTTAATATCAGGCAACACACCAAGTTCAAGTAGAGCTTTTGGGCCTAGCGATGCTACAGAATCGTCAATGGGTTTGTTGTTGAGAAACAGCGGGTAACCGACATCGATCAAAATCCTATTATCACCGGATTGAAGTTCGATGAATGTACCTCCAATCTCCTTTGTCCCCCTATTATTCTTCCGGTTTGGTGGCACCTTTGGGTATGACCCACGCCCAGCCAAGACGAAATACCCCCGATGTTTTACCTTGTTTGCATAAAACCTGTACGCGTTACTTGGTTAGACCCCACTTCTTAGCAGCCTCTCCAGTTGTAATGTATTTCATAAGTTCATCTTTTCATATAGCTGTATATATTCATTATGCCGTAGGAACGAACAATAGCAATAGCTTGTTGAAAATCCCGGAAATTATCGCTTTCACTGGAATGCACTGGGGATGGAATGCACCGGGAACAGTCCCCAGTGCATTCACCTATGTCCAGTAAAAATGCAACAGGAACCGTCCCCAGTGCATGCGTTGAACTTCTATATTTAAAATTTAAACAGATATGGACATTGTTCCAATGCATAAGAAATAAGCTGAGTGTATTCTTTAATCTTCTATTCCACTATACAATATTTTTATGTGATTTATATTATAATTCTCTTTAATGTTCTGATATCTACCTCATGCTTACCGATTATTTCTTTAAAAACTTCATTCTCTTCAATTAAAATATCCAATTTCTTATTGGTTTCCTCTCTAAATTCAGTAATAACTGCAGTCTGTTCGATTATAGCATCCAGGCTTTTTCTGATTGCATTTTGTTCCTTCTCCAATGAATCTACCCTATTCATTAACTGATTTTGGCCTTCTTCCAAGCCGGTTAACTTTTCTAATACTATTTCTTGAAATTTTTCATTTGTCATGTTTCTTCCCCCCTTTAATTTTCGTGCTATTTCTTATACTTACCATGATTATATATTAAAATTAGGAAAACTACAATTATTTTTCCCGGATTTTTTACAATATATCCCATTATCAATTTATATTTATATGTTTTGTTTTCTATTTAAAAGACCCTTTTTAAAACTATTTTTTCAACAGTCTCAAATCATCCCCGATATGCTATTTCACCCCTCCCAGTGCCTTAAAAACAAGTATCCTCTGCAGATTTATAAAATACTATGAAGCCACAAATATCTTGTTTTTGACCATAATCCCCCTTTCATATAATTAGCCACAATTTTCACGAAAACGTTACAAATATTATAACAGAAAAAAGTGGAACAAACTTCTATTCCTAACCGTCTAAAAGATATATAATAGCAGTATAGGTGGGATAAAGATTATAAAGACAATTTACAAAACAAAATTGAAAGTAAAGGATACCTTTTTA
>CAZJCV010000251.1:0-1792 GCA_964544535.1 uncultured Lachnospiraceae bacterium | reverse complement strand
TCTATACCTGGATGCCCACATCAGAGAGGTCACCATGCTCTTCGTGGTAATGGAAAAACGTTGTGTTTGACGTTTGTTGGGTATCTTGATCACCTCTCAGGTAGAGATGTAATATCGAATTATAAGACCTCTTTTTCTGAGTTCGTATCGACTGAAAGAATCGCCGAAATGGTGATATATGAGGATATAAGGGATACCACGATTTTGGTATCTGAATTACAGTTGTATATGAACTCGTTAGGAGTAAATACGAAAGAGTTAAGAAGTTTTGTTGGGTCTGTAATTGGACAATCCAGAAAACGGAATACCGATATCCATTACGATACTCAGCGGTATACTGATGTTCATCCGCGTATTCGCGTCCAAACTGACAGAGCATTCCTACCACGAAAATATCATGCTGATGGCAAGCCCTGTCAGTTGGATAGATGCGATAGCACCCATTTTATCTATTTATATCAACATGACCCATATATGGAGCATCCGATTGTAAAACTTCAGGCTGATCAGTTTGGAGGATTGTATGATACAAACGAGATTGTGGCATTGATAAAGGATTAATTACCTCTCCATCGACAACTTTTAGAGGGATAGAGGTCCCATCAGGAAACCATTGACGTTTTGTATCTATAAGATTTACATGTTTTCTTCGTATCTCCCAGGTGTTCTGTGGTATGCCGCGCCGTAAACTTTCTTTAAAGGTGGTCGGTCGTTCAAATTCGTAAATCTCGTGGTCCTCATCCGAATGTATTAGTTTACTTTTATGTGGCACTCCTTTACGCTTGTCTCCATACATTTTTGGACCGTAAAACCATTGTTCAGCGGTATATTCATAATCCCAGTCTCCTGGTTTGTCACTAATAGATATCCCACGTACCTTATCGATAACTTTAATACTATCTGTGTCGCAATATACTATGGATGACACATTCGCTATGAGTGCATCCAAAATCTTCACCCGAGCATAGCTTGTAATAGATGCCGACACCACCGGAAACGTATGCATAGCATCTTTCGCATCCTCCGTAGAAAGTTGGACCCAAGGGTTGTTATCAGAGTCGTGCACGATAACCAACCCCTCCAACTCACCTACGAATTGTTCCAACCTAACATATCGTTTGTCCCCACCGTTTCGTTGACCAAATTTTCCGTATAAGCCGTTTCCATAGTTTTTATATAATTGTTCCATGGCAGCATCTCCATTTTGTTTACATTGTCTTCGACCTTCTAAAGTCATTTCAGCAAAGCCCGCAAAGTATTTTTCCGATTCCGGGTATTGTAAAGCCCGGTGGATACGTCTGATTTGTGCACCATGCCGCATGGCAGCACGCAATTCAATACCTGTGTAAACTCCTCTCCACGAGCCTGTGGGAAAGATTAGTTTCTTGTCTTTATGGTCTCTATAGGGAAGGAGCCCAACGATTCCTTCCGGTACGAAGACGTCACAATCTATCATGAGATGTTCGTTGTCGTGGAGTAAGGATAAGATTTCGTGTTCATTTTTAAGGTAATGGGTTTTTGAAGGGTTAGGAATGTGACAATCACGCATGATTTGGACATACATGGAGTTAACATCATACGATGAGACTGTAAGGAGACCGCGTCGGAATATCTCACAACGACCTCCGTAATAACCTAAACGCTCTAAATCATGTTTCCACTGTTCTGATAATGTTCTTTTCCAGCGGCCTGTAAAATAGTTTCGTCGAAATATCTCTAACGCAGCCCCGTAACGAGTCGGTTTAAACGGAGTGTTAAACCTATTGATAAGTTGGTCCTGTACCCAGTTTGC
>CAZJCV010000250.1:0-1793 GCA_964544535.1 uncultured Lachnospiraceae bacterium | reverse complement strand
CAATAATGGCTGTGGGCAATCCGATATACCCCAGCCCCATAAAACATGCTTTCATTTGGTTTGTAAAGTTTGAAAGTTCGTAATGTTCATTTAGTTTGTAAAGTTGGGAAGTGGGGGGAATTACTCTACCTCGATGACTTCGGCCCAGGAGGGGTGAATGTCGATATGGGAGGCTATTTTTTGTTTCCAGCCGTACCAATAGTTGGGGAAAATCACTTTTTTCCTGTTTTGCATGAGATAGGCTCCCCACCACGAAAAACTGCTGTTGGAAACAATTCCGTATTCACAGAGGGTCATCAATGCCAAATCGACGCCCATGTCGTTCCTCGAGACGTATTTATTCTTTTCATCCTGAAAGCAGCATTCGACAAAGCCCGGATCGTCGCTCAGAAAAATAAAAAAAGGATTTTCAACCTCTTTCTTTATCGCTTCCATTGCCTTCGTGAAGTAACTTCTCGGCAAATCGATGCCTACCTCATCCAGGTATTTCTCGAAGAGATAATCGCCTCTTCTCACATGAACAAATATAGGGGTAAACCCATCGTCGATTTTTTCGACGATGTTGCGGGCAATATCCATGTATTTTTGCTTGATGTCGATGTGAAATTTCTCGGGATCAAAAAACTTTTCCGACTGAAAAAAATCTTGATCTACAAACGTTATCGGGAATATGCCTTTTTTTTCGGTATAAGAGGGCAGGGCCGAAGTCTCGTTTCGGTCTTGTTTGATGTATCCGATGAGTTTCAATTTTGCCGTGAAAACGAGAATCTTTCGGATGAATCGATTCACAATGAACTTCCGGTATTTTCCCAACGAGAAGTTTTTGAAATGTTCATCGTTGCAGTCCATCACTTCCAACAAGTTGTCCATATTGGTGGCGATTATTTTTTCGTCTTTCTTTGCAATCGTTTTCAGAAAAGCGTACTGAAACAATTGATTGCCCAATTTTCCGTCGCTAAAAAATATAATCATGCGATTCTCGTAGAAACAGCCACATAATTGGCATAATTGAAATTGTCCATCCAAGGTTGATACTTTCGGATAACCAACCCTTTCGGCATAATTTTGGCAATGTTGAACCCTCTTTCTTCCAAAAATCGGTAGATATCCATGAGACAGGTATGCGAATCCAGGTTGGCACCTCCGTATTCGAATTGAATATAATCGATAAAATTGCCGTTCATGTAATTGCCGAAACCTTCCATCGCCTTTAATTCATGACCTTCGATGTCCATCTTGACGAAATGGATGTGTTCGATATTTTTTTCCTGAATATACGTATCGAGTCTTTTTGTCGTTATTTCTTCGGAACGATCCATTTTGATGCGATAACTATCCAAATTTCGTCGGTATAGGGAAGCAAATCCGCTTTTTTCTTTGTCGTAATAGATGGTGGCCGTGCCTGCTCGGTCGGAAACGCCGAAATTGTTCAAAACAACATTATCGTTATTGCCAAACTTCTCGGAAAGGATGTCGTGGCAACTTTGGGTCGGTTCAAACAAATGAAACTCCGCGTCGATTCCTGCGTTTTTTGCTTTTCGCATCATCATTTCGGTATAGTTGCCGATATTCGCCCCGATATCGAACAGTATTTTTTGTTGGTCCGGAGTATCTGTAAAGGTCTCGAAAAGATGGTTGATAAACCGTTTTTCGCCGTTGGTGTAAAAATCGCTATTCCCGTTGTTTTCCAACTTATTGAAAAGGAAAAGGCTTGCTTGCCGGATTTTTCTTTTTATCGGCGATTCGTTGATAAACATGCTTCAATCTCCTTTTTCAAACAGGTAGAGTCCCGT
>CAZJCV010000249.1:0-1808 GCA_964544535.1 uncultured Lachnospiraceae bacterium | reverse complement strand
ATTTTTTCTGTTCTTTTAATTCTTCTTTGACTTAGCTCGCTATCAAAGCCCTTATGATATAGAGTTAATATAACTTCACCTGCATATGAAATAGTATCTCTAACCATTCAATCACTCCAAAAATTCTTCAACCTCAGTTAAAGCTCCTATTGGAGCTAGAGACTTCACTTTATACTCACTGGAGAAATGCCACATAGTGAGAGGTCTTTCTTCTGCTTTAGTACATGAAACCGTAGTAAGTAATTGATTTCAATCTTACAAATCTCAGTTCCTTGTTTTGTGCTATTTGTCTAATCAACTAAAAATCTTGTGCAATTATTATTGTCCTTATTTAAATCTAAGAATTGTATAAAGCCTGGTTGCATATACAAACACCAATTCTTCGGCTTTTCTCCCTTAATATATAATACCGTAATTATTATGGAATCTATATGTACTACATGCTATGATTATGTAGCGCAATTTTCGCATTTTCCTATTCCATTTTACTATCTACAATTCTTTTAACTATTTCTCCTGAAACATTTCCAATATTATACTTATTTGGCTCTATGTTACGAATCACTTTTTTTATATTTTCCATGTTTTGAACATCTATTTTAATTTCAGGATGCTCTTTCTTCAATACTTGTAAAACACTGTTCAAAGCAAAACGAGGTACGCCAATTTTAGATACAATGACAGCTTCTTTAGAAGATACACCATAATAGATGTAGGATGGTAACATTTTAGCATCTTCTGTATCCAAATCATAACTTAATTCTTGAACAATATTTATCCCCCATGGCATATATGATTTCATTTGATTATTTAGGTATCTATTGCATAGTTCAATTACATCCTCCATTGATTGATCTTCTTTTTTAATTGTTGCTGCTATATCTCCTATCTTTTGGCCACCTACCCACCCCAGCAAGAGACTGGCTATACTCTGCGTGTCTAAGGTACCTTTACCAGTCATTGCAATATTAATCTCTGGTATTCTCGAAATAATGAAAATGATATCAGAGAGCTTATTAAGATCCTTGGTCTTCAAAATAATATTAGAGACTTTATACCCATTATCTCCTTGAGCCTTTAAACGCAATATAAAAGCACTAACCATTGATTTCACTTTTGAATAACTTATATCACTTATTCCTAGGCGATCAGCATTCTCTAAGTCTAACTTCTTTTTTGTACTTATATGTCTCACATATTGTGTAACAAAATTATTGAGTTTGTATTGTGCATTTATATATCCTACATCCTTACTCAAACTATGATATAAAAATGAGTCATTTAAAATAGTTCTTATTTTCACCATATCTGATGGATTAATATTATAATCATAACTTACATTAATAATATGATTTATATATTGAATCAAATTCAGTATTGGAGCATTTCTATCTTCTTTTAGGAAGTTATAATCCAGATTAATTTGATTATCCTCGACAAAAAACAAGTTCAATGAAGAGATAATTTGCTCCAAATCATTTTTAATGTATTTTCTAACATTTCTTCGTGTCTCCTGTGGACTTGATATATAAGGTGTAATTATATAGCCTTCTTTGTCTTTGTAAGCCCTCCCGGCTCTACCAGCTATATTCCAAAATTCTGCATTCGTAAATTCTCGACTATTTTGTCCTAAAAATTTCGTTGTAGAAAATATTACTGTATTTATAGGGAAGTTCATCCCTTGCGCTAATGTAGTTGTAGCAAATACACATTTAATGTGATCATTCCGTATTAATTCTTCAATTGTTTCTTTAACAAGACTTGATAATCCGGAATTATGGTAACACATACCATATTTTAAGCACTGT
>CAZJCV010000248.1:0-1814 GCA_964544535.1 uncultured Lachnospiraceae bacterium | reverse complement strand
AAGGCTGTGTTTTTTATTCAATAAACAGCACCATCTAAAAGGAATTCTATAAATGGTGCTGTCCCTCTAACGCATTATTTTACACTAACTTAAGTATAAATCCTTTTAGAAAAAAAATCAATAAAAAAACCAAGTTTTTCATCTTGAATAAATTTTAACAAATACACCAGTGCATTAAGTGCTACAATGTGTATCATTAAGCCCTTTATTGCAAACCTTCCGAACTTTCTTTCCATTTTATCAAGTAATCTCATAAAAAATTCTCCCTTAGAATAGTATACAACAATAATTTTACCAAATAAATCGCATAATTCAAAGGATTAAATTAAAAATAACACGGCAAATTCACGAACCCATTTTCTTCCTTAAACCTGCTTTAGGTTTTTAAAAAAAATACTATTTCAGTATTTTTATACGTTAGAAACTACTTGTAAGAAATTGAAAAGGTCTTTTGAACTTTATTAGACCTGAAAATTTATATAACAATGCCAGATAGTCCTTTTCGGATATACCCAGCAAAACTCTTTAATTCATTTTATTTTTGAAATTTAATTCAATTAAATAATCTCTATAATCGAAGTCCATTAACGCTAAGAACCGCTTGCCTTTCATACTTTCTTTAGGTTTTCTTTTTGTATCATTTTTAACAGAATTTAATGCTATTCTTTTCAATAAAGCCATATTTTGTGGAGCTGTACCTTTCCTTGTTTTATTAGCATCATCCTTATATGTTACATCAAGGCTCCAGTGCATGGATTCTACATTCCAATGTCCTCGAACTGCCTTCTCAAAAGCTTTTACTCCTGCTAAACTACTAATAAAGTAACTTGTTTCCCTTGTTGCTTTACCTTTAATTTCAACATCTCTTATAACCATTCCTACGCCTTTCAAACCTTCCCATTTTCCTTGCATATCAACATATTTTAAGTTTTGAGTATAATAATATCTTCTAATTTCTATTCTACCATGTCCAAAATCTTTTGTTTTTAATAACTCTAATTCTTTATCTCCTATTGCTTCTCCATTTTCACCTGATACATTATATGCTTTATCTATTTTTTCTATTTTTTTATCAAATCTCAAATTATCAAAACACTCGATTACATCATTGTGTAATCCTTCTTGATTTCCCTTTAAACTTATAACATAATCAGCCTTACAATCTTTTGTAATTTTTTTTGCAATATCCTTTTGACATCCCATAGCATCTATACTTACGACACATCCTTTAATTTGTAACATATCTAATAGTTCTGGTATTGCTGTTATTTCATTGCTCTTTTCATGCGTTTTTACTTGTCCAACCACCAAACCATATGATTTACAAATAGCACTTACAATATGAACTCCTTTTGTACTACCTTCTTCAATAGTTCCTCTCATTGTTTTACCATCTATACTAACTATATCTTCATTAGGTAATTCAATAGCTTCTTTCATCCAATTTGCAAAACATTTTTCAAATTGTTTTGGTGAAATTATATTAAATAATCTGCCTATTGTTGATAAAGATGGTACACCATTGTACAATTCAACATATTTTTTTAACCAATTTACATTTACATCACATGATAACCACAGCTTAATATCTTTCCATTCATTGCACCCACATATAACTGCTGAGATAACTATAAATACTATGTCGATTATCTTGTGTTTTACTTTTCCTTGCTCTCTTTTGTCTTCAAGAATAATAAAGTTTTCAAAAAATTTGCCTTCATACATTGTAATATTTCCTTTTTATGTTTGTTTTTCTCTTATTATATATTAATTAGCATCTACATGCAAAACAAAAACTAGTAGAACCTATTTTT
>CAZJCV010000247.1:0-1844 GCA_964544535.1 uncultured Lachnospiraceae bacterium | reverse complement strand
GTACGTAGCTGACAAGTACTAATAGGTCGAGAGCTTGACCAAAAATAATAAGTTGTATGTTTTGCATGCGTTGGCTTTTATCAGTGTGTTGTTATTCCTCGATAGCTCAATGGTAGAGCACTCGGCTGTTAACCGAGGGGTTGTTGGTTCGAGCCCAACTCGAGGAGTTTAATTAAGTTTTGTTTTAATAATTAATAGTTTGCCTATTGCATAGTTCACTCAACTTATGGTGATATTAGCAACATGGCCCCATGGTCAAGTGGTTAAGACACCGCCCTTTCACGGCGGTATCAGGGGTTCAAATCCCCTTGGGGTCACTTTATATATGGACCTTTAGCTCAGTTGGTTAGAGCAACCGGCTCATAACCGGTCGGCCCGGGGTTCAAGTCCCTGAAGGTCCATTTTATTTTATTTATTTGGCCCAGTGGCTCAGTTGGTTAGAGCGCCGCCCTGTCACGGCGGAGGTCGAGGGTTCGAGTCCCTTCTGGGTCGTATCAAACGTTGCAGAGAATGCAGCTTGTTGAGAAGGTTGAAACAAGTACTACAGAGAATATAGTTTGAGTAGAAAGGGATCTTAGCTCAGCTGGGAGAGCACCTGCCTTACAAGCAGGGGGTCGCAGGTTCGATCCCTGCAGGTCCCATTTAGTAACGTTTTATGCCGGCGTGGCGGAACAGGCAGACGCACAGGACTTAAAATCCTGCGGGACTCAACCTCCCGTACCGGTTCGATTCCGGTCGCCGGCATTTATAATATAATAAGTTTGTGCGCTTAGCTCAGCTGGATAGAGCGTCTGGCTACGGACCAGAAGGTCGGGGGTTCGAATCCTCTAGCGCACGTTAAAAAATAAATAACTAAACTGTTGAATTTATGTTATAATACATAAAACTCAACAGTTTTTTTATTTAAAACTATTCTAACAATTAACTTCAAAATTTATAATATTATTAAATCAGAAAGGATTAGAAAACTAGTATGAGTAGAAAAGAGTTTTTAGAGCAATTACAAATTGCGCTTTCTGCAGAGGTGCCTCAAAGAGAAGTCATGAGTCAATTAGACTATTATGACAGATATATAAGGCAAGAAAGTATTAATAAGAATGAAGAAACAATTGTAGAAGAACTTGGAAGTCCACATTTAATTGCGAAGACAATAATAGATGCATATGAAAGAACTTATGGGAAGACATATATAAGAGGAAGAGATAATCAATATCAGCAAAGTCAAGATTCTTTTAACAATTACAAGAAAAGCTCAAGGGATTATAATAGGCAATCATCTAAACGAGCTATCCTTAATATTCCTTGGTATATAAAAGCATTATTAATATTTATTATGTTAATGTTTTTATTAGCAATTTTAATAATAGGTGGCGTTATATTAAAGTTAGTATTATCTTTATTACCGATAATATTGATTGTTATTATCATTAAGTTGGTGAAAAATTAGTTTTTAAAAAGCAAAAACACACGCATGGGGGAAACCTTGCGTGTGTTTTTTGAGGGACGTATAAACAATTAATAAGGGGTTATATATTGGTATTGCTAATAATAATATTGTGCAATACTGTTTTCAATTATACTATAAAAAAACCTAGTATGCAATAATAAAAGGCAAAAAACATGAAAAAACGTAAAAAAATTACAACATAAAAATGTATATTATTTTGTAATTCGGTCATAATAATTGTGTAGTTTAAATAATATGAATTTAAGTAGGAGGCATTTTATGGCACGAAATTACAACAATGATAACAATAATAGGTCTAACAACAACACAAGAAATACAAATGAAAGAAACATGGAAAGAAACATGGAAAAAAACAACTATAATAACAATCAACAAA
>CAZJCV010000246.1:0-1847 GCA_964544535.1 uncultured Lachnospiraceae bacterium | reverse complement strand
CTTTTACTGTAACTTTTTTAATGATGGCCAGATCATCTTTAGATAACCCGGCCCGTTCAAGCCTTCTTTTCGCTGCCCTATTCATCAAAAACCCAGCAAGGATACCCCCACTTCTGTAAGTGGCGGGAGGAATTGCTGTCTATGTAGCAATTTACCCTTGCTTTCCTCCCTTCTTTACTTTTTATATTACTATTAGCCCACTCCTGAACATATAAGGAACCAAACCATCTACTTTAACCGATTTGCCGGTCTCTTTTAATATAACCCTAGCTCCCTTGTTGTGAGTACCTTTGATAGCATAAACCTTGCTATTATGCTTAACCAAATCGTTGGGCTGATAAAAGTACCTTTGCCTGCGGATACTTCGCCTGCCTTTGGATACTTTAGAACCCCTATAAACATGCAGGTTTTCTGTGTTGTAGTTTTTGTTTCTGACTGTCCGGCCGCTGTAAAGCTCCTGGCCCGATACCTTTTTGCCGATGCGGATGTCTATATACTTGGCATCGTAGAACCTCTCTAAACTGCGGTTGTTACGCCTGACTTGCTTAAAATATATAGGCTCTACTCTCATTTGGTTGGCGCCTCCCGCTATAACAAAGGCATCGTTATAATGCGTTTTGTCAAGACCGGCAGCTATTCTTTTAGACTTGGTTATATAACCATAGGTATAATCACATCCCAGGCTATTAACCAGCCTCCACCTAACCGTACTCATAAAAGTAGCTTCTTTAAAACCTTTTAACTCGGGCTTCCAGCCCCACAACAGACCGCCTTCCTTATGGTTATCAGGAGTATGACAGTTAACACAAACAGATGCCAAGTTGCCCGGCCTGTTGCTTCTGTCCCCTTTGTAATAGCCTATATGATGCACTTCCAGAGGGATACCTTTCTTTCCGCATAACTGGCAGGTATGGTTGTCCCTGTGCAGTATATACTCCCTTAGGTTATAAGAGTCCAGCTGTTCGCCCTCTTGATATTCCTTACCTTCAATAGAAGGGTTTTTAATCTTTTGAATATCGAAGTTAGCAACTTCTACTACCATATTTGTTACGGGAAGTATTGACCTTAAATAGTCAATAAACCTTATATGGCTGTCTAGCTTATGCTGCAAACTCGGTGCTAACCAGCCTTTAGGAATGTGCCTATTGTTAAACCTGGGCTTTCTGTATCTTAGTCTAGCCCTTCTTTGGCCGCGGTACATTGCCCTTTCCTTCAGCCTTTCTGACTGACCTTGTAGCAGTTCTACTTCACCCGAGATAAGTTCCTTATCTTCGGTAACAGCAGAATAACCTATGTAGGTATAACCGCTGTCAATACCCAGTGTTACGGGCTGGGTGTATTCTTTGCTATCATATAAAAGCTGAATAGTAAAGGGTTTATTGTTAATTACTCTAGCTTTCCTATCCCTCAGCAGTATTCTAACCCTTCCGTGCCTTTCAGTCGGCATTAAAGGTTTACCGCTTCTGCTTACAACGTAAACCATTTTTTAATAAACCTCCTAAAACATAAATAATTATAATCCTCTATACGGCTACAATGAAAATCGTGGCTGTATAGGTAAGTCCACATCGCCAATGTTGTATAAGGTTTACTGGCAGCAACACTTCTCCTACCCATCTAGAGATATTTAATCACTGCCCGTAGAGTCCGAAACTTGTGGAGCATCCCGGAGTACCTATGTATTCTTATACAACGTAGCTTTTGCTTAGGCTAATCAACCGAGCTTATAAAGATGTTTCTTTTACAAGCCCCCACTTCAAAACCTTTAAGGTTTAAGTGGTGGGTAGTTGACTTTCAATCATCTTTTCCAGTTTCGCTTTAAGCTCTCTAGCTTCTACCAGATATTC
>CAZJCV010000245.1:0-1847 GCA_964544535.1 uncultured Lachnospiraceae bacterium | reverse complement strand
TACCCATATTCCTAAAGGAAAAACTCTCATTATTGTCCTGCGAAAGTTGAGTTACATTAACTAACGTACCTTCACTGATATTTTGACCAATAATGTCACTAATATCAAGTGGTATCAGTTGATAGTTTGTCAAATAAGTCATTAAAGCTTGAATATTTTCACCGTACTGCATCGGTTGGGTAACGGACTTTGGGAATTCAGTTTTGTATACCTTTTCGCAGTCAGGACACATAAGTTCATGAGTTTTATATTCTGTTACTGTAACTTTAATTACAGGCATTTCAACTACTTGCCTAGTTTTAGTGTTACCTTCAACATCAGACAGACAGCACCCGCATTCACATTGTTGTGGTCTCAAATCAATAGTAACATCGGGATCATCAACCTTATTTAAGGTTTTTCCTTCATGACCAGGCTGACCTCCTGGACGCCTACCAGTTTTCTCTCTCATATTCTTAGGCTTTTTGAGACCATCAGAAGAAGGAGGCTTACTACTGTTGCTACTATTTTTGTTGAGTTTAGATTCAAGTTCAGTTATTCTATTATTGAGAGCATTCACTTGATCCGTTAAGCTTGATATCTGGTAGTTCAAGCCTTTAACAAGAGAAACAACTGCATTCATACCTTCATTGTATGTGTTTATAATTTTATTTTCATTCATTTATTACACCACCATTCAACTTCAACTTTAATATTATTATAATGGTTGTAATGGTAGTATTTTATTGATAAAATATTACCATTAGCTTAGTAGATTGTTTTTTTCAATGCCTGAGTAGTAACAATAAAACAATTATATGCGAAAAAATTTTTTATGGCTCTTTAAATTGATACTTTTGGATGTTTCAATGTTCTAATTTTTAATTATTCTAATATATACAGTTATATAGGTTTGAAAATATTATTAATAACAACTATTTGAGAAAGTTAAAAAAAGTTTCATAATTCAGAGCATTTTTATTTATATCTATAACGAATCGATATTTTTTTTAATAATTAAGTATTAGTATGAAAATTAAGAAAATAAATTAAAATCTGTAGAATGAATTTTTTTATAAAATCAATGTTTACTTTCTAAAAACTCTATTGGTTTACATCTACAGTTCCATTAATATTACCTGTCGATATCCAAGTATGAGTATTATTAAAGTAGGTCTGTAATCCTCTTGTTCTAATTCTAACTCGTTTTACATCCATGGGAATTATAACAACACCTACTTGCTGAAAGCCAGCAATTGTAGAACCGGCATTAACAAAAAAATGGATCGCTATAAAAGGTTTCAGGAGACAGAATGCTAGTTGTGGAAATTCTTAAATCTGTTGCTTGGATATTTGCCACCTGATTAGTACCCATCCATCAAATATAGATTGAATATAAATTAGCAACCCCACCTGTAAAGCCACTTAATGTACAACTTACAACTGTAAGTCCAGTTGAAGAACGTATTTGTAGTTCTCCATGAAAATCTCCATTTACATCTCTTTTTAATACGCCATCACCATATGTATCTAAATCAAATACAACTGCTGGTTCTTCCATATTTATCATATCTGACTCTGAACTTATATTTAAACCATTTGATTCTAAAGCATATGTAACAGAACTAAAAGCTAGCACAAATACCAATAATAAACTCAAAATAATACTTCTTTTTAATTTCATGAATTTTTCACTCCATTCTTCTTATGTTTATATTTTCATGCTAATACTTTATATATTTTTACAGATTTTAATTTCAATACTATACATTGTACCATTATTTTAATTATATCACAACTATTATAATTAATGGGTTTGTGTCAAGTAAAAGTGTGCAACTTTTCTATCTTTCCTGAAAACAATTTAA
>CAZJCV010000244.1:0-1853 GCA_964544535.1 uncultured Lachnospiraceae bacterium | reverse complement strand
TTACTCAAGAATCTTGGTTACAACACCAGCACCTACAGTACGGCCACCCTCACGGATAGCAAAACGTAATCCTTCTTCCATAGCGATTGGAGTAATCAGTTGGCCAGTCATTTCAATGTTGTCGCCTGGCATTACCATCTCTACTCCTTCTGGTAAGAAAATCTCGCCAGTAACGTCTGTTGTACGGAAGTAGAATTGTGGCCTGTAACCATTGAAGAATGGGGTATGTCTGCCACCCTCTTCTTTGGATAATACGTATACTTCTGCCTTGAATTTTAAGTGTGGTGTAATGCTGCCTGGTTTGGCCAGTACCTGGCCTCTTTCGATATCTTCTCTCTTGATACCTCTAAGCAGGGCACCTACGTTGTCTCCAGCTACTGCCTCATCCAGCAGTTTCCTGAACATCTCTACTCCTGTTACTACTGTCTTTTCGGTCTCTCTGATTCCTACGATCTCTACCTCGTCACCAGGACGTAATACTCCTCTTTCAATCTTACCGGTGGCTACTGTTCCACGACCAGTAATACTGAATACGTCCTCTACTGGCATCAGGAAGGGTTTGTCGGTATCTCTTTCTGGTTCTTCTATATAGCTGTCTACTGCATTCATTAATTCCATAATCTTGCTGCCCCATTCCCCTGCTGGATCAGGATTCTCCAGAGCCTGTAAGGCAGAACCTACTATTACAGGAATATCGTCTCCTGGGAAGTCATATTCGCTTAAGAGTTCTCTTACTTCCATTTCTACCAGTTCGATCAGTTCTGGGTCATCTACCATGTCGGCTTTGTTCAAGAATACTACTATTGAGGGTACGCCTACCTGGTTGGCCAAAATAATATGCTCTCTGGTTTGTGGCATTGGGCCATCGGCTGCAGATACAACCAGGATTGCTCCGTCCATCTGGGCTGCTCCTGTAATCATGTTCTTTACATAGTCGGCGTGGCCTGGACAGTCTACGTGAGCATAGTGTCTGTTTTCTGTTTCATACTCAACGTGAGAGGTAGCAATGGTTATTCCTCTTTCTCTTTCTTCCGGGGCCTTGTCGATGGTATCAAAAGCCCGGGCTTCTGCTGTACCAGCTGCAGCTAATACTGCTGTGATAGCAGCTGTTAAGGTGGTCTTTCCGTGGTCAACGTGACCAATTGTTCCAATATTAACATGGGGTTTTGTTCTTTCAAACTTTTGTTTTGCCATTTTTCACACACTCCTTATTATTACCTTTATATATTCAAAATATATTCTAAAATTTTTATTCTCCCTTTACCTATGTACCACCATCTTATAGGTTATGTTTTTTAAGAAAAACCTCCAACTTGCGTTTTACCCTCTGTAAGGCGTTGTCCACAGACTTGACATGTTTGTCCAGGGATGTGGCAATGTCTTGATAGGATTTTCCATCTAAGTACTCCTGCAATACATCTCTTTCCAGATTACTCAACATTGCATCTATCTGGTTTTCAATTAAATCATAGGTTTCCTGGCTGACAATTAGTTCTTCTGGATTGCATAATTTTCCACCCTTTAATACATCCAATAAGGTACGGTCTGATTCTTCATCATATATTGGGCGGTTTAACGATACGTAGGAATTCAAAGGTTGGTGTTTTTGCCGTGTTGCTGCCTTAATAGCTGTAATAATCTGCCTGGTTATACATAATTCTGCAAAAGCCCGGAAGGAAGCCAGGCGTTCTACCTTATAGTCTCTAATGGCTTTAAATAGGCCAATCATACCTTCCTGTACTATGTCTTCTCTATCAGCACCAACCAGAAAATAAGATCTTGATTTGGCTAAAACAAAATTTCTATATCTTTTTATAATAATCTCTTCAGCGTTTTTATCACCATCTTGAACC
>CAZJCV010000243.1:0-1864 GCA_964544535.1 uncultured Lachnospiraceae bacterium | reverse complement strand
CTTCCTAGTTCCATAATGTTGTTGAACATTACCGTTTCTTGTATATCATCTGGAATACTCTGAGCAAATTCTATTATCTTTTTCATTGTCTCTGAGTTCATCCACTTTTCTAGGTTCGTATTAAGTGCTAACATTACACTCCCTACGTTCGTAGCAACTGAACCTATCTTCTCAATAACAGAACCTATTTTTTTAAACTGCTCTTCCATCTTCTTTTCGCCATTTCTTTGTAATATTTTTTATTTATATACTTTCATTTTTAAATATGTTTTCTCTGTGATACTTCATATATTCTCTTTTGTTCTCTATTCCTTCTATTTTCATATCTTCACGTATGTTCATATTTATGCAGTTCACATTATCCATTTCATTTGAAATTATTATCTTGCCATCATCGTCAAAAGATATCATTCCTGTATCAAATAATTTATCATGATTAGGGCATAATAACAAACCATTATTTTCATCCAACTTTTCATTGCCATCACTCAAACTCCATGGTTTTATATGACTTGCAATCAATAGCTTATTATTATTAACATAACACAAACAACAATGCTTATTCCTTTTAAGAAGATTCTCTCTAAACTTATCCTGATTTACTCTTGCGCTGATTAATACTTCTTTTACGTCACCTATTAAGTCTGAAATTCCTGATTCTATCTTAGCTATCCTAATATTACTATCTTCATTATAATTATTTATATATTCAATAACCTCTTTATTAAAATCTTCTTCACCATACCAAAAAGCATTTCTACCCATTCGATCTATAGCAAATTTCCTATTTTCTATTTCCAGCAACTTAACGTCATCAGAATAAATGTTATATGTGTTACACTCTTTTAATTCTCTAAATTCCATAGCATCACTAGGAACTTTTTCTAAATTTCTATACACGGTTGCATTATTATACCACCCAATAATATATTGTCCACCTTCTGGCCTAGTCGACGTCCAAACAACTAAAACTTTATCTGCTTTTTTTGCCTTTTTCCCTTCACCAAACTTCTCAATATGAATTGAGTTTGGGTTCCCTTTATTATGTCCAGGTTCTACATAACCATAATATTTTTTGTTATATCCTAAATAGTTATATACTTCATGTCCTATATTTTCTTTGTTATACGCACCCCCACGTTGTGGTCGTTCATTTAGATTCCCTTTATAGGCTGTCATCCATCCAATTCTACAATATAGTATTTTCATTGCGTACTCCTTTATCATTCTTATAGTATTTAATAATCACAATCTAATAATCTTTATAAATATAGAGAATGTACTCTTATCTAACATCTCATATTATTACGTGTTTATTTATTCATATTATAATTATACCAAACAAACTTTCCAAATCAAACCACTTTCTAAGCCAATCCTAAATGTCTTTCCATCTCCTTCACACTAACCTCCGGATAAAACCACTCCAACACTTTCTCCTTACTAATTCCGCTCTTTAAAGCCTTTTTCATCGCTTCAATCTGCTCATCCGAATACTCCCAGTGTGCAAGTCGATTAATAATAGTATCTTCTCCCTTAAACTTTACTCTTTTTTTCCCTACTATTGCAGTATCCTGAGCCTTATTATTTCCAGTATCTTCTGCAAACTCCAGCTCATTCCCCTGCGCCTTATTCAGTTCTTCTTTCTGTTCCTTTTCCTCAATGGAAATAAATCGTTTACTAAGTTCTACATCCCCTAGCAACATAAATTCCTCATAAGTCAAATCATCTATATAAACATTTTCGCCCTTTTCCCTTAATACTTCATAATGCTTAAAAGAGCGTTCTGATAGTATTTCAAATGGTGGACCTATTAGATTATCCACTGCCTTTGTTTTGTGTACATATGCTTCCCCTTTACCAT
>CAZJCV010000242.1:0-1870 GCA_964544535.1 uncultured Lachnospiraceae bacterium | reverse complement strand
GAGCAGATGATGGAAGAAGATAGTTGGGAAAAAGAATCTATGAAGGAAGCAGGCAATTTGGATACCGATATCTTTGATGTGTTAGATCTTGATACAGAAAAGCTTTTTAATGCTTTCTTTGCACGTTTAACCGATATTGAGAAGTTCTTTGTATTACTTGAAGTGTATTGCTGTGATGAGAAATACACAAGAATGACATCAGGAGAACTTGCAACGGATGACATCTTAGTCAGTATCGTTGCTGCAGATTCCAAGTTAAAGAAGAATATCTCTATTGGGGATATTAAGATTGAACGTCCAGGCAGAAGTTCCGCTACTGGAATGACATCTATTGAAATGAAAAATGTGGAATTTGTTAGTGATAATGTGATTCGATATCAGAGAAGAAAAGCAGTTAGTACACTGAAAACTCTTCATGAAGGATTGCAGGTGAGTGATATTATTGGAACTTGCGGAGTGAATTACTTTAGAGAGCAGTGGGATATATTGGTGCAAAAATATTTGTAATAAATTATAATAATGAAAGAATAGTAGTCGATAATGGCTACTATTTTTTTATTTTAATCTTTTGTGAGTTAGTATCTTATGCTTAAACGTATTTTTATAGAATTTGAAAATATTTAAAGGTAAAAAATAAAATAAGAAATATATTTTAAAAATAATATTAAAATATATAAGAAATAATATAAAAATTATTGAAAAATATTATAAGCAGGTATATTATAAAGAAAAGATGATTACGGAGGAAACAATTATGGCGGAAACAAAACATGAAAAATTTGTGAGAGTAGCGGAGTCTAGAACAAATAAAATAATTGACATGATTAGACTTTTAAGTAATTGTTCAAATAAAGCGACTTATGAATATACTGATGAAGATATAAAAAAAATATTTTCGGTAATTGAACAAGAACTAAAGTCATGTAAAAGTAAATACCAAGATACTAACAATAAAGAAAGCAAATTTACATTGAGGTGATGAAATGATTATAAAATGGAATTTTCCTAATAATGGTTGTGGACAAGTCAGAGGTATAGCAGATGCAGGTATTGAGACTTTTACTGGTACAGAGATTCAATCCCTGGCTAGAGAGATATGCCAAAATTCTCTTGATGCCGCTATTGAGGACAGTTCAGCAGAGGTAAAAGTAGAGTTTGAAAGATATAAAATTAATTCTATTGATATTCCAGGATATGTGGAATTTTCGCAAAATATAGAAAAAGCAAAAGAGTATTGGGGCACTAAAAGAAGTGAAAAGACCATAAATTACTTAAAGAAGGCTCATCAGGCAATAAATAATAGCACATCGTATGTATTAAGAATAAGTGACTACAATACTATTGGATTAAATGATCCATATGGTGATAGTGATGAAGGGTGGAACGCTCTTACAAAACTTGATGGTGGAGCTACTAAAAGTGGAGATAAAGCTGGCGCATTTGGTATAGGAAAAAATGCACCATTCTGTAATTCGGACTATAGATTAGTATTTTATAGAACATTAAATGGGAATAAGGAAATTGCTGCTCAAGGCATGGCTCGTTTTATTTCTTTTCCAGATGACTTAACTGATACAATTCATACAATGACAACTGGAATTGGTTATTATGGAAATGTTGATGGAAATTTACCAATAGATTCTATAGAGGAATTAGATAATCTGAAAAAAAGAGATGAAGCAGGTACAGATGTATTTGTATTTGGATTTAATGGTGGTTATCAATGGGAAAAAGAAGTTATTTGTGAAATATTAGAAAACTTTTTAATGTCAATTAATAGAAACTTATTAAGTGTCACTGTTGGTGAAAATACTATTAATAAAAGCACATTAGAAGGATATATTGGACGATATCAGAAAGACATAAAGAA
>CAZJCV010000241.1:0-1872 GCA_964544535.1 uncultured Lachnospiraceae bacterium | reverse complement strand
TAGACAATTTTGCTTTAGGAGTAAATTTAATACCCGAAACTACTTGACACAGTCTGACATATCCTTACATTTGTCCTAAAATGGAAATTAATGACTTGTGGAGGTTAAATCTAATGATTGAGGGAAGGAGGAGTTATATGTGTTACCCTAAAATTGTTAGCGATTCGCAAGTGCGATCTAGGAAAAAAATCTCGGATGATAATTTATTTTGTTATCTGGAGACAAATGGTTTAAAATCAAGATTGACTAAATATAAAATGCTCATAAATACCACAAAAAAAAATGTAAAAAAAATAGAACATTTAATTCCTAAAGAGTGCACAGTTTTATTGATCGATAAAAGAGGGTGTGTTCTATATTATAATTCATACAAAGAAAACATTCATAAGGAATTAGGAATACACTTAAAAGTCGGCACTATTTTAAATAAGAAGATTTTCGCCATAAATGCATTAGATTTGGCTGCAAAGCACGAACAGAAGATTTTATTAACACCGGGTTACCAGAATCCAAATACTTTCAAGGATGTATATTATTTGCGAAATCCTATAGTTATAGAAAACAAAACAAAAGGTTGTCTGGGAATTTTCTCAAAGGGACGAAAAATAAATAAAGTACTAATTGGGTTTGCGATATTACTTGTCGAAAACATCGAAAAGGATATAATAAATAATTATCATGAGTTAGGGGGTATCACTGTTCTTGGCGAACAGAGAAAGAAGATTCTTGGACTACTTGCAGAAGGGTTGACGGAAGAGGCAGTTGCTTTAGAGATGGAGATAAGCATTAACACAATTAAATATCATAAACGTATTATTTTAAATGAATTGGAGTCACAAAGTATAGCCCAAGCTACTGCGAAAGCAGCTAAAATGGGGTTGATATGATATCTGTTGTGAAAAATTATGAAATTTAATGGGATATTATTTAGAGAGATATTCATAAGCATTGATTAAGTTTGTATAAAATTCCATAAGGCAATATTGTTTTTCCCCAGTCTATTTGACCAAGTCTTTATCTTAATACATGACCACATAAAGGACTTAGATTACTTACATAGAATATTCCTCTCAACAATAAATGAACGGAGGAAAAGGTAGAAGCCTCCCCCCCAGTGGTCAAAGAGCGCAAACTCTACATTGTGGCAAGGCTTCTATCCCAAACACACTATGATCATAGCATTTTTGGGAGAATCCCTCAAGAGCTACCGTGAAAATTTTATTGTTTTTCTTTCTGACCTAGAACTCTTTTGCCCGTTATGCATGTCTAAAACCCATTGGCATTGCTGGTATAAGCGTCAGGTTAAGGGTGAAAAAGAGCGAATACAGATTTTAAGAGTTAAGTGTTGCGGCTGTGAGAAAACACATGCTGTGTTACCCGATTTCCTATCACCTTACAAACACTATCTGCAAAAGGTTCAAGAAAAGGTCATTGAGCAGGTTGTTCGGGACGAAGTCAGTGTAGAGCACGTAAAGATACCGACAAACCCGGAAGCAGATACGCTTACGATTTGGCCCTCCATAGAGACGATGCGCCTTTGGGTTCGCAGGTTCCGCAAGCGTGAACGACAATACATCGGTGCTGTGGCTAGCTTTCTTGAACGCCGTGGCGTCTCCATCGGTGTTTGGGAACAAGGGTTTAATTGTTTCCGTAAGCTGATAGTCCTAGCTGAGCAACTAGCGCAACGATCAATTCATGGTAGTTGCCTGTTTGGAAAAATGAATATTCTTTTGACCATTTCCCAGCCTCAGCTGTGGATTTAAATCCCACTTACCTTTACCTCGTGGTCAACGCTAACTCCCTGTAAGCTGTAATTACTAGATGAAGGGAGTGTCGTACAGATGAAAAACGACCAAATTGACCCAAGGGATG
>CAZJCV010000240.1:0-1872 GCA_964544535.1 uncultured Lachnospiraceae bacterium | reverse complement strand
AACTCCAGTTTTATTTGATGAAAGTACCTACAAATTTGAATTAGGTAAAGGTGTTACGGTAAGAGAAGGTTCTGATGTTACAATAATGGCAACAGGTATGATGGTTTCAGAAGCTGTAAAGGCTGTGGATATTCTAAAAGAGGAAGGGATAAGTGCAAGACTTGTTAATATTCACACAATAAAGCCTATAGATAAGGACATTATAATAAAGGCAGCAAGAGAAACAGGTGCTATCGTAACATGCGAGGAACACAATATAATGGGTGGATTTGGCAGTGCAGTTGCTGAAGTGCTAGTTCAAAATTATCCAGTGCCTTTGAGAATGGTTGGAGTTCAGGATAAGTTTGGTAAATCCGGAAAACCAGCAGACCTTATGAAAATGTTTGGACTTACTGCCGAGGATATTGTGGCAAATGCTAAAGATGTTATTAAAATAAAAAAGTAGAAAAGCACAGTCAAAGTTTAATATAAGCAAAACTTTAAAGAAATGGACTTACTTAAAATATACTTTAAGTAGGTTCATTTTACTTTATAAAGCTAAATAAGAAGTAACAGAGACGGTGAAATTTTATAGTTTGGAAGAGAGGGAGTATAAAATGAAGAGTTTAAGGTAGGGATTCTATTTTATATAAACGTTATAAAAGGAATTATCTTTATTAAATAAGGGAATATTAAAAATTTAAAGAATACAGTCTTGAATTATTGATAAAACCTCTATATAATTTAAGATGCGAAAGGGAATGTTTTGTAAAAAATTGTACAATACTGTTTTTGTAATATTTGAAATAATGAAACATAATAAATTTTATAAAATAAAATAGGAGGATTAAAAATGAAATTTGGTTTTTTTGACGATGTGAACAAAGAGTATGTTATTACTCAGCCTAACACGCCATATCCATGGATTAATTATCTGGGAACGGAGGAATTCTTCTCATTGATTTCAAATACCGCTGGTGGATATTCATTCTACAGAGATGCGAGATTAAGACGTATTACAAGGTATAGGTATAATAATGTGCCAATAGACATGGGAGGACGTTATTTCTACATACATGATAACGGCGATTTTTGGTCTCCTGGATGGTCACCTGTTAAAAAAGAACTTGAAAGCTATGAATGCAGACATGGATTGGGATATACAAAAATTAAAGGAAAAAGAAACGGAATAAGCAGTGAAGTTACATTTTTTGTTCCTCTAAATTATAATGGTGAAGTACAAAAAGTAGTACTAAAAAATGAGTCTTCAGAAAACAAAAAGATAACACTGTTTTCATTTATCGAGTTTTGTCTGTGGGATGCACAGGATGATATGACCAACTTCCAGAGAAATTTCAATACTGGTGAAGTTGAAGTTAAGGACTCTGTTATATACCACAAAACTGAGTATAAAGAGCGTAGAAATCACTATGCATTTTATTCTGTAAATGAAAAGATAACCGGATTTGACAGTGACAGGGAAAGCTTTATAGGACTTTATAACGGTTTCGATGCACCTGATGCAGTTGTAAACGGAAAGTCTAAAAATTCTGTTGCAGACGGATGGTCACCAATAGCTTCTCATAGCATTGATGTTGAGTTAAAGCCAGGTGAACAAAAAGACTTTGTGTTTATATTAGGTTATGTTGAAAATGAACAAGATGAGAAATGGGAATCAAAAGGTGTAATAAACAAAAAGAAAGCTATTGAAATGATAGATAAATTTAAAACATCGAAAGATGTGGACAAGTCTTTAGAAGAACTAAATAAGTATTGGGACGACCTTCTTTCAAAGTACAATCTTGAAAGTCATGATGACAAATTAAACCGTATGGTTAATATATGGAATCAGTATCAGTGCATGGTTACATTTAACATGTCAAGAAGTGCATC
>CAZJCV010000239.1:0-1889 GCA_964544535.1 uncultured Lachnospiraceae bacterium | reverse complement strand
CTCCTTAATCAATAAGACAAAAAACAAGAAGTCCCAGACCAGACTCCTGCTTTATATATTATTATAATCCTAGCTTTTATTCAATGTTTTGTCAATCTACTCTACTGTTTATTTCTGCTGTTCATTCCATACTGACAGGGGTGAATGATGCTATTAATGACCAGTTGTAGTTGCTGGAGTAATAGTCCTGAAAGGACTTAAGGATGCATATAGAGAAATATGGAATTGAGGAAACACACTATAAAATTTATCTGTCTATCAGGAAACAATTTTAATGGGAACACTTGACTAGCGAACACATGTACTATATATTAGAAGTTGGAATAGGGGTGAATTAATGAAGAAACATCCATTAGCTGCACCTGTTGTGAAATGGGCAGGTGGAAAACGTCAGTTGTTAGAAGATATTGCCGCGCATCTGCCTAATAACTATTCTACTTATTATGAACCCTTTTTTGGTGGTGGTGCTGTCTTATTTGAATTACAGCCTCAAAAAGCTGTAGTTAATGATATAAATAAAGAATTGATCAATGTATATAATGTAATTCGTGATAATGTTGAGGACTTAGTTGCTGATCTGAAAAAACATAAAAATGAAGCAGATTACTTTTATAAAATAAGAGAAATGGACAGAAATAAAGAAAAATATAATAAATTAAGCGATGTTGAAAAAGCCTCGAGGATACTTTATTTGAATAAAACATGCTACAATGGTTTGTTTCGTGTAAACCAACAAGGAGAGTTTAATGCTCCATTTGGAAGATATAAAAATCCGAATATAGTTAATGAAGAAGTATTAAGAGCAGTGAATAATTATTTCAATAAAGCTGAAATAACGTTTAAGTGTGGAGATTTTGTAGAGGCAGTACAGGGTATAAGAAAAGGGGATTTAGTATATTTTGATCCGCCATATGATCCAATTTCTGATAGTGCCAATTTTACTGGATATAATAGAAATGGTTTTAGCAGGAGGGAGCAGATAAGGCTTAAGCGGTTATGCGATCGGTTAAACCGCAAGGGCATAAATTTTCTACTTTCTAATTCAGCGACAGAGTTTATTTTAGACCTATATAAAGATTATAATATAACAATTGTACAGGCAAAGAGGGCTATCAATTCAAAAGGTAACAAACGTGGAAGTGTTGATGAAGTTTTGGTAAGAAATTATGAGTAAAACTAAGAACGATATAGCATGGGAGTGGTTGTTTGAAAAGTATAAGATACTGGAAAACATTGAAAGGGATGGTATTTTTGAAATCTCTGCAAGCCAAATAAATGAATTTAGAGAAGCAAGATTGATGACTAAATTTGACCATCGTAAAAATCTGCCGGGAATTTTTAAGAAATATAAGCTTTCTATTTTGCCAATTACCCGCGGCAGCTATGTGCTTTCTCAATTTAGAGCTTATAAAGATTTTGATGAAAAAGATATTGAGATTATTAAGGTGTCATTTCCTACTCATATTGAGAGTGTTGACTTTGAAAACATAACAAGCGAGGCAACGGCTATCAACTGTGCTTATGTTTCAGGCATTTTGGCTGATTTTATTGAAGATGATGAGATATTACCAACAGTTAGTGGTAGAATGAGTTCTGAGAACTTCGACTTTTTTATTCAGACATACTTGGAAACTAGTGTTTTAGTTAGTGTTAGTAATTCCCAAGTTGAAATTGATGGTGGCTATGAAGGGCTAAAAACCCTCTCTCTTATAGAAGCAAAAAATTCAATTTCTGATGATTTTTTAATAAGACAGTTATATTACCCTTATAGATTATGGGCTAAAAAAACTAGCAAGCAGGTTAAAAGTTTGTTTTTAACATATTCGAATGGAATATTTTCGTTCTATGAATATGAATTTTGTGATCCTAAAAACTATAATTCACTAAGT
>CAZJCV010000238.1:0-1897 GCA_964544535.1 uncultured Lachnospiraceae bacterium | reverse complement strand
AAATACACTTTTAGAACCTGGCTCCTGCGCCTGGGGATGATTGGGGATGAATATGCAGAGACGAGAAAAGAACTCCTTCAGAACCTAAGCGGCAACAGCGCCTTTAGAAACCCTGAAAGGGGTGAGCTCTAATGGCCAAACCCAGATGCAAATTAATCGGTGAAGACGGAAACATTTTTAATCTGATGGGCATTGCATCAAGAACCCTAAAAAAAGCAGGCATGCCTGATAAAGCGAAAGAAATGTGGGATAGGGTAGTTGAATCCAAAAGCTATATTCAGGCCCTGGCCATTATTTCCGAGTACGTGGAAATAGAATAAAAAAACCTTTGAAAACATTGAAAAATAGCCAAAATAGTACTTGCTATACCCTGTGTCTATGGTAACATGTACACTAACAAAAACATAGAGAAAGGGGATAAAATCAATGGCTGAGAGGGATTTTTTAAAAGGAAACTTTGGGATTGAAATTGAACTGACGGGAATCACAAGAGCGAAGGCAGCAAAGATTGCAGCGGAACACCTGGGGGGAAGCGTCCAAAAAGAACTCGACTACTTCGACACCCACAAGATAACAGCGGCAGACGGCAGAGTTTGGAAAACCATGTTCGACGGCAGCATCAGGACCCAGCGCAAAGCAGGCGGCCAAAAACTGGAAGCGGGAAAAGAATACAGCGTAGAGCTGGTAAGCCCGATACTAACCTACGAGGGGGACATCAAAACCCTGCAGGAGCTGGTAAGAAAACTCAGGAAGGCAGGGGCCTTCATAAACTCAACAGCCGGGATACATATACACCTTGACGGAGCCGACCACACACCGAGAAGCATCAGAAACTTCATAAACACCATCCACGCCAGAAACGACCTGCTTTACGAAAGCCTTAAGGTAGAACCGAGAAGGATGAGCTACTGCAAAAAGCTGGACCAAAAGCTGGTAGAGAGGATAAACGAGCAGAAACCGACGACCTTCGAAGAACTAGAAGAAATTTGGTACGAAGGCTACAACCAAAGCAGGGGAAGGCACTACCACGACAGCCGCTACCACTTTTTGAACCTGCACAGTTTTTTCAACGGCATAGGAACCGTAGAGCTCAGAGGCTTTAACGGGACCCTGCACGCCGGCAAGGTGCGAAGCTACATAGCCCTAGCCCTGGCGATGAACAACCAAGCCTTAACCCAAAAGAGCGCCAGCAGCAAAAAGCCGCAGATAGAAAACCCAAAATTCGCAATGAGGACCTGGCTCAACAGGATAGGCTTTATCGGGAAAGAATTCAAAAGCTGCCGAGAGCACCTCTGCAAGCACCTGAAAGGCAGCGCAGCCTGGAGATTTAAAAGCGCAGCGTAGGCCGACAAACCACCGAGAGGGGGGAAACCCCTCTTAAGGTGGTATAAACCTTCGGCTGCCTGATAAAAAGCCAAAACAGGGCAAATGTAGGGCAGCTGTTGGGCATAAAAGAAAGGATGATTGGGATGAAAAAGTTATATGCGGCTTACGGGTCAAATTTGAATATCGAACAGATGGATTATAGGTGCCCGGCAGCCAAGATCTGCGGAAAAGGAATAATTAAAGATTATAGGCTACTTTTTAAAGGTATGACGGACAGCGCTTATTTAACCATTGAACCATCGCAAGGTAAAAAGGTGCCGGTGCTTGTGTGGGAAATTGGGCCTGAAGATGAAAAAGCATTGGACAGGTACGAAGGGCATCCTAATTTTTACTACAAAAAGGATATACCGGTAAAGCTCGAAACCGGCGAGATGGTAGCTGCTATGGTGTATATTATGACTGATAAAATAAAGGACAGAACTGACCTTAACCTTCCCAGCAGGATGTACTGGGAAATTGTACTTGGAGGCTACCAAAGCGCAGGGTTTGACCCGGACTTTTTAGGGGAAGC
>CAZJCV010000237.1:0-1901 GCA_964544535.1 uncultured Lachnospiraceae bacterium | reverse complement strand
GACGGAGTCAAGACGGTCAGCGATAACTCTCCCAACAACAACACATTTACTGTTGGAGTGGATGCTTCTGTTCCTCAGGGAGTTCACGTCTTTGGTTCACTGACAATAACGGCATTGGAAGACGAAGTCGTTGTGACGATCACGGAGAAGAGCGGCACCGAGCTGTACGACGGCACCGAGAAGACGGTGACGGGTTACACGGTGACAAGCATCAGCAATCCTCTGTATCAGGCATCCTACTTCTCGTTCAGTGGTACAGATAGCGTGAGCGGCACGAACGCCGGCACGTACAACATGGAGCTGGTGCCCGGAGACTTCATGAACAACAACACGAACTTCACGAACGTCAAGTTTGTGATCGTGGACGGCACGCTTGAGATCACGAAACGTCAAGTGACTTTGACCTCCGCGACGGACAGCAAGGTCTACGACGGCACGGCGCTGAAGAACGACACGGTGACGGTCGGCGGCGACGGCTTTGCGGCCGGCGAAGGCGCGACATACAACGTGACGGGCAGCCAGACGGATGTAGGCACGAGCGATAACGCGTTCACCTACACCTTGAAAGACGGCACGCTTGCGGATAACTACGACATCACCAAGACCGAAGGCAAGCTGACGGTCACGGCGGTGACGGAAAAGGTGACGGTGACGATCACGGAGAACAGCGGCACCTACAAGTACGACGGCACCAAGAAGACGGTGGAGGGTTACACAGTTGCGATCAGCAATGATCTGTACACCGAAGACGACTTCACATTCAGCGGCGACGCGAGCGTGAGCGGCACGAACGCCGGCACGTACAACATGGAGCTGAAGCCTGCGGACTTCACAAACAACAGTGAGAACTTCACGGACGTCGAGTTTGTGATCGTGGACGGCACGCTTGAGATTAAGAAGCGTCAAGTGACTTTGACCTCCGCGACGGACAGCAAGGTCTACGACGGCACGGCGCTGAAGAACGACACGGTTACCGTTACCGGTGACGGCTGGGCGACCGGTGAAGGCGTGACGTACGAAGTGACCGGTTCGCGGACCGATGTGGGTACAAGCGTCAACTCGTTTATTGTTATATTTGGCGGCACGCTGCCTACAAACTACAACATCAAGACCGTCGAAGGCACGCTGACGGTCACGGCGGTGACGGAAAAGGTGACGGTGACGATCACGGAGAACAGCGGCACCGAGCTGTACGACGGCACTGTCAAGACGGTGACGGGTTACACGGTGACAAGCATCAGCAATTCGCTTTACACCGAAGCCGACTTCTCGTTCGACGGTACAGATAGCGTGAGCGGCACGAACGCCGGCACGTATAACATGGAGCTGAAGCCTGAGGACTTCACGAACACCAACACGAACTTCACGAACGTCGAGTTTGTCATCGTGGACGGCACGCTAGAGATCACGAAGCGTCAAGTGACTTTGACCTCCGCGACGGCCAGCAAGGTTTACGACGGCACGGCCCTGACGAACGACACGGTTACCGTTACCGGTGACGGCTGGGCGACCGGCGAAGGCGCGAGCTACGACGTGACGGGTTCGCAGACGAATGCGGGCACGAGCAATAATACGTTCACCTACACCTTGGATGAAGGCACCAGTGCGGATAACTACGACATCACCAAGACCGAAGGCACGCTGACGGTCACGGCTTTGACGGACAAGGTGACGGTGACGATCACGGAGAACAGCGGCACCTACAAGTACGACGGCACCAAGAAGACGGTGGAGGGTTACACAGTTGCGATCAGCAATGATCTGTACACCGAAGACGACTTCACATTCAGCGGCGACGCGAGCGTGAGCGGCACGAACGCCGGCACGTACAACATGGCCCTGACGGCTGAGGACTTCACGAACACCAACACGAACTTCACGAACGTCGAGTTTGTCATCGT
>CAZJCV010000236.1:0-1903 GCA_964544535.1 uncultured Lachnospiraceae bacterium | reverse complement strand
CCCCAGTCAGCATAATCATCAAGTTCTACTCTTAAAAATTCTACCGACTTCTTTTCTCTTCGACTAACATCACTTTTAGTTGTCTTGAGAATGTCAGCAATATCCCTTAAAGATGTTGGTTTAGCTTGCATCAGCCTTTTTTTAACAATTGTTTGCTCAGGGAAATCTAATTTGTTTATAGCCTCATGCACATCCTCTACCATCTCTTCGTATTCGACTTTGTTATGTATATTCATGTTCTCTCCGCTCATTGAATATGTATCTATCTCGTTCTCAATAACACTCAAGTCGTCAAGCAAGAGCAAAGGCGACATCTCAGGATTGAAAATTAGCAATGTATCCAAAATCGTTGCTGGCTTAGAACCTGTCAACTCTGACAGCTGCTGTATGCTCACTTTTGGATCAATCTCGATGTAATGTTTGAGTTTCTTAAACAACTCTCGCCTATAATGTGTTTTCCTTCTTGATGTAAGAGACCGCTCACCTTCGCCCTCGATTATCCTGCTGCGTATCCACCAGCCAGCATACGTAGCAAACGAGGCTCCATTACTAACATCAAACTTACTCACTGCATCAAATAGTCCTAATATTCCATTTTGCAGCGCCGTCTCCAGCTGTTCAAAATATAAAGCTGTACTCTTGTCTTTGCTTATGTAACTCATCGCTAGATGTAACGCAAGCTTTAAGTACGCTTCGACTATCTTATTCCTCGCCTCTAAATCGTGGTTAGTTTGGTACTTGTAGAATAAATCCAATTCCTCTTCTTTGGTCAAGTTTGGGATAGCCTCTATTCTATCCCAATACTCTTCCCTAAAAGCCTCACTTCTGCGTTGCCCATCGGTCCATTTTCTATATTTAAGGCTTGTTTCATTCGGTGTGATTTCAGCTGACATTTACTCACCCCCTGCGTATAATTCTCGTAATAGAAACATACGCTCTGCCTTTTTCTTCATCGACCTGCTTGATGTAGCATAGAACTTGATCTCCGACAGCAGGCACTTCAAATGTTTTTATATCGCTTGAAAGTGCGTCTATGCCTGTATCCAAGTCCCCCAGCGCCAAGAACACCCCGTGCTCAGTAATGCCAGTCACCTTGCCCATACACGAGCTACCCACTGAGTATGCCTTAGCATTCTCCACAGCCCTATTAGGAGTAGCGGCCTTGATAGACGCCTTCACTCTAATGGATTCTGGATTCTTGCTAACGACTTTCTCTGACTCCTCTCCGTCTTCGCCGTCCGTCGGCTCTCCGATAGACAAGTCTGTAAGCACTACGAAAACCCTGTCGCCTACGCTAAACTTGTCCGTTAAGCGGTTAAGGAACCTATGTGATGCTTCTTTAGCGTGGATACGTGTTTCTACGCCCATTATTTCCACTTTGATTGTGGATGCAGATATTGACACTATCCTCGACTCAACCCTCGCTCCTGACTCTAGTGCTGCTTCCGCCTTGGATAAGCCTGTCTTTTTATCTTTGTCTAGGTAAAAAGATTTAGCTTTACCTTTCATTGCACGCTCTCTCGATGCTGTTGCGTATTCGTCAGTTGTATCCACCTTTTTTACTATGTAATCAATTTCCGACCCTATCATAGCGTTGATTAGCATACTGTATGCCCTCGCCTTATCGTCTTTATTAGCATCCTTAACGCTCTCGGGCAATTCAATGCCCATTTCTTTTGCCGGTATCATGACTTTAATTCCATCATGATTTACAATTGCGAATACTGACATTCCTGCCGTTCTGGCTTCACTATTTCGCTCCACCATCTCAATCATCCCTGTTAATGTTCGCTTATTAATTGTAGACTTCAAGTAAGACAGTGCGTTTGCTCTTATTTCTTCTCGTGTTTGTACCTTTGCTTTCCCTGATTGATTAATTGCTATATCTTTCTTACTCATTTTT
>CAZJCV010000235.1:0-1905 GCA_964544535.1 uncultured Lachnospiraceae bacterium | reverse complement strand
GTAGAGTAAAGGGCTGGGGTTACCAGCCCCTCCTCATCAATTCCGTACGTGAAGTTTTCCCTCATACGGCTTTCCGATGTTCTTCTTCATTCAGCTTGCGGAGTATGTAGCTAGAGTTGCTAACCCCATATTTTCAACAAGGTTTACCAGGAGAGCATAGTCTTTTCGTTTTGGCTGTTGCCTTTTGGCATTTATCCATATTACAAGCCTCATTACTATGTAGTTATCAATCTGATTTAATTTGTCCCACCTAGATAACCCGTAGTAATTGCGCCAGCCGACAATTTTGCGATTTAGTTTCCTTATTCTTTCTTCTAGCTCACAAAATAGTGTGTTTCTACCTAGGCATTCCTTAACTTTTAATTTAACTTTCTTTTGGGCATCTCTTTTAATCCATCTCTGATATTTATAGTATATGGTACCGTCTATATATCTTTGCTTGGTTTTCCTATGATGATAGCCAAGAAAGTCAAATCCATCTTTCCCATCCCATAGATTCACAATACATGTCTTCTCTCGGCTTAGTTCTAAATCAAGCCGATTCATTATCTGTTCTACTATTTTATACGCATGATTGACGGCTTTATAGCTTCTGCAGATAATTACAAAATCATCACAGTATCGTACCAGCCTTCCTATAGACGAATAATACTTATCCCATATGATATCCATATAGTTAAGGTATATATTGGAAAGTAGTGGCGATATCACCGAACCTTGCGGACTTCCAGATTCTGTATTATGGAATATTCCATCTTTCATTACCCCACACTCTAGCCATTTCCTAATAAGTTTTAGCACCCTTCTGTCACTTATGCGTCTTTCTACCAACATCATAAGTTTTTCATGGTTTATATTATCAAAATATGATTTGATATCCGCATCTAATACCAGTAGCCCTTTTCCTTCTTCAATGGTTCTTCTAATATCCTCAAGGGCATCATGAGCACTCCTTTTGGGTCTAAATCCATAGGAACATTCTCTAAAGTCGGCCTCAAATATTGGTTCTATTACCAGCTTTGTTGCCGCCTGTACGATTCTATCTCTTACTATAGGTATCCCTAGCGGCCTTTTCTTTCCATTATTCTTGGGTATTTCTACTCTTTTCGCCGGCAGCGGTCTGTATTTCCCTTCTTTCAACTTTCCCGCTATTTCTTCTAGGACTTCATCTACTCCTATTTCTTCAATAGCTTCAAGAGTTTCATCATCAATACCTGCACTGCCTGCATTTTGCTTTACATTTCTCCATGCTCTTCGCAGAATATCTTCCCTATATATTTTGTCATATAGGGCATGGTATCTCCTTGTTTTATTCTCCTTTGCTGATAGGTATAGCTTTACCTGGAGTTTTCGAACTTTGTCTTGGATGTTGTTAGCCTTATCGGCATTCATTCACTCTTACCTCCTTCATAAAGCTTGAACAAAGTAGGGGTCCTTCCCTAAAACAAGTTCTGTTGTCTTGCTTATCATTGGTATTATTACCCCCTCCGACTCCCTCCTTTCGACAAACAATTTCATGCTTGGCACTTATATATTTGTCTTTTACGCTGTTAACGTGAAAGGTAGGGTCTCCCCAGTTCCATAAACTACTATATATACATACCATTCCCCTTACACCGAAGGATTCTTGGGTGCTGTTATCCAGATTCTTCACACCTTCCATGGGCTTCGCCAAAAGAAGAGTGGCTCGCCTTCCTCTATTTTCTCTCTAGGAGACCTTCTAACAGTGCTGCAAGATTCACTTTATGTTACGGTCTGTATACTTGCCTGCATATAATAATGCTTTATCAGAACGCTTCGACCATGGCATTTCTACCATAATCGGTTCTGTGGCTACTGGGCTTTCTGGCAATTACCCAGGCTGGACTTTCACCAGCAAGCAGTCCACAGCTTTACTGGGCGCGC
>CAZJCV010000234.1:0-1917 GCA_964544535.1 uncultured Lachnospiraceae bacterium | reverse complement strand
CGGACTGACCCCTTAATATTGGACAAAAACTCACGAATACTTTCTTTTTCTTAGATTATCTATTTTTACTGTTTTTCGCTTTTCTTATTATACATAAATATTTATCTTCATCAAGGGTAAAGGCTAAAGCCCCTGCTATCGCAGGCCCCTGATTTCAGCTAAATATTTATGTCATTTACTTTTAGGCGAAAAAACATTAAAGTCTCACTATTAATTGTTTTGCTGTTCCTTCCAAGGTTTTTTGATAGAACTCTGTTGGAGGAATATATCCTATGGAGCCATGGATTCTAATTTTATTATATGATTTCATATAATTAGAAACTTCTTCATATGCCTCAGTGTAGCTTTCAAATTCGTACCTTGATAAACATTCTTCTTCCAATAGTCTATGGAAAGACTCTATGTGGGCATTTTTGTTTGGGGTTTTAAATGGTATTCTTTCATGCTCCAAGTTTAGTTCTTTACAGGTTTCTCCAAACTTATGACTAATAAATTGTGGTCCATTGTCTGATCTAATAACTAGGTCACAGTCTTTACTATGAAGGCCCCGCTTCATTAGTGCCCTTTTAAGAATTATTGTTATATCTTCCTGCTGTACATGATAATCCCATATGATATTCCACAATGTTTCTATCATATACATCCAGGAAAGAAGCTATATAAAAGAATCTATCTTCACCATGGATATAACCATATTTGATGTCTACCTCCCAGAGTGCATTAGGCTTTGTGATCTCCCTATTTTGCGCTATCTTCTTTGGATACTTAGTTTTGATAACTCTTTGGGGCCTTAATATATTTAATTCCTTACATAGTCTATAAACCTTCTTTTTATTTATAATTAGGTTAAATTTTCTTCTTAGTATTACAGTTATTTTATAATAACCATAGCATAAACCCTCTGATTCAATGATTTCACAAATATATTCTTTAATTTGATCATCACAGACAGTTTTACCATCAGTAGACCTAGATGATCCTGGAATAGGCCTGCCACCTTTGTTTACTTCATTTTCCTTTTTTGAAGAATCTATGCCTAAATTTCTGTTTTGATTGTAATAGTAGGTAGATCTATTTAGTCCAAGTATCTTAAGTACTTTAGTCGCAGGATATCCATATCCTATCCACTTATTGGCTATGTTTACTTTATCTTCTATCTTTGGGTCGTTTTTTTAATAGGTCTTTAAGGATTGCTATTTCAAGATCCTTTTCACCTAATAGTTTCTTTAATTGTTCATTTTCCTTATCTAAAGAAAAACTAGTGCTATAATCTATGTTAAGAGGATTATTGGTTATATTGACCATTTTTGATTCCCTAACCCACCTAGTCACTGTACCAGGGACAACATCATGCTTTCTTGCTACTAGAGATGCATTACCAACTTCCTCTACCTCTTTAATAATTTGTCTTTTAAATTCTTCTGAATATCTTTTATTTTTGCTCCTCATTTTGGCAACCTCCTGTTGATTATATTTTACTATAATCGTGTGTGATTGTCTAAAATGGTTAGGGGGCTAAATAGAAATCTGTTCAGGAATGCTTGATACTTATCTTTCGAGTGTAAGCAACAAGACCAATGATATAATGAAAGTACTTACCATATTTTCTACTATTTTCATTCCTTTAACATTTATAGCTGGGGTATATGGGATGAATTTTAAATATATTCCTGAATTAAATTGGAAATACGGATATATAGGGTTTTGGGTTATATCATTAGTGGTAACTGGATTTATGGTACGTTTTTTTAAAAATAAAAAGTGGCTATAAGGTACTAAAAAACGACAAGAAAAATAAAATAAGTCCGGGCATTATGATTTTTGATATCGATAATTTTAAATCGATAAACGATAAATATGGACATGATTTTGAGGGTCGTGTATTAATTGAAGTTGTTAGTCCAACAGCTTCCATGG
>CAZJCV010000233.1:0-1932 GCA_964544535.1 uncultured Lachnospiraceae bacterium | reverse complement strand
ACATAATGGTATACCTTTATGTGTAATTGAGTGTAAAAAATCTTCCATAGATGTAAGGCAAGGTATAGAACAAATGCTGCGAAATCAGGGAAAGAATTATGCACCCCATCTATTTAAATATAGCCAGATTTTAATGGCTACCAACAAAAATGAAACAAAATATGCAACATGTTATACTCAAAAAAGGTTTTGGTCAGTGTGGAAGGAAGAATATGAAGACTGGCTGCAGTCACAATTAAGTAAAACCGTGTTTGACAGACTGCCTACCAATCAAGATAAAAATATTATATCTTTATTTCATCCGAAAAGACTCACAGAAATTATTAAATATTTTATTTTGTACGATAAGAATGTTAAGAAAATAGCCAGATACCAGCAGTTTTTTGCAGTAAAGGAAATTGCTAATACTATAGAAAAGAGGGACGATAAGGGAAACAGAAAATCAGGTGTAATATGGCATACTCAGGGAAGTGGCAAGTCTTTAACTATGGTTATGTTTTCAAAGTATGTTTTGTCAGAACTTAGTGATTCTAGCCCAAAAGTTGTTGTAGTTACCGATAGGATAAACTTAGACAAACAGATTTACCAAACCTTTAGACATACCAGACTAAAGGCAAATATGGCTGCATCAGGAAGCCACCTTGTTGAGCTTATTAATGACAATAAAGCTGACATAATTACCACTTTAGTACATAAGTTTGATAAAGCTTCAAAAATACAAAATCCAATTATGTCTAAAGATATATTTGTTTTGGTGGACGAATCCCATAGAACCCAATATGGGGAGCTTCATATTAAGATGAAACAGATATTTCCTAATGCTTGTTATTTGGGTTTTACCGGTACGCCCCTTATGAGAAAAGAAAAGAATACCATGATAAAATTTGGAGAGCTTATTCATACATACACTATAGCTGACGGGGTTAAAGATAAAGCTATTGTTCCCCTTTTATATGAGGGAAAAATGGTGGAGCAGAGTGTAAATAAAAAAGCTATTGATAAAAGACTTGAAATGATAACAAAGGATTTGAATGACAAACAAAAAGAAGAAGTTATGAGAAAATGGAGCAGGTTTGAAAGGATAGCTTCTTCTGACCAGAGAATTTCTTTTATAGCCTATGATATTAACAGACATTTTGTAGACAATTACAAGACTAGAGGCTCCCAATTTAAAGCCATGCTTGCTACTAATAGTAAGGCAGAAGCCATAAGATATTTAAAGCATTTTAATGAAGCAGGAGACCTAAATGCAGCTGTTGTTATATCTCCACCAGACCAAAGGGAGGGCTATGACACAGTAGATGAAGAAACTCAAGATATGGTTAAAAGATTTTGGGACAAGATGATGGAGAGGTACGGCAAAGAGGAAAACTATGAAGAATCTATTAAAGATGAATTTGTAAATGGCGATGATTTAGACTTACTTATTGTTGTAGATAAATTATTGACTGGTTTTGATGCTCCTAGAGCTACTATTATGTACATAGATAAACCTATGAAAGAACACACTTTATTGCAGGCAATAGCGAGAGTGAATAGGATTTATGAAGGAAAAAACTATGGGCTTATCATTGATTATAGGGGATTACTTGAAAGGCTAGATCAAGCTATGGAGATGTATTCTGGGGCAGGCCTTGAGAATTTTGATTCTAAGGATTTGAAGGGTGCTTTATATGATGTAATAAGTATAGTGGGCTCACTTAGGCAGTACTACACTGACTTAATTAATCTCTTTATATCAGTTAAAAACAAAAAAGATGTAGAAGAATATGAAGTATTATTAGCAGATGAAGAATTAAGAAAAAAATTTTATGAAATACTAAGTAATTTTAGTAGACATCTAAAGATGGCTTTAGAATCTGAAAGGGTATATAATTCTTTGGATCAAGAGGAGATAGATAAATATAAGAGAGATTTTAGATTTTATCAAGA
>CAZJCV010000232.1:0-1949 GCA_964544535.1 uncultured Lachnospiraceae bacterium | reverse complement strand
TTAACTTCTTCCCATATTTTTTTGAAAAATTGCATACTTTAATTTTACTCTAAGTCATCGCTGTTATACTTCAGCCTATAGGGCTACCATTTTCATCATAGAAATACCAAATGGAGTTTAAGCCCTTTCTTTCGTTTATTATATTGCTTCCATCGGTATAGTATCTTTCGCTGCTTCATAGGGTTAATTTATAAAGGCTTCAATGGCTGCATCTGCATTACGGAGCACCAGTACAGCAGCTTACCCATTAGTGCAAGGTCGGCTTCACTCTCACTGGTGCATTTGTCGCTTTGGTATTCACCGTTCCAAAGAGCCTTGAACACAGCATCCTGGCAAGTCCGATTGAAAGGTAGTCCTTTGCGTTACTGGAACAAGGATTATTTGACTTCAAAGACTTTCCTACACTCAGGGCATTTGATTTCAACATCAGCATAATCGGCATCAAATACTCTGTGATTGCAGCGGGGCATCTCACAGTATACATTTTGTTTCTTTTTGTCATTACCTTTACCCCCTTTGAATTTCTCCAAAGCTTCTATCTCTGTCATTTCACTTTCCCAGTATGCAAAGGAATCATCCTCCTGCTCTTTTTGAACACTGCCATACTTATGCCTATACTTTTCATAGAAAGCTTTGTCATCTTCATTCTTAAGCGGAATACCTGCGGAAATTTTATTCTGCAACATTGCCACACGCTCCTTCGCTTCTGTATCAAAAGCTAACTGATAAGCCATTTCATACAGTTCCTTTGGTGGTATTGTGCCAGCCTCTGTAGTTGAAAACTCGATAAGTACTTCGGGATTACTTCCCCACACTGCTGCTTTGGCAGCGTCCTGCGCCCAGCGTTTGATAGTCATGTTCTGCTGTCCTTTGTGAGTCTAATATTGATTAAATCCGGCATTTATATAGCCTCCTTTGTTATTTGATAGATTAAATGTATCACATTATGTTTTAAATATAAGTACTAATCTTCTATTAATGTATCTACTATTTATTTTTAAGCAGAAGGAAAGACGGCTACCTGTTTATAGATAACCGTCTTCAAATAGCTATTATACTGACCAAGTAAATTTTTACGTTTGTATACCCTGCTCTTCTATGCTCATATTTATTTCTATATCAGATTTTGATGAATCTAGTATAAAAACTTCACTTCTAGCAGTGTATTTATAATTACTAGCATTTTTATATTTCAAAATATCTTCATCACTAATATCTAATTCATCTTGGTATAATTTCATGGCTGATATTGCTCGTGAAAGTGAGTTTTTATCTAGTATAATTATTTCTATCTGCGATTTACAGTCTTCTAACTCCGATGAATAATCCATTATGAACATATTTTTTTCTTTTTTAATTTCTTCGCTCAACCACCTCTTTGTGATAACAATGCAGCCTTTATCATCTGAAAGTGGCAATATAAAGTAATAATCGTTCTTATGGTTAGAAAACAATCTTACCTTTGCTGCTATTCCAGCTACTGATGTATTTCTTATCTTATCTAATATCTTTATTGTTATATTATCGGGGAATATACTCATATAGCACCTACCTTAACCTAAATATTTTTGACAAATCAACAGGTATTACCTGTTCGGTAATAAGCTCAATTCCTGTACCGCCTTGAACATTTCCACCGTACTTAAATTTTACTGCACTCATATCAAATTCCACTCTATACATAGGAGAATCTGTTGCACCAAATGGATTTTGTTTTCCTATCTGCAAACCTTTTTCTGCGCCTGAAACTGTATTATACTTATCGGGAGATACAAACACATCTTTAAGGTTTCCTGCCCTATCAGTATTTGGTATTGTACCTGTCTTTTTTATAACATTTAATTCCCCTTCACTTACATATCTGTATCCTGTAGTCTTACTCGTTCCCTTACCCTCACAACTATTATGTACAAATACGTCCTGCTCTGATACAAAGTATGTATGCCAGT
>CAZJCV010000231.1:0-1966 GCA_964544535.1 uncultured Lachnospiraceae bacterium | reverse complement strand
GGCTGGACCATTATTGGCAGGAACAATATAATCAAGGATCATGTCTCCATTGGACATGCCCCCCAGTATTTGAATTACAATAATGAGAAGACCTATGTGGTTATAGGCAATAACAATAACATTGGAGAGTTTGTGACAATCCACCGGGGGACTGCCGACGGGATTGGGGAGACCAGGGTTGGCCACAATAACCGGATCATGTCCCATTGCCATATTGCCCATGATTGTAATCTGGGAAATAACATTTATATGGGTAGTTCCACCAACCTGGCCGGCCATGTAAATATTGAGAATGATGCCTGGCTGGAGGAACTGGTGGGTGTTCACCAGTTTGTAAATGTCGGCAAACTATCCCTGGTGGAGTTCCAGTCTAAAGTTACCAAGGATGTACCGCCTTATATCATGGTTAACGGCCATCCAGCCCGGGTAGAAGGTTTAAATTATAAGGGGATGAAGAAATACGGCCTGAAGGCTGCTACAATAGATGAGATTGTCAGGGCATTTAATATTCTTTATAACTCTGGTATGAATATCAGTGAAGCTGTGCAGCAGATGGACCAGGAGTTACTGGCCAGTAAAGAAGTAGAAGAGTTTATTAGATTTATCAAAAAGAGTACGAGAGGTATTTGTCGTTAAGGGGGATAGTTTTATGGCAAAACTAAGAGTTGGTGTTGTTGGTGTTGGCAGTATGGGGAGAAATCATGTCAGGGCTTATGCTGCCTTAAAACATGTCTGTGAACTGATAGGGGTTTTTGATATTAATGGTTCCCAGGCAGAAGAGGTGGCCCGCAGTTATGGGGTTAAGGCTTTTCCCAGCCTGGAATCCTTACTGGCCGAGGTTGATGCCATCAATATTGCTACTCCTACTACCACCCATTATGAAATCGGCATGAAGGCCATTGAAGCCGGGAAACATATCCTGATGGAGAAACCGGTCACCGGGTCAGTGGAAGAGGCCCAGGCTTTGATCAGGAATGCCCGCAAGAAGAATCTAATCTTCCAGGTCGGACATATTGAAAGATTTAACCCTGTTATCAGGCATTTACCCAGTATCCTGAAGGATCAGGAGATAATTGCCATAGATGTACAGAGGATGGGGCCCTATGATCCCAGGATTGATGATACTGATGTTATCCAGGATTTGATGATCCATGATATAGATGTGGTCAATTCCCTGGTAGCTGCACCTATTGCCAGGATTCAGGCCTTCGGCCGCCGGTTGGTTTCAGCCCGGCATATAGATTATGCTGTGGCCACTCTAAAGATGGAGAACGGGGTTATTGCCAGCCTGACTGCCAGCCGGATAACCAATAAAAAGGTACGGAAGATGGAGATTACCACCGCCTCCTCCTTTATCGAACTGGATTATCTCCAGAAGAAAATCACCATGACCGCCCGGGAACAATTTATACCCGGTACCAGTAACTATAATCAGGAACAGGTAGTGGAAGAGGTCTACAATGGTGAGGAGGAACCCCTGAAGCTACAATTAATTCACTTTATCAATTGTATAGAGGATAACACCAGGCCCTTAATCAGCGGCAGTGACGGCCTGGAGGCCCTGAAGGTCACCCAGATTATTCAGGAACTGGCTTACAGGGAAGAGGAAGCAGAAGAATTACCTGTTTCCGGCTGATGATTTATTTTTACGGGATAAAACTATAAAAGTTATATAAAAGGAAGGTATGCAAATGATTCCAATCGCTAAACCTCTTATTGGAGAGAGTGAAAAAACTAAAGTCATGGAAGTTCTGGAAAGCGGTATCCTGGCCAGCGGTGCCTATGTGGAGGAGTTTGAAAAAGCCTTTGCCGCTTATACCGGTACTGCCCATGGCATAGCAGCCTCCAATGGGACCACTGCCTTACATCTGGCGTTGCTGGCAGCAGGCATTAAGGAGGGAGACAAGGTCTTGACTACACCCTTTACCTTTATTGCCAGTAGCAATTCTATCCTCTATTGTGGTGC
>CAZJCV010000230.1:0-2030 GCA_964544535.1 uncultured Lachnospiraceae bacterium | reverse complement strand
TACTTCTTCACTTTCAAAATTCCCCTGTTGCATTTGCCAAAGCCTGTAATACTGTCCCTCTTTTTCTAGTAGCTCTTGATGAGTTCCTTGCTCTATAATCTCTCCCTCATCTAATACAATAATCATGTCACAATTTTTAATCGTTGCTAATCTATGAGCTATTATCAACATGGACTTATCACGGAATTTATTAAAAATCATATCAAATATAATATTCTCCGTTCCAAAATCCAGATTGCTTGTACTTTCATCTAATATATAAAATTCATTCTTTTTTAGAAAGGCTCTTGAAAGTGCAATTCTTTGTTTTTCTCCACCAGATAGGCCGTTACCTGCTTCTTCAAGATATGTGTAATATTGCATTGGTTGCTTTCTAATAAATTCATGGGCATCCGCAGCTTTTGCAGCTTCCTTTACTTCCTCCAGTGTTGAATTCATTTTACTAACACGTATATTGTCATATATACTTTTTGAAAATAATTCAATTGTTTGTGGTACATATGATATGGATTTTCTAATTGATTTATTGGTATATTCATTTATATCAATACCATCAATAGTAATTTCTCCTTCTTCTGGTTCATAGTATTTAAGTAACAACTTAGCAACTGTAGACTTCCCACTTCCTGAAGCACCAACCATGGCTACCTTTTTCCCTTTAGGTATTTCAAAACTCATATTCTTTAATACAGGCTTCCTGTTTCCATAACGAAATGTAACATTCTTAAAGGAAATATCCCCATCTATTTTTTCTAACTCCTGATACATTCCTTTTTTATCATCGTCTTGTTCTCTTTCATAATCTAATATTTCGGATATTCTTTTCATAGATATATTTGATTCTTGAATTGAAAGCTGCAAACTTACAAGCCTGGATACCGGATCCATAAAGTAACTAGCTAGTGTCATAAAGGCCATCATAGTTCCTAGGGTAATTTCATTATTAATAACCTGCATTATTCCAAAATACGTTAAGACTAAATTACCAGCAGTTGATATCAAACTTGATATTGTTCCCTGTACATTAGATAGCATGCTTTCCTTAACCCCTATTCTAAGAGATTTAACATACTCTCGTTCAATACCTTCCAATTCTGTTTCTTCATTAGCATTTCCCTTAATAGTCTCTACCGCTCTAAGTCCTTCGATTATCTGTGAATTAAGCACAGAAGCTTGTTGCATTTGTTCCTCGTTAATTTTCTTATAGGGTTGTTTAAAAATAAAAACCAAAATTACACTGATAATTGTCATAAATAAAATAACACCGAAGAGTGTCAAATTCATTTTAAATAATATAAGTCCAGTTATTAATGTCATTGAAACATCAATAATTAAAGTAAGAGCAATGTTGGTAAATACATCTTTAATTGTAAAGGCATCAGAAAACCTGGTAATGATATCCCCTATTTTGCGTGTGGAAAAAAACTTCATAGGCAGTTTATAAATATGTTTGAAATATCCTAGCATTAGGGGAATGTCAATTTTTACTGACAAGTGTATCATCATCCATTGGCGAACAAAACTAATAACTACTTGAGTAATTGTAATCCCTGCAAATACTATTAATAACAAATTCAATGCATTTTCCTGTTTGTAGGGCAGTATTTCATCATATATAACACTATTAAAAAGAGAAGATACTATTCCTAAAATGGTAAGAATTAGCGAGGCAAGAATACCATATATAAACAATTTTTTATGGGGCTTTAGGAGGCGTACATATCTATCAAAAACCTTTTCTCCTTTGTTCTTGCCTTGAGTAAATTCCTCATTAGGCTTTAGGATAAGGAGTACTCCTGTAAAGTCTTTATAGAAATCATCAATCTTCATTCGTATTAAATCTTTAGCTGGATCTCCGACAACTACATACTTATCAGTTATCTTAAATATAACTACGAAATGAGTCATGCCTTCTTTGGTAATAGTATTAGCTATGGCGGGTAATGTGTATTTACTCAAGAAACCTTCCTTATCAACTCTAACTGCTTGTGATACAAAGCCTAGTTCATCAGCACATTTACTAAGTCCAA
>CAZJCV010000229.1:0-2057 GCA_964544535.1 uncultured Lachnospiraceae bacterium | reverse complement strand
AATGAATAAGCCTGATAATGAACAAGGCACTCTACGTAATTATGACGTAGGGTGCCTTTGGTTTACCGAACAAATATAAAACTATAATTGGGATAATCCATCTTCAAACGAACTCTTAAATTTCAACAAGTTTTTCCTCGCAATTTTCATAGCCTCAACAGACTCCTCGGCATTCTTTATCTGCCTTTTCAGTTCCTTTTTCTCCTTGCCGTCCGAAACATCAGCCTTAAGCCTCAGTTCGACTAAGCCCTTTTCGATATCCATAATGTTTTGTACATACTGCTCGTACACAGTATTAGAATATTCGGTGTCGTGTTCATCATTAAGGAATATTTCCCGAACTGAAACGAGAAGTTTGGCTGACTGCAAAATCGTATTTTGTTTCCCTATTAAACCTGCTGCACCCACAGCACCGCCGACACCTAAGCCTGCGCCTATTCCGAGGGCAGCTCCTCCGCCAACAATTACAGCAGTACCGCCCAGCATTCCTGCACCACCTGCTGCTATTGCACCGCCGCCAAGATAAGCAAGACAGGCACTTGTTAAGGCAGCACCGTTAAGCCCGGCAAAGTTCGAGCCGACCAAAGCAACTGCGATGGGGCCTGCTAATGCTCCAGCGGTTGCAATGGTGACTATGGCAATACCGGCGGTTATGGCACCACCGACGAGAAGCCCCTTGAGAACCTCTTTCATCTCAAAAACTACCTTTTCATAGCATTTACGAAGACGTTTAATGTAACCTTGGTGGTAGTAATTACCACTAAAATACGAATCAAGATACGCATCACCTCTCTTTTGGGAATACCCACAAGTAGGTATTTGCAACGAGTGGTATTTTTTGCTCGGTATAGAGTTGCCCTTTTTATCTTGTTCCAAGCCCAACGGATAATATGGCTCAAAGAGCATTGCTTCGAGGAGAACCAACCTAAACCAAGTTTTCTGAGGCTCATTCTCTTCAATTTTCTTAATGAGTTCCTGTTTAGAATACCAATGAAGAGTAGCACCTTCAATACCTAAAAAGCTCGCAAAGCCCTCTGTTATAAATGTTTTCCATTCATCCAGCCACTCATTTTTCAAGTTCTTAATTCCGTCCTTATTTATCGGCTGTTTTGTGGTTTCGATGTCATTTAGGGTTTTATAGTATTCGAGGTTGTACAGAAACTCCGTTTGTTCAACTGTTAAACCGAGTTTGTCGATATCAGCATTCATATCCACACCTATCCTTTTATAAATGTTGTCGTCTTCTTGCGTATACGCAAACCGCTTCATGTCCTCATAAACTTGTTTTATTTGTTTGACATTCCGGGCTTTCAAACACCAAGACACATCTTCGCCGATGGCAATGGCGAAACGACCGACACCAACATAGTTAATCGAAACCCAGTATTTCTGCGTTATTATCGCTTCACTAACATCTACTGTCGTGAAAACCCCTGTTGAAATCGTTAGCATTCTGGCTATAGTGGGATTGTTCAGTGGCTTCACATTGACCCAGTTTATCTGGTTCATATCAGAAATTGACTGTATGTCATTCGATCGTATTTCAATGGCAAGACGCCGAATGAAATAAAAAGTCCTCACTATGCAGTCGTTCGCCACAACCGGAATAGCCTGTCTTCCAAGTTCGATCCCAACGCCCAGTTCACCACGCAAGTCAAACTTTATAACTGTTTCTCTGATGATCTTGCCGTTATCATCATGCTTTGCAAGCAAAGTACCGTTGAATAACTTCGATAAGAATACAGATAGCGAATTTTCACCGACATTTATGTTTTTGAAAATTGGCAGTACAGAAAGTTCCTTTGCCAAAGCAAGCATTGGACCAGGGATTCCTGTACCTCCACTTTTCCCGACTGTGCTACTCGAACCAGCAACATCGCTAACAAGATGAAAGAACCAAGTCATCGTGCCAAAGAGTATCTTGGACGGTACATCGTTTCCGATAAAAGCTCTGCTCACTTCTGGCACATCAACAATCAAAAAAGTACCGCTCGTGTCCGTACCGTAAGATTTGTATGTAAACTGCGTAAGAAGCGAAAAGATCAGTCCGACGATAG
>CAZJCV010000228.1:0-2071 GCA_964544535.1 uncultured Lachnospiraceae bacterium | reverse complement strand
ATTTGATGCAGTTTAAGTATATCTATAAATTGGAAGAAATTTTGGAGTAAGAAACTGACGAGGACGACGATGGTGTTTCAAAAGCTACCGTGCCATTCCAGATAGCATACGCTGTTTCTATCCATAAGGCACAGGGGCTGGAATATGACTCTGTCAAAGTCATTATTACTGACGAAATCGACGAACTGATAACGCATAGCATTTTCTACACAGCTATAACCCGTGCACGAAAGGCATTGAAGATATACTGGACTCAACCAGTCGAACGAAAAGTTCTTGAGAGAATTGAGCCGAAAGATAACAAGAAGGATGTCTCGCTTCTGAGAATGGAAATTAAATGACCCACCAAGACCTCATGGTTTACTATTAGGGGTGTGCAAAAGCGGTGCAAATTTTAACGATTTAATTTGAGCGGTGCATTTTATCAATAGTTAGTTCCTTTGCCAAACACGAAACCTGTCGGAAAAGCTGAGGTTGCTTTACCGGCAGGTTTTTGTTATAGTAGTATCGTAGAATATGAATATTTGTGGAGGTGAAAGGGATGATAAAATCAATAGTAGGAATTGCTTTTGATTGTCAAAATGCAAATGCTTTAGCGGACTTTTACGTAAAAATATCAGGTTGGGAAAAAGAAATTTCAAGCGATGAATGGGCAGGCATCCGCACTCCACAGGGTATACTTTTAGTATTTCAAACTGTAGAAAATTATGAGTCTCCCGTATGGCCTTGGGAAAACGGCAAACAACAGCAAATGGCTCATATTGATTTTTATGTTGATGATCTTGAAGCCGCTGTAGAACTTGCTTTAAAATATGGAGCAAAAAAATCAAAAATACAATATTTCAATACATCTGCGGTAATGTTTGACCCTGCCGGGCATCCATTTTGTCTAACTACTGTTCAACAATGATGATTCGCATATTTTTACATGCAGCGTTTACATCTTTGCTATGAAAGATTTTCAAAAAACTTTCATTCATCGTGGTGCAGTCGCCTAAGACGCATTCATCTTTTTTGTCAGTGGATCACAGATGATGAAACCTGTCGAAAAAGCCGAAATTGCTTTTACGGCAGGTTTTTGTTATAATTATTTTACCAGAAGATTCATATTAGGTGGTGTTGGATATGCGACGTTCTCATTTAGGCGTGTATGGCGTGTTTAAGCAGAATAATAAAATATTGTTAATTAAAAAAGCAACTGGGCCATATATGGGTCTGCTTGATTTGCCCGGCGGAACAATTGAATTTGGCGAAAAACCCGAACAGGCATTGGAAAGAGAAATGTTGGAAGAAACCGGGCTAAATATTGTAGATTCCAAGCTATATTTTTGTGATTCTGTCTGTTTTCCGCATAATGCCACATCTGATGGAACTACAGTAGAATTGCATCATATCTGTATCGCCTACAACGTAGCAGTCGAAGATTTTCAAAACATAAAAACTGATCCAGATGGTTTAGATTCTGATGGAGCACTGTGGTTTGATTTGTCTTATGGAGATATGGAATTGTTAGCACCGTTTGCGAAGATGGCATGTACAGTATAAGTATTTTCTTCGCTAAAATACCTTGTATCTTTTTTATCAAATGCTCACACCGGAGATGACAGGAATTAAACCCCATTTATCGACTTGTTCCCCCGAACGGATAAAAACCATTGACCTGTTCCCTTGAACAGAGAGTACCCATAAAAACCACTATTGACCTGTTCCCGAGAACGGACAAAACGAAGAATACATACCAGACATCAACCTGATGCTCTCGTTCCATGGTGTTAGAGGAAACATATCGACTGTGAACCTTTTAATTTTCCCTATACTTTTTAATTATTTTGACTGAATGAATGTAAGGGTATTCAAGTTAGATTTATTCAGTAACGTGCCAATCGAAAAAACTCAATATGTTAGCAATCTAATGTGTTTAGAAAGTCTGATGGATTCTGTAAACGCACTGATTTGAAGCCTTTTCCGGGGTTAATCCCAGGAGAGGGCTTTTTATTATTGTATCAAAATCTGCATGAACATAGAGAGAATCATTCAGAAAATGATACAATTTAATAAAGCCCAAAGGTAC
>CAZJCV010000227.1:0-2117 GCA_964544535.1 uncultured Lachnospiraceae bacterium | reverse complement strand
CGTTATTAGTAGGAATGTTAGCTTTAGTGCAACAATTTTTCTATGAAAAAACAGGGCAATATTTAAAACAAGATAAACTATATCAATTCATGATTGACAACTCTGTTGATTTAGGTGATGAGGGAAAAGATATAAAATATGGTCATGGATTATTTGTTTTGCCCGATCCAAATGAAATAGATATCAATAAGTATATATCAGAAAAGCTACCTGAGGAGGAGTTTGGTATGGAAAAATTCAAAGATATAAAAGGACACTGGGCAGAGGAATATATAACAAATTTAGCGGAAGAAGGAATATTGGGCGGTTATGAGGATGGGACGTTTAAACCTGATAAACCAATCACGCGGGCAGAGCTGGCAAAGGTATTGTACTATTACGACAAACAAAAAGAATAGATCATAGCACGGCCGGGAGGTGAAAAAATGCAATACAAAACACAACACATAACAAACGAGCACAAGTTGACAAACAGACCCATGACACCTGAATACCTGACAATCCACAGCACAGGCAATCTGAAATCTACAGCACAAAACGAAAGAGACAACCTGAACAGGGCCGGCAACATATCTTCTACAGGGTTTCATATTGCAGTGGATGAAGAACAGGCGATAGAATGCATCCCACTGGACATGATTGCCTACCACGCCGGGGACGGAACAAATGGTCCCGGCAATACAAAAACAATCGGAATTGAAATTTGCGAAAGCGGCAACAGGGAGAAAACAATCCAAAATGCCGTGGAATTGATTGCAAGGATGTTGCGAGAAAGAAATTGGGGAATTGAAAAACTCAGGAGACATTTTGACTGGTCTGGAAAGAATTGCCCCAGGATCCTAAACTATAATAATTGGGAAGGGTGGGATGCTTTTAAGTTGCAAATCGAAGAAAAACTGAAAGAAGTAAATAAGAAAGAAAAGAAATTAGATACCATAAGGATTAGTCTACACGGCAGAAAAATGGAAACAGAAGGTATTTTTAAAGACGGTACAAACTATATTCCAGTTCGGTTTCTAGAGCAGATGGGATATGATTTGGACTGGCGGGACGGCACCGTGATAATTGAATATGAGAAGGCAGGTGCAAAATGAAAACAAATAGAATTATATCGGCAATAGTGGCCATATTCGGGAGTGCGGCCAACTACCTTTGGGGAGGCTGGGATATGGCACTTAGGACATTATTAATATTTATGGCATTGGATTATATCCTGGGGGTTACATGCGGTATCAAAAATAAAAAGTTATCATCAGAAGTTGCTTTTAGGGGCATATTTAAAAAAATAACAATATTAGTGGTTTTGGCTGTGGCAGTGAGCATGGACGGGATTACTAATGCAGATGGCTTTGTGAGGGGCTTAGTTTGTTTTTACTATATAGGTCTTGAGGGAATATCTATACTAGAAAATGCGGCCGAGATTGGGGTTTTGATACCAGAGAAATTGAAAGATATATTAATACAATTAAAAGATGGTGAATAATCAGAAGGCAGGGCTTAGGTCCTGCCTTTTTTTATTTCGTCAAAAATAAGTTTGTTAAAGATATATGAGAATACATAAAAATGCACCCACAACTAACGCACAACTAACAAATCACACTTATGCTATAAAACATGAAAACCCCACAACTGTTGATGTTGTAGGGTTTTCCTTGGTGGAGACGAGGGGATTCGAACCCCTGACCTCTTGACTGCCAGTCAAACCACTACAAAATCATATAATGCACACAATCGGCACAGATGGCTAAAAATACACATTATAGCCTATTTGTATCACTGTAATTATCTGGATAAAATGCTGTAGAAACACATAAAAACATATCTATAACTAACACACAACTAACAAATATTTAAAAAAATTATATCATTTCGAAAGAAATATTTTTTATCAATATTAAGTATAGAATTATCCATTGGAAAGTATCCTTCTACACTTTCCATTGCCAATATTGGCTCCCCTGCTCTAATGGTGCCTACAATCGGGAGCATTGTAATATCTCCTAGGACTGCTTTTAGTATTTCGTTTTTGTTATATTCTCCTTTTAATTCCTCTTCATCCATTCCCATTAAATAAGCGGGGCTGACATTCAGCACTTTGGCCAAGGGTTCTATTACGC
>CAZJCV010000226.1:0-2128 GCA_964544535.1 uncultured Lachnospiraceae bacterium | reverse complement strand
TTCCTTCTTGTCTTCCTTCTTGTCTTAATTGTTCAGCTAAAGTCATCACAACTTCACTCCCTTCTGGATAAGTCTTTTCAACATTTTCAACAATATCATTAACATCTTCTTTAGTTAATTTCTGTCCAGCACTTAATATATATCTTATAAAGGTTTTAAAATATTCAATTCCTGTCTGTTTATCGTCTAATTCTTTTAAATATTCTGCTGATCTTAAAACTGTTTTCCTAATGATTTTACTATCTTTAGAAAATATGTCCCTTAAAATAGTAAGCAAAATTCTAAGCTGAACTTCTCCCTTTATCTGCTCATCTGTATATTTTGACAAGTCATAAAGCAGATATTCATAATCTGGCAAATATTTTTTCATATCTTCTGGTAGTTCACCATAACCCTTTATCATTTCTCCTAACGTAGTCTTAATTTTCCATTCGTCACTTCCATGATATATAACCAAAGGAATTATCATTGGAAGTTCATCTACTTTTTCTTTCTTTGTTTTTGCTTCCCAAATTTCAATCATATACTTTAAAAGTTGAAATGATATATTTTTACTAATGTAGCTTTTATGTTCAAAAAGAAAATAGATATAACCTTCTCTTTTATTTATATTTACCCTAAAAAGCATATCTGAAAATACTTCCTGAAGCTCTTCATTGATAAAGCTATCCTTTTGTGGCTCAAGGGTATCTATATCTATAATATTAATAATACTTTTGGGCAAATAGTTTTTCATAAAATCCTTTGCCACTGATGTATTTGAAAAAGTCTCTTTGAAAAATTTGTCATGCGGGTTCTGTATCTTCACCTCATCACCTGCCTATTTCTATTATATCACTTAACTATTATTATAACATACGTTTTTCTTTTTTTAGAATATAATTTTACTGATAATTCAGCATTGCCTCTACCTATTAATATTGTAAAATCGTTTATAAATATGGCGAATATGATATAGTATAACTCATAGTAAATAAAACAAGACGGCTTTTATTTTTCTCCCCTTTCTAGAATTCTATCTACTATAATTTTTGAGGTCAACTGACTACACAAATTGCGAAAATTAGATAAAGAGATTTTAAGAGGTAATTTTGTCCTTTAAAAATTGACATTGTTTTTAAAAACAGTATATAATGTTGTTAATAAATTCAAAAAGGGGAGTTAGTAATATGCTAAAAAGATTCACAAACATTTTTCTTATTGTAATTATGGTAACAACAGTATTATTATCGAACACTGCTTACGCAGATGACATGGATTATGACTCAGAGATTCAAGAAACTAAAACGTATATGGAGATTATTAAACATTGCATGGTTATGATGATAGATTGTCCTCTGGCTTTTTCAAACGACGAAGACAAATTAATTGATGAAGATAACCTACTTGTTAAATCATACATTAAAAACGGAAGACTATTGGTTCCTGCAAGGTTTATTTCTGAAGAAAGTGGTGCCGATATTATATGGGATGGAGAAAATTATACTGTATCTATATCTATTAATGATAAATCTTACATAATTGATATAAATAATTCTATTTTAAAAACAGAAGATAAAAATGTAAAAATGGATGTTGCTCCTGAAATATCAAACGACAGACTCTTTTTACCTATTCGTTTAATTGCAGAAGAAATACTAGAAAAAGATGTCTATTATAACAACAAAGTAGTAATAATAAGTGACCCTCAAAAACCTATAAGTCAAAAATATAAAGATATGATTACAGAAGAATTTAAAAACTCATTTACAGCACGTCAACTTCTTGTAAATATTGCTCCTAACGGGTATCAAGGTGTACTAAACTTAAAAGGTGAATATGTAATTGAACCTAAATATTATCATATTGATGCTTTTGATTTTGCTGAAACTACAAACGCCTTAGCAGGTGATAATTATATCAATCAAAAGTGGGGAATAATTGATACCGCCGGGAACTTTGTTATTGAACCAATATCTGAATACAGAATTTTTTTCACTGAAGGTCTTGCTGATGTTACGGTAGACGGCAAATCTGGCTATATAGATTATGAAGGAAACTACGTAATTGAACCTCAATTCGAAATGGCAGGTGAATTTCATAATGGTATTGCATATGCTAAATTAAATGGAAAATATGGATATATAGA
>CAZJCV010000225.1:0-2137 GCA_964544535.1 uncultured Lachnospiraceae bacterium | reverse complement strand
ATGTTTTTAACTATATTTTCTTTTATAGGTTTGATAGCGGTAATTGCAGGGACAATATTAGCATTTAATACGGAGCATATACTTGGTTCCGAGCTTACTAGCATAGAGTTATCCCGAGCAAAAATATTAATGATAATCTTAGTCATAAATTTAGCGATATCATTTCCGAATATTGTATTCACCTCACACATAACAGCAAACGAAAAGTTTATATTCCAAAAATTAGTACAAATAATAAAAACTGTTATCAATCCTTTTGTTGTATTACCTGTATTGCTTATGGGCTACGGTTCTGTAGGGATGGTAGTAATGACAACTATCTTAAATATAACTATTGAAATTATCAATGCTATATATTGTATTAAAACCCTAAAAATGGAGTTCTCTTTTAAGAAATTCGATTTTAAACTGATGAGAGAAATGACTGTATTCTCATCTTATATATTTATTAACCTCGTAATTGATCAGATTAACTGGAATGTTGATAAATTTGTACTAGGTAGATTTCATGGAACGATTGCGGTTGCAGTATATGGCTTAGCGGCGCAACTTAACACATATTACATTTCTATAGGGTCAACAATTTCAAGTGTGTTTATTCCAAGAGTGCACAGATTAGTTGCCAATTCAGATAACAATGATGAATTAACCAAGATGTTCACAAGAATTGGCAGAGTACAATTTATTGTACTTTCATTAATTTCAACTGGACTAGTATTCTTCGGTAGGGCATTTATTAACTTATGGGCAGGTGGAGATTATGATAACTCATACCTAATAGCCCTATTTTTAATAATACCAGTAACTATTCCGCTAATACAAAATATCGGAATAGAAATACAACGAGCAAAGAATATGCATCAATTTAGATCATGGATATATTTTTTTATAGCTCTTGGAAATTTAGGTTTAACTATACCGTTAGCAAAAGTCTATGGCGGGGTAGGTGCTGCGATTGGAACAGGTATAGCGCTTCTAATTGGAAATGGCTTAATTATGAACTGGTACTATCACGCTAGAGTTGGGTTAGATATAAAGTTTTTTTGGAAAGAAATATTAAGTTTCATACCTGCATTAATGCCAACAATACTTGCTGGCATATTAATGGTTAGATATTTAAGTCTTGATAGTATACTGCATTTCATAGGGCTTGGAATTATATACATAATTATCTTTTGCGTTTCCATGTGGTTTATAGGAATGAACCAATATGAAAAGGACTTGATAGGTAAGCCAATAAAAAGGATTATTAGCAGAGTAATTAAGTAACAAATACTCATAGGTGGATAAGACATGATTGATAGAAAAATTAACAACAAGAAGGATTGCATGGGATGTCATGCATGTGCAAGTATATGCCCTAAAAGCTGTATTTCAATGGAATCAGACAAGGAAGGTTTTTTATATCCTAATGTTGACTATAATTTATGCATAAGGTGTAAGCAATGTATTAATGTATGCCCGATAATCAATAAGGAAGAAGTAATGAATGATCCCGTTGCTTATTCGTGTATCAATAACGACGAAACAATTAGGTTGGATAGCTCTTCAGGAGGAATATTTACATTAGTTGCCGAAAGGGTGATAGCTCGAGATGGTGCTGTTTTTGGAGCTACTTTTAATGATCAATTTGAAGTAGAGCATGTCTTTGTTGAAACAAAAGAAGATCTTGGGCAACTTAGAGGATCAAAATATGTTCAAAGCAAGATAGGTAATTCCTATAAGAAAGCAAAAGAATTTTTAGATTCAGGACGGGAACTACTATTTACAGGTACACCCTGCCAAATTGCTGGACTAAAATCTTATTTAGAGAAATTATACACTAATTTGTCTACAATGGACATTGTTTGCCATGGAGTGCCTTCACCAGATGTTTGGCATAAGTATGTTGAATTTCGTGAAACAGAAGCTGGGTCACTTGCCCAGAGAATCGCTTTCAGACGGAAGGATGAAGGCTGGAAGCGATACTCTGTATCATTCTTATTCAAGAACAATACAGAGTATCGACAAAACCTACGTAATGATTTATTTATGAGAGCTTTTCTTAAAGATGTTTGTTTAAGGCCTGCTTGCTATGATTGTAAGTATAAAGGCTTGAATCGCCAAAGCGATTTAACTTTAGCTGATTTTTGGGGTG
>CAZJCV010000224.1:0-2139 GCA_964544535.1 uncultured Lachnospiraceae bacterium | reverse complement strand
TCCATACGCAAAGGTATAATAATGGTTGTAATTTTTTTATTCGCGTCACTGATTAAAACACTCTGAACACTTTTGTTTGGTAAAATATATATGTCTTCACGTTTGCTTTGTAAGATGGATCGTAATGAGTCGGATGGAATATTATCATAATGCATAAGTTTCTCGGCATATGTTTTAAGTGAAACCGAAGTACCAGAAGAATACAAATATTCATCTTCATAGAAAGTAACATATAGCTGATCAAAAAAGCTATCAGCATTATATGAAGCTAAATATTCCTTTAGATTATATGCCCTCATAGCATTACCTTCAAGCATAAATGGCGCTACATATGGTGAAAGGCTAATTTGATTTGCAATATTAATAAGTGCGGTTAACTTCTCTTCATGCTGTATCCTTAAAGCACTAAGGCGATTAGTATTTTCTTCTACAATGCTGTCATGAATAGCTGAAGTATAGCTATTATTAACATAAATTCCTACACCAATAAAGAGTATAGCCATAACAACTGCATATGAGATTATGTAACGATGTAAAAGAGAACGAAAAACAACCTTCTTCATTGCACACTCCTGTAGTGTTTTACACTAACCGTGTAACGGCAATGTATAATAATCAAAAAGTTAAGTTCTGACTTGTCAAATCTGTTGTATGTTTCCCTGATTACCCTTCATATTGTTATATATTTTAGGTTAGCTGTACAATATACTAAATCTGAAATATTGTACAGCTAAACCTTATATAGTTACATCGCAAAAGCCTTTATTGATTTTACCATGATATTCTACTGGTTCGCAAGGTAATTGTCATAGGCCTTCTGATATAGCTCTATGTATCGATCTACGCCTACAGATTTCGCTGTATCCAAGAATGTTTGCCAATTGCTATCCGTTACACCATTCGTGATGAAGTTGGCTATGGATTCTTTCATGAATTTTTCAATTTCATTATACAAACGTGAAACTTCAACAGCTTCATCGCTACTCATTTTAGCTAGTCTATACAGATAGTCAAAAGAATTAGTTTCAAGCACTCCAGCTGCCTCATAAGCTTTACTGCTCTCATAACGTTCAACGCGGTGTGGTGGCATTTCGTATATATCAAAATAATAATCGCCAGGTGCGAAGAACTGTCCATGATAAACAGGAACATATTGATACAGGCCATTGTTTTCAGGAATATAAATTATCTCATATTTTCCAGCCTCATTTATCCTCATACATGGATCAATTGGTCCACCTTCTTGGATTGGTCCGTTAACTGATACCATCATGGTTTCGGTTTCCATTTGTGCATCCAACCATTGAAGTGTTTCAGGTATATGCTTATTAGCGACGGTCAAACAAGCTCCCATAGAAGGTACTTCAAGAATTCGGGGAACACTTACTCCATACTCACTTGCAGGCGGAAGTATGGAAACATACATTTCAGCCGTTTCTGGCTGTAGGGCTGTATTTATTAGTCTTAGATAAGTTGTATATCCAACTCTTCCGGCATTCATCTTTGTACCCCATACATTAGAGTCCTGGGTAATAGCCTCTTGATCAAGCAAACCTTCATCATAGCACATGTGCAACCATTCACAGGCGGCACGGAATCCGTCCATATAGCCTGGGAACATAACTTTTTGGTCATCATCAATACATGCATATACCCATCTTTGGAGCGGTACACCGAAGTTTGCAAAATGAGTGTAAACACCTTGGGTTTGGTGAATTAAATCTGCTGCTGAAAATGGAATTTCATCAGCTTCGCCATTACCATTCATATCATTATCACGGAAAGCGCGTAGTACATTTGTCAACTCATCGATTGTTTTCGGAATATCCATACCTAGTTTGTCAAGCCACGCTTTGTTAATATAGTGGTTACCATCATGGTTTACATTCTGAGCTGTGAGGTTTCCAATATAGTACATCTTTCCATCAGATGCTGGTATGGATGCGTTAGCACTGTTCATAAACAATCTACTGTAATAATTCGGCATATTCTCTTCTAGATAATCATCCAATGGAACGAGAATTTGCTGCGTTACACCATACTCTTCCACGTCTACATCACCACGGATAATTACATCTGGCCAATTGGTAGAAGCAAACATTAAATTGAGTCTTGTTTTCCAATCACCGTCTTTTACAA
>CAZJCV010000223.1:0-2159 GCA_964544535.1 uncultured Lachnospiraceae bacterium | reverse complement strand
AATAAATCTATACAACACCCATAATTCGTCATATAATGGAAATAAGTCACAATGAAATTAATACTTTTCTATTTGTCGCAAATATGTGATATAATGGTTTAGTTGAATCTCTGCTTCATTTTCCATCGGGAGGTTATTGAAAATGGTTGAAATTGTTGAAGTCAAGACAAGAAAACAAATGAGGGATTTCATACTTTTTCCTCTCCAAATCTATAAGGATAATCCTTATTATGTACCACCGATTATATTAGATGAATATACCACCTTAAGCAAAAAGAAAAACCCAGCTTTTGAGTATTGTGATGCAAAGTATTTTTTAGCATATAAAGATAATAAACTGGCCGGTAGAATTGCTGGAATTCAAAATCATTCATATGTTAAGAAGTGGGGAAATAAATATACTCGATTTGGTTGGGTTGACTTTATAGATGATATAGAAGTATCAACGGCTCTTTTTAATAGGGTGGAGGAGTACGCCAGAGAAAATGGCATGGAATCAGTGCATGGACCACTTGGTTTTTGTGACTTAGATAGTCAAGGTCTCCTGGTTGATGGTTTCGATGAAATGAGCTCAATAATTACATACTATCACCATCCATATTATAAGGAACATTTGGAAAAATTAGGTTATGCAAAGGATGTTGATTGGCTCGAGTTTGAGATTCTTTTGCCTGAAAATGAGCAAATAGAACGAATTGATAAACTTGCAATAAGGTCTCTTGAAAAAAACAATCTACGTATAGTAGAGTTAAAAAATAAAAAAGAAATACTAGAGTATGCAGATGATATATTTGACATCATAAATGTTGCTTACAAAGACTTATATGGAACAGTACCGCTAACAGATAAGCAAATTCAAGGATATATTGATCAATATTTTTCTTTTGTAAATCCAGATTATATTTGCTTAATAGTTGATAAAGAGGACAGGCTTGTTGGGTTTGGAATAAATATGCCTTCGTTATCTAAATCAATTAGGAAGAATAATGGACGGCTTTTTCCCTTTGGATTTGTTGATGTACTAAAAGAGATTAAAAAGAATGATACATTAGATCTTTATCTTGTAGCTGTAAGACCTGAATATAGAAATTTAGGATTACCTGCAGCAATGCTCAGTTACTGCCTTAAAAATGCAGTTAAAAATGGGATACATAAAGCAATAGCTTCGCCACAACTTGAAACTAACCATGCTGTACAGTCATTATGGAAGTTTTTTGACGCTCGACCACACAGAAGAAGAAGATGTTTTATTAAGCATATAAACAAATAATAAATATTGAACTTTAGACTTACTTATTAAATCTTTTTATAGTTTGTTGTAATAATGCTGGAATAGAGGATGGAATATAAAAATACTCAAACTAAAAAACAAAACATTGAACGAAATAAAAATTTCGTTCAATCCGGAGTGGTAGGTTTTGAATTTACAAGTACAATGATTTAAGTTATCATTATATTTATAGAAATATCTATAGAATAAATATTGATAGAATATTTTATTTTATAGAACCTAATTAAACAATACATTATATATTTATATATTTATTTATATATTAATGATAATTTTAATTTAGCAATACATTATATACAAAAGATTTTCAATATTAACTATATTAACTATTATTATTTGATTAACTGTTATTTGTTATTTATTTAAATTCTACATTCTGTTTCTACTTTCGATAATATTTTATTCTGAGGTTACTTATGATAAAAGATAATTTTGAAGGCGCTCCAATATTATTAAAGGATTTTTTAAATTATTTACATACTATTAGAGGTAAATCTATTAATACTATTCAGGTTTATTTTTATGATTTACGCATATTTTTGAGGTTTATAAAAGTCCATAAAAAAATTGTTCCTAAATCCATTGAATTCAATACAATAGATATATCTGATGTTGACGAAAAACTCATAAGTACAGTAAATTTAAGTGATTTATATGCTTATATGTCTTTTGTAAGCAACAACCGTTCAAATTCATCCTATGCAAGAGCTAGAAAAGTTGCTAGTTTAAAGTCTTTTTTTAAGTATCTTACAAATAAGGCTAAATTAATAGATAAAAACCCTGCTTTAGAGCTCGAATCACCAAAAATTGTAAAAAGATTGCCTAGATATTTGAATATTGATGAGAGCAAACAACTCCTCTCCTCTGT
>CAZJCV010000222.1:0-2176 GCA_964544535.1 uncultured Lachnospiraceae bacterium | reverse complement strand
CTTATGTTCAATATTGCATAAAAACTTTATCGTATTATTAGATATCATTTCAAGAATAAATTATCAAAACAAAAAAACTTAAAAACAAATTAAAATAAGACTAAAGCACTATAAAAATAGAACTAAAGACCTATGAGAAATCGGTTCTACCTATTTTTCATGTGTTATGCTCAAAAATAGAGTAGGAGAATAAAAAAAGTTGAATCTCAACAAAAACTTCTATTATAAAGAGTTATAAGAAAACAGGTATTAATAAAATCAAAACATAAGGGAGGAATCTAAATGACTAAAGATATCAATTATTATAAAAACCAGGCTACTCTTACAGTGCCAGAAGTGGCTGTTATCCTCAGGATTGGCCGCAGCAAAGCATATGAGATTGTACACCAAAGCCTCTTTCCCCATATAAAAATAAAGCATGCAATTAGGATACCGACAGAACCATTTTTCGAATGGCTCAATTCTTCACATGAGAAGAGAGTATCCTAATGAAAGGTGGCTATGCTTCCTTAAAGGAAGCGTAGCCCTATGAGAATTACGTAAAGGGGGAGTCTAATTTGAATGATGAGATTAGTGAGAAAACCCGAAAGTATGATAAACGGGGAAATCCATTTAAACGTGGTAATACATGGACTATCCTATATTATCCTATAGACCCCAAGACGGGGAAGAAGAAGCAGCGGTGGAAGGGAGGCTTCAAGACAAAGAAAGAAGCCCAAGATGCAATATATGAGATAAATGCTAAAATCAATTCTAATACTTATATAGAACCTACAAAAATGACTTTAGCAAAATATCTAAATAAATGGTACGATTCCCACTGCAAGCCACGACTTAGCAGCAACACATTAAGGGGTTATAGAGTGAATATTGAAAATCATATTATTCCAAATATAGGCTATATTCCTATCCAGCAACTTTCTAAAGGTGAAATTCAAAAATTTTATTTTGATATATATGATGATGGGAGCAATAAAGATGAAGATAGTGTTAAAAAGTTATCTGCAAAGTCTATTTTATATATTCACAGGGTATTAAATAAGGCACTAAAAGATGCGGTCATTGATGGCATTCTTATAAAAAATCCAGCAGAGGGTGTAACTAGGCCTACTGTAAGGAAGTTTCAAAATGATATCTATGATATTAATATGCTAAAAAGTTTACTAGAAGTCGTCAAGGGAACAGACTTGCATATACCTGTGGCATTAGGGGTTTCTCTAGGTTTAAGACGCGGTGAGGTTTTAGGACTTCAGTGGAGAAATATAAATTTTAATACTGGAAAAATTGAGATTAGACAGCAGATAAGTTACAACGAGCAGAAAAAGGTTATTGAGTTAACCACATTAAAAACAGAAAATAGTATAAGGACGCTTCCCGTGCCTAAAGGTTTGATGGAATTATTGCAAGAGCATAAAGAAGAGCAAGAAACAATAAAAAAACTGGTAGGGACAGACTATTTTGATAGTGACCTTGTATGCTGCTATAATGATGGAAGTCCATTTAATCCTAAAAATTTTAGCAAGAAGTTTAAAAGATTTTTGGAGAAAAACAATTTGCCTTTAATTAGATTTCATGATTTAAGGCATAGTTATGCAACACTGATGTTAGAAACAAATGTAGATTTAAAAGTTACTTCCGCAATGCTAGGACACAGTTCTGTAACTATTACCGCAGATATTTATCAAGATGCTTTAGAAAGAAAAAATCAGGCGTCAGAAGTTATACAAACAAAACTTTTTGAATAATTTAAAAAGTAACCAAGGGTCAAGTATGCACCTTCTACGGTGTATATTTGACCCTTTAAATATACCTATAATTACATAATTATTTAGCATAAATTATCCACATACACCGGATTTTTTAAAAGTTTTCAACAAAACTCTCTCATTTATCACGTTCCATATTAATCTGTCCGAAATCATTTTTTAGCAAATTTTTAGCAAATAGGGCTTTTAGCAAGAAAATGAGCATAGAAAAAGGATTTGCATAAACCTGCAAACCCTTTATTCTGGCGGAGAGAGTGGGATTCGAACCCACGGACGGGTATAAGCCGTCACACGATTTCCAGTCGTGCGCCTTCGACCAGCTCAGCCATCTCTCCAAAAAATACTTGTATAACCACGCCCGATTATTCTAACATAGCAGGCAAAGCAGTGTCAAGCATTTTAGAAATGTC
>CAZJCV010000221.1:0-2183 GCA_964544535.1 uncultured Lachnospiraceae bacterium | reverse complement strand
ATAAATAACTACTTAATGACTCTTCTTCTATTTCTTTATACATACTAATACCCCTAATTTCAAGATATTTACAAATTGTCTTTGTATCCCAATTTTGAATTTCAGTGAGAGTATAATTTTGTTCACATAATTCTAATACTTCTGAAATTGGTTGTGATACAACGACTATTTTCACATTTTCAGGCACATTAATTCTCTTGATTATCTCTATGATATCAGTCTTATTTGCAGCAACGGTAGATTCATGAGATGACTTTATTCTCTCTATGTGATCAAGTCCATCTATTATTAAGACAATCTCTTTATCAATATGGTCAATTAGTGATTGAAGCTCATTTTCATCAACACCAAACTTTGATGTCTTTATGTCCTTTAACTCTGGGCAGACAAGCATAATATCTTTAATCAAATTTGCCATGAATATATTAGATGTGATTCTATCTGTATAAAATATATCATCCAAACTTGTATAACAATAATGCCTAGCAAATAAAATCTTTTGTGATTTAAGATACTCTATAAAGTTAGTAATAAACCACGATTTACCAGACCCTGGCTCACCAATTAATAAAGTTTTGTTGTTCTTGCAGATATTTGAATAGAATTCTTCAAATATATTTTCATCATATATATTGCTGCTTAAATCAATAGGAAATAGTTGTTCTATATTTCCATATCCAACAACTAATCCTAAAGCATTAATTACTTGATTCGTTTTTAACGTTCTCTGGTTGGCCCTTGCATTCTTAACAATATTCATCAACCTTAGAAGAACATTTTCTGGTGATGCCTCATGATTTGGATAAGTTCCTACCCCAAAATCCTTTAAACACTCGATAGTAATTCTTTCCATCTCACCTTTATTTACTATATCTAAACTTGCTTTTGGTAGGCATAACTCTACTTTTAAGCTTTCGAGGAATTTTTTGAAGTTCTCTCTAGATATCCCTTCTATATTATTTCTTAACCGTCTCCAAGAACTTATGGGTCTTTCTTCTTCTACAGGCCAAATTTTATCTATATTAATCCTATATTGTTTTACATTTGAATATGTAAAATCACTACTTATTCCTATCTCTTCTAAAAAATCAAGATCATCATTATAATCCCAAGCAAGGAGTATTTTTATTGATACATCTCTACCGTAATCTAACTTTTTCCATGAATTATATAGCACATCTATAGCGAGATCATAATCCATAGATGAAAAATCACCTTTTTCTACAATTTTATTATCACTATACTTAATTTGTCGTTTTATTACTTCATTATTATTAATTATGGTAAGATCATCGAATTTATCATCATAATATTCCTTAATATCAATCTTGAACTCTGAAGAATCTCCTTTAAGAAGATCGTTAATAATAAAATATGAAGTTAATAAATCTTGATATTCGTACCCCTTATGTGCATCTGATAATCCCATATAACCCCCTCCTCTTTTATTTCAATCTTATTATTTTTTGTTATCTCTACATTGTTATTTTACAATGTAGAACTAATCATTTTAATAATATTTATTGCAATATAATTTAATAGGACATACTTCACACCTAGGCTCTGAAGTACATATTTCTTTATAGCCAGATGAACGAAAGTTCTAAACTGTTAAATCTATTTCAGACATAGGAAATCCTGTATCTTTAGAAAATTTTAAAACAGTATCATAAACTTCAGCTATTCTTGCAGGACGCATAATTCCCACTTCCCATACGATCTACAGCAAAAATCCACATAAATCAACGTCTGGTTTTATACCATAGTTCGGTAATGTAAATACATGAACCAAATACTTAGCTTAAAGCCTTTTTATAAAATAACTTAATAGCAAGCACAGTAAGTGTAGACACACTTACGAAAAAAATTATGAAGCGACCTGTTTTAGGCTCACTTCATCATTTTTTCACTTGTTCCTATCGGAATGATTTAGGGGAGCCCCCTAATACCCTCTTATAAAAAGTGGCTAAGCTTTCTCTTAACCACTAAATGATTCATTAAGCTTTAAACCACTAACCTATTATTAATTTTATCAATAGTGGAAATAATATCCTTAGCTAGTTCTATATTGTTATCAAATAATTTAATTACCCCACCTTTTTTATTAAAGGGAAACTCTTGTAAAACCTCTTTTTCAATAGAACCATTTTTAACAATATAATCAATAATATTATTGACAAAGT
>CAZJCV010000220.1:0-2195 GCA_964544535.1 uncultured Lachnospiraceae bacterium | reverse complement strand
ACTCCAAACACACTCGCTATTTGCTTTGATATAATTAGATTGTCTATTAATTTACTAAATCTATTAATGACATTTGGCTATGGTTAGACTGGCTTATTCTTTCACATGCAAGCTTAAAATATTCTTCATTTACTTCAAACCCAATATTTTTTATCCCTTCGTTTTGCATTGCTATACTTGTAGTTCCACTGCCTAGATAGGGATCAATAACTATTGATTCTTCATCGAGAAAAGGAACTAAAAGCTTGGGAATTTCTTCAGGGTACGGAGCGGTGTGACCCAGTATATTTTCTCCTTTAGAGTTAATTTTCTTAACAGAGTTTATCTTTTTAACCTGGGTTGGCCTTATACTCATAGATTTATTTTTTGTAAATACAATACAATGTTCATAAGAATTAACTGGATTAACATAGCCTGCAAAAAGATTAGAAGTCGAATTTCTTTTACTTTCAACCTCTCCTTTATCCCAAATAATATTAGAGATTGTTTTAAATCCAATTAGTTCAAATACAAAAATTGAGTAAAAACCTAACATTTGCCTTCTTTTAGACATGCTTGATTGGATATAAACATTATCTTGTCCGACCACATCACCTATATTATAAATATATACCCCGTTTTTATCCATTGAGGTTATTACTGCTTTGGCGTTTATCATCATATCAATTAGATATAAAAGTAAGTTTTGCCATTGAGAATATTCTCTTGCATTATAATAAGGTGGTGAAGTTACAGCCCCTTGAACCTTAGGTATATCAAGTTCATTGCTCAAGTAAGGTAGAATATACGAAGAATTTCCATTTATAATTGTACTATTATTAATTTGTTTAATATCATAATTCACGTCTTTTTCTTGAAACTTTATACTATCAGCAATTGTAGAAAACAACTTAAAAATTAATAAATTATTTATCCTATCTTTATTGTCAAAGGAAGAGTAGTCATACTTTACAATTTGTCGATTTTTAAAACTTTTTTGTTCAAACTTTGTATTTATCAAAAGCACAGAGTCATTTGACCATGTATATAGAGAAATTAAGGTTTCGATTAAATTTTCAGTCGGTTCAATAATATCTCTACGCATATGAAAATAAGTTTCATCATCTATTTTATCAAAATCGCTATCTCTCTCTAGCAATATCTGTCTCTTTGCTGAAAGCAGATCATACCTTTTGCCACGACCGATTTTACTTCTAGCAGGGCAGGATGGATTTGTGCACTCAAAACTTTTATATAATACTCTTGGATAAGAGTTACCACGTACTAACTCTTTAAAGCAGGCAGGACATTTTATAGGATTTTCATCTAATTCAAATTTTTGCATAACAAGAATTTGGCTTAATCCATCATCTGTAATAAACAAGTCCTTAAATTGAAAGCCATATGAGACACCTTCATAAAAGGTGTTTACTAGATTATCAATCTGCTCCGAGTACATAATTTGTGGATGGTTTCTTAAAAAAGAACTAAGCTCTTCAATTCTTCTCGCTTTATTTTTCCTATTGAATACATTAAAATTTTTTTCAAGCTGAAAATTCTCCATATAAATGGCAATGTCTGAAATGCTTTTCCAATTAGCTTTAGAATCCTTACTATTAAAAATTAATATCATATGATGATAATTGGATAAACTAGAATAACTGCTTTCAATAATTTCGGCAATATTATCTGTCGAATAAGAATCATCATCGTTTATAGTTAGTACAATTAACTCGTGCTTATCTTCTTGTAAACTATGAATATACTCTATATATTTTTCAGAGAAATTTTCGCCCTCATTTAAAATTAACCTTTGAATTCTTGCAACTAAAGATTCTCTCATAAGGGATTCGTTTCTATTAAAACCCTCATTAATTAGAGTATAAGCATTATTTAAATCTTCTTTATCAATGGGCAGCTTTTTTATATCTTTAAATAATGTGTCATCTTTTAAAGGGTAGCCTAAGAAATATTTTCTTATCTCTTCTTTTTCTACGGAGTTAACCTTAACATCGTTCTCAGACTTAATTGTATTGATAGCGGATGTTATTTTATTATCTATAACTCTGGTTACATCGAGAACTAATGTATCGAGCATACTATTATCAAGTACATAGTTTAATTTTGCTGTTTTAAGATCTTCATTAAGTATCCTAAGAATATCTTCTTTACTGTACATATTATACTACCTCCCAGTGCTTATTTTATAACACATT
>CAZJCV010000219.1:0-2209 GCA_964544535.1 uncultured Lachnospiraceae bacterium | reverse complement strand
CCCCCACCTTGGTTTTTACGCATAAAAATAACCTAGTCGCCTAGGCTTCAATTTCCGGGTCCGTTTCTTGTTTCTGCCAGGTATCTTGCCAGTACCGATCTCGATATCGGCTCAAATAGTCAACTGCGCCAGCTAAAACAACAGGATTACTAGCAACTCCTTTACAATCAATACCAGCACCACCTTCGTATATAATCACAGATACCATGCCAATGGGTTCCTTCTTTTGATTATTCTTTTGACTGTCCATTTTCTTCCTCCTTTAACCCTTTAAGCAAGCCTGCAAAAATTTTAATTTTTTCTCGGCATATACCGATACGTTCTTCAAGCCTTTCAATATTTTTCTCTTCGCACTCAATAAGAGCCTCGATGTACTCTCGATTCAACAGCACATCCATAATTCTATCCGCTTCCCGAATTCTTGGGACGCTAACCGGTATTTTTTTGTTCACTTTTATCCCTCCTATGCTGTAATGTCCATTTTAAAGACCAATTGATAATTAATTCTGCCCAGCCTGTCACTTTCTAACTTTATTCGCTTCCACCATGCCTCTGATGGATCGCTCTTTTCTGGCAGGCTAAAACGGTTAGTCAAATCCAGCTCCGTACATAAAGTATAAGGCGTGCTTTGGTCTGGTGCAGCGTTAAGTGATATCGGCGTCCCGTAGCCGTTACCATCATCAACATATAGCATCACGTTGTTAGGCGTAGTGTCCTCATATATACCGTACACTAGCTCGTGTACGTGGTCAGGTATTTCTACATCATGATCGTGAGATCCGTCTACAATTGATGGGCTACCTAGCATCCGATAGCTAAATTTATGTACGTGAGTGTTTACTGGCACCGGTAGCGGCAAACCTGTCTCGTCCTCTAAGTATGTTGTTGTACCAGTAACGGTTACTATGTGTTCGTGAGTTTCGCTGTAGTCAACACCACCTTCAATTGAGACTTCAACTTCGTGCTCGTGCGATGTGACATTATAAGACTGCACGTGACCACTGTGTGTACCGTCTAGCCCTATACTGCCAGTTAATTCTGCCTGTACACCGTGAGTGTGGATCGCCTTGCTAATGTCAACAACATGCCCGCCATGGCTACCGCCCGGATCTATGCCACCAGTTAACTCTGCCTGCACACCGTGGGCATGATCCAGCTTGTCGACATTAGATACATGACCGCCATGGCTGCCATCAAAAGTTATACTGCCAGTTAGTGTTGCTGACACTTGGTGCGTGTGATTCCCGTCATATATAAGGGTTACGTGACCGCCGTGAGATCCCGTAATTGGCAAAGATCCACTTACGGTGGTAACTGGATCGATTTCTTCCCAGTCAGTTTCTAAATTATACACATAGCTTTGAGGATCACTCCAAGCATTTGATGTATAGCCGGAATCTGATAAACTAACCCCGTGATAGTGATTCTGATCCCATTCTGTATCCCCCGATATTGATACACTAAACCAATGGTCGTGATTGATGTCGGATTTATTTGCAGTATAAGATGTTATTAGGGGTATCATCAGATCAACCTCAATATCTGCCACACTGTGAGTGTGCCCTCCGGCTGACCCCAAGACCAAATCTTTGATTACCCGCACAGGTGTTTCTGAAATACTGACTGCAAATGAATGCCCATGACTGTGATCTCCATCTGTTATTGTACCGATCCCAACCACTACTTCGACAGATGATTCTTGAATATTGACACCTAATGTGTGGTTATGACTGTGTTCCCCATCATCTCCTAGCTCTAAGTCTACAACAGAATTAATAGGGAGTTCTTGGGTTATCTCTACACCCAAAGTGTGCCCTTCGTGATCGTGAGACCCATCTGCGTTAAGTACGAGTGACCTAACAACCGAAACAGGTGCTTCTGAAACTGATGCAGAAAAACTGTCGGGGTGATCATGCCTTCCGCCTGTGACTTTAATGCCAAGTTCTTCTTTTTCCGTCATGACGTTGACGACCGCTACACTTAGACTATGAGTATGTCCTCCTTTGTACTCGCTAGTTACTACATCTCCACCGCCAGATGCTGCTCCTACAGCATATGCCCTAAAGCGGGTTCCTTTGGCGCTAAGCATAATTGATACAATTTTGTCCGTCTCCGAAGGTAGATGGAAATCGTATTCGATTGGATAGTTGGGTGCAATCGGCTCGTGTCCCCCATCTGTCCATGTATTTCTAACTTCTGCATACCAATC
>CAZJCV010000218.1:0-2215 GCA_964544535.1 uncultured Lachnospiraceae bacterium | reverse complement strand
AACCTGACCTACAACATTTTCTCCACTTTCAGTCACAAATTCAATTTGATTTCCTTCATGAACTGCAACTGTTTCTCCATTAATTTTAAATTCAACAACCGTCCATGCTTCTTTTGTGTCAATTTCAACTGTTCTTTCTTTCCCATCAATAGGTAAATTGATTAGTTTAAAATTTCTTTCTACATTTAACATAAATTAATATTCTCCTTTTCTTTTTATTATTTAATAGATTTTGGCAAGAAGTCTCCCATCTTCTATAAGTGAAAGATAAATTGCTAATTATTGTTGTGATAGATAGATTCTATATGCTTTTGACGCTCACACAGGGTAAGCCCTGTGGATTCTTGGGTAGTAGTCTCTATTGAGACTAAATTTACCAAGCTATCCCCGTACGCCCTACGGTTCTTATCTCTATTAGGCTATTAAACCTAATTCTTTCATACCTTGAATTTTTATATTACTTGCTGCATTTATATCTCTGTCATGTATTACTCCACATTCAGGACATATCCATTCTCTATCTGATAGTTTTAAATCCTCTTTTATATAATTACATTCACTACATGTTTTACTACTTGGAAAGAATGTATCAATTTTATGATATATCCTACCATACCATTGTGCTTTGTATTCTAATTGTCTGCAAAATTCACTCCATGAACAATCTGATATAGATTTCGCTAATTTATGATTTTTAATCATATTTTTAACTTGTAAGTTTTCTGAAATAATTACTTGGTTCTCGTTAATTATTTCAGTTGATAATTTATGCAAGAAATCTAATCTTATATTTGCTATGCGTTCATGAAGTTTTGCTAATTTTAATTTTGTCTTTCTCCAATTGTTACTACCAAGTTTTTGTCTACTTAATTTTCTTTGTATTTTTATCAATTTTTGTTCGTATTTTTGTAGCGTTTTTGGATTATCTATTTTATTTCCTTCACTATCTATTAAAAAATCCTTTATTCCTAAGTCTATTCCAATTATGTTATTATTACTTTCTTTAGGTAATATCTCTACTTCTGTACAAATACTTATATTAAACTTACCCGAACATGTTTTGCTTATAGTTACGTTTAATATTTTTCCATCTATTTCTCTTGATTTATAAAATTTTACCCAACCTAATTTAGGTAATTGTATATATCTTCCTTTAATATTAATGTTTTGTGTTCCATTACTTCTCCTAAATAATACAGTTCTATATGATTGTACAGGGTTCTTTTTACTTTTAAACTTAGGAAATCCAAATTCTTTATTACCTTTCCTCTGCTCTTCAAAATACCTTTTAATAGCTGTACTTAAATCCTTTAATTCTTGCTGTAGTGAAATGCTATCTACTTCGTTTAAGAAAACTTTTTCCTTTTTAAGTTCAGTTAACATACTTGACATCTGGTTATAAGTTAATAATTTTTCTTTATTCTCAAATTTAGTTTTCTGTATTGCTAAAAAATAGTTCCATACAAACCTACAACAACCAATAGTTTTATTAATTAAATCTTTTTGTGATTGTTTAATATCTATTTTGTATTTAAAACCTTTTTGAACTATCATAGCATTTCACCACCTTTCTAATTTTATTATAATATTATATTTATATTTTGTCAAGGTTTACTTTTTTGTTCTTGTATATATCTTTTTAATGTTTCAGGACTTGCATTACCTATGCTACATACAAAATATCCTTTACTCCAAAGCACACCACATTTGCTATAGAATTTCCTTAGCTTAGGAAATTCTTCAAATAATCTTCTTGTTGTAATTGATTTTAAAATTCTTACTATATCAGTAGGGGATATAGTAGGCTTACATGATATAAATAAGTGTACATGGTCTGGTATTACTTCCATTTCAATTATTTTAAAATCATATATATTAGCAATATTTAGTATCAGTTCTTTTAATCTATTTTCTATTTTGTCATACAGTACCTTAAATCGAAATTTAGGGCAAAATATTATATGATATTGAATTAAATATTTACAATGATTTAATGAATTATATTTTTCCATATGCGTAAAATTATTGCCTTTCATCCACGCGGCAAGCCATCGTGGTTTTCAGGCAAAGTCAATATAACTTACCTGTTTACATGGCATTAATTTTTCACCATTTTTATTAATTGTGAATACTAACATAAAGTATTCCTCCTTTTAGGAGTTGTTTCCCTTCGCCAATGTTATCTACCCTTCGCAATGTGGTTGACTGTTCCTAC
>CAZJCV010000217.1:0-2225 GCA_964544535.1 uncultured Lachnospiraceae bacterium | reverse complement strand
ATAATCCGTTTACACCCAAACCTAAAAAACCTGCTCCAGTTTTAGTAATATTTCCCACTAAATTCTGAGCGACTCTTGTTTTAGATATTAAGGTAAACCCTTTCCTCCTATACATCCATTGAGTCAATATTTGATGAAATCCAATTAAAAAGACTCCTAGTGGCACAAAATATTTATAAGCACTTAATTCGGTAGCTCCAAACAGAGCTAATACCTGTTCTCCTTGAAATATAAGGATTGCCGTTAGTATAACTGAAAATAGTATTAGTATAATTGCACTAAGTGCTACAACATTAATAGCTTCGTCATCTTCCTTAGCAATTGGTATAGCCATCTCGTATTTTAGCGAGGGGAATGACAAAATCGCTAAAACCGACGACAACAGAGCTAAAATTCCATATTCCTCAGGAAGGTAGATTCTCGTAATAATCGGTGAAAATATCATATTGAGCAATTGTGTAGCTACTGTACCACTCGTTATTACCAAAACACTTTTTGCAAACTTACTTTTCGTTAAGCTCTTTTTTGTGTTCATTATATAATGTCTTAAGCTCATAAAGTATCCCTCTCACAATTATGATACACATTTACTAATATTAGCGCCCTAGTATCTTCTGAACATTCCGGATTTTCCGTTTCCTTAACAGGTTGTGAAAAAAACTCGAAGTTTGATTCTATACCCTGGCGTTCAATTTCACTCATTCTTGTCAAATGCTATAGATTCTGGTACAGTAACTGCTCTTTGGAATCATTTAGTTACTCTCGTGCAATTTGAATTTAGACATTTCATATATTCTTCGTCGATTAAAAGAACGTTATTAGGAAGTCTTTGTATCTATCTTTAATTTCATAGGTGTTTTATGGGGATTATCCAAGATTAAATACCCGACATTTTTTATCTCACCACTCAATATCTCGGATTTTTGGCCTCCAAATCTTTATGGTAATGGACTTAATTCATCAGTATGTTCCTATATGGGAAAATACTCCCCGCATCCAGGAACATATAATGTACAACGTAATATGTCATTAGAACCACAATAACTATGAACCTAACCAGTCTCCTTTTAGACCGACTCTTTACGTTCCCAACGAGTATCGGGATTAATAACACCATAAAAACGGAGCTATAGTAATTCAAGCGCATTAGAAAATACGAATAGTACCCAGCAAACCTCAAAGGGTACGTTAGCAATGCAACCCTTGAGAGATACTTACTTGTGTAATCAACTAGATATCGCTTAAAAAGAAAAATAGGCACTACTACAGGAAAGATTGTAATTACCAAGCCCAAGCCCACACCACCGTAGGTGGCAATTTCGATATAACCGCTATAAGAACTTGGGATAATTCTATTCAACAAAATTAAAAAAGGATACATTAATATAGGTGACAATAGCCATGACAGGTAGAAAAGTGCTTTCTTAATAGGAGCAAAATATCCCTTTTTGAAATGCAATAGTGCAAACACGATTCCGATAGAAGCTGTAAAATGAAAAAGACTAGCAATAAATACAAACCATAAATATTTCGTGGATTTTCTAGCCAGCAAATATGGAATTGCATATAATAAAATAGATAATGCAATCAACTGTCTTGATTGATTTAGTAACTGCATACCAAATAAAGCATAATAAACAAAGAGTGCCAATGGTATGGAGATTTTATCTGCCCACTTATCTAATGCTCTCACCAATATAAAAAGTGTTAGAAAAGTCATTGTAAACAAAAAGAACGTTGGGTTGCCGTTTGATAAGAGAAAGCTAGTATATCTTAAAAGCGAATATAAAATTCTATCCCATATGATAATAGATGTGTGTTCAAATGATAATCTTGAGTATCCTATCACCAAATTCATTGTATCAGCGCCGACTTCATAATGTCGAAAGCCGATTAATAAAGAAGGTAAGATTATAATCAACACAGTCCAAACAATTCGCTCTATCTTGCTCATGTGACGGATCGATACACCGGTTTCTGGATCGTTAGATATACGTCTTTTCTGATATGTCTTTGATATCATAATCGAAACCAAAAATGCAAACCAAAATATCAGTGCTGTTAGTAAATTTTGCTGGATGCTCTGAATAAAAGCCACCACATCTTCATTTCCTTCCGCTTCTATCGCTATATTTATATGATTGCTTCCCACTGCCTAATAATTCTCTTTATATTAAAATCTTCGATTCTCTGTAAGGATTGGGACTCGTAATATTTAGCTAATT
>CAZJCV010000216.1:0-2256 GCA_964544535.1 uncultured Lachnospiraceae bacterium | reverse complement strand
TCAGCTGTCAGCCTTCCACCACTAGGGTCATAGGTTTCCTTTGTGTTAGCTATGGCCTTCTCTAGGGTTATTTGCCCATAGGTTGAGCCAGACTGGACCCTGTGCCACTTATCCCTCATTAGCCCACTTGATTGAAAGAGCCTGTCCATTTGTTTAATATCTCTACCACACCAAAAAGCTAATATAGATGCTAGAGCAAGGTCAGCTTCAGATTGGGAAGGATAAACAGAAATATCTCCCTCCCATAGAGCTTTAAACTTCTCTCCTGTTGCTGATAGACTAGCTTTTTCTATAACTGAAGCATCAGATAGGAAGGATTTGCTTTCACTTTCATTTACAGCTTTGTTTACCTCTGGCCTTTGCATATACCTATCCAGTAAGGTTTTAAGCTGATCATTAGCTAGTAAGATCTGGCCTTTGTTAATAACTTGGCCTGTAATAGTCACATATTTGTTAGTAGCACCATCTACATAGACCTCTAAGCCTAGCTTTTGATTATTGATATAATAAAGTTTTTTGTCATAGAAAAATTTATCTACAAGAAATATAATTCTTATTCCTTTCCCTGAAGGGCTTTTTTCTGTATAAGAGTCCTTAAAAATCTCCATTACGTCTTTTGCTAAATCAGAGTAGCCACCTTTTTCATCAATACAATTATCTATATCAATGGCAGATATTCCATTAAAGATGCCTATGCCTAAACCATCAAAGCTATCTAAAACTGAAAGAGCACTCTTAAAGTCGGTAAAGGTAGAAATCTTATTAGCCCTTGCTCGTTTTCCATCGACTTGATAGGGGACTTTTCCCTTGCCAGCTTCATTCTTCCACAGGCAAAACCTAGCCTTGTCTTTTAAATAGTCTGGTATCTTTTCAAATTTCTTTATAGTCTTTCACCTCCTCTAATTTATTAGGACCCAAAACACTAGCCTTCCTAAGGTCTTGCCTTGTTTGACATAGCCTTGTATAACCTTTAAAGACACGCTCGGATAATCGTCATGGCATATTCATATAAAAGTATTCTTCATGCTCTGGGGTATTCAGTTGTCAAGGTACAGTTTTCATTTGGAGGTTAGGAGGTTTTTCTTCCTCCCACTATCTAAAGGACAGCAGAAGGAAAAATCCGTAGTAAAAAAGGAAAATAAAAATACCTCCTACTCTTTAGCCACCAGAGAGGCTAAAAGTTGAGGTATTTTGAAAAGAAATTTATTTTATTTATAGATAGAAAACAAATCAATGAGAACTTAAAGAATTATATGGTTATCAAAAGAAAAAGATGTTATAATTAATATGTTAAATAGGAGGTGAGGTTATGGCTTTTAGCTACAATAAGTTGTGGAAGCTATTAATAGATAAAAATATGAAGAAAAAAGACTTACAAGCTTTGTCTGGAGTTAGTTCAGCCACTATCACTAAACTCGGTAGAAATGAAAATGTAAATATGGAGATATTAGATAAAATCTGTAATGCTCTAAAATGCGATATATGTGATATTTTAGAGTTTATTCCAGATAAAGATTAATTAAGGAGGAAAATATATATGATAAAAGAGATATTGAATGAAAATGAAAACAAAACTCCTAATTCTAAGGAGATAGCTGTTTTAAAGGAGCATTTTCCATCATGTTTTAATAAAGATGGTTCTTTTGATATAGAGAGATTTAAGGGATTTCTGAGTGAAGAGGTCAGCATCAGTGATGAAGGGTATGAGTTAAAATTTCTAGGAAAAAATTATGCAAGATTACTAGCTTCTCTTGATACAACCACAGTAGTAGTCCCTAATGAAGAACATAATAGTAAAGAAGAAAATAAAAACAGTGAAAATATCTATATTAGTGGTGATAATTTAGATGGCCTTAAACATTTACTTAAATCATATTCTGGGAAAATAAAATGCATTTATATAGATCCACCTTATAATACAGGTACTGATGGTTTTGTTTACAATGATAGCTTTGATTTTACGGTGGAAAATCTATCTGAAAAGCTAAGTATTAGTGAGGAAAAAGCAGCTAGAATCCTTGATTTGACCAAACGAGGCTCGGCATCACATTCAGCATGGCTTATGTTTATGTACTCAAGACTGTTATTAGCAAGAGATTTGCTATCAGAAGATGGTGCTATTTTTATTTCGATAGATGATAATGAACAATCGAATTTAAAATTACTATGTGATGATGTTTTTGGAGAAGATAATTTTGTTGCTCAACTACCAAGAATAACAAAGAAATCTGGAAAAGATCATACTAATGGAATTGC
>CAZJCV010000215.1:0-2256 GCA_964544535.1 uncultured Lachnospiraceae bacterium | reverse complement strand
TATGAGTATGACAAAGTAGTACTTGAAGTAGATGGGACTGGAGATCAGGTAGCAAGAAACTTATATGGAATCAATCTACTAATGAGGGACGTTGATGGAGACTCTTACTACTATGTGTATAACGGCCATGCAGATGTAACAGCACTAATTGATGCAAATACAGGAGTTGTTGAGGCAACCTATTACTATGACCCATTTGGTAATATATTAGAGTCTACAGGAGATGTAAACAATAACATTAAGTATGCAGGCTATCAGTATGATGAGGAGACAGAGCTGTATTATCTAAATGCAAGAATGTATGACCCTAATATAGCAAGATTTTTGCAGGAGGACACATACAGGGGTGACCCAAATGATCCACTTAGTTTGAATTTGTATAGTTATTGCCACAATGAGCCTATCATGTACTTTGATCCAACAGGGCACTGGATAGATGAAATAGAAGAAAGATATGCCTATGAATATTGGAGATTAGATGATTATGAAAGGCTTTCTTTATTGGGTAGTGAATGGAATGTTTTGGATGAACTTTATAGACGTTATGGATCAGAAAGATATTTAGAATTAAGAAATAAAAGACACGATGAGGCAAATCGTATACGTGATAAATACGAAAATATGGTGATTGCATTCCAATCTCAAAGAATGAAAGGTTTAAATTTAGATGGTACTATTGCTGATGATTTGACATTTAACGATTTTAGTAGAGAACAACTTCTTGAACTTTCATCTTCATTTGAAAAACAGCTAAAAAATGCTAATAACCCTGATTATTTATTTAAGGAACTTGAAAGAAGGGGCAAAAGAAATTCAATGTTTTCGTTGGAAGATGTGGTTTTAGATATGATAGACACATTTAGAAAAGGCGACAAAGAACATTATTCAAATGAAGTTCTTACAGAGAAAGTACAGAAACATAAAAGAACAAAAAAATATGTAAAATCAATAAAAAAGATAGTTACTGAAGAATTACAAAAACATGGAGGTGATGTAACTAAGATAAACTATGAACAAGATACAGAGTATTATAATAAGATTCAAAAAAACGTGACACAACCGTATTTCAATACAAAGTGGAATAAAGCAACTGGGCTAACTATGGCTATAAATGATACTTGGTCAAATAATGTAATAATTAGAGAGTATGAATTTGATGGTGAAACATTTAAAGGAATTCTACAATTCAATATTTATGATAATTTTGGAGTGGATCCTCCTGATATTGAAAAACATGGTCATAGATTTGGGTTTAGCGAGTGGTTTATGTTACAGCATTATGATGGTTATGGAGAAAAGTATAAGCCATTTATTACAGTAATGCAATTTGATGTTGAATTTAGTGGGGGGATAAATAAATGAGTAAGATAGTAGTTTCTAAATATACAATTTTTATTTTCATAGGTCTTATTACAGTGTTACTATTGATTTTAATTGTATTAAATAAAAATGCAAATGGTGGAGAAATAGAAATTTTTCAAATACATCCAGATGAAGATTACATTTCTCACACAGGAGTTCGTAATATAACAAGACATTATATGATAATAAATCCTCCAGAAGACTTAGAGGAACTAAAAAAAGTAGGTGAACGCTTTTACAAAGAAAATTTTTATTTAGAGGATTTGAGTGACTATGAAAATACTTTTTTCACAATGTTCTTTTATAGAGAAAGTAGGCATTTACCGAGAAATTGGGAGCCTAATGAAGGCTATTTCACTGTAGATAGAATTGAATATCATAAAGAAGACATGATTGTGTCTATATTTGATGGAAGAAATATTTCAGGTAAAATAAGATACTCTTCTATGAAAAGAAGTAAAGGAAGATTCAATTATGGAGATATAGTTGAAGAGCTAGAATATGAAGAATAAAAATATGTTATGATGTTGTTGTAGATTGTAAAAAATTAATAGGGCTAAAATATGAGCTAATATTTAACAAATAAAGCAAGTGCAACATACAATTTTATACTTTTATAACAATAATAACTTAATCAAAAAACAAGCACTTTGGTAATTTAAACCAAGGTGTTTGTTTTTTTGCATAACCAAATAAGCTATTAGCTATTATAAAAAAGTTGTAACTGTTAGGCAACTTTTTTGTAGCTGTGATAAAGCCCTCCAAGAATTGGCTTTGAAACTAATTTAGTATCTTCTACCTTAGTTTCTGGAGGATTGTCTGATAAAATTGGAGTTTGGCAATTAAGTCCTTGATGTGTCCTGACAGGATGATAATATTCTTTTAAATAATTTT
>CAZJCV010000214.1:0-2289 GCA_964544535.1 uncultured Lachnospiraceae bacterium | reverse complement strand
CTTCTCCGTATTTTAATCTAGTTAAAAGTATAGATATTAGTTTTTCCTCATTATCGAATTGATTTGATTTAGTTATTATATGGTTCCAATCAAAATCAGTCTGACCAGACAATCTATAATTTATAATATCAAAAAGTCTATCCCAGTATTCTAATATGGCTTCATTTTCTTTATCTACCGCTGTTAAAGAGTTAATTATTTCACCCCCAACCGCTAATGAGTAATCAACAGTGCATAAATTATTATAGATGTACTCAAAAAAGTGTTTTTCAGCCACTTGAGAATCATATTCGTGTGCCCTTTTAAATAATTCAGTCTCTGTAAATCTACTATACCAACCATCTTTATGCACCAAAAACATATGCATGAAAGTAAATGCCTTTATTTCATTATTCAACTCAAGGTTGTCGAAAATATCTATTAGTTTTTTCTTTGAAAATTCATCATCAATTCTGTCAAAACAATTCTTAATTAAACTACTTAAAATCATTTTAGATTCATCATTTAAGTGTTGGATTTTACTTAAGTAGTAGTATAGTCCTTGCCAATCACCATTTCTAATACCATTCTCCTTAATATAAAGCACTAAATCTTCATTAGTAAATTTATCAAAACTCAATCGGCTTATAAACATGTTTTGCATTTGATTATTTTTCGAATAGTTTCTGACTTTTAAACTTTCGATATTTGAATAAATATTATCATACCAATCAATATTAAACATCTCACATAGTTTTTTTAAGCGTTGTGCCAAACTATAATTATAAATATGCACCTTTCCTTCGATTCCAAAACGGCTTACTAATTCAGCAACAGACCTTCTTGCCTGAGGCAAAAAGTTATTATCGATTAGCCATTCAATGTTATTAACATATACTTCAATGAACCTTTCGGAAGTTTTATTGGGGAAAGTTTTATATATCGCATTCTCTATTCTAGGTGAAATCTCACTGTTACATGCAACCAATAAATACTCCAAACTATCTTCAAATACCCAATGTGCCACATATGAAGTAAGTTCATTTTTTAAATATGCTAATGCAATGCTTATATTTGTATTAACAAGAATTTCAAACCATTCACGCTGATATGTTTTGGTGCTTCTGCCATCTGTATGGTATACAACAGCATCCGCCAATGTTTTCAACCTTAATATATTTTGCAGACCTTTCTCTTTATTAACCATATATGTGCTTTCTACACTATCAAGAAGATGACTTAGTGTGCGATCCTTCCGGAAGGAGTATGACAATAAATACTTTACACCTTCTCTAAATTGTTTCTGTGCTTCATCCTCTTTTCTGGCTTTAGATAGAAGAATAGCATATTTGAAACTGTAATCTGCAAGATAAGAATAAAATCTATATTTATCTTCGCTTGAAATTTTTTCATTGAAAATATCCATAAGAACTTTATTATTATGTTCATTTGCAATTTCTAAGAACAGATTTAATAATTTGTATGTTGGCAATGGCCCTCCTGTTGATCCTTGTAATGAAGTCATGGTTTCTGCAGACATTGTCGAAATAATTTCTATTATTTTCTTCCATGCTTCTTTTGTTTTTATATAAGCCATTGGTGACTTGATTGTCTCATAAATAATACTTGCATAATTGTATAGGTCACATGTCCTGGGTTTTCCTTTGAAAGGGGCTACATCCTTAATTAGCCATAAATATGCATCACAAAGATTAGATTCAAAATCTTTATTGTTTGAATCTTTTTTTAGAATAACTCTATTGACTTCAGCAATAAATACCAACCAGTTATAATACCAATTTCGATCCTTTATTTCATCAATGAACCTATCTAACTCACGCTCTTTATGTTTTATTATATATTTTATGTTATCTACATAGAACCTTAATGATGACATTGTTTCTTCAGAATATGAATCTGAAACTTTTAATTTTTCAAATGCAGATGTTATAAAACTTTCATCAATGCTTTCATTACCTAAATAATTAGATAGACTTTGTTCCCAATATTGGTTATTAGGTATCACTCTAATAATCTCAATAAGATTATCAAGCAAGTCCCTTCTATGATATTCCTCAATTACTATTTTTCTATATTCAAACGCTTGTTTGCTGCAAATATTAGAAAGTACACCTTCCATCTTCCAATCCATATCTAAGCATGCACAAATATAGTATCTATAATCTTCTAATTCGTTTTCTAAACTGCTTCTATTTTTTGAATTTGATTTTTTAGATTCAACTAATAATTCTATGTATGGTTCCCATTCCGGAATAAAATCATTTTTTGAGCATAGATAACAGACTTTCA
>CAZJCV010000213.1:0-2289 GCA_964544535.1 uncultured Lachnospiraceae bacterium | reverse complement strand
CTTCTCCGTATTTTAATCTAGTTAAAAGTATAGATATTAGTTTTTCCTCATTATCAAATTGATTTAATTTAGTTATTATATGTCTCCAATCATATTCAATCTGACCAGACAATCTATAATTTATTATATCGAAAAGTTTATCCCAGTAATCTAATATGGCTTCATTTTCTTTATCTACCGCAGTTAAAGAGTTAATTATTTCACCTCCAACCGCTAATGAATAATCAACAGTACATAAATTATTATAGATATACTCGAAAAAGTATTTTTCGGCCACTTGAGAATCATATGCGTGTGCCCTTCTAAATAAATCAGTCTCTGTAAATCTACTATACCAACCATCTTTATGCACCAAGAACATCTGCATGAAAGTGAATGCTTTTATTTCATTATTCAAATCAAGGTTGTCAAAAATATCTATTAGTTTTTTCTTTGAAGATTCATCATCCATTCTGTCAAAACAATTCTTAATTAAACCACTTAAAAATGCTTTAGATTCATCATTTAAGTGTTGGATTTTACTTAAGTAGTAGTATAATCCTTGCAAATCACCATTTCTAATACCATTCTCCTTAATATAAAGCACTAAATCTTCATTAGTAAATTTATCAAAACTCAATCGGCTTATAAACATGTTTTGCATTTGATTATTTTTCGAATAGTTTCTGACTTTTAAACTTTCGATATTTGAATAAATATTATCATACCAATCAATATTAAACATCTCACATAGTTTTTTTAAGCGTTGTGCCAAACTATAATTATAAATATGCACCTTTCCTTCGATTCCAAAACGGCTTACTAATTCAGCAACAGACCTTCTTGCCTGAGGCAAAAAGTTATTATCGATTAGCCATTCAATGTTATTAACATATACTTCAATGAACCTTTCGGAAGTTTTATTGGGGAAAGTTTTATATATCGCATTCTCTATTCTAGGTGAAATCTCACTGTTACATGCAACCAATAAATACTCCAAACTATCTTCAAATACCCAATGTGCCACATATGAAGTAAGTTCATTTTTTAAATATGCTAATGCAATGCTTATATTTGTATTAACAAGAATTTCAAACCATTCACGCTGATATGTACTGGTGTCTCTGCCATCTGTATGGTATACAACAGCATCCGCTAATGTCTTTAACTTTAATATATTTTGCAAACCTTTTTCTTTATTAACCACATATGTGCTTTCCACACTTTCAAGAAGGTGACTTAGTGTGCGGTCCTTACGGAAAGAATATGACAATAAATACTTTATTCCTTCCCGAAATTGTTGCTTTGCTTCATCCTCTTTCCTTACTTTAAAATAAAGAATAGCATATTTGAAACTATAATCTGCAAGATAGGAATAGAATCTATATTTATCTTCATTTGAAATTTTTTCATTAAAAATACTCATAATAGTATCATAATTCTGCCTATTTGCGATTTCTAAAAACAGATTAAATAGTTTATCTGTTGATAAAGGTCCCATTATTGTTCCTTGTAATGAAGTCATTGTTTCTTCAGACATTGTATTAACAATTTCTATTATTCTCTCCCATGTATCTTTTGTTTTTATATAAGCCATTGGTGACTTAATTGTCTCATAAATAATACTTTTATAATAGTATAGGTCACATGCCCTGGGGTTTCCTTTTAAAGGGTCTCTATCCTTGATTAGCCATAAATATGCATCACAAAGATTAGATTCAAAATATTTATTGTTCGAATCTTTTCCTAAAATAACTCTATTGACTTCAGCAATAAATACCAACCAGTTATAATACCAATTTCGATCCTTTATTTCATCAATGAACCTATCTAACTCACGCTCTTTATGTTTTATTATATATTTTATGTTATCTACATAGAACCTTAATGATGACATTGTTTCTTCAGAATATGAATCTGAAACTTTTAATTTTTCAAATGCTGATGTTATAAAACTTTCATCAATGCTTTCATTACCTAAATAATCAGATAGACTTTGTTCCCAATATTGGTTATTAGGTATCACCCTAATAATCTCAATAAGATTATCAACCAAGTCCCTTCTATTATATTCCTCAATTACTATTTTTCTATATTCAAACGCTTGTTTATCGCAAATCTTAGATAATACATCTTCCATCTTCCGATCCATATCTAAGCATGCACAAATATAGTATCTATAATCTTCTAATTCATTTTTTAAACTGCTTCTATTATGTAAATTTGATTTTTTAGATTCAACTAATAATTCTATATATGGTTCCCATTCCGGAATAAAATCATTTTTTGAGCATAGATAACAGACTTTCA
>CAZJCV010000212.1:0-2291 GCA_964544535.1 uncultured Lachnospiraceae bacterium | reverse complement strand
AAATCTGAAATTGACAAGATAGCAGTAACTAAGGAAGATTATAATAAAGTTTTAGATGAATTAAATATACTAAAAGAAAAAAATACAATTTTCAAAAATATTAGAAGTAGAAATTTAGCTTTTTCAGAGGTTTTGGTAGATTTTGAGTCTGCAACACCAACAAGTATAGTATTTGATGAATTGAACTATTCAAGTGGATTTTTAAATATAAAAGGAACAACGCCATCTCCACTAGAACTAAGTCAATTTATGGTGAATCTTAGAAGACTAGATAATGTTATTCTAGTATCCTTATCAACAATGGAATATGAGGAAAAGACAGAAATAGACACTAGTCCTGAATTATACACTTTTGAATTATCAGTAGTTTTTTATGAAGTTCCTGAAGAAGGTGCTGAAGAGAATGTTGAAGAAGATATAGATAGTCAAGAAGAGACAATAGATGAAAATGATTCACAAGAAGCAAAAACAGAAGAAACCATAACAGAAGAGGGGGCACAGTAATGACTAAACTATCAAAAAAGGAAAAATATTTAGTTATAGGAGCCCTTGTGTTTGCAAGCGTTGCCTTGTTTATATATTTTTATTATTTCCCTCTTAAAGATGAGATTAAGGAGTTAGAGCGCCAGTCAGAAGAAGCTAGCTTGAAGTTAGACGAAGCAAAGAGCTTAGCTGTAAAAATTGAAAACACAAAGAAAGAAATTGAAAGTTTAAAGATAGAAGCTACAGAAAATATGGCGATTCTCATGGAAAATATAGACGAACCGGAGTTGCTAGACTATATAAGCAATAAAACTAATTATGCAGATGGCTCATCGGATATTTCTGATTTAATTGCTATATCATATGATTCTGTTTCGGGTCATGATTTATATTATAGCAAGGGTATTTCATTAAGTTTTAACTCTAATTATAATAGCCTAAAAGAGATATTAAAGGCTTTTGAAGCAGGGGACAAGTATGCATCATTAACTAGTATGCACATAGTAGCTCCTAGAAAAGATGATTCATCAGTCGCTAATCAGGGTGAAGGTTCTGAAGAAGCAGCTGGAACAATTAATACAAGTAATTATCCATTAGAAATTGAATTTGGTTTGTCTTTCTATGGTGAGAACCCATTATGGGATGGCAGTGCTGAATATATATTTATGGAAGGCGGAAACTTTGAGAAGACCGACTTATTTAAATAAAACACTCTAATAGAAAAAATGAAAGAGATTAAATCATGGATATGTTTATATATGTAATAGTATTTATACTTGGATTAGTAATTGGTAGTTTTTTAAATGTATGCATTTATCGTATTCCTAAAAAAGAAGACATTGTAGCTGGAAGATCCCATTGCATGAATTGCAAAGAAACTTTAAAGTGGTATGATATGGTTCCTGTCTTTAGTTTCATGTTTTTAAAGGGTAAATGTAGGTTTTGTAAAAGTAAGCTTTCCATGCAATATCCAATTATAGAGTTTTTAAATGGTTTATTATATGTAATTGTATTTTATGTTTATGGCTGGGATACAACTTTTATTATATTGCTTAATATAGTGTACTGTATGGCTATTTCTGTATTAGTAGTAATTAGTGTAATTGACTATAGAACTTTTACCATACCAGAAGTATTAAATAAGACATTGTTTGTATTTGCTTTAATTGCAACCATAATTAATTATTTCGGACAGGACATGTCAAGTAAGGTTCTTATTGAGCATATAATTGGATTTTTTATAGTTAGTATTTTTCTTGCACTTGTATTTTACATAAGCAAGGGTAAAGGAATTGGTGGTGGAGATGTTAAGCTAATGGCTACTGCTGGTTTACTTTTAGGATGGAAGTTGATTTTACTAGCCTTCATATTAGGTTGTTTGTTTGCATCAATTATTCATCTGGGTAAAATGTTTATTAAGAATGCAGATAGGACACTGGCTTTTGGACCTTATCTTTCAGCTGGTATAATAGTTTCCCTATTATTTGGCACAGATATTATTAACTGGTACATCACAAGTGTTTTAAAATTTTAAAAATTTTTAATTATTAAAAAGTACATATAATTTTAATGTAATAATATATAAACTTGGGTATAAATTTCAAATTTATATCCAAGTTTGTATTTTATGAATTTAAGACACATATTTGATCTTAGATATTTGCATTATAAGGAACTAGATTTTTTTTCATAAATGTAATATAATATATTAGACTGTTTAAAATTTAACGATAACTAAAGCAATGGAGGATATGACACAATGTATAAAATTATTAAAAAAGAACTACTTGCCCCAAATATTTATTTGA
>CAZJCV010000211.1:0-2309 GCA_964544535.1 uncultured Lachnospiraceae bacterium | reverse complement strand
AAAAGGCATTTATATAAAGTATACGTATTGCTGGAGCTAGTGTCAGTTTTGCTACCAATATAGATGATATCGGTGCAAATATAGCAGAAAGATTAGTAAATATTAATACCCAAGAATATATATGAGTTATCTTATCTTTCGGTGCATCCTCTACTAAGAGACAATCCCAGGATACTGTGGTTATCTTCATTGTACCATTTAATAGTGCAGCAACCACAAAGAACCAAAAGCCCTGGCTAGATGCCCATATTAAACTAGGAATACTCCATGCAATAAAATCGAATACCGCTGTACTTAGTCTTCGTCCCATTTTATCAATTATTGCACCAGATACGAAAGCAGATATCATCTGTGAAAACATATATATTGAGGATATAATACCCACCTCTATATCACTCATACCAAAGGTTAGCATATATACCGTTGCATAAGGTAAGCATAGATTCATAGAAAGTCCCCATAGAGGTTCAGTATATACACTTGCTCGAGGATTTCCTTCAAGTTCAAATAAGGTGCGAAACAATGGATTCTTTTGTAAAATACTTTTCATGTGATTAGTCATTCCTTTCAGTATTATCATGAAAATATCAAGCAAAAAAACAAACGCCACGAATAGAACTTCGCAGGCATCTAAATAATTATATCTATAAATATGAGAAAAAGCAACACTTGAGAGTGCTTTTTCTACCAGTCTAGCATCCTTCTTTTCTCCTGCGGCTAAACCTATCAAGCTCCACAAGCACAATCTGGATATAAAAGTAATAATGCTAATGTAGAAGAAACTACAAAAGTTAAAAATACTTTTGGTAAAGATGTATTGTCTAGTGAAGTAAATGGACTAATAGCTGTTCCAGTAAATATAGAGAGTACATCTTCCTTCGACGCGGCTACTATTAAGTTTACGTATGATGAGGAGTTACTTGGAAAAACAAGTGAAGAAGATTTAAGTATTATGTGGTATGATGTATGAAGTAATGCAATTACCTATCGTAGATATCCAACTACCCCTAGCCTTTCAGTAGAATATTTTGATATTTGTTATGTTATAGACCGCTCAAGAAGTATGTCAGGAAGTAGATTTACAAAAGCAAGAGAAGCAATAACTAAATTTATTGAGGCAATGTATACTCATGATAGAGGTGCCATTGTAGGTTTTGCATTCTCTGCAAGTGTATACTCTGAATTTACAGGAGATAAGCTTTCATTAAAGAATTCACTAAGCACAATGTCTGCATCAGGTGGAACATTCTATTATGCTGCAACAGCAGAAGAAATAAGGGAATTTGAAGCACTAGATTGCTTAGTGCTGTATGGAGATTCCCGAAAGTTTTCATTAAGCAGTATCTCAGATATCACATTGTACGAGGATATTAAAGGTTTGTTGCCAGAAGAATGTACATATATAGATGATATTGAAATATTAAAAAATTTTAAATCATTAGAATTTTTTAAACCGAATAATAGCGTAACAGATGAAGACATAAAAAGAATTAAAGAAATGCATCCAAACTGTGAGATATATGGAAGGTAAATATTACTTAATGTCATTTCCCCTATGGAAATCTATAGGAGAATTTTCAGAATCTATAAGACTATAAAAATAGAAAATATGTTAATGAACAAAGAGAGATATGGGGAGGAAAGTAGTGAAAATAAAGAAAAAAAATATAAAAGTTTTTAGTATTATATTGGTTTTTATAATAATTATTATATTAGTAATCAATATAACCAAACCATTAGAAAAGATAAGATGGGCAAAGGAGCAAAAAGAAATTGATGATTTTGTAATATATTCTCAATGGAATCAATACTTTGGATGGAGAATGTCTGGAGTTCTTTACGATTATAAAGCCAAACTAAAAATATATCCTGTTTTTAGAAAATTTGGAGACCATAGAGAAATTACAGATGAGACAAATAAGTACAAAGAAAAGGAAATTAGTTTAAAACAAGTGTTTAAAGAACCACCTAAGGAAGATATTCAGAAATTTATAACTTCCCGCAATGCAATAAAACAGCAGTACAATATTCCAAACGAAGGATTTTTTAGGATTATAGAAAGCACATCAAATGATAATATTACCTTTTATTTGTGGAAAGAGAAATATTTGATTACAGGAGGGATAAAAGATGATTTTTCACACTTAGCTTTAAAGTGGGTAGACATATGTGATATTGAAACTGGTGAACTTTATGATTATAAATATGCATCAATGGCAAATAAGCCTGAGAATGTTTCTGCTCCAGATAATGTAATAAATGCTAGATATTATATAGATGCTGAAGGCAGAATTATATGCATTTATAAA
>CAZJCV010000210.1:0-2320 GCA_964544535.1 uncultured Lachnospiraceae bacterium | reverse complement strand
GTTTTCAGCTCTCTCAATCTTTTACCCTCGACATCAATGTAACGCACTCAACGTGGGACGAGTTGATGGAATTGATGTATTTGGGATTTTCACCGGAATGGACGTATGCGGGAATATATCGACTAATTTGTGCGTTCGTGGGAACATATCTATAAAACTATAAAAAAACAGATAATTAGCGTTATCCATTATCTGTTTTAATCATTTAACCTACACTTGTAGATACTTTCAATATATTTTTTATTTTCCTGTACTTTTCATTTATCTCGCGTTTTCTATTATATAATTCTGTCACCGTGTTTCCAACATGCTCCTTTAAACTAAGTAACTTCTTATAATTATCAAATTGGTAAATATAAGTAGCTCTTTTTCCATCATATAATTCACATACACTCTCAACTATCATTCCTATCTCATTTGATTCGATATGTACGGAAATGTAGTTTGGTAATATTGCGTTATTTATCAATTGTTCTGGGCTTATTTTAGGACTGTACATAGCATCATATAATTCTTCTATCATATTATCCATTATCACCCCTCCTTTAATTATTAGTTACTATCTAGGACCTCTCGTATATATTTATCTAATGCGTATACTAATTTTGAAGCTTCTTCATACTGTTCTAAGCTCCATTTATCACGCACTGCTTTCAACTCATTTCTTAAATAAGTATTAAAATACATCCCTAATAATCCGCCATTATCTTTTGCCTTGTTATATATCCAACCATAATTTCTATTTGGTAAAATTTTTATATCTCCTAATAGCTCAATTCCTTCTTTTTCAAATCCATAGTCAAGTAAAATTTCAGGTATCATAACCTCACGGATTAAGTTATCTAAATCTTTTCTCGTCTTAAAGTAGTATTTATCTGGACGCAATAAACGTTCCGTCTCTGAACTTTTCTGTGACTGACGAATAAAATCTTTGGCTTGCTCTTCGTCTATACCGAGAAGTTGTTGTAGTTCCTGAATCTTTATATTTTCCTTTTCCAACTTTTCTTTTCTTTGTTTTATTATTTCAGTTTCAACAAATGTATCCCGTTCAATTGTATAATCTTCAGATTCATAAGCCACTCCCTTAGAAATATCTCTTGGAGTATATTCGCCAGTATTTAATTCCCTGTCCTCTTTAATTTTTTTAATGGTATCTCGTTTTATTTTTTCGTTTTTATAATACTCCCATAGCGGCTCAAGCCCTAATTCTTTATGGTGTACAAGAACAGCTGTATTATCTTCTTCAGTAAATGTTCCGTCTTCCAATTCAATTGCTCTAAGTGTTCTCCCAACAAACTGAGCGTAAGGCAACAAGGTTTTGAATGGCCTAAATATTGCAGCAATAGACAAAAACTTATGGTCATATCCTTCGCCCAACATTGCTACGTTAATAACCACATCAACCTCATTATTATTTATTTTTTCCAATTCATTTTCTTGTACAGATTTTTCAAGACCACTATGAACAATTGAAGATTCATATCCTTTTTCTTTATAAATATCTTTTATACTTTCCGCATGATCTATACTACAAGCAACAGCAATTATTTTATGAGGGTTATCCGTAAGTTCTTTTTTCTCTTTTAAATATTTAATAGAAACATCTACAATTTTCTCATTACTTTCTTTCGAGAGTGCAACTGAGCGCTGAATCCAATTTTCTTCTCGTATATTCTGTTCTCTTAATTCTTCTAAAGTGTAGGTAGTTCCCTCATTATTATCAATTGTAAACAACATTTGATCAGGAATATAATCAATTTTTTCAAGACTTTTTACGTATCCATTAGCCATGGCTCTTGCCAAACTATAATTATAAATTTCTTTACCCTCTATTTCTTTTCCATCACTTCTGAATGGTGTGCCTGTTACCTTTAACACCTTACAATCTTCAAAATATTCTAGCGCTCTTTTCCAAGTAGTAGCTTCTGAATGATGAGCCTCATCTATAATTATCATGTCAAAAAAATCAGGTTCCACTCTATTGATTAATGAGGAATCCAATCTCTCTTGTAACTTATGTATATTTAATACAACTATATCTGCCTGATTTAACACATCATCAGGTAACGTCTTTTGATACTCAATTAAAGTAGGCAAGTGTTGAACTTTATCAAATACTTTTGAAAACATCCAAAAGTTCTTTGGGTGCATTGAATCCAAAGATCCTAATACTGAATCCCTAATAATTGTTTGGGGTGTTATTATCAAAACTCTTCCGTTCGAAATATTATAGGGAGAAATAGCCATTAATCCTGTTTTTCCAGTCCCTGTGGATACAAGAGCAATAACTTCTCCCACTTGCATTATCTCATATCTAGGT
>CAZJCV010000209.1:0-2337 GCA_964544535.1 uncultured Lachnospiraceae bacterium | reverse complement strand
TCAGCTAGAGTCAGCGTCAGAACTAAAAAGGATAGCCCATGCAATCAATGGGTAAATGCAAAACTTATCTTTGTCAGAAACACTAAACGCAAGGATGATGCTTGGCTGGCAATACTTTGTACCGATATGGAAATCAGTAGCGAAGAAGCAGTACGCATATATGGTAAACGCTGGGACATTGAAGTTTTCTTTAAAATGTGTAAGTCTTATCTGGCACTTGGCAAAGAATCTCAGGGTCGATCTTATGAAGCACAGATTGCTAGCACATCTATTGTCTTTTTACGCTACATGATGATTGCTGAGTCGGTACGTCTTGAACATGACGACAGAACATGGGGTGAAATATTTTTTAGGTTCTGTGACGAAGTCAAAGATATCGAATATGTAAAAGCAGTTAAACTGCTGATCGACACAATGATTGATATTCTCAGACAAACTCCGGTCTTGACAGATACCCATGCGCAGCAATTTATTGACCAATTAATCAATGCCCTGCCTTTCTATCTTAAAGATCGATTGCAGTTGGTTGCGTGATTATATTCATTTTTCAAGGTTCATTGCCACAATAGTGGTGGGAAAGTTGAGTAAATTATCTTTGGAAGCTATTGCTAATGCAAGAGTTGAGGGTTTTTTCAATTCATTGTGTAACCTCCAAGATTTTCTCGACTCTATCAATGTAATTATCAAAAATACTTTCATAAATTATACCATATAATCACATTAATGAATGACGAATGACTTGTCAAAGATTCATAACGCAGCTTCCAGGAATCCTTATCAAGACTTATGGTTGATATCTCTGCAAAATGGAGCTACTGTACGATATCAATCAATTCACTCTCCATCGTGGAGATGCATCATCTTTTATTTCCTAGTATGATTATTTAGTATAATCATTTCTGAGTAAACCCTTAGCAGCTTCACGTGTTAGCATCATTTAAGATGCTTTGAAGTTTTTCAAAATTAGCTTTCGATAGCCTTAACTTAAGTGTTTTTTTTGCTGCGCTGTGTTTTATATCCACAATTATTCTACCTGCAAATCCAGTCTTGTAGTTTGCAATACTGGTTTTTGTCATAGCCCATTTCTGATTCCCTACTATTATGGTGTTTTCATTAAAAGCATATATAGTTTGAGATAACAACCAGTATAAGCATAAAGAAACAAGGGCAATACTATAATCAATTTGAGAATAGTTGGAGATTTCTGCGAATCTGTGTCTCAGTAGTGTTAAAATAAAATCTATTTCAAGTCCAATAAGAATCAACACTACTGCACACACAGAAAATAAACCCAGTTTTTCTATAATAATATTGGCTCTTATTTTTTTTACACTAATAATGTTTTTAATCAAATAATATATAGAAAATATAAAGCATACTTGTGTTAATGCTATTTTAGAATACTCATAGAAACCCATATTTATACAGTCCCTTCGGTTTTTAATAAAAATTGCTTTTCGATGGCTTCTAAAAGAATCAGCTTGGTTTATGAAAAGGTGAATATCTAAACCAAGCTGACTCTCTGAAGATTGGTTTAGCTTTCCAAGCCTTGAACGACAGTCATCAGTCCGATATATATGGTAACAGCCCCAGCAAGAGCTCCAGCACCAGTTGCACATACGATTATGCCTCCAACGATTGCTATGCTGCCACCAACCACCATTCACCAGTCAATGCCGCCGTCAATAGCCATTAGTTCTGAATAAGTTAATTCCAAAAACATTATTTCACCTCCTCATAAAATGACATTAGTAGTGATTCGTGAAATAGAGCTTCTACTCTGGATATATTTCTTCTAAAGAGGTTATAGGTTACTACCAAAAGTAACTATTCCAGCACCTAATAAAACTAAACCGGCTGGAGGACACAGGCAGATGATTACAGGAGAAACTGCGATAGCAAGGCAAGACATGAACAGTGCCACTGGGCCACCTCCTTCAATAATCATCATTTCATCATGTGTCAAATCTTGAAACGTAAGGTTGTCAAATGCAATTGTACCATTCATAAGAAAACTCCTTTCTAAAATAATCGTTATAGGACCAGTTACAACAGTATATATGTCGTTGTAACCAGAACATATATCAACCAAATAGCAATATCGTTGGCGCCTTCAAGATATACTAATCAGCTAATATCTTGGAAAAACGATGCAATAGACCCTGCTATAGATTAACAATCCCAAAGCCTATTTTGGGACAATTATACACTACATGTTTTTTCATGTAAAGGGAATTGGCAAAAGACAGGAGGATACTCACTTTTTTTGGATATAGTATAGACATAGAAATATATCTTCTTTTCGGAAGCAAATTTGATAAAAAACCCCTGTAAGTA
>CAZJCV010000208.1:0-2366 GCA_964544535.1 uncultured Lachnospiraceae bacterium | reverse complement strand
AACGAGTCTTTGAAGTCTAGCAAGTCTCTTACCTAAATCAGAACGTTTAAAGCCTGTATAGGGATTATAAAAGTTGTCAATGTCTATTTTTTTTATCATGCTACATCGCCTCTCCTTTATTTAAACGTCACTTTTTGTTATAAAACTTTGAACATCATTAATGTCCTTTAAGTCAACAAACTTCAAACCAATGCGCATAGGCATCATACCAGACTTTATCCAAAACATAAAATGGCCTATATCTTTACTTAATAAGTAAAGGGATGAATGCTTATCAAAGGATTGAATCTTTGAACGGTCAATTAATGTTTGGACCTTTGAAACAACATTAAAATTCTGTATAACTAATAAGTTTTCATCTATAATAGCATATCCTTGATATCGAGAATCAAGCCAATTAAAGAACATAAATATTAAAGAAAGCACCAATGGAACTATTCCTATAAATGAGAAAAAATAAAAACATACAATTGTTATAGGAAGCATAAAAACAAATATCCAGCGCCAAAAATAAAATATCTTGTTTCTACTAACATAATTAATTTCTGGTTCTTCTAATTCATAAATAGGGAAAATCTTTTGCAAGGCTTGGTACATAAGTCTTGTATTAATTAAAGGTAAGAGTAAAACTTTCTTCTCAAGAGGATTTTCCCCTTTCGTTTCTTGACCTCCAATTAATATAACTTCCACAGAAGACATAGTTAATAACTTTCTTACTGCTTGTTGATATATCTTTATTCCCTGAACTTTATTTAGGGGAATCTTCTGAGTCTTTCTTTCAAAAACTCCGTATTCAATAGTTATTGTCTTCCTACTACATGTAACAGTAAATTCAAAATAGTAGAAAAAACTTTTAACAACAGAAAACGTCAATAACAATACTATAGTAAGAAGAATTATTATGCTAATCACAATCCAAAGCTCCTTAGCAAAAAAATTGTCTATAGCAGTGTTTACTTCATCTGGAACCTTGCCAAATAAAGATGAAGCTTCCACTAAAAAGCCAATAATAAAAAACAAAATAGGAAGAAAAGCAACTATTATATTCAAATCAGTAATAGCATAAAGTAAAATCTCTTTAAATGACAGCTTATACTTATAAACGATTTCGTCATCTTCAAGATCTTCTTCTGCATACCCATTAGATAAATCATTAGAATCCACGGATAAATCACTTGGTAAATCAGCATCTGCTAGGATATTATCTGCATTATTACTTTCTTTACTCTTTTTGCGTTTATGTCTATAATCTTCAATTAAATCTATAAGCGATGCATCTACTGCTAACAAGGAAGCCTCGGCTTCTTTATCAGCGGTACTCCCTGTTTCAATTAATATTTGCACAATATTAAAGGGCTTATAAAAAAACCATTGCCTTTGCTTAATGGTTTGAATGCGCTCATAAGGAATCTCAGTCTCCTTTTTGACAAAGATACCACTATACATAACTATCTTATCTTCACTAATACTGTAGGTACGTATAAAATATCTAACAAGTGCTGAAACAAAACAAATTAGAATAATAGCAAAAACAGTTATTAAACTATATAAGGGGTCTGAGCCAATATTAATAAATGCAAGAACAATTAAATAAAAAAGTCCTTTAAGTGTAGTCATGAAGTAAGTAATTAAGGCAATGGGATGAAATCTTTTCTTCTCAGACATCTTCACTTGCCTCCTTCATCTTTTCAATTATTTGTTCCCTCAAACTTAAAGAATCTTCTACTGATAGGCCAGCAATCCTATGAACTGTAGCTGCTGTATGAATCTTTAATTCCATAAGTTTTTCTAAACGAAGAAAAGGACCTTGCTCCGTTTCTATATGTTGGATTCTATTGATAGGTACATATGTAATCTTTCTAAAGAAAAATCCTTTTTGATATACTATATCATCTTCCGTAATTTCATAACGAAAATAATTGTAGCGAAAAGGTATTAAGACAAAATAAAGAGTAAAGATAAAAGCATAAACTAACAAATACATTACTCCAATAAAAAGCCATGCTCCTTCAAAACTATCATTAAAATACAGTATTCCCATTACAAAAAGTCCAGGTAAAATCAAGATAAGTAAATTTAAAAGACCTGTGTTTCTCCAAACTTTCTTAATAGATTTTGGTAACTTATTCTTCAACATAGGGTAATCCATATTAGTACCTCTCATTTATCTTTATTTTTTTAAAACATGTTTATAATTTACCATATTTGGAGTACAAATACAATATAACTTTATAAGTTCAGCCCCTTGATAACTCCTGATAATTCTTCTAATTTATCTATTGAATAATCATAATCTTCAACTTGTCCAAATCCATATCTAGCATATACAAATGGTATAGCTGCATGCCTTGCAGCCTCAGAATCTC
>CAZJCV010000207.1:0-2402 GCA_964544535.1 uncultured Lachnospiraceae bacterium | reverse complement strand
GGAAGAGAACCCGAACGATAACGAAGATATTTACGAGTTTAAGGTTAAATCATTGACTGAAACGTATGTATCTATTCCTAAAGTTGAGGTAAAGCGTGATGGTAAGTGGCAGGAGTTAGATAAGAATGATCCGGTTGTTTATGTGGGCGAGGAAATTAGACCTCATGTGCGCTTCAATAATGCTGGAACAAAAGGCACAGCATTTCATACAGAAGTATGGGTTGGTGATGGCTGGGGAACAGCTCCTTTGATTGAGCAGTTAATTTGGGAGAATAACAAGAGTTACTACCCAACACCGCATCCATCTAATAACAGACCAACATCACCCGCTTTGTTCCCGCTTAAAAACGGCGAGCAAAAGACAGTTGTTCCGACTGGTTATATAGTTAAAGCGTCAGACAAGGAAATAACCGCTCTAATTAACTATTCAAACAGGAATGCGGAGATAGAACCTAGAAACAACAAGGCGATATACGAGATCGAGGTTCTGCCGAGAGAGGCAATTGTCGAAACGGAAGTTGAAGAGGTTGTTCTGCTCGACATCACAGGTGTCAGCGATGAGGAATTTGAAGCAAACTGGCAAGTGTATTATGACGATGTCAAAGAGCATGGTTGGCGTAGTGATTACTACATAGGCGAAGGCGGGCAACGCATGAAGGCGGGCCAGCGGGTAGCCCTTATAGCACAATTCGCTAACAACTCATCTAAGAACTACTCTAATGAATCCTTCTCTAGCAATTATTTGCTGAACGGTGAGGATTGGAACCAAGAAGGTGAGGATTATACTGTGACAATCCCTAGAGGGAAATCTGTTCGTGTAGCAGAATTATTTACTGTAACGAATAGCATGATCAACGCAGCAAATCCTACATTAGGAAATAGCTTAGAGTTTGAAGTTAGAGTTAATTGGGAGAACAGGCAGTCAGAGCTGAACCCCAATAATAACTCGGGCAAAGCATCGAGTGGCGTTGTTCCTGATAACCTATCTATTGACCCCCTAGAACCTAACGCATATTATACGGAGAATACAGAGGTAATGACCACCTTTGTGGTAAACAACGATTTTAGCACTAACATCACACCCAGTGATGGTTTAAACGCTCTTATCACACCGTATTATCTTGATAGTGATGGCGACAGAGTGGACATAGACAGTATTACGATAGAAAATATCATTATCCCGAGCAAGGGTACGAATATAATTTACACGAAGTGGAATGTACCTGCGTATGATATGTTGTCAGATGGGCAAGTATATGTAGAGTGTATACTTAACCCAGACGGAACAATCACAGAGGAGGACTATGAGGATAATGTCACAGTCGTTAGTAACGATGTTGTAACACGAGAACACGCAGAGACGCCAGATCCAGTCTTCAGGTTAAAATTGCCTAGGACTTTCGGCGAGTGGAACCTTAATATGAGCTCGAGTGAGAACCGTAGGTATGCACTTGCAGGTGTAGCCGGTGAGGATAAGGTAAGGGAGTTGAAAAACTCGTATACATGGGAAGAATGGGTATGGAAGGACGGCGGCTTTAAGAAGGAAGAGTATGAAGTTGGAGTGAATATAAAGACAGATCACGAGACGGGCGCACATCTCTATCCGGGCATTAGAGCACGAGCAGCACAGACATATGAGACATACACGCATTTAGATACATTTGAAATGACTAGCGGCTCGGCCGTAAGTTTAGTGTATGTTCCGCAGTATATCCGTTCGGAGAACTCAAGGGAAGAGCAAATAACTAAGGTACAGAATGTCTACACTGTATTCCCAGAGTTTGGTACAACTTATTACGCTAATGACAGACAATTAGCTGGCGGTTGGTATGGCGTCGAGTATTCTGAGGAAGAAAGTGGCCTCTTCTATGATGAGGAGCATAAGCCATATAGAACACTTGAGAAAGTATCTTATGAGGATTACCTCAAAGAGAAAGAATATCAGCAATATTTTCCGGGTGATAACCGCTACATGAACAGGAAGTTCGAGTTCGCTAGTGAGGGCGACGATATATGGATGTTCGCTCCACTTAGCTACGGCACAAATCCAGAGGATGTAGGATTGCCTGAGGACTTCAAAATGCGTCAGCACTACACACCTTTATGGTTCCCGAACAACTATGAGTATGTAGTTGGGGTAGTGCCAGTAGATGTTTGGACACCTGTTGGGATGGCGACAGCACCACAAGCTTCATCTCCAGTTTCAATCTGGAAGACTATCTATGATGAGTTTAGCATCCCTACATGGAATGCAAATAATAGGCCGTCGGATAGTAGGTTGAAAGACTTAATGTATGGGCATCGTAGGTATTACAAATACTGGAAGAGTGATGTTGATGACTCATATGGAGACGGTTGGAACCATGAGCATAAGCTGTGGGATCTGCTTAGAAAGAATTAAG
>CAZJCV010000206.1:0-2411 GCA_964544535.1 uncultured Lachnospiraceae bacterium | reverse complement strand
GAAAGCCTCATAGCCGATGCCCTTGACCTTGACAGAGGAAGGATGCACCGATATTGCAGAACGGTTGACCCAAGATTTTTAGAGCAGGTCAACAAAAGAAAGCCAAAGACCATGTCAGCACTTGCAGACATTTGGTACACCTCCAACGGAGCAAGCTACGGCAGAGACCAACACTACAATGACAGCCGATACCATATGCTGAACTACCACGCAACCTTTACCAAAGGGACCATCGAGTTTCGACTTTTCCAATTCGATGCACCCGCGGACGGAAAGCTGAACGGACTTCACGCAGGACAGTTAAAAAGCTACATTCAGCTTTGCCTAGCACTTAGCCAAATGGCAAAAACGGTAAAGAGTGCAAGCCCAAAGCCACAGCAGAATGAGAATCCGAAATACGCAATGAGAACATGGCTTTTAAGACTTGGCTTTATCGGAGACGAATTCAAAACAGCAAGGGAACTGCTTACCAAGAGGCTTGCAGGAGACACAGCATTCAGAAATGGAAGGGATGCAGCTTGAAGGACACGCAGGAGTTAGCCTTCTGCCACCTATAAAAATATGACCGCTTCGGCGGTCTTAAGGTGGTAGAAGGGTGACCCCTTCGGAAAGGAAGTACACCATTATGGAAAAAAGATATTACATTGCCTACGGCAGCAACCTGAACATCAGGCAGATGCGGATGAGATGCCCATCGGCACGAATTATCGGAACATCCGAAATCAAGGATTATGAACTTCTCTTTAAGGGAAGTCAGACGGGAGCATACCTAACCATCGAACCCAAGGAAGGTGCAAAAGTGCCTGTTGCAGTTTGGTCGGTAACGGATGCGGATGAAGATGCCCTTGACCGCTATGAAGGTTTCCCAACCTTTTATTACAAAAAGGAAATGGAACTGCCTATCAAGGGAATCAAGTCGGGAAAGATAAGGAACAGAAAATGCTTTGTTTACATCATGCATGAAGAACGGAGCATTGGGATTCCATCACTTTCCTATGTGAAGGTATGCTTGGAAGGGTACATCAGCTTTGGATTTGATGAACATTTCCTTGCAGAAGCACAGTTAAAGTCAGAGGAGGTGCGATATGGGAAAAACGGAGATTGCTAGAATCAAGGTATGTCCCCATTGTAAAAAGGTCTATCATGGAGTGCCTGCATTATCCAGAGCAGACGGCAGAACACTTATCTGCCCAGACTGTGGAACAAGGGAAGCCTTAGAAAGCATAGGGGTAAAACCATCCGAACAGGAAGAAATTCTGGAAACAATACATCGTTCCATGCGATCATAAAATGTACAGTTCCTTGAAGGAATGGATACACATATTTGTGTAGTATTTGCTCCCTATAATCGTTGCTATTATGTGCCTTTAGAGTGATATATAGTACAACGAAAGAAAAGGAGGGCATTAGCCATGACAAGATTTGAAAAGGATATTGTAGAAATTGAGGAAGGAAACGAAATCGAGGTTCTTAAGAGAAGGAAAGCAGAACTTGATGACCTTTACAAAAAAGGAAGATGCGAGAAGAATTCCTTCAAAAGACAGTGCATCGCACAGGAGTACACAAGAAAATTAGACGAGTACGAAAGACTCGAAAAAATGTGCTAGGGGCTGCGGTCATGTATAACAATGACAGATTGATGGAGAACCTTGCGAGCTGGATGATTTCCCACGGAATCATCCACTCAGACAGGGAACGGAGCAATTATTATACGGGTGTTAGAATAGTAGATCTTACATGGCGGGGGCAGAAATACACTATCGTCCAAGTGGATGGGATGACCTGCCGAATAGATAAAGAATAAATTCAGGAAAAGAGAGCCGATGGCTCTTTTTTTCGTGGGGAAGGAGGTACAAACTTGCGAAAACTAAAGAAATACAAGCCTACGGAATTTATGGCAGAAGATTCCCATTATGACAAGAAAGAGGCTGATTTTGCCGTTAATTTCATAGAGAATCTGTGTCACACAAAGGGAACATGGGCAAGAAAAGAATTTGAATTGATGGACTGGCAGGAACAGATTATAAGGGATGTGTTTGGAACTATCAAACCCAATGGCTACAGACAGTTTAATATGGCCTATGTGGAGATTCCAAAGAAGAATGGGAAATCTGAACTGGCAGCCGCTATTGCATTATTGCTTTTATGTGAAGGGGAACAGCGTGGAGAGATTTATTCCTGTGCTGCAGATAAGAATCAGGCAAAAATCGTATTTGATGTTGCAGCCGATATGGTCAGATTTTCAAAATCACTTAGCAGAAGGATAAAGATATATGAATCGCAGAAGAAACTGGAATACATCCCGACCAAGAGTACCTACCAGGTCTTGTCAGCCGATGTTTCCAATAAACATGGTTTTAATACACACGGAGTAATCTTTGATGAATTGCATACCCAGCCGAACCGTAAAT
>CAZJCV010000205.1:0-2422 GCA_964544535.1 uncultured Lachnospiraceae bacterium | reverse complement strand
CTAGCGTTATAGTAAGGGTTTTTGTAGAAGATGAAGAAATAGAAACAACACCAACCCATCCATTTTGGGTAATAGGAAAAGGCTGGGTAGCAGCAGGTGACATGGAAGTAGGAGATAAGGTATACTTATACTCAGGTGAAGGAAGAGAAATAAAGGAGTTAAAGTTTGAACATTTAGATTCACCAATAAAGGTATACAACTTCGAAGTTGAAGACTGGCATACATATTTTGTATCAGAACATGATGTATTTGTACATAATAGTTGCAAAGGGTATGATAAGCAAAAAAAAGGAACTCCACGTAATAATCAAGCTCAAAATAAACAATTTAGAGATATAGTAAAAAAATTAAAATTAAATAAAAATCAACAAAGATTATTACACGAAGAGATTACCGGGCAAAACTATTCATATCAAGAAATTTTATCTATAGCGAAAGATATGTTTTGGTAACAATATTTAGGAGTATGGGTATTTAAATATAAAAATCATAGATAATATATGCCATATAAGCAAATTTTAGCATATAGTGTTGTAAAAAACAGGTGTTAGGTTTATGAATTACATTAAAACCTAACACCTACAATAGGGAGGTTAAAATGATAAATTATACTGAAGTTAAAGATATAATTAAAAGAAAGCTTATAGGGATTCATATGACTAACATTGGCAGGGCTGCTGATATGTTATGGATTCAATATGGAAATTTTATAACCGCTAAAAACTATAAAGGAGAAGAAGTTAGAAAAAGCGAATATGCAATTCATGTCCAGGGTCCTTGGAGTTTTATGCAAAACGAAAATATTTTGTTATCGAGTAATGATATATTAGAATTAGGAAATAAGAAGGGTGAAAAACAATTAAAAGAAGATAATGTTTTATTTGATGATAAGTGTGAAGAATTCATAAAAAAGGTGTTACCAGTAACTGTTAGAGATGTTGATATAAGCGAAGATGGATCTTTAAATATATTGTTAAGCAAAAATTTGAGGTTCCAAGCAATTACGGATAAAAATAAAAAAAATGAATATTGGAGATTTATAGATAATAATAAAAAGGAGCATTTGGTAATATTTGAAGAGTTTTAATGAATTTGATTACTTTAATTGTATTAAGGTATATATTAATAAAATGGAAACTTTCACTTTGGAACTCTAATGTATTTTTTAAGAGAAAAGATTCATGGGGAGGTATTATAACTGACCTAATTACCCTGCATAAATATCTGTATGCAGATTGTGACCCTATAAATAAAATTGACCCATCAGGATATTTTTCAATTTTAGGAGTAATGGCAGGTATAACAATTACTGCCACAATAGCCTCAATTGCAATACCTGTTTTCACAGGAATATATCTTGCAATAGTAAATCAGGTGTCGATATTAGATTATATAGCAGCATTATGTTCGGAAGATGTTTGGATAGAGGCAGCTATAGGTATTGGGATTGGTACTGTAGTTGGAATGGGAATTAAGGCAATAGCCAAAAAGCTGTCATGTAATATGCTTGTGTTTTTGGGAACGATTATGTCCTTGTGGAGTCTCTATCAGTCAATTAATTTAAGTATTGACATGATAAATGGAGGAGTGTCCCAAGATCAGGTAGCTAGATACCTAGCAGTACTTACAGCAACAGTGATACTGACAACAATAATAGGGAGAAGTGGAAACAAGACAGGTGGAAGTAGCTCTGATGATTTAGTAGATGTTACTAGATGGGGACGACCTGGTCTTGAATCAGGGGATTGGGTAATGAAGGGCAAAAATACTTGGTGGAATTATTTGAGATCCTGTAAGTGGCAGCCAGGTATGGGAAATCAATTTTCGCCTAAAGGAGCTGGCGAAGTGTTCCAAGTTCCTGGGAATACTTTAAAATGGCCTAAGGGTTGGGGAATTGATGGTTGGTGGAAAGGTCTGTTTGGACAGAGAAGATATATACCTTAGCAAAGAGGAGATGAATAGGTTGTGAATTATATACAGTATTTAATTTCATTAATTTTAGGTGTTGCTGGACTTTGGATTTTTGTTTTGAATTGGATAGTTTTTTGGAAGCGCCATATTAAGAGGGAAGCTGCTTCGTCATGGATTCCACTTTTGTCAGGATGCTTTCTATGTGTAGCTTTTGTAATTTTTCCTTCTAATCCGTATCGTAGGTTGTGGTGGATAGCGTTTATAATTGATTGGGGGTCTTTGCCAGGCTTGGTTTTCTCGATATGGCATGGTTTTAAGAGAACTCATTCAGATTAAAAAAATGTGAAAATCTAGCTTGAAATAGTTTTTTTAGGAAGAAAAAATAATTATAATATAACGGAGAGAAGTACATTTAAAAAAGCAAATTATTTACAGAGAGTATTGTGTACCAGTGGATAACAGTTGCTAGGTAACTGAAGATACCTTGATTAAGACGGATGATGGTTATAAG
>CAZJCV010000204.1:0-2439 GCA_964544535.1 uncultured Lachnospiraceae bacterium | reverse complement strand
TCTCTCTTTTAATTGAAAAAATTATAATTATTTAACATAACACCTACTGCTATTATGCTTTTTAAGTCTTTACTTGGCTCCTTTATATCCAATAAAGACACAAGGAGAGCATCGAACAAAGGCGTTTTTCGGGTATCTCCGTCAATTGCACCGATTATCTCTACCTTGCTTTGGCTAGGGTCTTTTTCACTTATAAAGATCAATTTCTTTATTTTCAAACAGCCATCCGAATAAATATCGAACAGCTCTTTTTCTTCTTTTTCAAGGTTTATCACCTTGTTTATTGGAAACTCATATTCCATTTTTAAAAACCTCCTAAAACTTTCTAAAGTCTTTTCATTATTAATCGGCTCAACATATCGGGAAGTTTACCAAGATTTGTTATGTTCAAATAACCATCCCCATATATTTGCTCGATTATTTCTTTATCTTCGTCAATTGCCCCCGCAAACAGGCTAATCCCCCAGCGAGCGCAATCCCTCTTTACCTCACGCAAGTCCTCGTAAGCTGTTTCTCCGCAGTACCCATTGCTTCCATTGGGTTGACCATCGGATATAATAAACAGCAACTTGTCTTCCTCGGGCCTATCTCGCATTAATTCAGCGACATAGCGGAGTGCGTACCCATCTCTATTACATGACCTAGCTTGTATACTTGCCAGACGGGTTTTGTCGTGTCTCTTGTCGAAAGCTATATACTCAAACAATTCAGTCTGTCTTGATTCCGTATGACCTATAATAGCCAATGGAATACCAGCTTTACGACAAAAATCCTCCATTATGATAGCCATATTGCGTGTTTGCATTATCTTATCGCCATTCATAGACCCACTCTCGTCTAGCAATATGCCAACAGCTAAGTCCGCAGTATCGGCTATCCGTTTCCTTCCGAAGATCTTTCCATCTCCTCTCGGAATAGCTCGCACATCAAGACGTGTGCCCCCGTACATACCTCTTTGGATAACATCTTCTCTTTGCTGAAGGAGCGGCAACAATTTGCGCTCTAAAGCTTTAGAGACGGACTTCAAACCGCTAAATATATGTTCATATGCTTCTGCATTACCTTCTGGCACATGAATCTTAGCATTAGCGTACTTATGATAATCGTTCGACTCACTAATATTTTTCAAAGAGTCGTTGTTAAGTGAGGATATTACCTCTTCGACGTTTTCCACGTCTTTCAAATAGCGAGTTGTTTCTTCCGCTAATATTTCTGGCAGCATCTCGTCAATGCTCCTATCTATTAGCTCAGACTCGCCATTGGTAGGATCTATACGCTTTGGCTTCTTTTCATTCTTCTCAATATTACCCTTTCCCTTGTCAGAATCACCAGCACCTTCATCCGAATCTTCATCCGAATCTTCATCAGATCCTTTGTCGGTTTCTTCATCAGATCCTTTGCCTTTACCTGAACTGCCATCAGAATCGCCATCCGAATCGTCGCTAGGCCGCATTTGGCTGGGCATTGGAATGGATGCTCCGCCCGCTTGCTGGCCTCCCTGATTGAGTGCTTCTTCCAGCGCTTCCATTTGGCTTTCGCTCATTTGTGAAAGCATATCCGCTAGCTCTTTCATAAGCTCTTTGGTTGCTTGAGCATCTGCTAGCGTTTCCTTGAAGAAGTCCCAGAATTCAATGATGATATTTTGCGCCATTGAAATTCTATCAATCGTCCTTGTAGACGAAAAGACGTCGTAACAATCAAAAAGGAATTCTTCACTAGCCTTTATTTTTTTATTGAAGAAGTCTTCCGCCCAATCAGGCACCTCTCCAAATCTAAAGAAATATAGAAGAAAACTAATCAATTGGCCCTCTTCTGACATATCCTTATAGCTCTCCGCTGTGTCAGCAAACATTTTGTCTACCAGCTTTTCTATGCAGAACTTGAGTTTACCTGCATATCTTTCCTTCATCCTACTTTCAATGAACCCATCCTCGATAACATTAAGAATCTGCATCAAAAACGATGCGTATATACTACCATTCCCATCGACAAACTCCTCAATTTCTTCTGTCGATTGCAACGGCGTCGGTATCTTTCCTTCTTTCTCAATGCTCCCCAACGTCTCTCTGGTGACCTTCATGTCAGTCCAGATAACGTGGGCGAGTTCGTGGGCCAATAAACCTAAGAGCATATTCTTACGCCCTTCTAAGTCCTCGCCATCTAATAGTGAGTCACCAGCCATTAGATAGACCCTATCCCCATCTGTCCAAGCAGGAGCTTGAGGCTGGTTTCCTTTAGGGTGATTTTGGACGTACACCCTAAGTGGCTTATGACCGAGTGAAGTATACCTATCTGTGATCATCTTAGACAGATTGTTTAACTGTCTGTTCATAGATAGCCCACAGAGTACATCCGCTGGACTTTCTTCAAGCAGCTTGCGTGCTCGTTTGCGTAATTGTTTTTTATCCATAATTATTTTCCTCCTATAAAATATTTTTT
>CAZJCV010000203.1:0-2441 GCA_964544535.1 uncultured Lachnospiraceae bacterium | reverse complement strand
TGTATTTTGCAACCCAAAAGTGTAACAAAGTGCAAAGTAAAAGTGTAACACCCTTGAGAGTTATTAAGTTGCTGAATCTTTCATCAGTGAATGTTCAAATCTCCAGCTGTCTCGATCGAATACAATCAAGTGGCTGTGATGTACCAAGCGATCAATTAGTGCTGCTGTTAGCTGGTCATCATAAAATATTCCATTCCATTTACTGAATTCTATATTTGTTGTAATAATCAGACTGCGTTTTTCGTAACAGTCTGCAATTACCTGAAATAGTAACTGGGATCCTTCCGCATCAAACGGAAGATATCCCCACTCATCACATATCAGCAAATCTAGTTTACTGAGGCGCTTCAGAAGCTTGGTGAGTGAACCATCTGCTTTTGCATCAGTCAGTTCATTTACAAGTGCTGCTGTTTTATAAAATCGCACCTTCTTGCTCTGCATACAGGCTTCCACACCGATTGCAGTTGCCATATGACTTTTACCGGCACCATTTCTGCCATAAAGGATCAGATTTTCATTTCGTTTCATGAAATCAAGTGTCTTAATTCCATCAATACTGGTGGTGTTTGGAATGATTATCTTTTGAAAATCATATCCTTCAAAAGTTTTTATGTTATCGAATCCGGCCTGCTTTAAGTGAAGGTTTTTACGCTTGTTATTACGGTAAGTAAGTTCTGCCTGTAGTACTTTTAATAAATAATCTTGTGGATTCTCTCCTGACATAGAAAGTGCATTTTCAGCGAATGTGGTACTTAAACGAAGTTCTTTGCAACAGGTGTAGATTTGCTCTCTCATAAGTTACTTACCTCCTGGTCAAATAGATTATCGTACTTGGAATTATCCGGAGTAAAACTTGGCATGGAAATAAGTGTTCCTTTCAATTGCATTGGTTGCAATTGCTGCACTTCAGAGGTAAGTGTTCGATATGCTGCAAGCACACTGTCTGCGTCATGAACACCATTACTGATTGCAAATGCAAGTGCATCTTCTGCTGCTCGCATATCGTGTTTTTGAAGCATTGTATACAAAGAGGTTAATCCTTTTCGTTTTCCATCGGTATTCTGTTTGCCTAGATATTTTTGCCAGTTATCAGGAAGCTGTTGGTAGAATTCTGTATATTTCAGTGCAGCTGGTCGTTTTGACATCAGGTCTATGTATGGAAGCCATTTCATTGATTCCAGGCCGTTTCCATACAGTCTTGGATGTTCCATGATTACTTCATAGGATTCATTTAGTATCCATACGGTATCACTGGAAGCTTTCACATATACACTCGCTCCGGCATACTTTGGAGAAGATGAATAAAGATTATTATCAAACATCACCTTTGCATAATTATCAGCTTTTCTTACTTCAATCACATAGATTTCATAAGGTGTTTCATTAAGAATCTGCATACTTTCCAGATCTTCCTGAAACAATGATTCTATATGAATGTTTTTCACATAATGATTACGCTTTGCATCCTTTTCGCAGGCGTCAAAAAGTTTTTCATTAAATGCTACAAAATCAAGGATTGTTGGAACAGGGACAAACATATTTCTTCGTTCATAACCAACTTTATTTTCAACATTTCCTTTTTCCCATCCAGCAGCGCCATTGCAGAATGCAGCATCAAATTTATAATGCATCATAAACCGTTCAAATCCTTCTGTGAGAGTTCGGTTATGCCCAGTTCCCATATGAGCAACTGCTGTTGAAAGGTTATCGAAAAGAATTCTTGTAGGAACCTTTCCCATGTGTTCAAATATATTTTTCATGCCCTGAAGCAGACATTGCTGGTTTTCACCACCAAAAATCTGGCAGTAAGCATGATTACTGTATGGAAATGATACTGTTAGTTTTAAAGCATCGATCATATCTCCAGAATTATTGATATAAGAGAAATGACCAAAATCAACCTGCGCTTCACCTGGTGGATGATAGAGCGGTAAACGTGCCTGTTTCTGAGATTGAAAGATTTCTTTCTTTTTCTGTGACACATAATACTGTACTGTACGCAGTTTTACCTCTAGCTGTTCAGGGTATTCTTCCTGCAATCTTTTGAATACACGTTGTGCAGTATGACGCTGTTTACGCGGTGCTTTTAAGTCATCTAATAACCACTGGTCAATGACTGGTTTAAGCGGATCCAATAGAGAAGATGAATCTTTCGGTGTATACAGAGGCTCATTGAAGTCCTCCATATCGAGATATTTACGAATTGTCTCATAGTGATAACCTGTCCTGCGCATTATTTCACGGATAGAAATCCCTTCACTTTCATAGAGACGTTTGATATACTTGATATCGTCCATTGATAACATTCCTTTCTTCCTCCTTAAGTTCTCGTCAAACCTAAGGATAATGGATTTGGAAGGGTGTTACAATGGACTTTTATTATGCAGGAAGTGTTACACTTTTGGATTGCATTTCGTTACAGTTTAATTATGCACTAAACA
>CAZJCV010000202.1:0-2457 GCA_964544535.1 uncultured Lachnospiraceae bacterium | reverse complement strand
AAAACTAATAGTAGTTAGTTATTGTAACGACTATGGCCAGTAAAAGAAAAATATTATTGACATATAAGTAAAGTACATAGTACAATAAAATCAAATTGTTGGAATAATTTAGGGGATTATCTTGTTGTACATTTGTAAAGTAGTTACATAATATTATTATACTACTTAATAATATAATTAAAAAAGGGAGAATTTATAAAGAAAAAATTTATTGTAATTTTACTAACTATTTCTATGATTATTTTGTTAGGAGCTTGTTCAAAAGTAGAAACTTCTAAGAATGATAATGAAACAGAAGAAGATACAAGCACACAAGAAACTACAGAGGCAAAAGATAATGATTCAGAAACTAAAGAGTCAGCCTCCACACAAGAAGATTCAAAAAAAGAAACAGAGCAAGTCCGGGGAGAAATACCAGACTTCGGTACATTATCGGATGATATATATAGTTTCCAGGTAGAAATTAACGGAGATCTTTACCAATTTCCAATGAAATATAGCGATTTTATAAGTTATGGTTGGGAATTTAAAGGAGATGATACTGAAAGTTTAGACTCTTATTATAAGTTTAAAGATGGATTTGAAAATAATGGATTAGAATGCAGAGCTGATGTAATTAATTTTGATATAAATGCAAGGCCAATTAGTGAGTGTTATGTAGCAAGTATTACTATAGACAGATATGAGACGGATAAAGTCGACAACTTTTCTCTTAGGTTACCAAAAGGAATTGAATATGATAAAGCTACTCTCGAAAATGTTCAAGAGGCTTATGGAACACCTAGCGACACATATGACGGTGATAGAAGCACAACACTTACATACAAATTAGAACTTTTTCGAGAGGTCAAAATAAGATTTTCAAAAGAGACTAATGCTATTGCTTCAGTTGAAATTAGTAATCTTGTGGTGCCAGACGACTTCGTAGAAAGCGAAGCAAGCACAGATGTACCAGATATTGTAGGCAAGTATAAAGCTCCTGATAAATTAGGAGAAGGTTTTGATACATATACTGTAGAGTTTGGTGGAGATTTATATCAGGTACCTGCACCAGTAAGTAATTTTATTGATAACGGATGGAAGGTTAACAAAGATGATTCAGAGGAAATAGTATCAGGTCGTGGATCAGGATTCGTTTCACTTATGAAAGATAACCAAAGATTAAGAGTACTTTGCTCTAATTATAGCGAAGGAGCAACAGCTATAGAAAACTGTTTTGTGACTACTATAAAGTCTGGTGATTCTGATAATAATACAAAAATTACAATTCCTAAAAATCTTACTATTGGTAGTAGCGAGGCAGATTTGGAAAAAGCCCTTACAGAAGTTGAGCACGAAAAGGATGATTCATCTGATTCATATACTTATTATCGCATCATACCAGGTGAGAGTAGCTTGGATAATTATGAGATAATTGTAAGAGATGGTGCTATTAGCAAAATAGAAGTTAATAACTCACCTAAATATTCAGAATTTATAAAGTAGATTTTATTTAAAAAAAATTGATTTAATGAACTTATAATAATTGTTTAAAGCTAGAAAATGAGGAAATAGGAGAAAACATGTTAAAGAAAAAAATATTAGAATGGCTAAATAGAGAAGAAGAGGTAAATGTATTTAGTTTTTTTAGAACTTTAGATTATTTGTTTAAACTTAAAAGGAAAGAAAACAAGACATCATCGGAAAAGATGGCTCTTGCAGGTTTTAAAAAGTTTTGGAGAACACATTTCATAGGTGCTTTATTTTGGGCAGTAATAATTATAGTTGTAGCCATAGGGTTAGGCTCTTTCTGGGCCCGCCATGACAAATATGGTGGAAATGATAGTTACAAAACAAAAGGACATGTATATGAAGATGAGAGCGGTGAGTTGAAGATTTGGTACATACGGAATAATAGACATGATATTACAGTAAGTGATTTAAAATTAGACACAGAAGATCTATCTGTGGATGATAATGTTACAATGTATGTAAAAGAAGATGGTAGTGTTACGGGGGTTATTACCAATGAAGAACTAAGGATGAATAATACTGCTTTCTTTTTTGCGTTTGGTATAATTGGAGTTACTATGATAATTTTAGTCATCATAGTAAGATATAAAAGAAAGCTAAATACACCTGAAGAAAAAGCGTGGGCTCAATATTGTGCTTGGGAATTTAAACGAAGAAAAGATTTACGAAAAAGAGGCATATATAATGTTGAATTGCCAGACTGGCATGGAGTTGATGCTCAAAGCAAGGTTATGGATTGACAACCTACAATCGTGGGGTAGAGAATGTGATGCAATTTATAGAAACATGTTTTATAGAAAATATAGACATATTAGATTTCTTAGAAAAATATACAAATATAAAGGTTGTAATATTAAAAAAGTGTATAATCTAGTTTTGTAACTATAAAAAGGGAGAGTCTATAATGAAAAGATTTATTATAACTTTATTAGCTATTTCAATGAT
>CAZJCV010000201.1:0-2475 GCA_964544535.1 uncultured Lachnospiraceae bacterium | reverse complement strand
TTTTTTGTCTAAATTAACGTCTAACTGCATATATTTCCTTGAGGTGATAACTTTGGATAAGGAAGAGATAAAAGAAGCAATACAGATGTATTTTGATGAAAAAGAAAAGAGAGAAAAGTCAAAAGACAAAACACAATCATGTTTTATGGTTTTCATGATGGGCACCGCAGGACTTTATCTTATTTACCTGATGGCGAAATTCTTTAACAATTTTTAAGAGGGCAACCTCTTATTTTTTTATTTTTAATTGGACAGGCATTATTTCAGTCTCCATGCATACAATGTACTAATAAAAGAATAAGGGGGCGTACCATATGAATAGGAAATTGAGTCATGTGGAATTGGGAGTATTAAGTATAACAGGCGGATTATTGCTAACAAGCCTGGGGATGCCTATTTTCCCAATGCTGTTACAGGGGGTGGGCATCGGATCCATGATGCAGGGACTCCTAAAGCGGAACGGTAAAATCGAAAAACTGTTTGATGTATTAGGGCTGTATACAGGAAAAGAAAATAAACAGTATCCAAAAATAAAAGAAACAAGAAAAACAGAATACGGAGAATGTATCAGAATATCTACACCGGTTGGACTGTGTTCAAAGGATTTCGAGAAGCATGAAGTGGCCCTAAAGGAACATTTTCGGGCGGAAGACATCAACATTAATTTTGAAAATGGATGGATATTTCTGCAACTACATAAAGAGAAACTGAAAAATATGTATGAATACACAGGTGTAGACACAAGGAATATACTGGAGGTGCCCGTGGCCTATGATGTATCTGGGCTCATAACCGTGAACATAGCCGAGGGGCCGCATATGTTGGTTGCTGGCGAGACCGGTTCAGGAAAATCCACAACCCTCAGAAACATAATTACTTATCTGATACAAAAAAAATCTGAATACGGTGTAAAATTACACTTGATAGACCTCAAGGAGGGTGTAGAATTCAGCGTGTTCAGGAAATCCAGCGTGGTAAAATCATTCTCAAAAAATATCCAGGAGGCAGAGAGTGTTTTGAGGGATATAATGGGGGAGGTCAAGAAAAGATACAGCTTGTTTTTCGATAATGACTGTGTAGATATCAGCGAATACAACAAAAGATTTAAGAAGAAAAAACTGAATTATGAGGTTTGCGTCATAGACGAATTTGCAGACTTCCACGACGAGAAGGAAAGCATAGCATTATTAGAAGAGTTGTTAGCAAAAGCCCGGGCATGTGGTATCCATTTTATTATTTCCACCCAGCGGCCAGACAGCAAAATTTTAAACGGGAGACTGAAAGCAAACGTACCATATGTAGTTGGACTAAAAACTATGAACGAAGTAAACAGTCGAATTATAATTGACGAGGGAGGCCTGGAAAAACTAAAGGGGAATGGTCATGCAATAATCAAAACAGATAGGCTAATTGAGGCACAGTGTATCCATATTTCAACGGAACAGGCAAGGGACATAGTAAGACCTACCTACGCAAGAGAGAAGGCTATTTTCAAGCCCAGGGAGGCCGCAGAAGTAGCAGAAATAAAAGACTTCAGGTTTCTAGAAGTGCTGGGTGGTGTTGTGGGTGAATAACAGGCAGATACAGCGTGAGCGGGATAAAAAAATATTGGTCTTCCTTAAAAAATTCAAAGTGGCTACAACCGATACCATTGCAGAGTTATTTTTTCCATCACTACGGATGGCGCAGCGGAGACTGACAAAACTTGTTGATTATGGTGCCCTGAATCGTACCAGAGACCATTTTACTTTTCAATATATGTACTATATTGAAAAACCCCGGCAGATGCACCACAGGCTTATCCTAACGGATTTCTACCGGGAGGTAACGAGACTGGGTGTTAAAATAGTAAAATTCGATAATGAATTCACATTCTTTGATGGAATCCGGCCGGATGGGTTTATAGCTTATAGGTATGAGGGAAAAAATTATATGGCCTTTGTTGAGACCGAATTGTCTAATCGGCCTAATACAAAAAAATATGAAGAATTATATGATTCGGAAATATGGAAAGGAATATTTCCTATATTTCCAACTGTGATTTGGGTAACGGATCAGTGTGTGCCGAAGACAAAACTGGATATAATTCAAATAAAAACGGACCTATTTGATATAAAAAACATAGTACATTGACTGGTAAATTAGTCAATACATTATATAGTACACACGTAACGACAATGGAACGTGTATTTACGGCGGTTATAATACAGAAAATTAACAATATGAGGACACAAAGTCCGAGAGCGATAGCGACCGGACGCAGTGTCCTCGAGAGGTGCGCAAAAATTTTTTTATTTGACCAGGAGGACAGCAGGTGTGGGAACACACAAAAACATTCCCGCAACCACCAAGTAGCCACCAATAACTATCTTAACAAAAAATACAAAAACCCCACAACCATTGAGATTGTGAGATTTTATTTGGTGGAGACGAGGGGATTCGAACCCCTGACCTCTTGACTGCCAGTCAAACCAC
>CAZJCV010000200.1:0-2490 GCA_964544535.1 uncultured Lachnospiraceae bacterium | reverse complement strand
AGCTTGTTGCAGCTGTTTTAAGATCCGGCTTGGGCTGCCAGAGCACATGGGCTACCGGAAGCTTGGGTAGATCGGCCGGGGGCTCTACCGCTTCAACCTCATTGACGATCATTCTAAACCGGTTGCCCAAATCAACAACAGTCGCAACAATGCCGGGGCCAGCGGCACCACTAAAAATCAAGCGGGCCGGGTCTTCCCGATCACCGATAGAAAGGGGCTGCACATCCAATACCGGTTTTTTGGCCGCAATCGACTCGCAGACCTCGAGCATATGAGCGCCTAAAACGCCACTGTTCGCCGGATCTAGGTTGTAGACGTAGTCTTCCATAAATGAGGTCCCGCCCGGAAGCCCATAGTTCATCACTTTCATCGCCCGCAACAGAGCGGCTGTTTTCCAGTCCCCTTCAGCGCCAAAACCATAACCATCGTTCATAAGGCGCTGTACCGCAAGGCCCGGAAGCTGCCTGAGGCCCGTTAAGTTTTCAAAATTGGTAGTGAACCCTTTAAATCCGCCCTCTTCCAAAAAACTGCGCATGCCCAATTCAATGCGGGCAGCTTCCAGGAGGGAATCCCGGCCAGGGCCCCCTTTTTGCACAGTGGAACTTAGCGAGTAGCACTCTTCGTATTCTTCCAGCAGGCGTGCAATTTGGCTATCCCGCACACCTTCCACATGCTCAATCAGATCGCCAAGCCCATATCCGTTCACTTCGTAGCCAAAGACGATTTGGGCAGCAACTTTGTCCCCTTCAGTTACAGCCACGTGACGCATATTATCCCCAAAGCGGGCAATCTTGGCGCCCTGGCCATCATGCCAGGCAGCTGCAACGCGCACCCACATGCCTATTTCTTGCAAAGCTTCCGTGTCCTGCCAATGGCCTACAACGATTTTTCTGTTTTTGCCCATTCTGGTGTTGATAAAGCCGAATTCCCGGCCCCCGTGCGCTGACTGGTTGAGGTTCATGAAATCCATGTCAATTTCTGCCCAGGGAATGTCGCGCACAAACTGGGTGTGGAAATGGAGGTGCGGTTTGCGCAAAGTATTCAAGCCTGCGATCCACATGCGTGCAGGTGAAAATGTGTGCATCCAAGAAATAATGCCGATGCATTCTTCAGCCGCATTCGCTTCTGCCATCAATCTACTGATCGATTCGGACGAAGTTAGGGTAGGTTTATGCACAACTTCAACCGGAATTTCCTCCGCATCGTTGAGCGCCGCAACGATGTGTTTGGAGTTAGCCTCCACTTGCCGCAACGTCTCATCTCCATAAAGATGCTGGCTGCCTGTGACAAACCAAACCTGTAGTTTTTTCAAGTCTAAATGCATTGTATTTCCTCCTGTCTATTGACCGTAATATGCACCTGGCCCGTGCTTACGCAAATAATGCTTGTCTAGCACCTGTTGAGAAATGGGCTGTTGAGAGCCTGAAAGCACGCCTGTAAAATAAGCCATTTGGGCCAGCTGTTCTAGCACAACACTATTGTGCACTGCTTCCTGGGCCTCTTTACCCCAGACAAAAGGCCCATGTTCTGCAACTAAAACGGCGGGAACCTGTCTGTAATCCAGACCGCTAAAACGCTCCACAATCACCTTGCCCGTATTTAGTTCATAGTCCGTTGCCACTTCTTGCTTGTTTAGCGGGCGCGTACAGGGGATTTCACCGTAAAAATAATCCGCATGCGTTGTGCCTCGGCAAGGTATGCCCCGGCCGGCCTGGGCCCAAATTGTGGCCCAGAGCGAGTGAGTATGCACAACTCCGCCTATTTCCTCAAACTGCCTGTACAACTCTAGATGAGTGGCTGTATCTGAGGAGGGGCGCAGATTCCCTTCTACCACATTGCCGTCCAAATCCAGCACCACCATGTCGGCTGCAGTCAGATCATCGTAAGCTACCCCACTTGGCTTGATGACTACCAAACCTTTTTCCCTATCTATTCCGCTCACATTGCCCCAGGTGTAGATGACTAATTCTTTCGCTTGAAGTTCTTTATTGGCAAAGAGCACATCTTTCTTTAGGTTTTCCAACATTACTTGGTTTCCCTCGCTTTACTTATTCTTTAAAAGAATCAATGGCTGCCCGTTCAATTGGAAGGCCCGCCAAATAACGTTTCATGAACAGATTAAAGCTTGCCACATCCTCCTCATCGGGCTGGACAGTTGTCTGGGAACCGCCTGCAAAAACGCGGTTGTTCAAATAAACGTCCAAAGTCTCTTCTTCCCCTTTGCTGCGCATGTAATGGGCCAAAAGGGCCATGCCCCAAGCCCCGCCCTCGCCCGCCGTATCCATAACCGAAATGGGCGTGTGCAATGCGGCCGCCATAAACTTTTGGCCAACCTCTTTTGTCTTAAATAGGCCGCCATGGCCCAAAAGCTTGTCAATCCGCACATCTTCCTCGTTAAACAGAATGTCCATACCGATTCTAAGCGCGCCAAAACTTGTAAATAAGTTCACCTTCATGAAATTGGCCAAATTGAAATTGGCATCTGCAAGC
>CAZJCV010000199.1:0-2523 GCA_964544535.1 uncultured Lachnospiraceae bacterium | reverse complement strand
AGGGACTACAGAAGAAGTTTATAGTGACGAAGCGGGTTGGGCTTTTGAGAAATGTGAAGTTATGGAGGGTGCGAAGGAAGGATTAGAAAGATTAAGCAAAGAATACAACTTAATTCTTTCGACAGCAAGAAGGAAAACAGATGTAGATAAAACGATGAAATGGCTAAAGGAAAATGGTTTAATTGATTTCTTTACTCAAATAAGGATAAATGAAAAACCTTCGGCAGAACTTTATATTGATGATAAGGCGTATAGGTTTACGACTTGGGATAAGTTCAACAAGGACTTTTGGGGAGGGAAAAATCTCCGCTTGGTAAGGGCGAAGAAAGATGATTATAAAGACGAGGAACTAATGAAAAGATTATACGACATAGTATGTGATGAAAGGAACGCCCAACTTGCAGATACGATAATATCAAGCTATGAAGAAACCGTCAATGTATGGTATAAGACTATATTCCCTTGGGATAAAGATTATGCTTGGTTTTTATTTGACGGAGATATTTTAGTAGGTTGGCTTGAATGTTGGGGAGTAAGAGATAATACAGGTTGGCTTTTGATTATGCTTCACAAAGATTACCAAGGCAAAGGAATAGGCGGAAAAGCAATAGAAATGTTCGAGAAGGAATGTTTTGAAGTTATAGGATTAAGGAAATTGTTTTTAGGCGTATATTCCTTCAATCCAAATGCACGAAGATTATATGAGAGATTAGGTTGGAAGTTAGAAGGGGTTATATCCGAGGCAAGAGAGGTGAACGGAAAACTATGGGACAGGATAATAATGTCAAAGAAACCTTCTCAATAATTAAAGGTTGGGAAGTATTGAAGGAAGATAGTATCTACACCCAAAAGACTATGGATATAATAGCGGAAAATTTAAGCGGTGATGCAAGAACTATTCTCGTTGAAAAAGGCGGGAAAAAGCTAAAGCTACCTGTTCTCTTATATGACGAGGAAAAGTTTATAAAAACACCCTACAACTATTTAGCATATCAGAGGGCGGAATGGTATTCAGAAGATACTTCCTTGTTTTGGGTGGTAGATAGAGAAACACAGAAATTAGGCAAGAGAATAGACGCTTTAGATATAGAGGGATTAGGGCAGGAGTTTCCAAGAGGAACGAACACAGTAGTCATTGATTTATTAGGGTCAGTAGAAGAAACAATAGAACAGTATTCAGGGAAATTCAGAAAGAAAGTCAGAAAAGTTAATCGTGGGAGAGGGGAGTTTTCTTTCCTTCCCTCTACCCAAGAGGAAGAAGAACTTTTGAAAGAATGGAGTAAATATTGGAACGAACGTGATGGCTACACCATAGGAACAAGTAAAGATTATGATTTACTCCAACATTGGAAAACACTTGACCTTGACTTAACCGTTGAGAGTATATATAAGGGTGGCAACTTTATAGGGCTTTATGTTCTATTGGTTGTTGACGGAAAGGCTTACGGAGTTTGGGCGGCGTGGAAGAAGTGGGAGTATAGAAGGGATATAGATTTTGGTTATTTAGTAAATCTTCGTAGAATGGAATTATGTATAAAGAGGGGAATAAAAGAATTAGACCTCGGAAGCAGTTTCCTTGCGGAACATAAAGAAAGGTGGGCAACAAGATTAGTCAGACACGGCTCGGTAGGAATGGGGTATAAGGAGGTTCTTGAATGAGGGTGGTATTTAAGGAAAATGAGTGTAAATGTAGATTTAAGCAAGATGTGGTTTTCAATCAAAAGACCCTTGACTTTATCAACACTATAATGAAACAAAAGGAAGTGCAACTAATAAGCGAGGAAGGAGAGATATTAGCATCAGTCCCAGTTTCGCCAAGTGGGATAGGGGAATGGTGTTTCTTCGGAGGTTGCTTACCCTATGTAGATAGTAAGTGGTTTTGTAACGACATAAAATACTTAAAGAAATTAGATGAAATGATGAGGGAAGATGTTCCCTTGGATATTGTAAATGTAATAGTGGAAGAAGAAAATGACTTCAAAGACGATTACGGTTTAGGATTAGTGCAGACCAATCTGCTTGAAGATTTCTACTTATCATACCCAATGAAGAAACGAAAGAGTATCAAAAGGACAATGAGGACTAAAGCGAAAGGTGTAGAATATAAGGTTGGAATAACTGTCGAGGAAACAAGAGAAGTAATGACATATTGGTTTGAGCATTACGAAAATCACTTATTAGAAGTTTATATGAATTTATTCCAGTTTTGGGTAGACGAAGGAAGTATGTATGTGAATGGGATTTATGTTGACGGTGAATTAGTAGGGGCAGATTTTATCTTACTTGCGGAAATTAAAGGGGAGAAAATAGCCTGTGGAATACTTACACCGTGGTATAAAGAGAGGGAAGAATTGCTTGATAAAGAGATAGGCAGATTTGTAATAGTCAAGGCTTGCGGTTGGCTAAAGCAGATGGGGTATGATTGGTTTAGCATAGGAGATTTAAGTTACGATTATAAAAGATATTGGTCGCACAGGGTTTTAGAAACAAAGGTTATAGGATTAGGAAGATGGGAGTGGAGAG
>CAZJCV010000198.1:0-2528 GCA_964544535.1 uncultured Lachnospiraceae bacterium | reverse complement strand
GGATGATGAAGAATAATAAGGCTTAGTAAAATGATATAAAAAAAGGAACAGTTTAGAAGCTTTCACATAGGGATTGAAAAAGACTCGTGAATAGCTTTAAAGGTTAGCAAGAGGAAGACCACACTGGAGAGGATTTAGTGTGGTCTTCTACTTTATTTAGCTTTGCCCTAGCATCTCAATAATTTCAAGTTTTTCTGATATCTCATGTATAAATTGTGGGACTTCTTCTATATGTTGAGCAATAGCTTTAGCTTTCCCTGGCTTTGATGAAATACTATATTTCTCTGATATTTCCTTTTCTAAGGCATCATAATTCGGTATTATATTTCTTAGATAGGATTCAAAGTCCTTTCCAAAATAAGCATAATCATTTTCAACAACACAATTTTTATCTTCTGTTTTCCAATCCTCCTCATAGAATATGTTGTTAAATATTTTTCCTGTCTTTGGTGCATCCCTGTCACAGTCAAAAATTGCATAACAATTATATTTATACGCTCTAAATAGTCTCCAATATAGAGGAATAGCTTCTTTACCACGACAATTAATTATTTCTGTTCCATGTTCAGCTAATGAATATCCTATTCTCTTTAAATAAATAGGTAAAGTGAAATATTCTGTAGCCCCTTCGACTAGTATAATTGTCTCAGCAAACACTCCTTTAAGTTGGTCTAAAAAAAGTTTTGTTGAATAAAAATCTACAATATTTTCTGCAGATATAAGATTTTGAGGTACTCCAGATTCTATACAAAAATCACAAAGCTGCTCTGCGGATAATTGTATTGCTTTTGTTATTCCACCTTCTTTATATACTCTTACCAATCCATCCAAATATTCTGCATCAATAAACTCTGAAGAATGTGTTGATAATATTACTTGTATACCGCTAGAGCACATCTCTACAACATATTCTTTTAACCATCTTTGGGCTAAGGGATGAAGATGTGCTTCTGGTTCCTCAATGATTAATACAAAGTTTTCACCCGTAAATACTTCCATATAAGCTTTAACAAAAGCCATTAACAGTACTTGTTGCTCTCCTGTCCCAAATTCTTCAAAGCCTCTTATGCAATCTCCTTCTCTTGCATAAATTCTAAGTGATTTAGCATAATTGTTAGGGTCATAAGCGGAAAAATCAACAGCTAAAGAATGTACAAAACCTTTTACTGCCCCTTTTAAAGACTCTGAGAATTGATTAAAGAAATTTGAAAATTCATCAGTTTCCTCAAAAGATGAAGTAATTTGTTCAAAAGCTTCTGATAATTCCTCTTTATGTTCAGAACTAAGGGCCTCATGAATTTTCTTAGAAAATTTGCTTAATAGAGAATATGCACTACTATAGTTAAAAGCACTTTGAATATTTCTTTCGGCATCTATTAAATAGGATTGGCAAGCGGATCTTTGTTCATTTGTAGGATATATTTTCTTATTAAATCCATCGTGAAAAAGATTATTGTTTGTTTCGCCATTATAACCATAGCTGACAGATATAGTTTTATAGTCATTCCCCCATTTATCTGAATACAAAGGTTGCGAGAACCTAGCTGTTATCTCTGAAGTAGGATAGCTGTTTTGATCTCTTTGAAAATAATCGCTATCTAGCATTTCTATATAAGTAGGATATCTTTCACCAATTATTCTATTTACTGCAGAAAGAATATTTGATTTTCCTGCATTATTCGGTCCAAACAATACTAAAGGTTTATTTTTGGGCAAAATTAAAGTTATACTCTCAATTGAGCGATAATATCTTATATTCACCTTATCAAGCTTCAAAATTACACCCTCCATTTATAATTTTACTTTCCTAACACTTCATTTATTATCTGTGCCATCTGTTTATTGTTAAGCTGGTCTCTAAAATGAACAGTGTAGCCATCTTCAGATAAGTTGCTAAAAAACACTTTTGCACACTCTATATTGACTTTTTCACTTCCTCTAATGTTATTTTTATTTTCAACATCTTTTGTTTCCACTATGATGTTTAATTCCTTTTCACCTGTTGCTTTTTTTACAATGTACATAAAATCAGGGCTATACATTCCACCAGTAATAGTGGGTATTGCTATACTAGAACGTGGTATTTTCCCATACACAACTACTTCTTCTATATCTGCCATTATATTTTTCTTCTCTAAAGGGGAATCAAAAGCAAAGGCATCATATAGATATTTATCACTAGGAGTCCCTTCAACTAATTTTGTACCTATTCTTCCTTGTGTAATTTCTTTTCTAGGACTCCCATCTTCATAGGAAAGAGCAGTAGCTCCCACAGGGGTAGAGCTTTTTTTATAATGGAAGCGACCTTGCAAATTCTCATTTTTCCATTCGTGGAACTTTTGAATTATAATGCTTGCTGTATTTTCATTTATATGTTCTGGTTTTATCAATTCACTCTCTATAGAAAATTTGGACACAGCTGAATGTAAAGTTGAAATAGGTATATTAGTCCCTTTCATTATCCTTTTTAAAAATTCGTTATATGGAAGAGGTCTAGAAATAATATATTGTACCCCAGATTCTGAAAG
>CAZJCV010000197.1:0-2551 GCA_964544535.1 uncultured Lachnospiraceae bacterium | reverse complement strand
CACATGTAGTGGATCCTAAAAATCCTGGAGCTGTGGATGAAATCATTAATTTAGGCGACTTTTGGGATGAAGAGGGAATAAGAAAAAATAAGGATAAAATAATGAAATGTAATAGGGAAGTTAGAGAAAATTTTAAAAGAGCGTATAGATATATAAAAGCCGCCTATTTAATTTATGAAGACAGTAGTGAGATGATAAAAGAATCTGTTAATATTTCTAAAATCAACAAGACAAGTCAAGAATTTACAAATATTAATTTCAAAGATATTGAAGTATCAGATAGAGTGGGAAAAGAGAGAAAACTTTTTGCAAGTGCTATTACTCCAAAGGGGCTTATAAATTACCTTTCTACAGTTTTAGATACAGACAAAGTTTATTGTGTTAGTGGAAAACCTGGCACGGGAACTGAAGTCTTTCTTAAAAAAATAAAAGCTGCAGCAATAGAGAGAGGATTTGATGTAGAGTCTTTTTATTGTGCATTAAATCCTTTAAAACTTGAACACTTAATAATAAAAGATTTAAATATTTCATTTACAACGTCAAATGAATACCACTTTGCAAATGTTAAATTTGAAGAATGTATTGATTTTGACCAGTATATTGATAAATCCTACATAAATGAATTGGTGTTAGAAGAAAATAAGCAAAATTTTGACTTTTTATTGGGATTGGCAGTTAAAAATATTGCAAAAGCAAAGAGCATACATGATGATATAGAAGCTTATTATATACCAAATATGGATTTTGAAGCTATAGAATTATGTATAGAATCAACTATGGCAAAAATTTTGTAAAAATAAAAAAGTATTTTATCTAAGGCAGGGTATAAAATTATATGCCCTGCCTTAAACTTAAATTGTTTTTTTTAGTATTGAATTATGGGCTTTTATTTCAAAATCGTCATTTAAAGCCTGAAGAGATACAAAATCTTTATATTTTTGTTTTAGTGCAATACTTATTAAATGGTCTGTAAGAGAAGGGTTTTTAGGAAGCAGGCTTCCATGGGAATATGAACAATATACATTATTATAAATTGCTCCTTCAAAGCCATCCTCACCATTGTTTCCATATCCTTTTATGACTTTCCCTAAAGGTTTTACATCTTTACCAAGATAGGTTTTTCCAGCGTGATTTTCAAAACCAACTATTTTTCCATCACAATTTTCATTTATTAAAAAATCACATTCAAATACGAAGTTACCCGTTAACCTTTCTTTTCCGTCTATTGTCCATAAATCTAAAGCACCTAAAAGCTCTATTTCTTTTTTGTCCGAGGTAGTATAATATTTTCCCAACATTTGATAGCCACCACAAATTGCCAAAAATACTTTATTATTATTTATTGCATTTTTAATTTCATTTCCCTTTTCATTTATTAAATCATCCAAAATAATTTTTTGCTCAAAATTTTGTCCTCCGCCTAAAAATATAATGTCATATTCATGACAGTCGAATGAATCACCTAAAGATACATTTGAGATATTTACTTCTATTCCTCTCCAAAAGCAACGCTTTTCTAAAGCCATTACATTACCTCGGTCGCCATAGAGATTTAAGATATCAGGATATAAGTGACAGATACTTAAATTATACATATTATTTCCAAAACTCCTTTAACCCAAATTTTTTCTTTAAAACACCTCTTATATCTAAGAGTGCTGTATAAGTGGGGAGTATGTAAAAACTATTTCCTTTCTCTGTATTTGAAAGGCCCTTATCAATAAGCTCTTCATAATCTTTTATAATTTTTATTTTATCGCTGTAAATTCCTGCATATTTAAGTCTTAGTGCCATGTCTTCTGCCCTGCTTCCAGAAGCGTAAAATGAAGAAATATTTTCTTGAATTTTTATAAACTCTTCAAAATCTACATCCCATAGCCAAGAAACATCTATTCCATCACCAGGTTTATCATTTATTAAAAAGGCTATTTGATTTTTTTTAGGTTCAGTTAAAAGAAAATTTATCACTTGATTAAATCCTGCAGGATTTTTTACAAGAATTAATTTTATAGCTTTGCCATCAGTTTTGATGGTTTCCATTCTTCCAAAACCACTTTCAAAAGTTTCAAGGGAAGATATGAAACTTTCAGGTGAAAGGTTTAGAATGTGGCCGCAGGATATTGCCGCAAGTGCATTGTATCCATTGTAAAGTCCGGGTAAATTAATTTTGGCCTTGTAATTTTCTTCACCTATTGAAAATTCTATTTGTGTATATGAACTATTTAATTCATCAACCTTTAAACAGGTTATATCAGAAGTAGGACGGCTATAACCACAGGAAGTACATTCAAATGTTCCTAAATGTCCATAAACCCTGTTTTTATATTCATATTTGCCCATGCAATAAATGCAAAAGACAGCATCTGAAGCTAAAAGATTATCAGTACCTTCATATGCTTTTTCGTCAAATCCATAATATAATACTTGCCCCCTATGGTCTTTAGCTAACGAAGCACAAAGGGAGTCATCGGCATTTAAAATAAGTTTAGCTTCAGGGGATTTTTCTATTCCTGATTTTACGTTGTTTAAAGTTGTGTGCAGCTCACCAAAG
>CAZJCV010000196.1:0-2553 GCA_964544535.1 uncultured Lachnospiraceae bacterium | reverse complement strand
TGTATTTGTCAACTGAAATTTCCCCTATATTCTAGACGAAAATTCCCCTAGTTGGATAAAAAATTATTGCTCCTCTAACCAGAGCTGAGTCTCTTTTAATCTATAAGAATTGCCATTCATATTAACTATATATGACTTATGAGTAAGCCTGTCTATCATGGCCGCTGTCATTATTGGATCTTTAAATATTTCATCCCACCTTTCAAATGATAAGTTAGTAGTTATTATTGTTGATTTCCTTCCTGCCCTTAGTGAAAGATAGGTAAATAGTAGTTCCGAAGCCTCTTTATCAAAAGATATATATCCTAATTCGTCTGCTATTATTAAATCATATTTTTCAAACCGTTTTTCAAAGGCCCTGAGTGTCTTCTCTGATCTACTTTCCTTTAATTCGTTTACCAGTAGCGGAATTGTTGTAAATAGCACCCTGTAACCCCTTGTGCAAGCCTTGATACCTATTCCTATGGCCATATGTGTTTTACCTGTACCAGGATTACCAGCTAGTATTATGTTTTGGCCTGTTTCTATGAAATCTAGGGATGAAAAAATCTTTACCTTGTTCCTTGCATCCTGGGGTAAATCCTCTAGGCTTAAATCCTCTATATATTTTTTATATGGAAACCTTGCTTGCCTAATCCTACTTTTTATTCCATTTGATTTTCTTAAATCATGTTCATTTTCTAATACTGATAGAAGAAAATCTTCATATGTTAAATTTCTTATATTTGCTTCTTTTATTTCTTCCTCTATACTTTTACTTGTATATGGTAGTTTCAGCTCCTTTGCTAGGTTTTTAATATTATCCTTAGCTGTATTCTTTTTCATATTATCAAAGCCTCCTTATCAAATTCTATGGTTGATTTTCCAAGTAGTTTCCCATAGCTATTCAGAATCAGCTTTGAATGTTTCTCTATCTCTGTATTCTTATATCTTTTTTTCTCCATAGGTTCATCTTTTCTGTTGCATAGTAGCTTTATTTTTTCCGTATCTATATTTAATGGGTTTACCCTTTCCAATTCTTTTATCGTCTTTTCTATCTTTTCTAGACTTTCCTCTGAAATTAATTCAATTAGCTCTATGAAATCCCTTGGATTTTGGGTATAATATTTATTATATATGTTTTGAAGCTTGGAATTCATTTGACGCATGGCCGTGCTGTTATGAATTGCCCCAGGCTTCTTTTTTAATGTATTTAGATAATGCTTTATCTTTATATTCCATGTAGATAAGCCAAAACTCCTTTTATGCTCAGTTACCCTGATGTTCTCATGGTAGATTATTATACTATTTGGATATATCTTTGCTGTTACGAATTTACCTACTAGAGGGTCTGGTACTGAATATTTGTTTTCATCTATTGATATTACAGAATACTTATTTACCCTTAATTCTATTACTCTTGAAATATCATAAGAAGGCATCAATTTTATTAAATAGGGGAATTCCTCTATTAACTTATCTTTCGCCGTTTTATTTTCATTGTATTTTTGTGGTTTTAAATTTAATTTATTCAGTTCTTCTTCTAAATATTTATTAGCCTCCTCTAATGTTTCAAATGAATCCTTTTTACTAAATGCCTTTCTTCTTACATATTCTACTGACCTTTCTACATGACCTTTTTCATTTCCACGCCTTGCATTACAAAATCTATAGTTAAAGCCATAATACATTGATAATTTCAAAAGATTTTCAGTTGGCTCCTTCTCCGTTTTTGTTACAAACCTTTTAACCGCAACCTTCATATTGTCATATACTATTTCTCTATGAACACCTCCTACATGATTAAAAAACCTAACATGTGAGTCTAGGAAACTCTCCATCTTCTGATTTTGATAAAGATATGCAAATCTGTAATTGCCCTTAGCTGTTGTCATCACAGCCATTTGTATATTTTTGGGTTCCCCATTTATCCCCAATTTGACATGTCCCCAGTCAAATTCAGCCACATCTCCTAATTCATATTCCTGCCTAATGTAGGCCTCTCTTTTTTCTTCTAACTTATTTCTTATATAATTACATACTGTGGGATAACTTATGTTGTGGCCTTCCTCTACTAAACATTCATGTATATCTATTTTTTTCTTTTGCTGTTTACTCTTACCTATCCTCCTTTTTTCTTCATTTTCCTTTAGATAAAAATCTATCCTAGCCATTATTTCATCTGTTAGTTTTATTTTTCCCCTATTGCTAGAATCATATTTTGGTGGTTCTATTATTTCTTCAGTAAGTATTAATTTATCACCCTCTCCTTCTAGTAATTTAGATTTCTTTTCTTCGTATTCTCTAATATATTTTCTAATTGTTTTTCTAGCAATTCCCGTTTCCCTATGGATTCCCCATTGAGATTTTCCACTTAAAAATCCATCTATTATTATCTTCTGCTTATCCATTAAACTTATCATCCCCTAGCCCCCTATGAATTGTCATAGGTTTATTATATATTCCCCCTAGGGGAGTTTTCAATTAGAATTTGGGGTACTTTTAGAGTATCATAAACAAAATATTAGCTACCTGCATATTCTGCAGGGTTTCAATGATGTTCCTTACTGTTAA
>CAZJCV010000195.1:0-2556 GCA_964544535.1 uncultured Lachnospiraceae bacterium | reverse complement strand
TATTTTCCCTCGGTTTCCACTGTTCAGTCCTCCTTGTATTGCGTGTAATTCTTGTTATGTTCATTAATTACTCAATTTCTTTTAATGATTTTTCAGCCTCTTCATAAGTCTTATATATTTTGTTAGGATTTACTGCGCACTCTTGACCTCTTACGTAGACACTATCACTTGTCCATACTCTAACTCTATCATTGAAACATAGCGTTAAATGAACATCATCTATTGTCTTTTCTTCAATTACTTTACTATACTCTGATACTGACCCGTAACCTCTGCACTTAGGGCATTCAATGGTATTCTCTTCACCTTCTATTATTGCTTTAACCTTCTTTTCCCCTTTGCATTTATCGCATTGTATCCTTTTTGATTTATTGTCAATAATAAACACCTTATCACCTGGTGCAAAGTATCCAGTAACATCCCTAACAAAACTGTCTATATACTTTTTAGGCATTTTATATTTGTCTATTCGTTCATATTGAGTTTCTAGTTCATTTATTTTTTGTTGTAATGTATTTATTTCTATCTTTTTCCTAGATACTTCTCTATTCAGTACGCATATTTCTTCTTTAGCATTTCTATAATCTTCCATCATATCCTTAGCTTCATCTGTAATTAAACCATGTAACTTATCTTTCATTTCTTCTATTATTTTATCAACCTCTGATGGCTCACTTAAATATTCTTCATATTCATAAAACATTTCCATTCTCCTTTCTATTACACATAATAAACAACCTACGACCTATCTTCCCCTGCCACAACACATAAAGCCATCACAAACACTCCAATTGTTCCGCCTGTCATTAATCCCAAAATAAAACTAATCACGTTACTCCTCCTCCAGTAACTCCGAATTTTCAAATATGTTTCCTATGACCTCAATTTCACAGGTCGCCATAGCGCAGGAGAGCCCGTTGGCCTCACAATCAAACCTTGGAAATAAATCAAATGCCGGGTAGTCCATATGGCTGCAATATGCGACCCTGTGAATGTGCCAATCATAGCCATATTCAAGCGGACGAATTCGCACTATATCGCCTTCGTAAATTTCGGTACCTTTGCTATCAGTAAGACCTGTAAAGAGCTGTATATGATGGTTTTCCATGTTTACAGGAAGCCACCGTCCACTCATCTTGCGTAATAAAACCCCCGAGCTTCTTAATGAACAGACATCTTTGACCCATCTGTTGTTAGCACTGCACCACACCCTGAATTTAATTTCTCTCATGATCTGGCCTCCTTATCTATTGCGGTTTTAATCTCGTTCTTTTCAAAAGGCCCGTACCTTCTAATTTTAAGTCCTAACTTTTTAGCTTTTTCTATCTCAGCTACCATACCTTCCGAAATCCTATCTCCAAAGACCCATAACTCGTCACACACATCTAGCAGTTTCAGCCCCATCTCTATCCCGACTTTTCTTTCATTCTCATTCGTATCGTCTAGGAATGTAGTGAATATAACATGGGGTGCTAGGGGCACTTTTCCTTTGGTGTATGCAAACCTTGAATACTCCACAGCTTTTTTAATATTTCCTTCCACATCTCCCCTCAGCGGGGAGCAGATATATACAAAATCCATTACCTAGCCTCCCTTCTTCTTGAATTTACCAGGCATCGTTGCAGTATCTTGTTTCCTTGTATCACAAGCCCACAGCTTGTACACAACCATGCATGCTTTTGGCTGTACTTACAACGCACTAGAGGACTTCCGCAGCATCTGCAAAGCTTTCTTTTGCTGAGCCTTGCGGCTTTTGTTATGTAATCACTAGCTGTTTTTGTGTCACCGTCTAGGTACCTGATAATGCCTCTAAAGCAGTACGCCAATGTATGTTTATTCATCCGCCCCATCTCCTGTATAATTATGCATTGTTATGGCAAGCAGCATATATACAATAATGTCTTGGCACCGTTCTATAAACTCTGGGTCCTGAAGCCCTTTATTGCAGAGCGCCACCCAGTGTTTATCTACATAACAGGCCAGCACCTTAAACATATCTTCGTTTTGCAGTACCCTTGTTGCGGTGGATCTAAAGTTATGGAATAAGTCTTTATCCGTGCCATAAGCCTCATTTTTATACATGAACAGCTTCTCGATATGTTCCATGGTTTCCGATAAAACCTTTAGAAAATCTTCTCGTTTCATCTTTTAACTCACCCCCTAAAACGGTATATCGTAGCCAGTGTCCTTCTTCTTTTCAGGAAAAGGCTCAAACGAAACCTCGCCCTTTTCTATAGCCTTAATGCATTTCCTGTGAACAATCTCCGGTGTACCGCCGTATATTACTTTTCTCTTACTAAAGCCCAGCACGCAGTAATACCTAGGCCGTTTTACGGTTTCGTCCCGTTTTATATTAAACATCCCATCCTCCTTTTGCGCTACAAGAGCCTCTAATCCTTTTTCCACAGCTTTAGCAAAAAGTTCTGACTCGATATAGTCTTTATCAGTAGCATCAGAAAAGAATAGTGATAAATACTTTATTGCTTCCGATGTAGTCATAGCATCAATCCTTTCTGTAGTAATCACTTTCAAAGCCGTCTGCGCCCATGGGCAGCC
>CAZJCV010000194.1:2361-2570 GCA_964544535.1 uncultured Lachnospiraceae bacterium | reverse complement strand
AAAATCTTTCATTCTTCCTGTAGTTTCCATTAATGTTATAATCGCATCTATTTTTTCTGCTACGGTTGACTCTAAAGAATAAGTTAAGATTTTCGGTTGTTCAAAGTTTGAAAGCAATACCGGCAGAGTCCTCTCAACAGGTGAAGGTATAACGATATCCCCAACCCCAAAGTCTATACTAAAAGGTGTCCTTGTTCTTCCAATGATTC
>CAZJCV010000194.1:0-2351 GCA_964544535.1 uncultured Lachnospiraceae bacterium | reverse complement strand
TAAAAATCTTTCATTCTTCCTGTAGTTTCCATTAAGGTCATAATCGCATCTACTTTTTCTGCTACAGTCGACTCTAAGGAATAAGTTAAAATTCTTGGCTCTTCAAAATCCGTAAGCAATACCGACAGGGTCCTCTCAACAGGTAAAGGTATAACAATATCCCCTACCCCAAAGACTATACTAAAAGGTGTACTTGTTCTTCCAATGATTCCAATCAAGTTTACTCTAACACCATGGTATTCCTTAAATTCACTAATCTTTTCTATGTTTCTAATCTTTATTTCTATAAATTCATTTTCATTATTTATGGAAATTATCTCTTTAATAAGTTTTTCTATAGTATCTATATCATTAGAATAGTTTTTTAGTAGATAATCAGCATCAATTGTAGGCCTAGTGGTAAATTCACTTATTGAGTATAATAAAAGTCCACCTTTAAGAATCAAATTTTCTTTATAATTTGACTTTGAAAGCCTTCTAATAAACTCTTCCTGACAAAACAAATTCAATAATTGTTGTAATGAAACTCTCTTTTTCTTTGATTCATTTTTTAGTCTTGCCAATACAGATTCTGAGATATTTCTCATTACAACCACACCCCTATATATGTTTGTACTTTGTTTTTAATATTAAATATTTCAGAATACTCAATTAGCCTTCTAATGTTTATTTTTGGATCTTTTACATATCTTTGAATTGCATTACTAAATACTTCTCTCTCCAATTTATTTTCATATCTAAGAACATCACATATGGTACGATCTCGATTAAATATTTTAACATCGACACCTTCTATTTGAATTATATCAACTCCAACTTCCAGAAGCTTTGGCTCCATATAAAACACATTTATCTGTGGATAATCAATTTGATATTGCATTTTTTCACTATCTCTGTCTACAGCTATTTGCCATGCTGATGGTATCCTGTCTGTATAGTCATAAATCATTAATGCACTTTCAAGAAATATTATTGAATTAGGAAATAGCCGTGCTATTACAACTTCTTCCGGATATATGCTATCTGACAGCTCATAAAATCCACGCTTAATTCTTACTATCTCTCCACTTTCTAAAAGTTTATTTATTTGTCTACTTGAAAGTCCCAAATTATTAAGTTCTGAAGTTCTAAGTATTCCACCATTTTCTCTAAATGTTTTTCTAATTATATTTTTTTCTCCATATCCTCACCTATATATCCGCAATCCGATTAACATTGCGGGTGCTTTAGTGCAATTATACCATATGCTTTTATTAAAAGTAAAGCTTTTTAATATTTTTGTAAATTATACCTTTCAATTATATTCACTACTACCTGGCTGATTTGAAATTGTTTATAAGTTCATTAAACTCATCATGCTTCATACTAACATACATATATTTTATATATTCCTTTTCAAATTTACATATATCCTTGTACGAAAACCTACAGGCACTAATCACCTTTAATCTATGTTTATAAATTGTTTTTTTATCCTTTGGTTCTTTAAAACTCATTCGAATAAACAGAATTTCATATTTTGAGTAAACGGCAAACCCATATGCAACCGGTAGATACATTAATGAAAATATAATAGGAATAAAAAAACTTACGATATTATCTGCATTACCAAACTTAAAATATGATGTTATCGCAATATTAATCGTAAATCCCAAAATTATAAAGCCTGAAATGGTCACAACCCAATTCATAAGCTTCTTGACTTCTTTATACTGGTCTTTTGTACCCGCAACTACCTCCAGCAAAATAAAAAATATCAGAACAGGCTGCATAATAAACTCAACTACTAAATTGAAAGTGAACGTACCAACAAAGAATTCTACTAGTACTAAGAATTTCAAATTATCTATAACTATATTGCGAAAGTAATTATCCTCTATATTCTTGCTCACTGCATTAAAGCAAACTGGCATCCCTACAAACAGCACCCATATAACAATATCCTTAATGTAAATCTATTTCCAAAACGAAGTTTGTGTTAAAGCATATACAATAAGTGCCGAATAAGTAATCATAAAGATAAATGGTATTACCAATTTTATTGTGCAAGCACTCTTAATAACATTAATTACCGAGGGTCTTATTTTTGGATTGAAAAAAACATAAAGTATAAAAACTAATGTGTAAAAATAGATAACGACTTCACGCGTTGAAAATATTTCAAACATGTATTTTCCCTCATCCCTTCTAAACTAATTTTAATATTATATTTATTAAATTATAAGAGTTTCACTATCTCATAATTAATTTGGGACCCAAACCTTCTATATTCCTTTTTTATTATTAATCTCATCTGTCTTAGAGCTGATTTTGCTAGTATGAGTTGTATTTACAATTCATTACAACTTCCT
>CAZJCV010000193.1:0-2573 GCA_964544535.1 uncultured Lachnospiraceae bacterium | reverse complement strand
ATGGACGAAATGTTAGATGTACTGATTAATCGTGTAGGAATAGTCGGCAGATAGGATAGATACTAGATTGTGCTTAAATGTATTTTGTCATTGCTATGAAAGTCCTATATTTTTGTCATCCTGAGACGGACAGTATAAACGGAGCTAACGAAGGATCTTATCAATTATGTGAGCATAATTGTCAGTTAGGGGGAAATTTTATGCGTATAACAAACAATATGATGATTTCAAACATGATCAACAATTTACAGACCAATATAAGAAGACTGGACAAAACACAGTTGCAATATAACACAGGAAAAAGAATACATAAACCTTCTGACGACCCTGTGGGAATTACAAGAAGCTTAAAAATAAAAGCAGATATAAATGAGCTAAAACAATATAAGAAAAATGTAGAAGATGCCATGTCTTGGTTGGAAAATACAGAACAAGCAGTAATTAGTAATCATGAGACATTAAAAAGATTAAGAGATCTAATGGTACAAGGAGCAAATGGAGTTTTAACAAAAGAAGAAATGATAAAGGTCCGAAATGAAGTTGCCGAAATAAAAAATCAAGTTATCAATCTTGCCAATACTACATACTCCGGGGATTACATTTTTTCAGGCAAAAAGACAAATGAAAAACTTTTAAATCAAGATGGTAGTTATAATGTAGATGTTATGCAATTTTTAGATTCGGGTATTGTAGACCACCGCATAAATTATGAAGTTGGAGTTGGAGAATATATTCCTATTAATACAGTAGGGACAATATTGTTTGAAGTTGCGGATTTGACTATGAGTGTGGAGTTGCCTGAAGCGGGTGAAAATGATGCTACAAAGATGGAGTTTTTGGGAGCGGAGGTTACTATAACTAAGAATGGCGACGGGTTTGAACTGGGTATTAATATTGAAAATATCGGAAACGAGGACATAGAAATAGTATTCCCAGATCACTTTTATGACAATAATGGTGAATTAGAAGATGGTGCTGTATTAAAAAATGAAGATGATATTTATGAAACAATTAGCAATACGTTTAAAGGAATAAAGGAAAAACCTGAGCAGGTAAAAGCTTGGAATGAACTGCTAGTGAAAAAAAACATTCCGGCAGATATTAACAATTTAACATTTGGTACATATGAAAATAACGGAAAAGCCGTAGGCATAGTAGCAAAGCCTAAAAAAGCAGGGCTAATTAATCTTATAGAAAAAATAGAAGAAAATCTTGAGAAAGGAAAACATGAAGAGATAAGTGACTTATTAGGCTCAATAGATAGATTTTTAGATCAATCCCTAGTCGTTCGTGGAGAAATAGGGGCAAAGGTTAACAGGACAGAGTTAATACAAAATAGAATAGAAGACGATATAATAAACCTTAGAGCATTACAATCTAAGCTGGAAGATGCAGATTTAGCCGAAACAGCAATACAACTAATGAACGAAGAAAACGTCTACAGAGCATCCCTATCCGTGGGAGCAAGAATAATACAACCTACGTTGCTGGACTTTTTAAGATAAAAAAACAAACTTTATATAAAATAGCGTAGCTTCGAATTCATTCGAAGGTTACTGAACTTTTTAAGACAAACAAAACAATCTTTATCGTCATCCTGAAGGTAATCATTTTGGAGGTAGCAGCGAATTCATTCGCTGCATATATAAAGAATATATATATAGTAGCTTCGAATTTATTCGAAGATTATATTGGCCAAAAAGATTACGTAATAATGAATTTATTCGTCGCATACTAACAAGAAGAAAAAAGACATCAAAATAAATAATATAATTTTAAAAAATTTATGTTTGAGGCTAAAGTCTTCAGGATATATACCGATATATAGAATAGAAAGGCAGAGCAATAAACACCCATAGGAACAATCAAAATTGTCATCCTGAAATGAGCAGTATTAGTGGAGCATATGGAGAATCTAAAATTGTCATCCTGAGACGGACAGTATGCTCAGTCGAACATTGCAAATTTGTTCACTTCCTTTGGTCGTGCAAATTTGATGTTCGTTGCGTTTGACCTACCAACGATTTGCTTTGCAAATCTGGTTAGGTCATAAAGTTCGACCCACGAAGGATCCCATCCTTTATTCCGCTACGCTACATTCAGAATGACATATTCAATAATTTTACTACATATCCTATGGTACTAAAAAGCAAATTACCCGTCTACAACGCCGGCAGTAGATAGGTAATAAAAATTAACTTAAAGGCAAGGATGCCTAAAACAATAATTCAAGGAGGAATTACAAATGAGAATTAACAACAACCTAATGGCAATGAACACACATCGTCAGCTAGGTATTACAACAAACGCAGGAGCAAAATCAACAGAAAAACTATCTTCAGGATTTAGAATTAACAGAGCAGGAGATGACGCAGCGGGATTAGCAATTTCCGAAAAAATGAGAGGACAAATTAGGGGACTTACACAAGCATCTAGAAATGCCCAAGATGGTATTTCTCTTATTCAAACAGCAGAAGGCGCTTTAAACGAATCACACGCAATTCTTCAAAGAATGAGAGAACTTGCAGTACAGGCAGCTAACGATACAAACACAGATTCAGATAGAAAAGAAC
>CAZJCV010000192.1:0-2577 GCA_964544535.1 uncultured Lachnospiraceae bacterium | reverse complement strand
TTGAGCCTTGGCTCAAATTATTTTTCTTTTTACACCATTATACGGACTTAATCTTCTAGAGCACGTATAGTTTTATTAAATTAATTAATCTATACGTAATAATATATACATATATCCAATTAGATATATACAAACATATGTTCCCGTGTTATAATCTTCATAGAAACCAAAATATTCCTAAAGGAGGTGAACAAGATGGTCCTTGAAAGCAGAGAATTCCCTAGTGCCCTGCAATTGGTATATGACATGGGAACCGACGGTGATGGCAAAAAGATCACCCGAAGACGCTCTTATTCCAATGTCAAACCCGATGCTGTTGACCAGGATCTGTATGACGTAGCGATTGCTCTTATTGGATTGCAGACTAACGTCGCAAACCAGATTCTCGTTAACGAAAAGACCGAACTTGTAAATGTCTAAGTTAGGCAACTAACCGCCAAATAATTGAAGAAAGGAGGAATTCACTTGAATCAAAGCCTAGTACTTGTATTCCTTGATGCTGATGGCAAAGAGCGTCAAATTAGGGTTGATGATCCCAAAATCGATTTGACTCCAACTGAGGTTGAAGAGGCAATGAACACCATCGTTGCTAAGAATATCTTTGGAGGCAGTGCATTTGTAAGTGCAGCCAAAGCTTACATAATCACTACTACCACTGAAGATATCTATGAACAGGCCGTGTAACCACTGGGGGGGAGAGGTGCTTCACTTCTCCCCTTATAACTTAAAAGGGAGGGAAGAATATTGGACAATATTGAAATAAAAATCTTGAGATATCCCAAACTGGCAAAATGCGCATCCTGCAGTCGGGTCCGTGATATCTACTACAAGGCTCTGATCTACGATGTGGACGACAAGAAGTCTATCGTAGGAGATCTGGACCTGTGCAAGCTATGCGGTGAAAATCTACATAAGGCAGCTGGCACCGGCAAGGCTAAGTCCGGCCTTGGTCCAGGCGAAGAGGTTGTAAAATCCTTCAATTTCAAAATGGGAGGTGACTAGTATGGAAGAGATCCTGCAAGGCGTGGCCAACTTTGGTTTTCCGATTATAGTTTCCGCTTACCTGCTGATCCGAATGGAAACTAAAATGGAGAATCTGCAAAAAGCTATCATAGATTTATCGCATACCATAAAAAATATCAATCAGAAATAATCTCTTAACCTCTCCGCCAACCAAACATACTGCAGCTTGAAATATTTGACGCTAACCAACATCCAACATTAAAGGAAAGACATTTTAGTAGCAAATTTAGCTGCATTTTTTTAGCCCAGGTGCCGGACCCCCCCACAGGGTATAGAAAACACTATATGCCTATCCCGGGGTACCCTGGACATAAAAACGAAAATCGAAAACCTAATCAAACCCGCTTCCTGCCTGCTATCCCGCCCGCTGCTACGACTCAAGTCAACAACCAAGAAAGGAGTATCCGCTTGCTAACCACTATAAAAAACTTCCTGCTAGACCTTGAAATCAAAGGCCGAGCAGAAAACACCATACTAAACTATAAACTTCACCTGCGCTCATTTTACAGCTGGTGTATGCAGACAGGCACTGACTATCTATTGCTCACCCCGCGCCAGGCTAAGCAATATCGTGATGCCCTTTATACAACCGGCCTATCAGGCAAATCCATCAATACCATGATAGGAACCCTTCGGACATTTTACGAATATCTGATGGAAGAAGAGCTGGCCCAGGGAAATCCAGTATTGAAAAACCTCAGGGTACGTGAGGAACCCAAATTCCCGGCTCCCCTGAATGAAGAGGAACAACACATACTCCAAGAAACCCTGGAATCTAAACAACAGTACATAAACCTAGCTTTTCTAACCATGTTGGCTACTGGCATACATGTTGGAGAAGCAGCCAAGCTCACCAAGAAGGATCTCCGTTTGGACAACAAAAGACTGGTCCTCTTTATCCGAAAAGCAAAGGGAGGCAAATCCCGAACCGTGCCTGTAGTAGATCCTGAAGTTGCCCTGCAACTCTATGAATATGCAAAAGAAGTTCCCGATGGAGAACCATTATTCCGTGTAGCAAAAAGAACCCTGCAAGGCCATGCAGAACGCATCAAAAAGAACACTGGCATCAATTTTTATAGCCATAGAGCCAGACACACCTTCGCTACTAATCTACTGGCCAAGTATACCCGCCTAGATGTCATCCAGCGCGTTATGGGACATGCTGACATTTCCACCACTAGGAAATATGCCGAGACCCTAAACCAAGACATTCTGAGTATCGCAGAACCAATTAATATTAAAGATGAAAAGGAGAGTGAAAAAAGTGATCGAGATAAGAAAACCTAACCCACCACTAAAATTCAGAAGCAAGCTGACACCACTGAAAAAAGTCGACATGATAATCCTTCACCATATTGCCCACAAAACAGCTGATATCCATGCTGTCCATAACTATCACAGATCCAGGACCTACATCAATAGCTCCGGCAAAACAGGCTACTGGTCGGGAATAGGTTATAACTACTTCATAACGTTTGACGGAATCATCTATGAAGCACGAGGCCTCAACGTAGGTGCTCATACCTTAAATTACAACAACCGCTCCATAGGTAT
>CAZJCV010000191.1:0-2611 GCA_964544535.1 uncultured Lachnospiraceae bacterium | reverse complement strand
AGATGGTCATATATTTAGAGAAGGACATGGTCAAATAGCCTGGGGAAAAACAATACTTGGTGGCAAATGCCAGGAAGATTTATGAAACATATCCTTGTGATGTAGATAAATTGATTGAAGAAATTACTGATTTAAGTTGGTTTCATAATTGGATTATCTTTGTTTTTCAAGCCAGTAGGCTTGAGAAGAAAGGTGAAATTATGGGAGATGAATTAGTAGCACTTTATTCAAATCTAAATCGTGTAACGGAGGTAGCAAATCATAGTATACGCACAATGGACTTATATGGTATAAGAGAAGAAATTTATGATACTATCCAAAAACCATTGAGAGAAGTAAGTTTATGCCAGGATGAATGGAAGAAAATTCTTAATGTAATTGTCGAGTCTTCAAGTGACACAATGGTAACTTTACAAAATGCAATGATGGGTCCACTAACGACTGATAGGTTATTTGACTTAGTTTCAGAAATATCGAATGATGAAAACTATGACCTTGTTTTACAGTATTTTGGTGAGATAACAGAAGAACAAAAGACTAGGAGAGTATATATGGACTTAGCTGGTTATCATATGCAGAAGTGTATTTTCTTGTGTAAGAATAGTAATAAGCATCAAGGAATCAATGAATTTAAAAATGCAATAAGAATGATAATGTCATATGGACAACGTAGAGATAGAACTCTTAGTAGGTTAATGGATACAGTTGAGGATATTTATGATATAGATTCAGAAAAGGGCAAAAAATGTATAAAGCAGTTAGGTTCAATGTCCGTTGCAGTAGTAAGACAAACTGATGGAAAAGAAACAAGCAATTATGAGAATGATTGGTCTCAATTATTATGTAAATATGAACCAGAATTAGCATTGAAGAAGTTCATAGTAGACTCAGAAACATATAAAAAATCTTGGATATGTGAAAACACATTAGAATCTATACTTACTAATTGGCTGACATCAAAATATTTAAGAATCGGGAATGCACTATTTAAGACTATGCCTAATAAAAGCAGCAGTCATTTTATACAAGCTTACATTAATAATATTGCCTTGTTAGTCAATGAGGGAGAAGTGCTTTTGGCAAAAACATCTATTATTGATTTAATAAGCAAATTTAGATATAAGGATGAGGCATATGAAATTGAAAAACAGTTTATAGATTCTATTGCAGATTTTTGTGAAAATTATGGCATTGATTGCAAATTGATTGAATCAGAAGGGTATACAGCGACATCTACTACTGAGCAACATAAGGACACTCAAATAACAGAAACTTTTGATAGCAAAGATATATATGAGGTTTTAAAGTTTATAAAACTATATGGATATTCTGAAGAGGTAGATAGTTTTGTTAAAACATATTTGGTGAATAAAGAAAAAATGTCTCAAGAAATTACGTTTGTCGTCAATCAACTTATTGATTTTGCTTTTGAAAGTCCTGTGTCTAGTAAATATTCTTATATTCAAGAAAGAGTAATCTATTTAGGAGAAATGGATGAAATTATAGATAGTATAAAGGCTTATATTAATCTACGAATTTATCTTACACAAAAGGACGGCTGGTACCACAAATATGGTAATTATGAGTTTTTTAAGAAATCTTATTCTTTAGATAAAAGATTAGCTATTGATTCATATTTTGAGTACTTTAGAAATATGAATAAGCCATTTGAGAGTGTTAACGGGGTGTCAAAAAGTATAATAAAAATGTTATCAGACCTTGATGATTGGCAAGAAGAAGTTCTAGAGTTGTGGGACATAGTTTATAATGTTATTGATTTACGATTGAGCTATAGAGCAGAGATTGAATGGGGGAAAATAGAAGGTGAATTTGAAGAATACTGCATTAAAGAGCTGTTGTATCATGCATTATTAGTGAGATTGCGTTATGGAGCTGCAGATATACATAAGTCAGTTTTTGTTTCCTTAGAAATTTTACTTAAAGATCGTTTGGAGAGGGCTATTTTTGTCAGACCATTCAAGCGAGTTTTAAAGAACCATTCTAAGTACATTAATTTGAGCATTACTATGCTGATTCAGTTAGTAGATAATATGTACACTTATGAGGAAATAGAACAATATCAATTACTCAATCTTGATGATTATATTTGCATCAATGAATATGGAGATGATGAATTTTTATTAAAATTCTTGTTAAATAGTGAGATGGGGGAAGTAACTAAACCAAAGGTGCAGACTACTGATCAAGGATTTAACGATTTTATTTTGAGAGAATTTAAAAGCATAGATACAAGATATAAGTTGCTAGAAGACAGAGGCATATCGGTAGATGATTATATTCTTGGTTTTTATAGTGAACTTCATAATAATAGCAATATGAGAATTTTATCTGAGACATATATGGACAGAAAATCTAGCTTATTGATGGATAATATTCATATTCATAGCGAGTATTTAAAGTCAATAGGGAAAGCAGTTATAAATTATTTGAGTTGCAAAAAGAAAACTAGAGATATATTTTCAGTATTGAGAAATCTTGAAGATAGAGAATATTTTTACCATAGTATTAGAGAAGATGTACCATTGTTAAATGCAATTATGTTTTTCCCCAGGCTATTTGACCATGTCCTTCTCTAAATATATGACCATCT
>CAZJCV010000190.1:0-2631 GCA_964544535.1 uncultured Lachnospiraceae bacterium | reverse complement strand
CTTTGCCGGATACTGCCAAGCATATGCCCGCTGGAGAGAAGCCGAAGAATTTTTAACTAAACACGGCACCATTTTTAAAACTCCATCAGGGTATATTCAGCAGGTGCCACAGGTGTCGATTGCCCGAAATTATCTGCAGACCATGAAGGACTTTTGCTCTGAATTTGGACTTACCCCGGCTGCAAGGACTAGGATTCGGGTGGAGATAGATAATGATAAATCAAATGATCCCATGCTTAAAATCTTAAAAGGGGCAGAATAGATGTGCTGTACTGCGAAGATAAAGCAAACCACGTTATAGATTTTATACAGCAGCTGAAACACACCAAAGGCAAATGGGCGGGGAAACCTTTTAAATTGCTTCCTTGGGAGACTGATTTGATTAAAAAGACATTCGGAACGCTGCGGGAGGATGGTACTAGGCAGTATAGAACTGTATATGTGGAAATAGGGAAGAAGAATGGAAAATCCGAAATCGCCGCAGCTATTGCGCTGTACATGCTTTTAGCTGACGGTGAAGCTAATGCGGAGGTCTATGTTGCAGCATGCGATCGGCAGCAGGCCAGTATAATCTTCAACACCAGTGTAAATTTTGTAGAAGGGAATAATGTACTTTCAGCAGTAACCAAAACCGTAATGTCTACCAAAAGGATAGTGTATCCCAAAACTGGCAGTTTTTATCAGGTATTAAGCTCCGATGTAAAATCTAAATCCGGGCTTAATGTATCCTGCGTTATATTGGACGAGATTTGGACATACCCAAATCCGGATCTGGCTAAAATGCTGACCACCGGCTCCGGTGATGCCAGAGAGCAGCCGCTTTTTATATACCTGACAACAGCCGGGAATAAACTGCGGGGTTACGGCTGGGATATGCACTGCAAAGCCAAAGATGTTTTATCGGGAAAAAGGGTCGACCCAACTTTTCTGCCTATTATTTACGGTTTGGATGAAGGAGATGATTGGGAAGATGAAAAGAACTGGTATAAAGCAAACCCCAGTATGGACCACACAATCCAAATAGATAGGGTCCGGGAGCACTTCCTACAGGCAAAACAGGACCCGGCAGAAGAAGCACTGTTTAAACAGCTGCGCCTTAATATGTGGCTGAAACAGGAAATAAAGTGGATGCCGATGGACACGTGGGAGGAATGTGCGCATACGGTAGATCCGGAAGAACTTATAGGCAGAGAATGTTACGCCGGACTGGACTTATCAAGCAGTATTGATATTACAGCCTTTGTATTGGTGTTTCCGCCAGTACCCGATGATGATAAATATTATGTGCTGCCTTATTTTTGGATACCAGAAGAAAATATAGATTTAAGGGTACAAAGGGATCGGGTGCCTTACGATATTTGGGAGCGGCAAGGCCATCTACTGACCACTACAGGAAATGTTATACACTACGGCTTTATTGAGGCTTTTATAGAAGAGCTAAACCATAATTATAACATAAAAGAAATAGCTTTTGACAGATGGGGTGCTGTGCAGATGTCACAAAACCTACAAGGTGCAGGTTTTACAGTGGTTCCTTTCGGGCAGGGCTTTAAAGATATGAGCCCGCCAACCAAGGAACTGATGAAGCTGACACTTGAAAAACGAATAGCCCACGGCGGCCACCCGGTTTTATCTTGGATGATGGATAATATACACATACAAACCGATCCGGCAGGAAACATAAAACCAGATAAAGCAAAATCAACAGAAAAGATAGATGGTGCAGTAGCCATGATTATGGCTCTGGACAGGTGTATCAGAAATGAAGGTAAAAAGGAAACATCGGTCTACGATGAACGGGGGTTATTAGACATCTAAGAATAAATAACATATTTCAGCATGAGTAATAATGATTTTTTGGTTTGTATGTTGATAGCATCTACTAAACAGTAGGTGCTTTTTTCATGCCTATTTTTAAGGAGGTGGTATAGTACATGAAAATACCGATACTTTCTAGGCTTTTTAAATCTAGGTCGGATCCTAAAAATACATTTTGGCAAAATGCGTATGCTTTCTTTTTCGGTCCTACGCCCAGCGGTAAAACTGTAAATGAGCGCACAGCCATGACAACATCAGCGGTTTATGCCTGTGTTAGGGTCTTAGCTGAAACCATTGCTTCGCTGCCGCTGCATACTTACCGGCGCACCGAACAGGGCAAGGAAAAAGCCACAGACCACAATTTATACTACCTGCTCCATGACGAGCCGAATCCCGAGATGACTTCATTTGTGTTCAGAGAAACACTGATGGGTCATCTTCTACTTTGGGGAAATGCTTATGCGCAGATTATTCGTGATGGCAGGGGAAAAGTTATAGGTCTGTATCCCCTGTTGCCGGATTGCATGGAGGTAAAAAGAACAGAAAAAGGACAGATATATTATAGCTACCTGAAAGAAGGTAGGGAGTATCTGCTTCACCAGCAGGAAGTGCTGCATATCCCGGGCCTTGGTTTTGACGGATTGATAGGCTATTCACCTATTGCTATGGCTAAAAACGCAATCGGTATGGCGTTGGCCACGGAAGAATATGGCTCTAGGCTGTTTGCCAATGATGCCCGGCCCAGTGTTGTTTTAGAGCACCCGGGCATATTAAAAGATCCGGCTAAAATTCGGGAGAGCTGGAATGAGATTT
>CAZJCV010000189.1:0-2634 GCA_964544535.1 uncultured Lachnospiraceae bacterium | reverse complement strand
TATTTCATCAGTGTTTAAATTGTAAATATAAAGATCACTATAGGCATACTGTGTAAAACGTTTATATGGGTAGTCATTTAATTGACGGAATTTAGACCAAGCTATAGTATTATCATATATAGAACAGTAAGAATAAATTTGTTCTTCGGTAACATCATCCGTCCTATCTAGTATTTTCTTTATTTTAGTATTTAGGTCATAGCATATGAGTTCGCTTGCTATTTTGTTGCCATTTGGTATTGTTTTAGAATAAACCAATATATTGTTGTCTGATATTTTTGGAGATATGGGTACGTAGTCAACAAACATGGGAACATTATACTTGTTTGAAGTAAATTCACTTTTGTCAATTTGCATTTGCGTACCACTATTTAAATCTTTAGCCATCATAATCCAGTTAAATGGTTTATCCGAAGTGTCGTACACCTGGTTATCTACTTCAATCCAAACCAGCCAATCTTTTGAGCTTGCTATTCCGTCTATAGATATGTAATTGTCGGCGGTAACAATAAGTGTGACTTCTTCTGTATTAATATTGTAAGTATATATATTTTTATTTTTATTGCCAAAATTGTAAATATCACCATCCAAATAAAAGTAATCAGCTGTCAATAACATATCTTTATCTATTTGAACTGCATATGTTAAATTTTTATGAGCGGCAAGTTTATCCTGGTTTAAAAATGATTTAATTGTTGGTACGCCATTATTACTGTTATTTAAACGGAATAGAAATACAAAAAGCAAACCCAAAAAAACAATTAAAGACAAACTCCATTTTAGAATGGAGTTTGTTTTTAGTTTATTAATAAACACAGTCACCATATTATACCTCTCCCTTTTACTGATTCAGATAGACAAATATAATCAGTTTCAAAATGCATTGGAACAGAATTATTTGGGTCAGCAATTTTATAAATTTCAGTATTGTTATTGTAACCATAAACAGTAACATAATGTTTTACTACAGTTTGGTCGTAGTAAGGGTGTATAGAATGTTCTATACCGTTTGTATAATAAAGATTTGCAATAACATTGAAATTATCAACATATTTTATATGCTGGATACCAATAAACTCTTTTGTCAAGAGTGGAGTTTATTCTTGTTTTAACTTCTTCCTTATTATACCTCCCATTGTTCACGGGAACCACTGCCCCAAGCTACGTAATACAACTGTCCAGGAGCAAATTCATATAATGTATGTTGCCATACTCGGTCTTCAAAACTAGTTCCCGAAGTAGTTGTCTGCAAATAGTCAGTGCTAGCCAAAGTTGCTTCCGTTGGAACGTTACCATAATTATTTGCATCCACATATCCTTTTATTAAGTTTCTAGCTGATGCTGAACCACAAGTATAACTACAGTTTTGTTTAAAATTACCAATGAGATTGGTTTTTGAACTCCTACTTGATATACTCTTTAAATCGTTAGATTCAATAAGTCTATTTTTTTCTTCCATATACTTAACTGCTTCTTGGTATTTTGCTTGTTCAGCAGCTATTTGTTCTTTTGAAGGTCTAGCGTCCATTTTTTGATAGTTATCATCGGTGTCAACTTGATAGGATTGGGAAAATCCTATTATTATATTACATATAAAACAAAAGCACAAAATAAAGGCTGTTACTATTTTTTTATAAGTTTAATCCTCCTGAAATATTAATATATGTTCTGGTAAATTTTACAGAACAATGCTTTAAATACGTTTCACATGCATGCATAATATATATTTAACAGTATTGACAATTTTAATTATATCTTATATTTATATACCGTGTCAAGTAAAAATACAATTTTTTGTATAACTAGGGTATGAAAAAATTTACAGTGTATGTGGGTAGGGTCTCCCAGGGTAAGACACTAATCTTTCATTCCACAACCTCTTGATTTACAACTTCGGTTTTACGTTTACCATTTGGGCTTAAGTTTGTACCGCAATCTCATCCACCTAATCGCCTTATCAAGTTTCTATACGTAGGCTCGTGAACTTTGCTACACCACTTCCTTCATCTATGCCATTACTGACACCGACTTGTGGTTCGCTACACTTGGCGGTAAATACCCGTGGCCAGACTTTCACTAGCTAGATTAGTGCCATGCCTGGCACACGGTTAAAGGCGGGTGTACCTTTGGGCGCTCCCGCCGATTCACAGCGGCCGGCAATGCCGACCGCTTAAGGCTTTGGTTAAACAGCAACCATTTTTCTTTAGGTGTCTGTTATTTAAACTGGGTACACCTTTTGGGTGGCTGTAATTGCACAATCTTAACTGAACCTTGCACTTTATATAAGGTGTCCGCAAATGGTGCTTTACCATAGGGATTTATAGTTGTAAAAAAATTCGGCATGGTCGGTTTATATATCGGCTATGCCGTTTTGCTTTCTGTATTAGGAATATCTATAGCACCAATACAGTTATAGTATATCCTTATTTTCTGCTGTCTTTTGCCATTTAATTTCTCAGCTTTAAAGACGATTATCTTGTCCACAAATTCCCTAATAATTTCAGCATCTAGCTTTTTAATCTCGGTGTACTTTTTCACTAGCTTTAGAAAATTGTCTGTATTCAAAGCTTGGTCTTTGACAATCTTTAATTTTTCACTAAGAAATTCTACTTTCTCTTTTAGTTCTTCTTGCTC
>CAZJCV010000188.1:0-2666 GCA_964544535.1 uncultured Lachnospiraceae bacterium | reverse complement strand
TTACTGCATTAGCACCTGTGCAAAATCCTAAACCTCTTCCAGTCATTGATCCAGCGCCCATTGGCCCAGTTCCATCTCTTCTTGGCATGCTATTCACCTCCTTATAGTTTATAACATATGCCATCTATGTCTTATTATACATCATTTGTGGTATATGTCAATAACCTTTCCTTTTTTGTTATTACGTTTTATTGTTGAAATTTATCTTTTTTACAATATAATATTTACTTTGTTTTTTCCTTCAACTTTAGACTTGTACAATGCTTGATCTGCTCTTTTTATAACATCGTTATAAGTAGTATCATTTTCATTAAAACATGAAAAGCCAACAGAAATTGAAATTTTTACAATCTCATTTCCTGCCACAATCTCTATTTTAGATATAGCATCTAATATTTGTTGACCAAATACAGTCATATGTTCTTCTTTCAAGCCAGGGAATACTCCAACAAACTCATCCCCACCCCAACGAATCAGTTGATCAGAACTTCTTATAATCTTATTTATCCTAGTAACAATTTCTTTCAACACATGATCTCCAAAACTATGTCCATACTTATCGTTAATGTGTTTAAAATTATCAAAATCTAGCATCATAATCCCTGGACTATCAGCCGTTAGTTTATACTGTTTAAAATACTCATTTATTTTCTTCTCACCGTATCTTCTGCTAAATGCCTTTGAGACTACATCTATATTAACTTCCTTTTCCAATGATATAGTTGAATCCGTCAAGTGTTTTTTTCCCATTAAATATAATACTGCAAATCCAACAAGCAATACAATAATAATATATCTTATCATTCTTATGATGTGCTCACTAGATAAGAAATCAATCTCCTTGTTTACTCTTTCCGATATATCGTCAATTTCATCCACGTGTACTCCCATAGCTATTATCCAGTCGTAATCCTCATACAATTTAGCGTATGTAATCTTTTCTGATATCTCTGAACTATTTAATTCTTTAAAATAATGAGAAAAAAACACTTCTCCATCTTTATTTATACCTTCTAACTCTTCTAAATAAGGAAGGTTGCCTTTAGTATCTTTTGTGTAAGTAGATAAATACTCTCCCTCTGAATTTATAAGGTTGCAATTAAACCTACGAATTGCATAATTTTCCCCGCCTTCATAATTAATTACTTCATTTACCCACATATAAGAATTGTTAGAAAATGTTCTGTTCCTTATTGTATTCCCTATATCTTCCTTTATAGTTTCATCGATATAGCTTTTATTAACTCCAAAAACACCTTTTATATTGCCCTTCTCAATTTCAGCATAGGAAGATGTGATAGCTTTAAGTTCTTCTACATTTCTATCAATATTGTCAGTACTTAATTGTGAGGAATTATATAGTATTTTTCCTGTAGAATCATTCCATAAAAAAACTGTCCACATTTCGCTATTATTATCTTCATTAAATTTATCTATGAAAAAACTTGCAAATTCTTCATCAGTCATATCCTTTTCTAGCTGAAACCATCTAAGCCTAGCTTCAGTATTTTTTTTATAAGCGTTATGCTTTCTTTCTCTAAGCTCATCTATTTCTGTAAACATATTCGTTACAGTATCTTTTAAAAAATCTTTTTTTATTTCCATAATCGTTTTTTCCGTATATTCTAGATATATTTCTTGTGTCTTTTCATGAGACAAATAATTAAGATATATAACAATTACACTTATTAAAATAGCTGCTAGTAATGCACTTATTCTATATTTATTAGTAAAACTCATAGGCTCCCTTGTATGATATTTATAGAAGTTTAAATACATACTTCCTTTCTTTTAAATTTTTATATATGAATCAACGGCTCACTATAGAAGCAACCTTGTTGAATTCCTTGTTATTAGTTTAATAAGCATACCCAAACTAATTCCATATGTCAATGAAATTAAACCTAGCCATGGCGCTAAATGCAAATAAAAAAACATTCACTCCATTATTTGTGATTACTATTATCATCTGCTTTACTTTAACAATTATTTATAGTAAAGTGCTTTTTAGAAAAATATATTTTTTTCTATTTTATAATATTATGAGGAGCAAGAAAACATGATATATTCATACAAATATGAAACGGAAATAGGCACTATTACTCTTTCAGAATCTAATGGTAGCTTATTAGAACTCTCTTTTAATGACCTTGAAGTCCCTAATAATTACATAATTCAAGAAACTACGCTTTTACATAAGGCAAGCTCACAATTAAAAGAATATTTTTCTTCAAATAGAAAAGAGTTCTCTCTACCCCTTAATCCTACTGGAACACCCTTTCAAAAAAAGGTTTGGAAAGCGTTGCTTTCAATTCCTTATGGCGAAACAAAAAGTTATAAGGACATTGCAGTTTTAATAGGTAATCCTAAGGCTTCTAGGGCCATTGGAATGGCAAACAACAAAAATCCTATTTCAATATTTATCCCCTGCCATAGAGTTATTGGCTCAAACGGTAAGCTTGTTGGCTACGGTGGTGGACTAAGTATGAAAAAATATTTGTTAGATTTAGAAAAGAGAAATCTTTAAAACACAATTCCTCTAATGTTTAGTTAAACTGTTCTTACACATACAAAAATCTCCAAACCATGAAGGTTTGGAGATCTTCTAATCAAGGCGACAACCAGATTTGAACTGGTGATCAGGGTGTTGCAGACCCATGCCTTAC
>CAZJCV010000187.1:0-2698 GCA_964544535.1 uncultured Lachnospiraceae bacterium | reverse complement strand
GGAAACCGCAAGAATAAAAAATACAAAGTATGAGCATTACTGTCAATGGCTTATCCCGGCTGACATGATGAACTTTTTGTATAATAAGGACAGATTTAAGCAAGAACATGGCTATATATTAAAAAAACCAAAGAATGTTTGTCATATGACCTATGCGAGGGGTGATATAAAACCATATCTTGCAAATCTTTTGGCTTATGGTATTTCTTTTTTTTCATCGGGCAGATTAAAAAAATTTATAAAGAGATCATAAAAGATTTGGAGTAGCCAATATGGGGGGATCAGACTAATGAAAGGATTTAAAATCAGGAGAAACGTGGTATGCCGGATTACAGATGGAATGAAATTTACAGATGCGGATAGAGAGGGAATAGTTGTAAGACAAATAGTTTATGGTGATTTACTAAAATATAAATGCCTTATGAAAAGGAAAGCTTTTTTTGGCAGATATCTTAGGAAGGGGCATATCGGGTTTCTAGTGGTAGATTTAAAGAGGGATGAGTGTGCAGGCTATGGGTGGATAGTTATTGACAAAGCCAAAATAGGTCATTTTAACATCCTAGGTAAGAATTCAGCATGGCTTCACACGGCATTTGTAGAACCAACATACAGAAGAAGGGGATACTACAAACTAATAATGAAGGCAAAGATAGAATATCTAGAAAAATACTATAGGGATTATGATGTTTATGTGGATGCGAGGCATGATAATATACCGGCGAGAAAAACGCATAAGGCGCTCGGGTTTGCAGAGGCCGGAATGTATTATTATCTATCCATAGGGACACTAAGATTACCCTATTTATATATTGCTCCAGGTGTATATTTAAAAAACAAACCTCATCCCCAAATACAATGAAGTTTTTGCTGCACGCAAAAACAAAAGTATTCCAAGACTTTTAATGGGATGGGTATTCCCCAAAAAGCAAACACTTGGTATAATTATTTAGAGGCGGTGACAAGTTGAAGGATATAATAATTATTGCACAATATACCCATTTGCCTGGCAAGGATAGCAACGGGAGGTTTCGCTATATAGCCGATATAATAAGTAAGACCAATAATAATGTAGAAGTTATTACAACCGATTTTTCGCATGTTAGAAAAGAAAAAAGATATTTAACGAAGGAAAGTTTACATAATATAAAATATAAAGTGACATTGCTTAACGAACCCGGGTATAAAAAAAATTTTTCAGTTAAAAGGTTTTACAGCCATCATGTACTGGGTAAAAATCTGACTAGATATTTAAAGGGCAGAAGAAAACCTGATATTATCTATTGTGCGGTTCCATCACTAAGTTTTGCCATGGCGGCAGCCAAATATGCTCAAAAAAACGATGTGCGTTTTATAATAGACGTTCAAGACATATGGCCCGAGGCATTTAAAATAATACTGAATATACCTGTACTTAGTGATATAATATATTATCCCATGAAAAAGCAGGCTGATTATATTTATTCCGCCGCCGATGAAATCGTGGCAGTTTCACAAACATATGTAGATATAGCCTTGCAAAGTAATAAAAAATGCACTTCGGGGCTTAGTGTATTTTTGGGAACAAACCTAAATTATTTTGATGGAATAGCTAAGGCTGGTACTCCCGTAAAAAAACCCGAGAATGAGATTTGGGTAGCGTACATAGGTACTTTGGGTCACAATTATGATCTTACCTGTGTTATTGATGCTTTAAAGATAATTAAGGGCAAAGGAATTAGCAATATTAAGTTTGTAGTTATGGGAAGCGGGCCTATGCGGTCAAAATTTGAAAACCATGCAAAGCAAAATGATGTCGATGTAGAGTTTACTGGTAGATTGAGTTATAATGATATGGTTAAAAAACTAACTGTTTGTGATATAGCAGTTAACCCTATTATTAAAGGTTCTGTATGTAGCATAATAAACAAGGTTGGTGACTATGCTGCTGCAGGATTACCAGTTATAAGTACCCAAGAAGGCAAAGAATATAAAGATCTTATAACTGGGTACAATGCGGGATATAATTGCGAAAATGGTAATCCGCAAGATATAGCAAAAAAGCTGCTAAAAATGATAGAAAACAAGCAGGTAAGGCATGAGATGGGTAAGAACAACAGAAGATTAGCGGAAGATAAATTTGATAGGGGGCACACATATCCCAAAGTTATTGAGTTGATAAATGGAGAGACGTAGCATAGAGGACTCCTAGATGGAAAATTAAAATTTTAGAGTTCGAAATAGCATATAAAGGGTTGAATACATAATAGTCTAAGTCCTGTATTTGGAGGGGTATAGCTGGACATGATAGGAAGGATTTTATTAATATTTTTTGTGGAATAGCATATAAGCCATAAAATGAGGTATTCTGTATCTATTACGATAGGTTTTTATTATATAGGGCCCCTTTTAGTATTATATATATTTTAATGTTTAAGTGTATGGAGGAATGAAACACCATGGATATACAGGTGCTAGTGGCTACTATTGATCAAAAAGATCATGGTATATTAAAAAAAATGAATATACAGTCGGATGCTATTATAGCTAACCAATGTGACGTAAATGATGTAGAGGATCTTGATTATAAGGGATGCAGGGTACGTTATCTATCATTTGCGGAGAGGGGTGTGGGGTTAAATAGGAATAATGCATTAATGAGAGCTACGGCAGAAATATTTTTACTAGCTGATGATGATATGGTATTATGTGAGGGATATCC
>CAZJCV010000186.1:0-2730 GCA_964544535.1 uncultured Lachnospiraceae bacterium | reverse complement strand
TGGTGGTGATTATATTCCAATGGACGATCCTCCTAAAGACCTATACATTATAACAACTGCAAGAAAAAGAGACACGTTAGAATGGGAGGGCGAGCTTTCACCCTTCCTTCTTTCTATTCATCCAGAAACTAACCTCTATCATAATCACAAGGTAATTGTTGATAGTTGGAACAACATCGGAAAATACGTTGATGTCGCCGATGCTTTCTTTATATTTGACGAGCAACGAGTAATCGGAAACGGTGTTTGGGTAAAGTCATTTCTTAAAATCGTTAAGAACAACGATTGGATTTTACTATCCGCAACACCTGGTGATACTTGGCAGGATTATATTCCGGTCTTCATCGCAAATGGTTTCTATAAAAACCGGACAGCGTTTACTAGAGAACATATTGTCTATAGTCGCTTTACGAAATTTCCTAAGGTTGACCGTTATATTAACACGGGAAAGCTTCTAAAACTAAGACGAAGTATTCTTGTAACGATGGATTTTAAGCGAGAAACTATATCACACCATGAAGACGTCTACGTTTCTTATAGCGTTGAGCAGTATAAGGATGTTTCCAGAACTCGTTGGGACCCCTATAAAAACGAGCCAATCATGAACGCTGGTGGGCTTTGTTATATTTGGCGTAAAATTGTGAACTCAGATGAATCCAGACAAGTAGCTGTGTTGGAGATATTTGAGAAGCATCCTAAAGTAATCATATTTTACAACTTCGATTACGAGTTAGAAATTCTCAGAAATCTGGGTTACGGACCAAAAGTAAAAATCGCCGAATGGAATGGTCATAAACATGAACCAATCCCGAACAGTAAGAGTTGGGTTTACCTCGTGCAGTATACAGCCGGTTGTGAAGGCTGGAACTGCATCAAGACCGACACAATTATATTCTACTCCCAGAATTACTCATACAAAGTAATGGTGCAAGCAGCTGGACGGACCGACAGACTTAATACCCCTTACACAGATTTGTACTATTATCATTTGAAATCTAGGAGTGGAATCGACTTAGGTATCAGTAGGTCTCTTAAAGAAAAAAAGAACTTTAACGAGACTAAGTTTGTTAAGTGGTAGTTTTATATTTGAAAGGAGAGAAAAAATGTTAAATGATGTAAAAAATTATGGAGTGACCATAACCGACCAAGCCGGACAATCTAAATGTGTAGTCATTGCTACCATACTAGACTATAACCGAAACACCGTATTTGGTATAGGGTTAGACGGTAAAAAACTATGGCTTGGTAAGTATGACACGGTGGAAGAAGCTGAAAATGTAAAAAATATTATAAACGCATCTTTAATAGAGAAAAGAAGATGTGATTTAAGATATTTAGAGTTAGATAAAACTTAATACTTCGCGTAAAAAACACTCCCTATTATGGAAACTATATTTTGATAGGAGGTTTTTATATGAATATCGAAAAACTATTTAAAGATTGTGACCAAGAGCCATTTACTAGAGTTGTGGGTTGCGAACTGAGAAGTACAAAACTTACACTAATAGGGTGCATTACAAAAATCAAAAACATAGTTACGAAAGATGTACAATATATACTACACTAGAAAATAGGTTTATAAAAAAGATTGAGCTTAGGCTCTTTCTTTTATTTTGCATGATAAAAACTTAATTCTACGCTAAAAAAACACCCCCTATTATGGAGAAAATAATAAAATGAAAGGAATGATTTAATTGAAAAAGATATATTTTAGACACGTCGTTTTTACAGATGATAGTATGACACCTACTATTGTTAGGGGGTATTATTATTTAGATGCGCCGTACATATATAAGCAGATGATTTTCAATTATTGATAAGAGATATTTTTAACATTTGAGAGAGGGGTCTAAGGAAACTTAGACTCTTTTATTTTTATTACAAGGTGGTGATATGAATGGATTATCAGCCTTTATTCAAGAAATATCGACGTCTCTGAAATTGCAAAAAAATACGGTGGCGGTGGTCATAAAGGGGCCGCCGGTTTTCATTGTAAGGAGTTACCGTTTTGTAAATCGTAAAAATATTAAGTCGTTTTGAAAGGAGAAAAAATAATGAGTATGCAAACTTGGGCCGAAAAAGAAATTGAGATTGCTTGTAAACGTGAACGAGAAGCTTCTGGTGTAAAAAATGATGATTGGGATTATGGTTGTTCCTGCTACGATAGTGCTCTAAAAGCTTTTAAGAGTCTTATGAGTGATGGTCATAGCGGATTTAGTATTGGGTTGACTAAACATATTTTGAATAGGCTTATTGATGGTAAACCTTTAACCCCTATTGAGGATACCGAAGATGTTTGGAATGCTATTATCGACCGGAACGACGAAGAAGGTTATATTTGTTTCCAATGTACAAGAATGAGTTCGTTGTTCAAATACGTTTATGATGACGGGACAGTAAGGTATAAGGATATCGATAGATGTTATGGGATTGATATTAATGATCCTAATTGTACCTTCGGTAATGGACTGGTGACAAAAATTATCGATGAGATGTTTCCAATTACGATGCCGTATTGTCCTGGAAAAGCTATCGCTGTTTATTGCGAGGACTTTCTGACTGATAAAAAGAATGGCGACTTCGACACCCGAGGTATATTTTATGCGATAAAACCCGATGGTGAAAAAGTTGAAATTAATCGGTTCTTTAAAGAGTCTGAAGATGGTTGGGATGAAATTGACGAGGCTGAGTATAACGAAAGAAAATCAATTAAAATTATGTGATCACGAT
>CAZJCV010000185.1:0-2755 GCA_964544535.1 uncultured Lachnospiraceae bacterium | reverse complement strand
GAAATTGAAGAATTTATTGACAGTTGTAAATACCAGCCTTTATCAAATACGAAAATCATTGTCAATAAAGAGGAAATTGATGAGCTTCTTCGTGAACTTCGTATGAAAACACCAGACGAAATTAAGAGATATCAGAAGATTATCAGCAATAAGGAAGCGATTTTAAATGATGCGCGTGAAAAAGCAGAGTCATTAATCAATGAAGCAACGATTCATACCAACGAGTTGATTAATGAACATGAAATTATGCAACAGGCATACGCACAGGCAAATGAAGTTGTTACACTGGCTACGAAACAGGCTCAGGAAATTCTAGACAGTGCTACCATAGAAGCAAATAGTGTAAAAGCATCGGCAATGCAGTACACGGATGAAATTTTAGGTAATTTGGAAACCTTTGTTACAAGTGCCATTGATAACTCCACTACAAATTATAATAATTTAGTAAGCTCTTTAAATGGATGCAATGAAATTATTAAAGCAAACCGTTCTGAGCTATATCCGGTAGATGAAGAAGATGAGATTTCAATAGCCTCTTCAGAAACAACCGGGAGTGATGATTTGAATTTAATTTAAGGTTTTCTTATACGCAGAAACGTCAACAGTTATAGATTGTACGTTTCTGTTTTTTATTATAAGTTATGTATCAAAGGATATCCTGTCTATTTTAAAGCGCAGTATCTGCTTATCATAATGATTAAAATATATGAAAAAGAAATTGCAAAGTGCATAAATAACAAATCAAAAGTAAGGATTGTATTACTTTATGCAGAAAATACGGAAGCAGACTAAGATCGGTATGATTGATAAATGCAATTGTCTGTGCAAAACAGGAACAGCCGGTAAATGTAAGCAGGGGAAGAATCACAAATACTTTTTGTGGAAATGTAAGTATAGACTGTAAAGTTCCCTGTATTCCACCAGATATTTCAATCAGGCAGTTACAAATATGATAAAAAATTGATTTTGAAGAAAACAATATACCGGATAAGCACATATACAGGTTGAAAAGAATCATATAACCTCCAAGATGTGTAATCGCTGATAGTGCAGAAACAACACTTTCATCGATTGCATCAAAAAAAGAGAGTTGCTTTTCCGTTTGTTTGTTATTTCTAAGAGAAATCTTTGGTGAACTGTTTGTGATTACAAGGTTTTTATAGACCGTATGGCGCAAAATAATTCCATATAGCAATGGTATTCCATAGAAACCAGCCAGAAAAGGTATATGGAGTGATAGAGGAATCTGTGTTAAAACGATGCTGGTAAAGTAAACTGGTCCAATATTATTACAGAAAGCCAAAAGATACGCAGCTTCCTGCTTTGAAATATAAGCACTGTCATAAAGTTCAGTAACAATCTTTGCTCCCATAGGAAATCCACACAAAAATCCAAATACAATACAATAAATACTGTCCGGGTTCAGATGAAACAGGGGAGTTGTTATTGGTGTCAAAATTTTAACAATAACACGATGTAAATTCAATTTAATAAGAAACGTGGATAGAATCATAAACGGAAGTAAAGTCGGTATCAAAACCTGAAACCAAACCAAAAGCCCCTGCTTTGCAAAAAAAGCGGCCTCTTTTGGATAAATAAGCATATAGCATATAATTGGTAAAATGAATAGCAACGAAAATGTTTTTTTTATAAAGTTTCTGAATCTACTCTATCTTTTTCCTCATATATTTCGTTAGCTGGTAGAATATTGACCTTTCCTGAATCAGGGTATTCACATATATCTATACCTGCCTCAGTTCGTATATCTATATATATACATTTTTCTTGCGTATGATTATATAGTTGATGTGCACCTGTTGGCCCCATCTCAAAGAAGATCATATCTCCTGGAACTACTTCTGTAGTATTATCTGGATCAAGCTGTCGCATATCAAAATGCAAATGCTTAGATTGCATAATCTTAATTTAAATTTTATATTATCACTATTAAAAATATGAGCCATATTAATCTCCCCCATCTAAATCTATTTAGAAAACCTATATATTTTTAACCATGTTGTTGCAAAATTCACTCCATCCTTTATATTAAACAACTTACAATTTGCATTACCAACCTTATCTTTATGTACTGAACAATTTTCTTCGAATTTCTGCCCGATTAAGTCAAAGTCATCTGTATTATAATCATAGTCATCAAACCATTTCCATAGTCTTTCACCTTTATCCAACAAAGCAGTTCCCGTACGTTTAATTGGCATTTCTTTTATAAATGATTCTGCAAGATGAAAACTAGTACAAGAATCATATCCAACTCCCAATAATAGTACTTTTGCATTTAAATCATACATTTTTCCAAGAGGCGATTTCATGCCTAACTGAGGTGTTAAGTTATGACCCTCAACAATTTCTTCTGCATATTTTCCATTGGCAGAGAACGATACTTGTGGATGTTCTGATCTTAGTGTATTAGGAAATGTTCTAAATAATTCTGCAATACATCCCATTCCACGAGATGGTGTTTTCTTAGGGTCAAATGCTGGCATATTTTCAATTATTACATTTACCCATTCATTAGGAACAGGAGGGTTTTCCCATTCTTCTGGATTAGTCCAATCTCCACTATGAGATGGCATAATTAATGTTCCTTCATTACCTAAGACATCCATTATTGCAGTTATAACGGATCGCGCACCACCGCATACCCATCCTAAACTTGATAAGGATGAATGAACCAATAATATATCCCCACGATTAACCCCAAGCTTTACTAAATCTTGGTATAAACTGTTTATTG
>CAZJCV010000184.1:0-2756 GCA_964544535.1 uncultured Lachnospiraceae bacterium | reverse complement strand
GATATCATTAGCATCATTATATTGCAAACATTTTCTTTAAGTTCGCATGATTTTTTATTTGTATTCAACAATTATTACTCTAAATCCTATATTGTCAGGTCTATAGAATGTCACATCCATTCTATCTCCTCAACCCTATAGATATATCTACTCTGTCAACTCAACCCTACCCATATTCTGGCTCAAATTTTGAGCAAAAATATACCCTCGATATGTTTCCACGAACACATATCAAGGGCTAAAGTCGAGTTGACAGATTTACTTTCATTTTATAAAACTCAGTATTCTCAAGGCTTTCCGGACATCACTTTCTAGACATTAAACATACCGTCTCAACGTGATGTACTTAGGCTATTCTACACATCTTTTTCTAACAGGAATAACGCTTGTATTTACGTAATTTACCATCATTTCCGTCAAGTCAACATACCTTTTTTGATTAGGCTATTTAATATGAATTAATATTTTATCAATTTGTTTTTCATGTATTCCAAAAAATCATCTATCGGCTTATCATTCCATTTTTTATTATGTACTGCACGATGACAATTTGCACACAGCATAATTAAGTCTATCTTTTTAGTCACCCTTTTCCCCTTATGTAAGGGGAGAATATGATGTGCTTCGATGAAATCAATCTCATATATTTTATTGAATGAAAAGTTGCATGCTTCACAAAAAAGTTCTCCATGTTTTTCGATAAATTCTCTTTTTGCAAGATTTATAATTTCTGAATTACGTTCGATTTGATAATGAATACGATGCCGTCTCATTCCTTCGACAGTTTCATATTCATTCGCTATTTCATTATCATGAGTGTGGATGCCGCCTACATCAAACTTTCGCATGTATTTCATAAATGCTTCTTCTAAAGTATCTTTCACTTCCCAAATAAATAGTTCCCTTTCATAATATCCTTTAAAAAAATGACTCCAATACCTTTCCTTTTTACTGTTCTTCCTTACATCAGCTACAAATGCATAACCTTTTTTTCTTAGCCTTTTAACTGTTTGAGCCATAGATGAATTATATACTTGATATGAGCGCCCAGTAATTTCTGATATTTGTTTAGCGGATCCTTTACCTTCCATTTCAATAATTAAAACATAAAGTGCCTCAAGTAAGACCGGAGTAAAACCACTATTTTCTTGTAACATATAAATCCATTCATCAGTGGTAAAATTTTGTGCATTAGTTGGATAATAATTTATTTCCTTTTCCAAATTATCGTCCTCCCTTTACATTATTTTTCTGTCAAAGTAGATCGAACAAGCTTAGATTTTTATCAAATATTTTTTTCAGCTTTTTATTTCTCTCTCTTCGAACTGTACTTCCTACTCTTTCTTTTTACACCATCATCAGTTTTCACAACATTGCTTCTATTCTTCTTTTCAATCTGCACCGCTTCAAATTGCTCTTTTGAAATGATTGCTGGATGATTATTTTCAGAGACATAATGCTCTTGATGTTCCCCGGCATTCAAAAGCCTCACTACACCAATATATTTTTCATTGCTAAGCATGACATCAATGGTTCGTTTACTCCATTTTTCTTTCCCTGTTGGTGTTTTTATTCCACGTTTTTCTAATTCCCGCTTTATACCTATAATACTAAATCCGCCCAAATACAGCTCAAAAATCAACCGAACATTTCTAGCTTCTTCATTTTTTATAACTAGCAGACCATTATCATCATTTTCATAGCCATAGCATTTCCTGTTATATAGTTTAGAAGTTCCTTGGGCGGCATGACGTTTATATCCCCATTTAATATTTTCACTTCTAGATTCATTTTCCGCTTGCGCAATGGATTCTATAATTGAAATCATTAAAGCACTATCCGTATCCGCTGTATCTAAGCCTTCTTGTTCAAATATAACACGTACTCCCAGTTCTCTTAGTTTGTTCAACCCTTCAAGCACTTCGACCGTATCTCTACCAAATCGACTAATGTTTTTCGTTATCACAATTTCTAAGTCTTTGGATTCACAATCTTTTATCAGACGATGAAATGCTTTACGGTTAGACTTCGCTTTTCCTGAAGCAATATCTATATACGTATCAACAAGTAACCAGTTAGGGGTCGATGCTGTTAATCTAGTTAGAGCAGATACTTGATTTGTTAAACTATTCAATTGTTCAGCGCTATTGGAACTTACTCGACAATAAATGCCTACTCGCTTTTCACGTTTCACAGGATTTGGTGGAATAAAGTGAACTCTACGTTGATCAGGCATCTTCTTACCTCCTGGCACTTATGTTTTTTAGACTAATGATATTCAATGCAATTTTTAACTATATGATTAGTCTAAATATAACACATTTTATGCCCTACATCTATCCTGTCAACCCCCCCATCCAAAATCCATTCTATCAACTCAACCCCGATTTTCAGGGCATCTAAAGCCAATAACAAAAAGGGTCCCACCTGTTTATTAACATAAAATAAACTTAAGTGAAACCCTATAAACCTTGCTCTATCAATGCTTGAACAGCTAGTGTATTTATTCCCTTGACATCAATACTACGCACTCCACATGAAATTGTTAGGCTATTTCACACTTTTATAAAACATAACAAAACTCTAGTGTTTATAAAGGTTCTAAATCAATCTTATCCTCTCGGACAACAACTTTCAATTAGGCTATTTTCAAATTTTACTGTTTAGAACTATATTTTTTACTTTTTCTTTTTACTCCATTTTCGCCTTTAATGACATTGCTTCTTTTAGTTTTTTCTATCTGCACCGCTTGAAAT
>CAZJCV010000183.1:0-2765 GCA_964544535.1 uncultured Lachnospiraceae bacterium | reverse complement strand
CACCATGTTTGTTAATTGTGAATACTAACATAAAGTATTCCTCCTTTCAGAGTTGTTACCCTTCGACAATGTTATTATAGCTTGTATGTGAGAACATACACATTAGGTTCACTGTTCCTACTCATCAGAACTGTTTAGAGAGCCTACACAGAGCTTAGAACTAGGGTATTATTCTAAGGTGTGATAACTATAATAACGTAGCAATCTAATGCTTAGTCTAGTCAATCATAGCTTTTGCAAGCTCCCACTTCAAGAGTCGTTAGACTCTAAGTGGTGAGTTATTGACTACGAGCGCAAAGATGGTTTCTTAAATATGGATAAGAGTTGATTGATGTCAACTGGGTCTTTTTTTTGGAAAACATTGTTCTCATATTTCATAATATAATATAATCCATAAGACACGGCAGAGAATTTATCTTTATCTACTCTTTTGGTAACTTGCTTTATTCCGAGTCTTCCATTTGACATATGTTCAAGCTGTAAGTTTGAAACCTCTTCTATAAAGAAATCTGTTTGTAATTTAGGGGTAATTACATTCTCTATATAATCTTTATCATCTAAATGATAATTATCACTATGTTTTGTTAGCAATTCTAATTTACTGCTTTCAACCATATCTATAAAATTAACTATAATATCACTATTAATACCTTGAGATGTTAAACCAAATAAACATTTCTCAGCATCTTGAGGATTGTCTGGTTTATCATCTGTGTTTATGCTGTTCCAACAAGGATAATAATCTCCTGTTATTGGATCTGTATGCTCTTTAAACAATTCTTCAAAACAACCACGCCCAAGTCCGTTAATATCGACTACTACCATTTTAGCATTATATTGATATTTTAATCGTTTTAATATAATAGCTTGTGCTTCAAAATTCAAGACATTTGGAACGTAAACTAAATTTACCAGTTGAATATTTATTATTCTATTAGTGTTCTTATCACGAAACACTTTTAAAACTGCAATACTAGATTGGTTATTTGATGAATTATAACTTCTTGCAATGTCCATTGATAGATAATATTCTGATTTTCCATCCCCTTTGATTTCGGGCTTTGATAAAGTTCTAAGATTTAATAATTTTTTTATATCCACTAACGAATCATTTACACTTCCAACCCATTTGCTTTCATAGTTCTGTGCAAATGCTATTGGTGACATATCTTTCTTTTTATCTAATATTTGTTTTTTAGTAGAACCTCTACCATACCAACATCCCAAACGCCAATCAGAACCTATTACTATTTTGCCATTAAGATTAATCATATCATCTTTCATTCTTATATTTCTTTCAAATTCATCGCTACCTCTAAAGCCAGCCGTTGTAAAAAAACTAACTTTTTGACTTAATTCTTCCGGATTGTGTATTCCTAGTTTTCCAACGGTTAATCTTCCATGTTCTACAATTGGAAAAAGTGCATCTTGGAATGTAAAATCATCCAACAATGCACTTTCTTCTATCATAATTTGATGTCTGCGTTGACCTTTGCTTGATTGATTATTTGCCAGTATATCTATACGGGAATCATTTATAAATAATACTTCTGCATCTGATTTGGAAAATTTAGTATCATATATTTCATTCTTAAACCAAGGATATTTTTTGGTAATATCATTATGTTTATCTTTTAACAATTCAGCAGCATTTTCTTTAGTTTGTGCTGTTAAAGCAAATTCAATACCAGGATATAAAACCGATGCAATATACATAATTAATACCTGTAATAGAGTTTTACTCCAACCTCTAGGGTAGACACCATACATAGACAAAAACCTCATTGCAATTCTCATAAATGTTCGCTGATCTGAATGTAAATTTATTCCACCTGATTTCGGCTTAATTAAATCTAAAAACAAATCTGGGTACCATCTTGCCCATGATAAAAATTCAATATATTTATCTAAATTTAATTCAAGATGGCTTATTTCATTTAAACCCTTCATGTTAATAGTGCTGTTAAAATCTGGATTATAATTATTCCTACCTTCTTTTGTTGTGTATTTTTGATTATCGCTTTGAAAATTATTATAGGATGACATTAAATATCATCCTCTCTAATAAACTTTTTAATATTATCTCTGTTTTTTTCAGTAGTATCGCCTTCAAATATCCCATAAGGGTCGCCATATTGATTAATATAATCTTCTTTTCTTTTATCATAAAATTTATATATATCTTCATAATCACAAAGGGGTAATCCAGATAAATCTCTCATATAGTTTATATAGCACCATATATTGAAATCAATGGCATCATTTGGTCTATATTTAAATTTTGGTAGGATTGAAATTATATCCACCTCTTTTTCTACGGCTTCGGATAATTCAGAAAAAGTGGATAAACCATCACTTAAATCTGCTTTGCTTAATTGTGATGGATTTATTTTGGCATCAGTAGCAGCTTTGCTTGCTAATGCACCCCATTCCTTTGCTTCTTTAACATTTCCTTCAGCAGTAGCCATTTCTTCTTTGACTCTATATCTTATATAATTAAATAATGCCTCTCTATGCATAGCAGTTTTTTCTTTATAATTATTTCTAAGCATTTTATGTTTTTTTTCAAAAAGCAATAATTCAGTATCAGAATATCCCAAACCCCACTTATCTTCTAATTTTTTCTTTTTTTCTTGTGATAATTTGGTAATATCCATATCATATTCTTCTTCTTGGTCTATTTCTTCATCACAATCATTGGGAACAAATGTACTATTTTTCCAAGTTAAATCCCTATTTTGTTTTAGTTTTAAGTTTTTAAAATA
>CAZJCV010000182.1:0-2781 GCA_964544535.1 uncultured Lachnospiraceae bacterium | reverse complement strand
CATATTCATCCCCAATCATCCCCAGGCGCAGGAGCCAGGTTCTAAAAGTGTATTTTTCATTGTCAGTAGGTTTCACTTTAGTTGAAGCATACTTTTGGGCCTTCGCATTTTTATTAATCAAAGCAAAAAGCTTAATGGCTGCTTCATTTTCTAAATATTTAAAGGTGATAGTTTCTTCCTGAAAATCAAAATCAATTCCAGGATGACTTCCTTCATCAATGCCTTCTAATGCTTCTTTGAAACTTTCTAGGCTATCAATACATACCTCATTTATTTTGGTTACAAAATCGTCCTCTATTATATTTTCTTCTAATCCTAATGCCTTTTTGATTAAGGTCTGTTTACTATAAATCATGTTCACTAAATTTCTTAAGGTTCTGCCAGTGTGGCCCTTCATAGGTATTTCTAAATCGTAGCTAGTAATTTCATCTTCTGCTTCAGGCCCACCTAGCAATTCTTCAAGTCCTACTTCCTCGCCAGCAGCTGTCACAATCTTTCCCTCCCTGTTAACAATGTAAGTTTCTCGTGGAGTTTTTATCTCATAGGCAAAACTTGGTGCTCCTAAATATTTTGACTCTACCCCAAAGTGCTCACTTATTGCTTTTACAATATCCTTTCTATCCATAAAAATCCCTCCAAGTAATGTAGTTAGTCTATATATCACTCAAAGAGATGTATTAAGCAAGTTATTTTTAAGATATGCTCGAGGGTTTATTCGAAAGATGAATTAAAAGGCGACACAAGGCAAACTGTGGGCTCGAATTTTTCCTATTCTTGATTAACTGAGCTTTTAATAGCTCTAGCTACTGCGAATGCTACATTTACTGTAACTGCATTCCCTGCTTGTTTATATAGCTGTGCATCTGAATTAACAAGTCTTGCTTTTTCAAATAGTTCATCAGGAAAACCTTGAAGTCTAAAACACTCTTTAGGAGTAAGCCTTCTAATTCTAAAGTTTTCTGTTAATGTACCTTGCATACATTGTGTATCTAATGTTTGAGCTACCTGCTTGCCAACTCTCCCTCTTCTTGTCTTACTATTTGGAAAAGCTATATTTATGCTATCTCCTATATGAGCTTCAGCAAAACCCTTATTCGTAGCTTCTTTAATGGCAACCCCATGTCTGTCTTGAGAGGTTAAAGTAAACATAGGCTCATCTTTCTCTTTCATCCTTCTCCCATTCTGTCTTTTTACTATTCTATCAGGAGTTAATACTGCTTTAGCTTCAAGTACAGCACTATTGCTTGCTGTTCTATTTACTATTCCAGCAGTGTATCTTGAAGTTATACATCTTGAATTATCTGTAACCCTTGTCTTAGTAGTGGATTGGTCAATGAAATAAAGTCCTGTTTTCCCACCTCCACCTCCACCACAACCTGTCAGTGTGCAAGATATCCCATTTGAATCATATACTCTTTCTCCTTGACACCCACCTATAACCTGCTTAAGAGTTGAAGAGTTTTCTCCTCCGATAGGTAATATTTCTCGTCTACCTCTGCTTCTAAGATTTGCGATAATGAATACTCTTTCTCTGTTTTGGGGTACTCCAAAGTCTTTAGAGTTAAGCACCTGCCACATTGCATCATACCCTGCTTCATCCAATTCAGAGAGAACTTTTCTAAAGTCCCATCCTCCATTAATTGAAAGCAAGTTTTTAACGTTTTCAATAATAAGGAATGTGGGCTTATCCTTTTCTTCTTTGCTCTTGATGAGGTCAATAATGCTGAAATATATTCCACTTCTTTTACCACTAAGTCCTCTTTGTTTTCCTGCAATTGAGATATCCTGACATGGGAATCCAAATGTCCAAATGTCTGCATATGGGACATCATCTCCTTTAAGTTTAGTGATGTCATCTTTGTACCACTCTCCTTCTGTATCAAACATTGCCTTATAGGATTTAACAGCAAACTTATCTATTTCACAGAATCCTACACACTTAAAACCTGCTGATTCTAATCCGAGTCTAAAACCTCCAATTCCAGCACATAAATCAAGGAAGGTCATCACATTAATCACAACCTTCCGTCTCTAAATCTTTATATTTGATTCTTTTTCCATTTCTTATTAAATAAATATCTTTATCAGTTCCAACTTGCTCTATATACCTTTTAATGATAACATCCGCATATTTTTCATCCAACTCCACAGCATAACAAATTCTTCCTAACTGCTCGCAGGCAATTAAAGTAGAACCACTGCCAGCAAAAGGTTCTAATACAATACAGTTACTCATGCTACTATTTTGGATCGGATAAGCTACAAGAGGTACTGGTTTCATAGTTGGATGAAGTTCTGATTTTGTAGGCCTATCAAAATTCCAGACGGTGGTTTCGGATCTTCCTGCATACCATTTATGCTTTCCCTTTTTCTTCCAACCGAAGAGAATGGGTTCGTGAATCCACTGATACGGACTTCTGCCTAATACCAATGACTGTTTTACCCACTGGCACACGCCTGAAAGATAAAATCCTGCATCCATAAAAGCTTTTCTGAAAATAAAACCTTTGGTATCGGCATGAAAAACATAAATCGAGGCATCGTTTGCCATATTGTTTTCCATATTTTTAAAAGCGTCAAATAAAAATTGATAAAATTCCTCGTCTTTTAAGCTGTCATTTTGTATCGTTCCTGCACTACCCTCATAAGAGACCCCGTACGGCGGGTCCGTCACCACCAGATTGGCCTTTTTTCCGTCCATCAGTTTTTCATAGGTTTCAGCTTTGGTGCTGTCACCACAAAGTAGCCGATGACGGCCCAACAACCAAAGGTCTCCTGGCT
>CAZJCV010000181.1:0-2788 GCA_964544535.1 uncultured Lachnospiraceae bacterium | reverse complement strand
TGTCCCTTCTCTGTTGCTGCTTTCCTTTTCTTAACTCTCCATCCTTTCAAATATTTATTTCCCTTCATCTTCCCAATACTTCCAAGCCACTACCCCATTAACTTCTCCGCATGAGTTATATATATGTTCTTTGCCGTTCATAAAATAATTTCCTCGTATTACAGTACCACCCTTTAATTTCATATATATTGCTCTTGCCCTACCCTCTATCATTGTCGGATGCCTTTCACTTACTTTTATCCAATCATCCAAACTATTCCCCCCTATTAATTTCATATATATGCCTCCCTAATACATCAATTATCATTGAAACTTTATGAGGATTTTCTTTTTCATCATAAATATTTACAATTCCTACTAAATCTAAATAGCTATTTGCCCAGCACTCTAGAATACATTCATCATCACTTACTACTAGAAAATATTTTTTCTTACTATTTACTTGCCTAAAATCAATAACATTGTTTAATTTTTCTTTTTCATTACTCATCGTTACATCACCTCCTCATTTAACCAATTAATACAGCATTTTACGCATTCGCTTTCAAGTGGTTCATCTTCCAAAGTGTTCGCATAATCACATCTATTTTTGCAATAATCATCTAATTCTAAATTTGCTATATTCCTTATTGCTTTTGCCACTTCTTCAGCTTTCATGGTTCGTATATAGTCAATCCTTTTCGTCTTCCAATCCCCCCAAATACTTATCGTGTATATCCCTTCTTGGATAGCTTTCATGTACCTTCCCAATTCTCATTGCAATAGCCTGCCAATTCAGTTCATCTATGTATCTGTATCGAAATACCCTTCGTGTCAGTGAGTCTGGTATCTCTGTTATAAATTTCTCTATTTCTAGTTTCATGTTCTCACATTTATTTTTTCTTTTAATTAATAATTTCTTTAATCTATTAACTCTATCTACATCTTGAATATTGTAACCCTCTATAGTAAAACTTCTCGGTTGATAAGGAAATTCACTATTAGATCCTGTTACCTTGTCATGTTCGACTTTAAAATTTTCTAGTTTCTTTATACGTTTCTCCAAGTCTTTTATTTCTCTAATTAAACTGTTATATTGAGTTAAAAGTTTTTTTACGTCCATTGGAGTTACCCCCTTAGTCTCTCTTCTAATTTTTCTAGCTTAAATTGCTTATGCTTTCTAACATCTAAATCTATTTCAAATAATAGTTTCATCTGCTCAATCATTATCTCTACATCTGCAATTTCTTCTGCTATAGAATCTATATTATCTTTTCCTCTTAAATTCTTAGATAGTTCTTTCTGCAACTCTGCCATTTCTTCAAATAACATGACTATCTGTGGTATCTTTCCCCATTTATCTAATGCTTGTTTATATATTTTATTTTTATCCATTTCTTTACCTCCTCAATTCCATATTCACCAATTACAAAATCCTTCTTTAAAAAACATTCCCTTAAACCACTTCTATTTTTAAATATATAATAATGCTTATATTTTTCTTCTAGTGTTCCTATAAATTCGCTTCCTCTTTTTCTACTTAATTGTGTAATTTTATATTTTCTACCTATAACTAAATTACCGTCTAATAGATTAATTTTTCTCTGGATTATTTTAACTCACCATTTCGTATAATTTTATTTTTGTTTCTTGAGGAATTAAATCCCCTAGTTCAAATAAATACTCATTTTTGTATATGTTTATAGCTTTATTTTTATAAGAATTGAATTTATCTATATCGCCATTTAGATATCGAATTATCCCTCTCATGCAATATTTAAGGATATCGTTATTCATTCTTCCATCTCCTTCACTTTTTTTAAAGTATAAGCTAGTGATGCTAATGATACTAAAATACATACTGCAAATATCCCTATTACAGTTGTAATTATTACTTGCATCCTATTCTCCCTCCTTAAAAGGTTCTATTTCTATTCGGTTTCCTTTTAATTTATCTATGCCTAGGAGTATAGCTATCGTGCCTCCTATGCTCCTAGGGTATTCAAATCGTTTTGGTATTACTGTAGTTTTTATGTCTATTATGTCTCCTTCTCTTAAATTGCTGCCTAATTGCGTGTTTCCTGCGTATCTACCTTTGTTGTCTTTGCCTAAATATACATATTCATTGAAATATTCTCCATTTATTTTTATTGCGTATTTATACAACTGCCCTCAACCTCCCTTGCCTTTTCACATACTTCATCACATTTCTTTTTGCAATTCTGACATTTCCTCAAACAGCATTATTATTTGTTTTTCAGATCCGAATGTTGCTATTGCTGCTTCGTATATTTCCGTTATGTATTTTTCCTTATCTCCCATAACTGTCTCTCCTTTGTTTTTGTTATGTGTGATACTTGTAATATAGCTTAGATTGGCTCTATGTCTTCTCTCGTTTTTTTTAAATCAATCTTTCGGCCATTTTATCAGCTTTCCTGTTTTTTCATATTATTTCTAAGAGGCCTAATCCCAGCCCGCACTTTGTACCCAACCCCGCATAATAAGCTAGATCTATTACATCCTTATCTGCATCAATTATTACATTTCCAACAATCCCCCTAAATATATCTTTATCGATTGTTATATGTCCTTTGTAGTTGTCTATTCTTAAATCTATCCAATCGCCTACAGATAATTTCTTTAACCTTGGATAGTCTTTGCTAAAGTACTTTATCTTGATTTCCATTTAATCCTCCTCTATAAAGTCAACACACGTGCATTTTTTACATTTATCCACCTGTTTAACACTCCTTTATGTTACAATTCATACAATTTTCTCGGTGTTGCGTTAATTCATGTAAGCAGTATT
>CAZJCV010000180.1:0-2805 GCA_964544535.1 uncultured Lachnospiraceae bacterium | reverse complement strand
GCAAGATTGATTTAACGAACGTTGATGTTATGGCCTTACAAAAAGCACTAACACCGAGATTAACTAAATATATTCCTTATGAGCCGACACCAAAACAACGCGCATTCTTATTGATGAATGATGTTAAAGAAATCCTGTACGGCGGCTGATTGGCGCTGCAGGCGGAGGCAAGTCAGTTGCTCAGCTGATGGCTGCGTTACAATTTGTAGATATACCAGGGTACTCAGCAATTCTGTTTAGAAAAACGTACGCTGACTTGGCATTACCAGGAGCGCTGATTTCTATGTCAAAGGATTGGTTAATGCCCTTTGTAGAATCAGGGGAAGTCAAGTGGTCAGAGAAGGAAAAGAAGTACACATTCCCATCCGGTGCAACATTGGCGTTCGGATACCTAGAATCTGATAATGACTGTTACCGCTACCAGGGCGCTGAGTTCCAGTACATCGGGATGGATGAAGTAACTCATATATCTCCAACAAATTACAGATACCTGTTCTCACGTCTTAGAAAACCTAAAACATTGAAAGTACCGCTGAGGTTCAGGGCTACTGCGAACCCGGGAGGCGAGTATGGTGACTTCTACTATAATAGATTCTTCCAAGAGGGAGAAGAAGCTGGAAGGATATTCATAGGCGCAGGATTGGAAGATAATCCGTACCTTGATGCTGAAGAATATAGAGAGTCACTTGCAGAATTAGATCCGGTAACTAGAGAGCAACTATTAAACGGTAACTGGGAAGTGCGTGAAAAAGGTGATATGTTCTCAAGGGATTGGTTTACTATAGTACCTGCCAACGACATACCAGACATGGCTAAGAGAGTTAGGTTCTGGGACATGGCTTCTATAGACCCCTCTAAACGTAGGGGTAAGGGGAGAAGAAGAGACCCTGACTACACTGTAGGTTTCAAGCTTGCACACCATCAAGGATTGTACTGGATAGAAGACATAATAAGGGTTCAGAAGACGCCTCATGATGTTGAGAAGATTATCTCTGAGACAGCAATTAATGATGGATATGAGTGCGCTATAAGGATGGAGCAGGAGCCGGGTTCTTCTGGAGATATTACTATAGACCATTATGCTAGGAACGTTCTCAATGGGTATGACTTCCAGGGAGTTAGGTCTACAGGTTCTAAGGTAGAAAGAGCAGAGCCTGCATCATCGGCGTCACAGGGTGGGAGAGTCTTTATGTCTGCTAGGTGTAGGAATATGACAGCGTTCTTTGATGAGGCCGATGTATTTCCTTATGGAAGTAACGATGATACTATAGACGGTTTCTCAGGGGCGTTTGTGTACTTTAGGAATAAGGTGCTGTATGTAGGACCTACCAGCCTTAAGAAGTCTGGAGGGTCTTACTGGAATAGAATAAATAGATAGGGGTGAATAAGATTGAGTAATGTGAATTATAAGCAACTAGGTACGACAGGTCTCCGCAGGTACGGCGGGTATGTGTATGAGGAATTTCTACCAAACCTGAGATGGCCAAGAGCAGGCAGCGTATATCAAGAGATGGCGGATAATGACCCAGTTGTAGGTGCAATACTGTATTTGGCGGAGATGCTGATACGTAATGCTGAATGGACAACTGAGGCTGCATCAGACAACCCTGTAGATATAGAAGCAGCGGAATTCCTATATTCTTGTATGCATGATATGGATATGTCATGGGCTGATACAATATCTGAGATATTATCTATGTTAACTTATGGGTTCAGTTTCCATGAAGTTGTCTATAAGATTAGACGAGGACCTCATGAGAGAAATAGTAAGTTCAGGAGCAAATACTCAGATGGTAAAATAGGATGGAGAAGAATGCCTATCAGGTCGCAAGACACGTTGCATGAATGGATGTTCGATGATGAAGGGGACATTAAGGCGTTTGTCCAACACGATCCTAACACTAGCAAGATTGTAGTTATACCCCTGTCAAAAGGGCTTTTGTTTAGGACTAGGGTATTAAGAGATAACCCAGAGGGTAAATCACTGTTAAGAAATGCGTATAGGCCTTGGTACTTCAAGAAACATATTGAAGAGATAGAAGGTATAGGTATTGAAAGGGACCTCGCAGGTTTCCCAGTATTAAACGCACCAGAGGGTTTAGACCTTTGGAATGATGAAGATGCAAGGCTTGTAAAGCTTAGACAGAATGCGGAAGAGTTAATACGAAATGTTAGACGAGACAGTGAAGAAGGTGTATTGCTTCCACATGGTTGGGAATTCAAGTTATTATCCTCAGGCTCAGCTAGACAGTTTGATACGAACGCAATTATTAATAGATATGATTATAGAATTGCGATTACTATGCTATCAGATTTGGTGCTACTGGGCGGTGAGAAGACGGGTTCCTTCGCTATGGCTGAAACTAAGCAATCATTATTAGCTACTGCACTTAATGCTCAAATACAGAATATAGCAGACATATTCAATAAATATGCAGTGCCTAAGTTGATGCACTATAATAATATAACTGATTATCCAAAGATAGTGCCTGGAAACATTGAGTCCCCAAGTCTGAAGGAGATTGCATTGTTACTTCGTTCAATGGGATTAGATATATCAGGCGACATGGAACTGATGAACCACTTGAGGAAGATATCAAGTCTGCCACAGATGTCAGAGGAAGTATTCAATGAAGTTTATAAGGACCAAGTTAAGAAGGAAGCAGAAGACTACAACGATGACGACACTGTAGATAATGACTTTGAGCAGAATGATTTAGATTATATGTAAGGAGGGAATTGAAATGGCCAGTAAGACAATAGAAACTGTTAATAGAAATACTACCCACATCAATGATGACGGAT
>CAZJCV010000179.1:0-2848 GCA_964544535.1 uncultured Lachnospiraceae bacterium | reverse complement strand
GATACCAAATATTAAAGATATAACACAAACTATAATACAAGAACTAATTCCAGCTAATATGCCGAATATCAAAGATATAACACAAACTATAAGGCAAAAACTAAAGCTAGCTAGTATACCCAATATAGATAATCAAACTCAAAATATATCTCAATCATTAAATCGGATTGAGATACCAAATATTAAAGATATAACACAAACTATAATACAAGAACTAATTCCAGCTAATATGCCGAATATCAAAGATATAACACAAACTATAAGGCAAAAACTAAAGCTAGCTAGTATACCCAATATAGATAATCAAACTCAAAATATATCTCAATCATTAAATCGGATTGAGATACCAAATATTAAAGATATAACACAAACTATAATACAAGAACTAATTCCAGCTGATATACCAAATATTAAGAGTCAAGTTCAAAATATAATACAAGAACTTAAAACTGTATCATTACCAAATGTTAAAGATGTTACACAAATTATAAAGCAAAAACTAATTCCAGCGAATATAAAAGAACCAATACCGTTAGAGCAGCCTATAAAACGAGAGATAATTCCAATAAAAAATAATAATGTCAAAGAAAGAGAACAAGGTAGAAGTGAAACTACCAATAAAGCTAGTGTACTAGTTACAGGCAATACTTTTAATGTAAGAGAAGAATCCGACATAGACAAAATAGCTCAAGCGATAGCAAGAGAAATCGAAAAAGCAAGTCTTAATATGGCATAAAGGAGGTAGAATAATGGAGATATGGCTTTCGTGGCAGAATAATGCAGAGAGATTAAGATTACCTGTTCTACCCCCTAGCTTTGGAGTAGAAGTGGGTAATTTAAACACAAGAGTTAATATAAATGAAATAGGTAGTATAAATTTAATAGGAAAATCAGATTTGAAAGAAATTACAATAGAAACATTTTTCCCAGCACAAAATTATTATTTTTGTGAATATACAGGGTTTCCGAAACCTTATGAATGTGTGGATATGATTGAGAGTTGGCGGTTATCAGGTAAGCCTATAAGATTAATAATAACAGAGACTCCGATTAACCTAGCTTTAGCTATAGACAATTTTACCTTTGGCGAAAGAGATGGAACAGGTGATGTCTACTTTACTTTAGACTTAGCGGAGTATGTATTTTTAGAAACAAAAACAGTTGCTAAGCAAAGAGAATACAAAGTCGAAACTCAGAGACCGACCACAAAGGAAGTCCCTAAAACATATACTGTTAAGTCAGGCGATTCTCTCTGGGCAATATCCAAAAGACTAACCGGCAACGGAAACAACTGGAGAACGATATATAACAAAAATAAAAGCGTTATAGGAAGCAATCCTAATCTCATTTACCCCGGCCAAAAGTTGGTGATTTAATGAAGATTATCCATAAAAACAAAGACATAACACAGTTAAATCCTAATATCAATTGGAGCGGTGATTATAAACAGGCAGCAAGAACACTAGATTTTAGTGTTGCAGTACATCCTCATGATTACTATTTACCTACAGTTACAATTTTAATGGGAGATATGGTTAAGTTGTTAGATGATGATGACAAGGAGCTATTTCAAGGATATGTATTTTTCAAGGAAAAGTCTATCAACAGTAACGAGATGACTATTACTGCCTATGATGGGCTTATTTATTTGCTCAAAAGTAAAGGAACATACAATTTTAAGAATATGAGCCCAGAGCAGATAACAAGAAAGGTATGTATTGACTTTGGTATACAAGTAGGTAATTTAGCAAGTACAGGAGTAACTTTAAATAGGATATTTGATAGAGAGAGTATTTATAGTGTTGTAATGACAGTTTATACCTTAGCAAGTAAAAGAAATGGTAAAAAATACATTCCTAGAATGATAAATGGAAAGTTAAATGTAATTGAAAAAGGCAAGACAGTAGCAAAATATACTTTAGATGGTGAAAACAACATAATAGATTCTACTTATAGTGAAAGCATTGAAAATATGGTCAATAGAGTGAAAATTTATGACGAAAATGGAAAACAAATAGGGAAAGTTGAAAATGCTGATTGGATAAAGAAATATGGCATACTTCAAGATGTATATAAGAAAGAAAAAGGCGTAAATGCAAATACTATCGCAAAATCTATGTTACAAGGAATAGAAAAAACAGCAGAGATTGAAGGACTTGGAAACATTGAATGCATAACAGGTAATGCAGTAAAAATAAAAGAACCCTATACAGGGCTGACAGGACTATTTTACATTGACAATGATGAACATACCTTTGCTAATGGCCAACATACTATGAGGCTTGGGTTAAGTTTTAAAAACATTATGGATAGCCAAGAAGGAGGGGAATAGATGAAAGATAATCCGTATTCAAAAATAATAGAGCAGATGAAAAAACAAGGAGCAAGTTCAAACCCTCCATCAATAGAAATAGGAGAAGTCATATCGCCTAATCCTCTAACTATTAAAATAGGAGATTTACAGGTAGATAAGGATAATATTCTTATAGCTGATTATTTACTAAAAGAATACAAACGTAAAATAAAAGTTCCAAAAGTAACAGCAACAGGAGAAACGAACAGTGCAAGTGTAGGAGACCATGGCACTCACAAACATGATGTTGTTAAAGTAGGAATAAATGAAGTAGAATTAACTTTTTTAGACACCCTTAAACAAGGGGATCGGTTGGCAGTATGGCCTACAGAGGATAAGCAAACATATATTATTGTAGCAAGGGTGGTGGATCCATAATGGATAGCGTATTTCCTTTTACAGATCCTCAAGAAATGGAAATTGAAGAAACTGAACTTCCAATGGCTAGAGAATGGGCATGGGATTTTGAAAAACTAGACTTCAAACTAAAAGATG
>CAZJCV010000178.1:0-2850 GCA_964544535.1 uncultured Lachnospiraceae bacterium | reverse complement strand
ACATCGACAACACTCTGGAGAACCGGGCTATTAGCATTGAAGGCACAATTATCACCAAAGGTCATCCCGCTGCGGTGCTGGCGGCCAGGCGGCTGATGCAGCGGGTGCTGAATCCCAAGTCGGGGGAAGTGACCATTACTTATCACCAGGGAAACCAGGTGAAAGAAATCATGGGTATTGCCGAAACCACACCGGTATTTCCAGGCGGTTCAGGCAGCAAGGGTCTGTATTATCAAAAGTTCCTGCTACATTTAATTTGCCATAAGCCGTTTTGGCAAGACCTAATAGAGGGCAGGGAAGAAATTGCATTGTGGGTGAGCGACTGGGAATTTCCTGTTGAAATACCCGCAGATGGCATGGAATTTGGGCACAGGGCAACAACGCTAATTAAAAATATAATCAATAATGGCGATGTTGAATGTGGCATAAGGGTCGAATTTAGAGCCTTATCCACAGTTAGTAATCCCAGCATATTTGATTTCAACAGCAGGGAATTTATCAAGGTCAAACAGGATTTAGTTGCAGGGGACAAATTAATCATAACTACCCACTTTGGCAATAAGCGAGTAGAGCTAATCAAGTCAGATGGTACTGTGAAAAACGTATTTAATTACATTGACCTGGACAGTACATTTCTGCAACTACAACCAGGTGATAATTTATTACAATACGATGCAGAACAAGGTATTGATAACCTAGAGGTGAGTATTTACCATAGGCCGCTATATTTAGGTATATAAGAGAGGTGACAACATGGCGATAAGGAGTTTCCCCTTTAATTCGATAACTGGAGACAGGAAATACAATGCAACGCACTGGGTTGAGTACTTTGCAAGCCTGGTGGGAAATGGAGCGTTCCCCAACCCCTCAGATGGATTGCAAGTAATATCTAATAACGACATGACAGTTACAGTCAAGGCGGGTAGGGCATGGATTAACGGTTACTTTTTGATTAACGATAGTAACTATATCCTAAGCGTGAGCCCAGCGGATGGAATACTAGACAGGAAAGATAGAATTGTAGCAAGATGGGATGCACTAGATAGGGAAATTAGAATTGAAGTTAAAAAAGGTGAATTGTCAAGTAGCCCCATTGCACCTACATTACAACGTAATGCTGATGCTTACGAACTAGGTATTGCAGACATATATGTAGGCAAAGGCGCTATATCTATCACGCAGGCAAATATAACAGACCTGCGCCTAAACACAAACCTATGTGGCATAGTCCATGGGTTAATAGACCAGGTGGACACTACAACACTATTTAATCAATATCAAGATTGGATTGAGCAGAAAAAAGCTGAATTCAATCAAGATTTAATCACTTATACTAACACCAAACAAAGCGAATTTGAAGGTTGGGTAGACGATAAAGAGTCAGGCTATAACACTTATGTTGGCAACAAACAGAGTGAATGGGATAGTTGGTATGACACTACTACAACACAATTCCAGCAAGATTTTAATAACTGGTTTGCAACTATTCAAGGTGTTCTAGATGAAAATACTGCTGGTAACCTATACAACATGATTGAAGCAATCCCAAAAGTACATTCGGGCAAAACGGAGCCACCAGCGATGCGGGCGGGGGATATGTGGTTTAGGGAGTTGGTTTAATTGGATGGCGTTATCAATATCATTGATAGGCCGTTTAATTTTCTGGGCCAGATTGACAACTACAAGAGTTTAATTATAAATAAAAGCTATGCGGGCGTGGGTAGTTTTGAAATGCACCTGCACGAGAGCACAACCCATACTGAAAAACTACTAAAAGAAAACATCATATTCACCACTCCCCAAAAAGCCTACGTTATATTGCACCGGGAGTTAAACAGTGTGGATGGTGGTTTAGTTGTTAAGGGTTTGGAGATAAAATCCTACCTAAACAGGTTAATAACATTTCCCCCCACTGGCCAAGCATACCACCGCATATCCGGCAACGCTGAAACTATTATGAAAGAATATGTAGCCACACAACTAACTAGAAAAGGCATAACTGAGATAGTTGTTGCTCCGAACCAAAACAGGGGGCCCGTTACTATCTATCAGACACGGTATAAAAACCTAGCCGAGGAACTGGAAAAGTTATCCCTTGTTAGCGGTTTGGGCTGGGATGTAGCCCTGGAGTTAGACAGTAAAAAGTTTATATTTGATGTTGTAGAAGGGCAAGACAGAACAGCAGGACAGGACATTTCCCCCCCTGCAATTTTCAGTACCGAGTACGACAACATTGCAGAACAAACACTGATAGACAGCAGGTTGAACTATTCAAACACGGCCGTTGTGGCTGGCCAGGGCGAAGGAGCAGAAAGGGAAATAACCGTTGTCGGGGATGCTACGGGGCTGGATAGTTTTGAGTTGTTTGTGGATGCTCGGGATATTGAAAATGCCGCTGACTTGCCTGCTAGGGGAGAACAGAAGCTGGCGGAAGTGCAGGAAACACTATCCTTTGATAGTAAGGTATTGCCCAAAAGTAATCTAGTCTACGAAGAAGATTTCAACCTAGGCGATATGGTCACACTGCAAAACAGCAAGTGGGGCATTACAGCAGATAGGCGTATTGCCGAAATAACGGAGGTTTATGAGGGCACTGGCTTTAGGTTAGATGTTGGCTTTGGAGAGAGTGCCCCCACGCTAGTAGAGAAATTAAAACAAGCCATCGACACCCCAATCGCAGAGGGTGGTAAAAGTGGCGAGCCCGGCGCCCCTGGGGATGATGGAGCTGACGGTGTAGGGTTAAACTACCAATGGGACGGCACACAGCTAGGCGTAAAGCGGGAAGATGAAACGACATACCAATATGCAAACCTACAAGGTCCTCAAGGACCAAAAGGAGACACTGGCCCG
>CAZJCV010000177.1:0-2876 GCA_964544535.1 uncultured Lachnospiraceae bacterium | reverse complement strand
TGGTTCTTCTGGTTCTTCTGGTTCTTCTGGTTCTTCTGGTTCTTCTGGTTCTTCTTGATCTTTCGTACTTGTTACCGTGAATCCTTCCGTAGCATCTCCGGTTATGGTAGTTTCATAACCCTCTATTTCTACTTCCTCAACGGTATATATTATATCTTTTCCTTCTGAATTTAATTTATCTAGACCATCAAATGTATGTTCCCAATTATTCTCTTGTGATAATACGACAGATTTTACTTTCTTTCCATCCGCTAACAGGTTTATTGTCACACTTTGTAAAGCTTCACCTTCCCAAATCTTTTTTACCGATATTGCCGTTGTTTCTACATCTAGACCCTCTGGTTTTGGCCCTGTATGATCATCCCTATGTGATTGTGCATAAACCACTATTTCTTTTGCTATTACAGTTCCATTTAGATTGCTATGTAAGCTTACAGTTGCTCCCGGTGAAAGTATACTTGCTGTTACTGGACCTCTATTCTCTATTGTACCAGTATATATTTTGTCCGTTTTCGATGAATCATATACATTCCAAATAATACTGGCATTGGACCATACTGAAACTTCCCCAGTACTGATCTTGGTATTATTTGTATAATGTCCGATTGATTCTGGTATGAAGAATTCAGCGTTATTATCCATCTTATTCATATCAACATTTATAATTAAGGTCGATAATTTATCAGGATCAAAACCCTTAATGTGTATAGGGTTTGTAAAATTAAAGTCACCATTTTTTATATTATAAACACTAAATTGTTGGTTATCAATAATTATTTCTTGATTGTTTTGATCTGTATTCTTAATAATAGTGCCATTATTTTCTAGATTGGATAGATTCTCAACTAAATCCTTTGCTTCTTGCTCAACTTTAGCAAAATCAATAAATTCTTTTTCATTATCTTGCCATAAACCATTAGGATTATTTTCCTTTCTAGGTCTATTAACTTTATTTCCATTGATTGTCCATGCATTTCCACCATCTGTCGTCCCTACCACCATATCTGTTTTTCCTATAACCAAAGCAGAGCCTGGAGTTACCGTTGCCATTACATCCCCTCCACCTGTTATTCTTTTAAGATAATTTACCTCATCTACACCCTTAGTTCCGAAGTCCCCGTCGTTTATAAAGTGTTTCGTTAATATATTACCATGTATATGGGCCCTCTTATCCACCTGCTCCAAACCAACAAGGTGAAAGCCGCCTGCTATTCCAAAGATACTATCCTTACTGTTTTCATAATATCCAGTATTCTCATAGGTGTTTCCCTCATTCACCTGTATGACGCCATTATCATCCCTGATATAGTCTCCTGCAAATACTCTTCTCCCACCAAATACTTGCAAGGCAATTAATATTACAGCTAATACTTTTGCCATTCTCTTCTTCTTCATAAAAATATCCCCCTTTTAGTTTATTTTCTATTAATTAACAATACTTTCAATATCTTAACTAATAATTATTCCTTTCTACAAATTATATCTACCTTTTTAATGTATCGTGTTAATTTCAATTGATTTTTAATGTATTTTATCAGAATATATAATATTTTTCAATACCTAGCCTCCATACTCTTCTATATCGTTAATTGCAAATTAAAATGAAACTCTTTTTAATGCAAGCAGAAGTAGCATTATTGCAACTAATCCTATATGTCTATTTTCTTCTATTCTTGCTATAATATTATTAAATAAAAACTTGTGAAGAGGAGAAAAAAACAAGATGAATTTAGCAGAAAAATTAAAGATTATAAGAAAATCCAAGGGTATAACCCAAGAATCGTTAGCCAGTAAACTAAGTGTTTCTCGTCAAGCCGTTGCCAAGTGGGAAAGTGGTATGGCTTACCCAGATATTATAAATTTGATTCAACTAAGTGAATTATTCAACATTACCATTGATTATCTTGTTAAAGATAATGAGTGTGAAAAATCTATTTCATCTACAGCTGATACTAATAAAAACGACTTGGTCTTATTTAAAATGGAAGCTATCAAGAATACCTATGCAGGATATGCTAACACGTGCAGCTCCTCCAGACCTGCATCAAATGACTATCAATATAAAAAAGGAGCTTATCTTTACTATGATACATGGCTTGGAGGAGAGAAGTTTTCAGGAGAGGAAGCAATCTGGGAAGATGACATCCCTGTCTATTCTATGAATTATTTTGGTAGAACTTTAGACGAAAGATTTAGTGGAGACTTTCTGAAGGAAGCCTTATGTCTAGCTACTATAGAACTTCCATATCGTGGACCAGAATTTTATGAGTCTGGAGAATATACATATAAAACAAAGGCAATTGGAGATATAGATTGGTTCCAAGGATATGAAGAAATCTTTTGTCAAAACAAAAAGGTATATGAATGCTTTTATCATGGCGGTACATTAATATAGCATCCCATATAAAAGTATTATTATTTGATTATAGTGAAATAAAGAGAAGCTATTTAATTTCCTTCATTTTCTTTATCAATTTGTTTCTGTACTTTATCAATGTCTTTGTTAGCACGCCACTTGCCCCAAAATAGCACTAAAAGCCAAGATCCCCAAAAAGCTGCCATTATCAACTTTGCCACGGGATGATCGACTTCTCTTGAGTAACCAATGAAGTAAAAAATAAAGGGCATTATTCCATCAAGAAATACGATAGCACACGCAATAATAAGAATCCAAAATACTATATTAACAAATGGGCGTGTAACCTTAGGGTCATTGGTTACACCTTTAACTCCTATACTATATCCCTTAAAAAGGTGATTAAAATTTTTTTCACCTTTTCCAAAACCATCCTTGTTTGCCGGACCTGTTATTGTTTCATCCTCAATCCAACCATCTTCAGGTGTAATCTTGTACGAGCTTGTATGAACAAATTTTG
>CAZJCV010000176.1:0-2896 GCA_964544535.1 uncultured Lachnospiraceae bacterium | reverse complement strand
AGAGATATAAATATAAATAGGAGTTATTTCTATAGTATCAAGATAAGAAAAGACATGAAAAAAAAGACCTAAAAAACAGGTCTTTTTTCTCTTTTTGGTGCTGGTTTTTTATCTTGAAAAATCCATTCCCATATTCCTATTTTTTTGATTTTCTTTTTCCATAGATTTATTAAATTTTTCTGCCAATCCTTCATCAATTATAAAATCACTTAATTTTTCCACTCTTTTTTCTAGGTTTATAATTTTATTTCTTGTATCTGCTTTTTCCTTTAATTCTTCTAAATTGATTTTTTTAATATTTTCTTTTTTTTCTTTAATCAATCCATCAATCTCTTTTTCCAAGTGTTTTATTTTTCTCTGTAAATTGATATTAGTATTTTTAATAGCCACAGTATCTTTTTTATAATTTTTAGCCATATTTTTAAATTGCTCAAAAGTATCTTTTTTAATTTCTACATAGTCTTTTTTAAATAACTTTTCCTTACCCACTATTTGCCCTAATTTCTTTATTTCATCTTCAGCTATATCTATCATAGCCAATTCCCTTTTAGAAGCCTTTAAATCGCTTTTAAGGCTTTCTAGTTCTGTTTTAATAGTTTCCCCTTTAAGTTCATTAACAGATTTATTACCAGCCTTTGTAGCGTCATTTAAGATACCTATATCACGACCAAAGACCTTCTCCATATAATTTTCTAATTTAGGGTGAAACTCCTGCAGGTGCTTTCTGGTTATTAATTCTTTAGCAGATACTTTTAAATCTTTCCTCTTTTTATCTATAACTACTGGAATAAAAGCAAAATGCATATGTGGAGTAGTTTCATCAAGATGAACAAAGCTAGAAATTACATTTTCTTTTCCATATTCATTTTCTAAGAAATTATAGGTTTCTTTAAAAAATCTCTCCTGATCTTCTTTAGTTTTAATCTTTTCTGGTAGAGTTACAACCCAATCACACATTACATTTATATCTTTTCTATTTAGGCATCTAATTTCCGAAGTTCTTTTCTTTATAAATTCAAGCTGATTTTTATCTTCTGCAAGATTATAATTCAACCTGGTCTTTTCTGTATCTATATCTTGATTTCCAAACTTAACATATTCTCCATTTTCTTTTTTGTATCTTTCAAAATGCCTTGTAAGTCCACCTACTTGGTTTCTATTTGCTTTCATCAAATGAGCCAAAACATAACCCCCTTTACTGCATACCAAAATTCATTTTTTCGTATAAAAATAAGGTAATCTATTTCACATTAAGATTACCTTATTTTATCATATTTCATTTTGGTATAGCAAGTTATACCAAATAAATTGGTAACTTGTAAGGGGAGTTCCCCTTAACCCCCTTTTGGGGAAAAATTTATCATGAATTTTCCCGTTCGTTTTTATAAAAGCAAGGTAGTATTTTTCAAGAAAACCACTTGAAAAATCTCCACCTTGCTTTTATAAATTTCATCTGCTTTATAAAAAATAAGGCTAAGGTGAAAGAGAATATAAATATTCCTAACTTCTCCTTAGCCTTAAAAAATTATAGCAGATGAAACCACTCTCTAAGTATATCTAAGCCCTAAAAAGATTTAAGGCTTGGTTCCTGAGAATATAAATATTTCTATTTTTTAATCTAAAATTATGGTAATAACATCATTTGAAAATAAGTTTCCCCTAACTTCTATTTTACTTATTTCTTTATCAAAAGCTACATATCCACTTATTTTCTGGTCTTTATTTAGTTTTTTTGTCCAAGCAGTTGCCACTGGGTCACCTATATCTTCTGAAACAAAAGCTATAGTATCATCTACTACTTCATTATCATCTGTTACTCCTTGGATATCCCCAAAGAATGTAAAATTATCTTTTTTAGAAACAACAGTTACATCTAGTACAATGTATTCAGAGTCAGTTATACCACTTATGTTTCTTTGGTTTGTAAAAGTTAAATCAAAATCTTTATAGGAAATAACTTCATCTACTTTAAATTCTGTTTTCTTTTCTTCTTTCTCTTTACCTTTTTCTACATTTTCTTTACTTGATACTTCTTTACTTGATACATCTCCTCCAGATGAAGGTTTATCATCTCCACCCATCACCCCACCTAATGCTGCTAATAAAAGAATAACTAAAATACCAGTTATAATTTTATGCTTCATGAAAAAGTTACGCTGATCTTTACCACAATGAGGGCATTTTTTTACACCCTTTGCAATCTCTTTACCACAAGCCTTACAATTTACCATTTTTAAACACTCCTTTATTTTTATTCTAAAATCATTTATATATAAATAATTTTTTCTACTTTTATTTATAATTTTAATAAAATAAGCATGAAATCAAAAGATTTCTAAATCAGTTATATCTGTAGTTTCAGTTTGCATAATTGCCTTATAACCTTGTCTAATTTTGTCAAAGTCATCCCATGCGTATTTTTTAATTTCTATAATTTCGTGAAATCTATCTCTAAAATTATGTTCTTCAGCTTCAATAATAAATCTATCATAATCTCTATCTTGAAGTTCTTTATTTTCATCAATATCAAAATAAATTGTTACCAGCATTTTTTTCATTTCATCAACTCCTTTATTCTACTCACTATTTTCTGTAGCCTCTACCAATACATAATTTTTAATTCCAATATTCCATTGATACCTTAAGATAATATTAGTTAAATCTTCTCTTAACTCTTCATTATCAGTATTAGTTAAATCTCCATCTTCACTATCATCTAAATTTAATTCTTTATGAATTTCTTTAAATTTAAATCCAAAAGCAGTTAACCTTTTTCTATGAAGTGCATAATCCAAAGTTTGAACCACTTCATCAGTTAAATTTTCTTGAATATTTCCTTTTTCATCTCTAATTAAAAAATCTTCTGCCTTAACTGTATATTTTGCAGTTTCTGCTA
>CAZJCV010000175.1:0-2899 GCA_964544535.1 uncultured Lachnospiraceae bacterium | reverse complement strand
ATAACCATTACATTTGATACTATACCTACATTTACTGCAAGCTCCCCTAATATAAGTGCACCAACTATACTTACAGTCTCTCCTATAGGTTTTGGAAGCCTTATTCCTGCTTCTCTTAGAACTTCAAAAGTAAACTCCATTAAAAGCGCTTCTATCACGGCTGGAAATGGAACAGCAGTCCTTACAGCAATAAGCGTTGTAAGAAGTGACATTGGTATCATTTCCTGATGGTAGGTTGTCATGGCTACATACATAGAAGGCAAAAAAAGGGCTATGCAAAAAGCAATATAGCGAAGTATTCTTATGAAAGTACCAAAATAAAACCTTACATAATAATCTTCAGGAGAAGTTAAAAAGTGCTCAAAAACAGCTGGAAATATAAGAGCAAAGGGTGAGCCATCCACTAAAACTGCTATTTGCCCATCAGCTAAAGAAGCAGATACAATATCTGACCTTTCAGTGTAAGAAACCTGCGGAAAGGGAGAATAGGGGTTGTCTTCAATAAATTGCTCTATTTCTCCACTATCATTAATGGTATCCACATCAATTCTTCCGAGCCTTTCCTTTGCCTCATTTATCACTTCCTCTTGGGTAATTCCTCTTATATATGATATTACCACCTTTGTTTTGCTAAGCCGTCCTATTTCAAGTTTCTCCATTTTAAGGTCATGGGTTTTTAGTCTCTTTCTAATTAGTGAAATATTTACGTCCAAAGATTCTGTAAAAGCTTCTGAAGGTCCCCTTACCACTGCCTCACTAATGGGCTCCCCAACTGGCCTACTCTGCCATTTTTGAGTATTTAAGGACAGTCCTATGGAAGAGCCTGAAATTAAAAAAACACAGTGTCCATCTAATATATCTTTCACAGCTTCTTTTAACAGGGTAATTTTTTTTGTCCCACCTATTTCAATAAATTTATTTTCAATTACATTCATAATGCTTTCTCTATCTAAAGTCACATTGTAAACATTAAAATCCTCCATTAGGGAATGAAAAAAATTTTTGTTTATAGTGTCTTTATTAACAATTCCCTGAATATATGCCAAAAAACACTTAATTCCCTTTTCCCCTAAGGTAAATTCTCTAAAAACCACATCAAAACAATCCTTAAACATAACTTTTAAAGATTTCAAGTTTTCCTCTAGACACTCTGACAGCATTTTATCATCTAAAGAACTTTGATTGTTTTCCTTAACCTGTGTATTCTTTTCCTTAGTGGTATTCTTTTCTTTTGTGCATTTCAAATCCTTTAACTTTATAGGTTTTTTAAAGGTATGAAAGTCTTTGGACATTTCCATTTCCCCTTTTTAAATATTGAACGCACAATTGCATTTATTGTGCGTTCAGTATTTTTGTAAGCTATTTTACTTTTCCTTCTCCACGCTGTTTTTTGATTTCAGCTTCGGATTTTTTATAAAATTTTTCAATGTATTCTTTGTTTTTAGGCAAATTTTCATCTACTTTTTTCTTTTTACTCATAATAATTTCCACCTTGTACGATTATTGCATTAAATCAACAAACTTTCATTTGTAGTTTAACCAATATCCTTTCATAATATCAAACTTTTTTAAATTATATATTTTTAAAACTTGGTTCAATATTGACTTTTTTAAGCCTTAGTGAGTTGTAAACCACATTTAGTGAACTTATTGCCATGGCACCAGCACCAATCATTGGATGCAGCAATCCTAAAACTGCTACAGGTATTGCTACAGCATTGTAAAACCATGCCCAAAAATAATTTTCTTTAATTTTTCTAAAAGTAGCTTTAGATAGCTTTATGGAAGATATGACACCTCCTAATTCCCCTCTTACCAAAGTAATATCTGCAGCTTCAATAGCAATGTCGGTACCTGTACCTATTGCAACACCAACATTAGACTGCTTTAACGCCGGTGCATCATTAATTCCATCCCCTACCATAGCTACTACATCATATTGTTTTTGCAAGTTTTTAATTTCTTCCACTTTTCCATCTGGCAAAACCTCAGAAATTACGTGACTAATTCCAACCTTTCTACCTATAGCATCAGCAGTTCTTTTATTATCTCCTGTAATCATAGCTGTTTTAATACCCATACTTTCTAACTCTTCTATTGCTCTTTTTGAATCTTCCTTTATAGGATCTGCTACCGCCACAATTCCTAATAGTTTATTGCCTCTAGAAATTAGCATGGCTGTTTTTGCCTCTTCTTCTAATCTAATTAATTCTTTTTCATGGTCTTTATAGGAAATTTTATTTTCATTCATTAATTTTCTGTTTCCCACAAGGACTTTTTCTCCATCTATATATCCTTCTACTCCCATACCAACAATTGCATTAAAATTAGTTACTTCTCCTAAGTTAATTTTTTCACTATTTGCTTTTTCTACAATGGCATAGGCTAAAGGATGCTCAGATGCATTTTCTATTGTTGCTGCATAGTAAAAAATATCTTTTTCATTGGCATCATTTAATAGAATTACATCTGTAACTTCTGGTTTGCCCTTTGTAATAGTTCCGGTTTTATCAAAGGCAATTGCCTTTACATCCTTAAGGGTTTGTATTGCCTCACCATTTCTAATTAAAATACCTCGCTCTGCTCCCTTGCCGCTGCCTACCATTAAAGCTGTAGGTGTCCCTAAGCCTAATGCACAAGGACAAGAGATGACAAGTACAGCAGTAGCTGTGATAAAGGCCAATGTAAGTGGATTTGCATCAGGGTTAACCCATGGAAGAAAGGTAGAAGCCCACTCTATAATTCCTAAATGAAATTTTGGAAACACATTGTATGAGATAAATGTAGCTATGGTGATAATTATTATTGCAGGAACAAAATACCCGGTAACCCTGTCGGCAAATTCCTGGATTGGTACTTTAGAGCCCTGGCATTCCTCAACCATTTTTATAACTTGAGA
>CAZJCV010000174.1:0-2907 GCA_964544535.1 uncultured Lachnospiraceae bacterium | reverse complement strand
CTCATGTTGCATAATGACTAAGCCAAATGTCTACAAACACTTAAGCAAATCAAAAAGATGGTAGAAAAAAAGATTTACAGGCAATTGCTGAACTTATCACTAAGTCAGAATCAAGACTTCTTGATAAAATGGAACGATAAACACATTACTTCGCATTATTTAAAACCTTGAAAAAGGGGTTCTGAGTTAAAAAAGAAAACAGCAAAAAAACATCCTTTCGTCTATAAAGCAAGAAAGGATACCCCCCTATGCTTTAACTCAGTAGGGGAGATTTATCTAATTCTGTCTGGAAAACCAACTTTCCTTTGTACTTTTCTTAAGGTTTTAGTGGCATAATAATTTGCTTTTTCTGAATTCTCTTTTATAATTGAATCTATATAAACCTTGTCTTTTGATAATTCCAAAACTCTATCTTGAAGTGGTTTTAAGGCATCTGCTACTGTTTCTCCCACTGCTATTTTAAAATCACCATATCCTTTTCCTTCAAATTCTTCTTCTACTTCTGTAGGTTTTTTCCCTGTAACCGAAGAATAGATATCAATAAGATTCTTAATACCTGCTTGTTCATCATTATAACTAATTTGATTTTCTGAATCCGTTACAGCTCTCTTAAATTTACGAATAATTGTATCTCTATCGTCTAATAAATATATACTTGCATTTGGATTTTCATCAGATTTTGACATCTTCTTGCTTGGATCTTGTAAACTCATTATTCTAGCACCAGCTTTACCAATATAAGCTTCTGGTACAGTAAATACATCTCCATATACATTGTTAAATCTATTTGCTATATCTCTTGTTAATTCTAAATGTTGCATTTGATCAGAACCTACAGGAACTACATCAGCTTGATATAATAAAATATCTGCTGCCATTAGTACAGGATAAGAAAATAAACCCGCATTTATATTGTCTTCATGTTTTTTAATTTTATCTTTAAATTGAGTCATACGATTAAGTTCACCCATATAAGTGTAACAATTTAATATCCAAGTTAGTTCGGCATGGGCAGATACATGAGACTGATAGTATATACAGTTTTTTTCAGGATCTAGTCCAGCAGCAATATAAAGTGTAAGCAAACTTCTTGCTTTCTTTCTAAGTTCTGCAGGATTTTGCCTTACGGTAATTGAATGCATATCTACCACAGAAAAGAAACCTTCATATTCATCACTAAGATTTACCCAGTTTTTAAGTGCCCCAAGGTAATTTCCTAGCGTAAGGTTCCCTGTTGCTTGCATGGCACTAAATAATACTTTTTTATCATTTATCATAATTTTGCTCCTCAAAATTGAATTATAAATATTTATTAAACTTATTTAAAAATTATCTAAAATCAATTTTAGCATATATTTATTAAAAAATACAGTAATTATCTAGTTTTTCAGTCCATATTAGCTGTGGTATAATCATTCCTTATTTGCTATACTTTTAGTATAGCAAATAAGGAAAGTGAGGATCATTATGAAAGAAATTGCAAGTTTTACAATCGATCATATGAAGTTACTAACTGGTATTTATGTATCTAGAAAAGATATAATTGGAGACCAAACACTGACAACTTTTGATCTTAGGATGACAAGACCTAATTTTGAACCTGTAATGAACACTGCAGAAATGCATACAATAGAACACTTAGCAGCAACTTTTCTAAGAAATCATAAGGAGTTTAAGGATAAAACAATTTATTTTGGACCTATGGGGTGTAGAACTGGATTTTATTTAATTCTTGCAGGCGACTATAGTTCATCTGATATTGCGCCTTTAATAACAGAAACTTTTGAGTTTATAGCCAACTTTGAGGGAGATATCCCAGGAGCTTCTGCAATCGCTTGTGGCAATTATATAGATATGAATTTAAACATGGCCAAGTATTTGGCTAAACAATATCTAGATAAAACTCTTTATAATATAAGTGAATCTAATTTGACTTACCCGAGTAATAATAATTAGCACCCTTGAATATAGTGTATTGAATAAATAGGAAATGGGGTAACTAATCATTTAATTATGGCAATTTTGGATATTCATCATGCTTTAGAGATTATGAAGACTGCATTTCCTTATATGGATAGTCGCACAAGCGAAACCATCGAATTATTTATAAAAGCTGGAGATTTTTACGAATGTTTAGTTAATCACAGATATAAGGTCAATACGATGACTAATAGTGACCACTGGGAAGAAGAATCAGATAAAGATGATAAAACAGATTTAGTTTCTATGTTAAAGAAGCTTAGAAGCGTCTGTTATGAAAACGAGCTGTATATTATTGATTTAATGCTTAATATTATGAATGCAATGGATATATATGAAAGCTATACTAATCTTTTTTCTATGATAAGTTCAGAAGATAATTTTAACGGTTTTAGCAACCTACTAGGGTTTGATGGTGATTTAGATAAGGAGGATTTAATAGAACTATTAAGTTCAATGCTTTCACCAGAAGATAAGAAGTCTATGGAGGAACTTAGTATGATTCTTAAAATGATGAGTACGACAAATGAGACTGGATGTGAAAACAAGGCCACTGATGAAAATGCAGAACATAATTTATAATGTTTAACAATATATTTATATTATAATACATTATAGGAGTAAAACATATGAGTGAATACTCATGGATGAACCATTCTGCTATTGCTGATATAGAACCTGCTAAACTCGCTATTTTAATAAGTTTTGCAGAAAGTGCCAAAGGTAAAAAAGCCGAAAAAATTCTACCTTTACTTATGCAAGCTAATACACAAATAAAAGAACAGAATTTGACTTTTACAAAAGAAGAACAGGATTTATTACTTGAAGTTTTAACAGAAGATATGTCAGATGAAGATAAGAAAAAAGTAGCTCTAATAAAGCAATTTGCTGCTAAAAGAACTTAAAGCCAGGCTGTGAAAGTATTCT
>CAZJCV010000173.1:0-2934 GCA_964544535.1 uncultured Lachnospiraceae bacterium | reverse complement strand
ATGTGTTAGCTGATCTTATACTGTATAAGTTAAAAGAAGATATAATTAAGGAAAAGTTATTATCGAAAGACCTATTAGATATCAGTTTATTAACTGATAAAGAAAAAGTTATTTTAAAATTAGTATCAGATGGCTTAACAGATATATCAATCGCTAACAACCTATATGTTAGTGTTTCGACTGTCCGTGCTTATATTGCATCTATATATGAAAAAGCAAATATAAAAAATAGAGCTCAACTTGCTTCAAGTTTCATACTATATGAATTAGATCAAATATTGAAAAATTTGCTATAAATTTATACAATTATGTTATTACAGAAATGTATTAATATATCAGGTAAGGAGGAGATTGTTATTTATTCATTGAAGAAAACAGAAATTGCATGCCAAACCATTAAAAATATCATTGTTAAAATTATACTCCTATGTACAATTATATTGTCAATTCTTATTTTGTACCAAAATATAGAAGTCGTTCTTTCTGCTGAAATATTTAGGGTGCTTATATATTTCGGTGCAATTATAGCATCAATAGGTTTTATGTTTTATTATTTAAAATTTGCTTTACCCGAAAAAATATATATAGTATTAATTATAATTATAAGCCTTGCTTCAAGATTATGTTTTACTCTGTTTGTACAAACACCCATTTACAGCGATTTTTTAAAAATGTACAATGCCGCAAAAGATGTAGTTGCAGGCGACAAGTCATGGCTTGGCCAAACTTATTTTTCAACTTGGGGCTATCAAATTCCATTTGTTTATTATGAAGCCTTTATTTTAAAATTATTTGGTTCAAGTTTAGCGCTAAAGTTGTTTAATGTAGCCTACATGGTTGTTATAAATATATTGATTTATTTAATTGCCAAGGAATGTACTACTTCATATGCTGCATTTATAGTCGCAGTTTTATACTCAATCTATCCTGCTCCGATTTTGCTGTCTTCTGTTCTAACTAATCAGCACATATCTCTTATGTTCTTTATGTTAAGTATTTATTTCTTTCTTATAGCTCCTTCATGGAGCCGTATATTGCTCTCGGGTATATTTTTATTCTTAGGAAATTTATTACGTCCTGAAGCAGTTCTAATAATTACTACTATGTTAGTCTTTACTGTTACTAGTCTTACTGATAAAATAAAATGGGAATATATAAAAAATAATTTATTAAAGATACTTTCACTATTTGTTGCTTTTATATTTCTTACTAATTTATCTTCAACATTATTTAAAATTACAGGAGTTGCACCAAATGGAATTTCTAATAGCTGTCCTGAGTGGAAGTTTGTTATAGGTCTGGATACAGTTACAAATGGAACATATAGTGAAAGGAACGCTTATATTGTTTCAATAAAGGATTCAGACCTTCGACTTCAAGAAGCCAAAAAAATAATATCCACCTCTCTTCAAGAATGCAAAAGTATCCCTTTATTTTTTTGGGAAAAATTAAAAATAATGTGGGCAAACATGGAAAATACATCATGGTCGCTGTTACATATACAAAAAGATAAACCTATATTGAATGAAATTACGTATGAAGAAGTTATAAACAATATTGTGTATTTTGATAAAGCTATTTACATATTATTACATATATTAATTATTACAACATGTATAATCATATGGATAGCCCCAATAACACAAAATCATATACCCTTTTTCTTCATAGTTTTAATTTTCGTAAACTACATTGCTTATTTATTTATTGAAGTACAAACTAGATATAGATATTTTATAATGCCTTCTTTTTTTATCTCTACTTCTGTAGTATTTGATTTGATATCAAAGTGGTTAAAAAATAGGCAGACAGGTTGATCACTGAAAAATGTTTATTCTTTATAAGAAATTGATTTCAGAAATATGGGTTGGGGATCGAAATCAGTCCCCAACCTTTTAAGGATTTTGTGAATACATGTTTTTGGCAAGTACAAATTCGAGCAATGGGGAACTTAATTTTCCGAGCACCCCTATCCCATTATTGGGATTTCATGGTTGAGTGAGTTAACCTGTAGCTTTGCCCTTGAAAAACCAGCAGGTGGCTGTGATGTACTAGCCTGTCAATAATCGCACTTGTCAGTTTTTCATCATAGAAAATACCGTTCCATTTACTAAATTCCAGGTTTGTTGTAAGTATCACGCTCCTTTTTTCATAGCATTCGGAAACAACCTGAAATAGCAGCTGTGAGCCATCTTTCTCAAAGGGAACATATCCCCATTCATCACAGATCAATAGGTCTGTTTTTTTCAATTGCTTCATAAACCGTTGTAATTCCCCTTTTGCCTTTGCTTCGCTCAGAAGGTTAACTAACGCCTGCTGTACGATAGAATTTTACCTTCTTTCCCCTGGAACAAGCTGCAACTGTTAATGCTATTCTAAAATTGGTTCTTTCCATAGTTAGTTGAAATGGTATTGAAAGTATGATAGAATGAAGAAGTATTAAACAAAAGAAAAGAGGCCAATTCATGGATGAGTTTATTAAGCAGTTAGATCAAAATCTGGACTACATATGTCATGAAATAATTGATGGAAAATGCTATATAACAGTAGCTTCCAACCGCAAAGAAGTAATATGTCCATTCTGTGGCTGGCCATCATCCAAAACACATTCCACATATAGCAGAACCTTTCAGGATCTCCCAATACAAGGCAATAAGGTATTTATTATAATACGTAATAGAAAGATGTTTTGTAATAATCCTGACTGTAATCATACTACTTTTGCAGAAAGATTTGATTTCATTTCCGATAAGGCGAAGAAAACACGACGCCTTGAGGATGAAATTGTACGCCTGTCATTAAACTGCAGTTCTATCGCGGCAGCTAATACTCTGAGAAGGAATGCTGTAGATGTTGGTAAAAGTACCATCTGCAACCTCTATAGAAAACATGAATAGCTGGATCCATGATGGATTTCATGTTTATTGTGGTAAA
>CAZJCV010000172.1:0-2941 GCA_964544535.1 uncultured Lachnospiraceae bacterium | reverse complement strand
ATGTTCCTTATAACTCTCTAATCGGCGATTATAATGCTTGTCATATACCAAACTGTTGTAACGCGCTGTAAGAGTGTCTACCTCCTCAACACATATTTCTTTTTTAGGAGTATAAAGTTGCCTTTTAGTTTCAGTATTATTATGAATCAACTTGGAAAAAAATTCGTGCTCGCGATCCACAGGATCGATACAATTCAAGACATCCCAAATTCTCGGGTTATGTCCCTTCAATGATGTAGTAAAGGGCATTGTATCAAAAGGAATACATCCATATTCTAAATGCAGATCCGAAAGTAATCTGCAAGTATCTCGCTTATATTGCTGCTTGATAATTATGTTGTTTAGCCTATAAAGAAGATATCTAAGCACATTACTTCCAGATTTTTGCCCTTTTGTCAATTCTCGACACTTATCTAGTACGTCTAGGAATTGATGAGCCCTTCCTCCATCCATTATTCGTTCCTTAAATTCTAAGTAATCAACATCTGCAAGATCGATAACTTCGACTAAATCCAATTTGGTTGCAGTCAGGAACCTCATTAGGTTTTGATATTCCTTACCTCCACTTTGTATAGTGATACGGTTACCCAGTATAGCGGCAAAATTATTTAGTTCACACGGGCGTATAGAGACTTGCCAGTCCTTAATAATTAATATTGGCATATTTTTGCCCAATACGTTAATGCTACTCTCATACATAGATAACCTTACAGCGTAATTTGGGAAAAGGTCCAATTTTGTAAATGCTATAACCCTTTCAAACTTACTTGCTCTATCCTTGGCGCTGGTACAAGTAACTTCGTAATAAGTGTTTTCATTAACAAAAAACGGTTTAATCTTTTGGATATAATATCGATCACTATGTAGGTCTTTTCTTCTTTCAGTTTGTGATTGCTCAAGTTTCGTGGCGATTTTCACATAATATTTTCTGAGATTAGAATCGGTGTTTATAGGAAATGCATTGATGTTGCCAAGTACTTCGAGGTTATAAGTGTCTTTAAGAAACACTTTAATTCTAAGCAAATACTCGCAATATTTAAGAATAAGCCTTTCTGAATTTTCCTTATCCAAAGTATAGTGAGATACCGAAATCTGCAAGTACTCATAAAATTTGCGTAAAAATCTTAATTCACCCCGCTTTTTAGTATAGTCTACGGCCTTCCTTATATTTTTGTAGTTAATCTCAATATCTGCATCCCCAGCATATACCTTGAGTATAACAGCCTCAACTAGATTCCTTAGATGGCCTAGAACATTCTGCGACAATAGGCCCCTATCCGAGTTGCCAATTCTATCAATATTATTGCAAATAGCTTCACTTACTGTTAGAATTGTGGAATCAATTTGCTTCTTCATTTGACTTTCACCTCACTAAAATAAATCATCAACCAACTGCGCTATAATCACAACAACTACAATTTTGGTCATCAGTAAATAACTATGCTACAGAAGTCTTGCATTTATCACTTCCTTAAACTTTCTTTCCTAGCCAAACTTACACCCCATTGTCTCGCCTTACGTCGAGAGCATGTTGTAAAATCAATCCACCCAACCATCTAGCAAGAGAAGGCCTAATTATATGGAACCCATGTCCTACTCGGCAAATACTTTTATTGCAAAACACTGATCCAAATACCCATGTAGAAAAGAAATTGTCCGAAGAATTTCAATCGCAGCCTTTTCTTCAATTACCCATTTAATTTTAACCTCATGTGCAGTCGTATTTCTGACTAAATAGGTAATACCTTTTAACATCTCCTTTAAACCATTCTGTTGATTTTTCTCTGTCTCGTTTGATAGTCGGTTAAACGCGAGCCAGGGATTTTTCAGAGAAAATGCCTTGTCAAACAATTTGGAGCCATCTTCTATAAGTCCAGTTATTTCTCTAACTCTATCAGCTAGGCCTTTTGTTGCTTCAAAAACAGCATGAAAGTAATTTTCCTGTAACAGCTCTTCCCGGCAATACATCAACACTTGCGGGTGAACACCATTTTGGATTAAATGAAATCGAAGGTTTTTAGTACGCTTCGTTACCTCATCAATAGTTTCTGCACGACTAACATGCTGAAGTTGTCCATCCCTTCTTAATTCAACGCCAACCATCATTAATATTTGATTCACTTGAGTTAGGTAATTTTCGTATTCATCGACCCTATCGATAAACCGAACTGGTTGCAACGCTTCCTGGATAAAACCAAAAATAGCATTTGGCGATCGATCTTTATCTTGTCGTTCTATAAATGCATATTCCAATCTTGGCCATTTAGTAGATTCACCACTGTTATCCTGAATTCGGCAGTGTTCTAACAATTTCGTAATTTCACTTCCTTTCATTAAATTACCTAAAACTTTGCTTAAGGCGGTTAAGTGACCAAGTCCAAACATAGGTAATTCCATAAAAAATTCACCTCCAGATATTCGCAAGCAATGTTTTTTTACCGTATAAATACGCTCACTATCGAGCCACAAACTTATAGTAAATATTTCGTTCAACTTGGATTGTTGAAATGATGCAACATGTGTCGTAAAAAACTATTTCAAAGTATTAAGCTAGCTGTCTTCGAAAGTGAGTTTCCGGGTAAAATCTTTACAAGTTTCGAGTTCCCAATAACATTAATTGAACAACCAGCTTTCTCCAGCCATTTTAGGTTTTTCAATATCAAGAAACAAACATCTATATATTGAGCCTTGTTTTTTTGTATCCACAACATACAGTATATAACAAGCACATTTAAAAGTCAAACACTTCTGGGTTTGGAGAAAACTCAAAATCTTGATAGCTTAAAGAATTTAAAAACCTTGCCATAAAGGCAAGGCGTTATGTTTTATATATTTTCAGTTTATATAGGCAGTTATTCTTCACCTACAGTTTTTTCAATCTTCCTTTTCACCGCATCAACCATATTGTCTACTTCTTTAATTCCCATGAATAAAATCAAGA
>CAZJCV010000171.1:0-2948 GCA_964544535.1 uncultured Lachnospiraceae bacterium | reverse complement strand
TTTATAATAAAAATAGAGAAAATCACAGATGATATGCTGGCATCTCAGGGAAAAAACTGATTAACCTAATGGATCTAGAAGAAAAAAAGATGAGGAATAGGATGGAAATTGTTACTCAGGAGCGTAAAAAAAAGAATATACAAAAACTGGTATCCAACAAGAAGACTTCGATTCTAATTATTAAGATAATTGAAATAGTAATACTAATGATGCTTCTAGTTGCTGGGTTTGATTGCAATTATGTTAAATAAAATTAAAAATATTAAATATGAAAATGAGTTTAAAAAAATAACGATTCAAGGGAAAATGCATGCTGCATGGATTGAAAATTTTCAAACCTTAGATGAGATAGATATTACTAACAAAAAAGAGGGTCAATTTATTATTTACGATTATTTTTCCCCTAGTTTAATAGAGGAGTTAAAGAAGTATCCTATAAAAATAAATTACGGGGAGTGATTGCAAGATGAATACAAGACTTACCTACCAATTAGATACTTATCAAGAAGTTGTGATAAGTGTTTCAAAAGAAACAGCTGTTATTTCTAAGCTTGTAATTTAAAATGTTTTAAAACCAAAAGATTTTGTAGATGAAGTAACAAAATAATATTACAAAGGGGATAGCCATAAGACAGATTGACAATGAAATTAAAACATATTATTATAAATGTAGGAAATATAAGCAATACATAATATAAGTATAAACAGGGTAAACCATGCGAAAGCATGGGACACAAAGCTTGAAGCCTAAAGAGGGTTAAGCTTACAAGACATAAAAATAAAGAATTACATACATCTAGGAGATAAGTAGCTAATATATTTCACGGCGGTTCAAGTTGCAGTTTAAATGAATGTATAATTAAAAACATTATACGTTTTATTTTTGCTAGCAACTTTTTTGTGTTTCAAGCTTTTTGAATCTAGGGATTTATCCTCAGCTCACTTTTTATCATAGTAATCTTTAAAGGTCTTATTATTTTTGACAACGTTATGTGCAACATCGAGGCCAGTAAAAGCAAGTAAATTTGAAGGGTAAGAAAAGCGAGCGATATCGCCAATCTCCCCTAGTATCATTCCACCATTCACAAAACCAATGCCTACGTAAATCATAAAACCGTGGCAATACACTCCTTTAAGTAGGCGAACCACAGGAAAAAAATCAAAAGTTCACAGCATCTAAATGTATTATAATCAGAAATATAAAATTTTAAAAGAAAGGAAAGTGTGTGTTTAAGCTTCTATAAATATCATACAAGAAAAAGATGGAACCAAATTATGTTTTAAAGACAAATGAGGAAGTTTTAAGGACAGTAAATGATAGTAAAGTATACTATTATTTAAAAAAGGTATTATGGATAATAATTACAATAAATATTATAGGCTATTTTATATTTAAAGAAAACATATTTACTCAATTAAATTCGGATGTACGAATTTTATTAATAATATTGTTGGTATATATTCTATTTATAGCTAATAAAAGAAAGGGGGTAGCTTCACCTTTTGAAATTAGATTTTATGATGATTATTTGGTTGTGTATAGAGAAAAGCTTTATTATAATCCAATGACTACACATATGGAATTCTTTAAATTTTTTTATAAAGATATAACAAAATGTGAATATAGAACAGAAACTGAAAGATTTAATATTCTTGGAACTGTAGAGATCAATCTTTTCAAATACAATAAGGATGGTTCATTACCAAAAGAACCAACTCATCATAAGACAACAGATAGCATATGTTATTTTTATACAGGAATGTCAGATGTCGATTTTGTTTATGAAATAGAGGCACATTCACCAATTAAAGTGAATATAAAAAATATTTAGATTGGAGATAAAAGTTAATAGATAGTCAGGAAACAAAACTCAAAGCACTCGACTACAACCAGCAAGGAATTATTTTGCTGAAAGCAGGCAATGTAGAAACAGCAAAGGAAAAGTTTAATCAGGCAATAGAAGTTGATCCAATGGTTATGGATAGTTATAAAAACCTTGGTGATCTATACATAATAATAGAAGAATATCCTGAAGCTAAAAATTTTTATAAAAAAGCTCTTCTTATTGAAAAGGCAGGAGTTGTTTATTTTCAATATGGTAATGCTTGTTTTATGAATGATGAGCCACATGAGGGACTTGAGTATTATAATTTAGCACTGTCTGCTGGATTTGATTGTAACAAAATGATCGCAGGATTATTGTTAAGTATGATATAAGGAGGTTTAAAACAATGAATGAGCCTAAATATGTCTTTAAAACATATGATGCTGAAATAAGAAAAGAAAATACTGATAAAGGTATAAGTATAGTCAAAAAAATTGTTTGGATATTTGTGGGAGCAATTGTAGTTCTTAGCATTGTTTTTCAAGAAAATTTTTTTATGGTACTATCACCTATAGCAAGAGTACTTTTAATTTTATTTATTATAAATGCTTTTTTTATGGGGAATAAAGCTATATGGGTGCGGACACCTATTGAGCTACAATTTTTTGATGAGCATTTAGTTATTTATAGGCCAAGCTACATGTATAATAAAAAAAACACTAGAAGGGAATTTAATACAATAAAGTATGATAAAATCAGCAAGATTTTGTTCAGAGAAGAATCGAAGAGAATAAATATTAATGGAGGGGTAGAATCAACTTGGTATGCTATTGATGCTCAGGGTAATGTTAGTGATTTACCTATGTATAATAAGAAGGAAGAGAATGGTATGCAATGTATAGAAGGGCGTTTCATGGAAAATTTAGAGATTTTAGAAGTTTTAGAAAAGTATACGAATACAAAGGTTGAGATTGAAAACGGATAGAATTAAAAAATGTAAAAGTGAAATAAATACGCAGTCACCAGTTAAAGCGAAAATATAACAAAACTGGAGGGTGTTTCAAAGTAAAACTAATAGTAGTTAGTTATTGTAACGACTATGGCCAGTAAAAGAAAAATATT
>CAZJCV010000170.1:0-2982 GCA_964544535.1 uncultured Lachnospiraceae bacterium | reverse complement strand
GTAAATTTAGACCAATTTTGGAATTCACTTAGAAACGGGAAAATTTATACTGTAGAATTTAATAATTACGATATTTCTCCTTCACCTTTAGGAATAAAAAAAGACGATAATAAAGGCTTGGAATGTGAGCCTTCTACTAATACCGTTAAAGGCAAGAACGATTATGAAAACATAGGACTTTTCATGAGTATAGATGTAAATGCTTATGTAGACGAAAATGATGATTATCATGTTACTGCCATAAAGGGTGATGGAAGATTTAAAAAAGATGGAACTATGGGTGATGTGTATGTAATGGCTATGGTGGGTTACCTTAAATATTTTGAAACAGATGAAGTTTGGGGATATTCTTATTCTGATGCTATGCATCCGGGGTTTGAAATTCTGCAAGAAGCAGAAAAACCTAATGGTGAAATAAGGCCATACTTATTACATGCTAAATATAGTGCGGGAAGAAATGTCCATGAAAGCAATAATCTTGCTTCTATAAGTGGAGTAAATCCTGAATACAGTGGAATGTCGCATAATGGACAAATAACAGAGTTTAAAAAGAAAGGTACTCAATATAGTGGGAAAACTTCGCATGATGATTTTTACGTACAATTAATGTTTTGGATTAAATATGCAACTACACATTCACAATCTATAATGTATGGTGCAACATCAAATTATTATTTACAATATGTAAATAAAGTAGCTGAAACTAATGTAAAAAGAGTTATTGTTACTAATGCACAGGGAAATAATTTGTTAATAAATTCATGCGTGTCCATCGGTGATTATGGGGAAGGAGAAATAAGCACTGATAGAACATTAGGTCAAAATTATAATATTGCAAACAGGGTCAAAATTATTGATATTGAAGATATAGGAGATGGTAATTCTGCTGTTTATGTAGATTCAGATAGTGAATTTAACACTACTTTAACAACTACAATAACAACATATCCGTGGCAAACTGGTTCTTGTGATGAAGTATTAGGACAAGATGGTTCTCCATACAATCCGTTATCAAGAAAAGAACCTTTTATCATCAATGGAATAGAAACTATGCTTGGCGGATATGAAGTTATACAAAATTTAATTATTTACAACAACAATACTGATACAGATGATTATAAAATTCAACTATATACTTGTTATGATTGCACAAAATATGCTACATCCCCTAATGACTATTATGATTTAGTAGGGTATGAATTAGTGCAAACTGGAGCAACTTGGAAATATATCAGTAAAATTGGCATTGACCTTAATCACCCAACTGTAATGGTCCCAATAGAAGCAGAAGCCAATTCCAGCACAGGTTTTGCGGATGGGGTATATACAAATTCTCCTACCACTGGTTATCGGGAGTGGCTTTCCCTCGGCTGCCTGTACGATGGGGCGCATACGGGCTTACGGTACTTGGTTGCGTACTTCGGCCTGTCGTATGCGGGCTGGCATTTCCTCGGGCGGCTTTCTGCCACTGGGCGAAGCCGAAGGCGAGCAGGGGTGAATTAGGGCGAAGCCCTAAGAGGGGTCTACCCCTTCTTTTAATCTTTAATTAATGATAAATCTTAGGTTTTAAATAATATAAGGACTTGTGGTATAACTCGGGAGTGGCTTTCCCTTGGCAACCTGAACAATGGGACGAATACGGGCTTACGGTACCTGAATGCGAACAACAGCCTGTCGTATTCGCACTGGAATATTCTCGGGCGGAATTCTGAAAAATTATATATTAATAGTATTTATGCCACACTTCCCCATCTTTGAATGGGCTTTGCTTACTCTTTTGAGTAAAATTAATCGTGCCAGCACTTTCTTTTTTTATAAAGAAAGATATAATTCTTTAGGGATTATATGTGGCTAGTAGTAGAAATTACCGAAAGTCACTGAGATTCAGAAAGTATATAACACGGAAGTGGTCAATATAAAACGATATTGCAAAAAAGTAGATATAACTGATAGTAATTTTATTAAAACTTGTATTTACGAATATTTAGACGAGAAATGGCAAAGAAATGATGTAGCTAGATTGTTTACTAGATTTTCTGATTATTCTTTTAATCAAATTAAAACTATAGTTAGGGCTAGAGAATATGGATTGCTTAACGAAGCAATAGACAATATTGCAAACTATATAAAACAATCATTAATGATAGAAAAACTACAAATTCGACCAATCTTATATTATGAACGTGTTGATGGAATGAATAATAAAACTAGAATCATTGGGGTACAAGAACCTTTACATCAAATATATGACTATATAGCAGTCAATGGATTGATGGAATTATTTAATGTTAGGATAGGAGTATTCCAATGTTCTTCTTTGCCAGGAAAAGGACCGTTTTACGGTAAAAGACATATTGAAAAATGGGTTAGGGAAACTAAAGTGGTATATTTTATAAAAAGTGATATAAAACAATGTTTCCCTTCTATCCCTTTAGACAAATTAAAAGAAAAATTAAAAAGAGATGTTAAAAATAATAAATTATTATGGTTAGTATTTGAATTATTGGATATGTTCCAACATGGACTATCTATAGGTTCTTATTTATCACAATATTTAAGTAATTATTATTTATCATATGCTTATCATTATGCAAACGAAAATTTTTTTAAAATACGAAAAACTAAGTATAAAGGCAATGTAAAAGTTAAACTTATAAACCATATACTTTTTTATATGGATGATTTTTTATTAACAGGTAGCAGCAAAAAAGATTTAAAGAAAGCTATAAATACGTTATCAGAATATGTTTATACAGAACTAGGGCTAACAATAAAACCTACTTGGAAGATATGTAAATTAAGTGATACCGAACCAATAGACATGATGGGTTTTGTTTTTTATAAGGACAGAACTACAATTAGGACAAAAATATTTCTTAAAACTCGTAGATATTATTTAAAAGCTAACAAATGTTTAAAAGAAAACCGACCTATTCCCATATATTTAGCTAGACAATGTATATCGGCTTTTGGTTGGTATAA
>CAZJCV010000169.1:0-2988 GCA_964544535.1 uncultured Lachnospiraceae bacterium | reverse complement strand
TTTTAATTGCTGTAAAGTCATTTTTGCATAGCCTCCTAGCATTTTGATTATTGATGTCATAACGTAAATAAATCAAATTTTTTCTTTTCAAATAGAATCATCAAATTCATCATTTCCTTCAATTTCTTTTCATTAATAGTAAAAGCAACATCATTTCTACATTCTTCAAAAAACACTTTTCTTTCACTCATAACAATGCCCCTTTTCAATTCCCGACTTGCCCAAATAGGTAATCAATCGGCTTGTTTGGTTTATGAAAAGATATTACAACTGTACGACTTCCATTAGACATATCTATCACATTAAATTTTGTGTAAATATCCACTGTCTCTTCTTCTCCGTCAGCATTAAACAATTGAACCTGTGGCACAAAAACATAAGATTCATTGCATCACCTCTTTGTAATACAATGATACTTTATTATATGAAATTTGTTATACATCTTAGCATAGTTTTCAGTGGTTTTCAATGTGATTTATATGGTTTTCTATCGTTTATTGTCACTTAAAATTAACATGCATCTTATCAACTCACAATTATTTTGACAACTATCTTATCAACTCATCACATCAATAATCATATCGGCTTATAATTTCTCTAATTCACCAATCTTAGATATTTTCCTTCAAAACAAAAATCCGTGATTATCCTTCCGGCTTAGAACCAGACATCAAACCACGGAAAGCCTTTATTTACTTATCTTATTACACTCTTATTTATCTACCCTTGACATCAATACTACCGTCTCAACATACCTTGAGAGGTCAATAATGATGTGGTAGAATGATATTATCCCCTTGGTGGCACCCCTATTACAACCTTTTCTTCATCCTATTAATTTCTCCTAAATAAAATTTAAGTTTAAAAAATAAATATTATATTAATATTAGTTTTTTATTTAACATACCAAGTTGGAACAAGGTTCTGCATATCGTTATACCAACTCAGCACGTCCTTTGCTTGATTAAGCATAGTATTTACTTCACTTTCCCCAAATTGAATAGCCCAGGGTATAGAAGAAAGCATATTGCTACTAATGTATAGTGCAAGCAACTTCCAAAATTCAAGTGGCACCTCATTATCAAAATAACCATTTATAATACCTGATGCAAATATAGGTGAAGATTGAGCACACCATACAATGCGATTAAATTCTTCCCAGGGATCACCAAAATCGTAACGGTCGAAATCAATAATAACTATCTTATCATTTTCAATCATCATATTACCGATATGATAATCGCCGTGGTGAAAGGATTGAGGCCTGTTGGCAAGCAAATTACGATTATATTCTATATAAGCAATGATATTTTCTGCTCCGTCAAATTTAATAGGGCATTCATTATACATCTTAATTTTACGATCTATTTTCGCATTGAACATAATTTCCCAGTCAGGTTGATTCTTTGGAGCCTGAATCGAATGAATTACCTTAAGTATTCTGCCTGCTTCAAGACCATAAGCATACTGCTCTGATTCTGAAAGATAGGGAATGATTTCTTCAGCATCTTTTCCATCAACCCAAGTTTGAAGGGTATAAACACCCTCATCACACTTTCCAAACTCTACAGGTCTGCACATAGAAATACCGAGAGCCTCTAACTGTTGTTGCATACGAAACATCTCTACACAATTAGTACTTTTCTCTTCAGAACTAACTCTCAGAAGGTATTTTATACCATCATCCGTTGTAACACAGTACTTTTTGTCGGATGACCAACCTTTGTTGATTGGATCTTTAGAAATAATGGTTAGTTCTGGTATTGTTTCTACTTCACTCTCGTAATATTGTTCCTGAAAATATATGGCTTCTGTAATTTCCGTTTTAGTAAAGTTTATTCCTTCAGGTGCAGCTACAAGTTTATCTTCTACATCATTATGACGATGAACTATACCGATAACACGAGCCCTATATTCATCTACCGGGTTATTTACACCAAGAAGATAAACATCTAATTCCTCACCATCTCCACCTAAAACACCTGGAATATATCCATAATTGATAGGATAAATCATATCATCGTGTTTGGGATGAATGCTACCCATAGGTCTATCAATTTTAGTTTCAACTATTTTCCCAAGATAGTAATTTACAAGAGCTTTTCTTAAAATATAAACAATAAAATCCTGCTTACCCTTCAAATATTCTTCTCTACCTTTATCAGCAGGCGCCACTGATGCAAGTGATACCTTCAAATCCTCATATTCTTTGGCGACTTCTGGAATCTTGTTAAGATAATCCCTGAAATTAATGTAGTTTATCCATTCCATACTGTCCGCTAAAACAACATGAATGAAGTGTGTTTGCAAGTCACCTGTACCATCGTAATAGTTACCACAGGCAAATAACAGTCGATCTTTTATATTAATATTAGGCCGATAATAAAATCCATTTTCCTTTAATTTCCCTTCCAAGGAAAGAACATCCTTAAAATTATCTACGGCAATGGCAATATCAATTATTGGCTTGGCTTTTATTGTGATTATAGATGTGCTTCCTACATGCTGAATATCCCTTGCCACTCCACCTAAGATCTTATGCAAACGAGAGATTGTTCTTTGTGCTTCAAGCTCCCATTCTTTTTCATGGTTGCAGAGTTTTACTGTTCCTCTTTTTAATCCAATCATTTCTCACACTCCAAACATATTTACTTCTTCCTAACTTCCCCAAAAACTTATCTTTTAGTTTTATCTTATTATATTACATTTTGTTATTCAATTCATCAATCTATTAGAATCATCTGTCTAGAATAAAAGTAATTTTCTATCTAAAGATTTTTACATCCTAATCCACTTGTTGTCAATATATCAACGAAACACTTTTTGCCTACATCTATACTAGTATTTCTTATTTGTTTTTCTTCTTTTTTAGTGGATATGTTCCTAGAAGCAGAAATCCATTGAATGTCATCTATGCATTCAATGGATTAAACTATTGATATTACTAGATTCTAATGTCTTTCAAGCTTAACGATAACTTCAACGTGG
>CAZJCV010000168.1:0-3002 GCA_964544535.1 uncultured Lachnospiraceae bacterium | reverse complement strand
ACAAAAGAACGTGAAACAGTGATATATCAAGAGTAAAACAGAGAAAAGGAAAGAGAATTAAGGGAGGCCATATGCCATGAATGAAAAGGAAATGCGCAAGAACTACCATTACAGAAACCCGGTGATTCAGACCAATTATACATCTGATCCTGCTCCAATGGTGTATAACGATCGGGTATATTTGTATACCGGGCATGATGAGGACGGTTCGACCTGGTTTACCATGAACGAATGGAGATGCTATTCTTCGGCAGATATGGTGAACTGGACCGATCACGGCTCTCCGCTCGCTTACACCGATTTCGAATGGGCCAGGGGTGATGCCTGGGCAGGACAATGCATTGAAAGAAACGGCAAGTTTTACTTTTATGTCCCCATAAATCAAAAGGGTGCGGGCATGGCGGTGGGAGTTGCTGTGTCTGACAGCCCAACCGGGCCATTCAAGGATCCGCTTGGACATCCGTTAGTGCAGACAGGAACGGGAGATATCGATCCGACCGTATATATCGATGATGACGGCCAGGCCTATCTTTACTGGGGCAACCCTTATTTGTGGTATGTGAAATTAAATGAAGATATGATCTCCTATGATGAGGAAGTTGGCATTGTCCAAGTCCCCCTTACAGAAGAAGGTTTTGGCAAGCGGGAAGGGGATGATCCCAAGCGGCCCACCTTATATGAAGAGGCGCCCTGGTTTTACAAACGCAACGGGATTTACTACATGGTTTACGCCGCAAGCGGAATTCCAGAAAATATTGCCTATTCAACAAGCCCTTCACCAACCGGGCCGTGGACCTTTGGCGGTATTATCATGCCTACGCAGGGGACTAGCTTTACCAACCACCCAGGCCTTTGCGACTTTCGCGGGCGTTCTTATTTCTTTTATCATAACGGCGCCTTGCCGGGCGGCGGCGGTTTTACCCGTTCTGTCTGCATTGAGGAGTTTACCTATAATCCGGACGGAAGTTTTCCCGAGATTAATATGACGACAGAAGGGGTCAGCCCCATTGCAAACTTGAACCCCTATGTGAGAAACGAAGCAGAAACGATCGCCTGGTCCTTTGGTGTGAGAACGGAAGAGTGCAGCCAAGGCGGGATGAATGTTTGCAATATTGACGATGGCGACTACATTAGGGTAAGCAGTGTAGATTTTGGCCAAGAAGGGGCGGCTTCGTTTACCGCTTGTGTTTCTAGCGAAAGGGCGGGGGCAAAAATTGAACTTCGCCTGGGAAGCCCTGAAGGGGATTTAATCGGCACAGTTGATGTTCCCGACACGGGCGGTTTTGAAAACTGGCGTTCCGTTACTACCTCTGTTACAAATGTGCAGGGTGTGCATGAGCTGTTCTTTGTTTTCAAAGGGGACGGAGAGCAAGAACTCTTTAAATTCGATCATTGGCATTTTACCGAGATTAGCGGATAACAGTAAAGGAAGGGTAAAAATGACAAAAATTGCTTTTCTAGGGGCGGGCAGTACAGTCTTTGCCAAGAACGTTTTGGGAGATTGTCTTTTAACGGAATCTCTGCGGGATTCAGAATTTGCTTTGCACGATATTGACCCCCAAAGGTTGGAAGAATCAGCAATGATGCTGAAAAACTTAAATGAAAACGCCGGTGGCCACGGCAAGATCGTAAGCTACCTTGATCGCAGAGAGGCTCTTAAGGATGCAGATTATGTTGTAAACGCAATTCAGGTGGGCGGCTACGAGCCGGCCACCGTCATCGACTTTGAGGTGCCTAAGCGCTATAATCTGCGCCAGACAATTGGCGATACGCTCGGTATTGGCGGCATTTTCAGGGCTTTAAGGACGCTTCCTGTCCTGGAGGAATTCGCCCGCGATATGGAGGAACTATGCCCAGATGCCTGGTTTTTAAACTACACTAACCCCATGTCCATCTTAACGGGATATCTATTGCGCTACACCGGTGTGAAAACGATCGGCCTTTGCCATAGCGTGCAGATTTGCTCCTGGGAGCTTTTGTCAGGCCTGGGGATCGATATGGAAAATGTGGTCGATTTCATCGCAGGCATCAACCATATGGCATGGCTGCTAAAACTAGAAAAAGACGGGGAAGACATCTACCCCCGCGTGCGCGAGCTTGCGGCGCAACGGGAGCCTAACCACCGCGATTTGGTCCGCTATGAGATTATGCGGCGGTTTGGCTATTATGTGACAGAATCGAGCGAACATAATGCGGAATACCTGCCTTATTTCATTAAAAGCCAGTATCCCGAATTAATCGAGCGCTATAAAATCCCGCTAGATGAGTACCCGCGCCGCTGTGAGGCTCAAATTGCCGGTTGGGAGAAAATGCGGGAGGAGCTTGTTCATAACAAGCAAATTGAACACCGCTTGAGCAATGAATATGGCTCCAAGATCATGAATGCGATAGAAACGAATTCACCTTATAAAATTGGGGGCAATGTTTTAAACAACGGTTTGATCACCAATTTACCGCAAGATGCTTGCGTGGAGGTGCCCTGCCTTGTTGACGGTTCTGGCATTCATCCCTGTCATGTGGGAGATTTGCCGGCCCAGCTTGCTGCTTTAAACCGCACCAATATCAATGTGCACTTGCTCACTATCGAAGCTTTTGTGACCAAGAAAAAGGACAACATTTACCACGCGGCGTTGTTAGATCCCCATACATCCGCGGAACTGTCCATTGATGACATTGTTGCTTTGTGTGACGACATGATTGAAGCCCACGGTGATTGGCTTCCCAAATTTGTGTAAATGAAAAGAAGGCCAAAACGCTAAATTGAGGGCATACGGAGAGGTTAAGCCAAGTGAAAGAAATATATGAAATACGCAGCGATATGGATCAGAATGAACAAATTTTACGGTTTATAAACGGAGAACTACATTGGATAGACGGCGCAGTAGTAAAAAAATGGCCTTTACATGAATTGAAAAGATTGAAAGTGCACCATTATGTGGGCACTGTGGCTCTAAACGCCCTTTTTGCAGATGAGAGCGAAATCGTTTTGCTCCGGGGTTCGC
>CAZJCV010000167.1:0-3005 GCA_964544535.1 uncultured Lachnospiraceae bacterium | reverse complement strand
AGGTAAAATTATTGATGGGGAAAGTATAAAAGAAGGTGATAAATTAATAGGATTAGCTTCTTCAGGGATACACAGCAATGGGTATTCTTTGGTGAGAAAAGTTTTATCACCTACAAAAGCAAAGCTTAAAGAAAAGGTAAAATCTTTAGGTTCTACATTAGGAGAGGCTTTATTAACACCTACCAAAATATATGTTAAGACAATATTGGATTTAAAAGATAAATTTGAAATTAAAGGAATATCCCATATTACAGGGGGAGGATTTTATGAAAATCTTCCAAGAATGCTTCCGGAAGGACTGGGAATTAAGGTTTTCAAAGGTTCATGGCCAGTACTTCCAGTATTTAATTTACTTCAGGATGTGGGAATGATTGATGAAGATGATATGTTTAATACATTTAATATGGGAATAGGAATGGTTATTGCTGTAGATAATGAAATAGCAGATGGTATAGTGGAGTATTTAAACAAGGAAAAAGAGGAAGCATACATTATAGGAGAGGTAGTTAGCGGAAAGGCCGGGGTTGAGATATGCTAAAAATAGGAGTGCTGGTTTCTGGTGGTGGAACAAATCTTCAGGCCTTAATTGACAAAATAGAAGAGGGCTATATTGAGGATTGTTCAATTGTTACAGTTGTTTCAAGCAAAGAAGGTGTATATGCATTAGAAAGAGCAAAGAAACATGGAATTTTAACAACATGCATTGCAAGAAAAGACTATGCAGATATTAAAGAATACGATGAGGCTTTAATAAAGCATTTTGAAGAGCATAAAGTTGACCTGATTGTTATGGCGGGTTTTTTATCCATTTTAGGAGAGACTTTTGTAAAACGTTTTAAGGGAAGAATAATTAATATTCATCCTTCTTTGATACCTTCATTTTGTGGAAAGGGATATTATGGAATAACTCCCCATAAGAAAGCTTTAGAATATGGGGTTAAAGTTACAGGAGCAACTGTTCACTTTGTGGAACTAGAAGCTGATTCAGGACCTATTATATTGCAAAAAGCTGTATATATAAAAGATGACGATACTCCCGAAACGCTGCAAAAAAGGGTTATGGAAGAGGCTGAGTGGGAGATACTTCCAAAAGCAGTAAAGTTAATTTCCCAAGGGAAGATTTCTTTAGATGGCAGACGAGTGAAAATAAATGATTAAATGATTAATATACATAAAAGGAGTGGTAATATGATTAAACGTGCATTAATCAGCGTTTCAGACAAAACTGGAATTGTAGAATTTGCAAAAGAACTAGATAATCTTGGAGTTGAAATTATTTCAACAGGCGGTACTGCAAAAGTTTTAAGTAATAATGGTATAAAGGTAATTAATATATCTGATGTTACGGGATTTCCAGAGTGCCTTGATGGTAGAGTAAAAACTCTTCATCCTAATGTTCATGGTGGAATTTTGGCTATGAGAAGCAATCCAGATCACTTAAAGCAAATTAAAGATCTTGGAATAGAGCCTATTGATATGGTTGTTATAAATCTATATCCTTTTAAAGAAACTATATTAAAAGGAAATATTTTACTAGAAGAAGCCATTGAAAATATTGATATAGGCGGTCCTACTATGATAAGGGCAGCAGCAAAAAATTATCAGGACGTTGTTGTAGTAGTGGATCCATCTGATTATAAAATGGTTTTAGATGAAATTAAAACTACTAAGGATATGTCTGTTAAGACAAAATTTAAACTTGCATATAAAGTTTTTGAACATACCAGTCATTATGACACTTTAATTGCAAAATATTTAAGGGACAAGACTGGGGAAGAGGAGTTTCCTGAAACATTATCTCTTACATTTGAAAAAGTGCAGGATATGAGATATGGGGAAAACCCACATCAAAAAGCTGTTTTCTACAAAGAAGTGGGTGCTAATATTGGCAATATAGTTTCGGCAAAACAGCATCATGGAAAAGAACTTTCATATAACAACATAAATGATGCCAATGGTGCGTTGGAGCTTTTGAAAGAATTTGATGAACCAGCTGTTGTTGCAGTTAAACATGCTAATCCTTGTGGCGTGGCTAGTGGAAAAGATCTATATGAAGCTTATTTAAAGGCATATGAAGCAGACCCTGTTTCTATATTTGGAGGGATTATTGCTGCAAATAGAGAAGTTGATGGGAAAACTGCAGAGGAGATAAATAAAATATTTATTGAAATTATAATTGCTCCTTCTTATACAAAGGAAGCTTTGGAAATTCTTACTCAAAAGAAAAATATTAGAATTTTAGAACTTGATAATATTGCTACTAAATTACCAGCTGGAACCTATGATATGAAAAAGGTTGCAGGTGGTTTATTAGTTCAAAACTACAATAATGAGTTATTAGATATTGATAAATTAGAATATGTTACAGAAAGAAAACCTACAAAAGAAGAATTGGAAGATATGATATTTGGCATGAAAGTTGTTAAACATACTAAATCAAATGCTATAGTATTGGCAAAAAACAAACAATCAATAGGTATAGGTCCTGGTCAGTCAAATAGAATAATGGCTGCAAAGATTGCCATTGAGTACGCTGGAGAAAGTGCTAAAGGTGCAGTAATGGCTTCAGATGCATTTTTCCCATTTCCAGATTGTGTTGAGGAAGCAGCTAAAGCAGGTGTAACTGCAATTATTCAGCCAGGTGGGGCAAAAAGAGACCAAGAATCTATAGATGCATGTAATAAATATGGTATTGCTATGGTGTTTACTGGAATGAGACATTTTAAACATTAATAGTGTGTTTTATGATATAAACAGTTTTTGAGGAGGATTGTAATGAAAGTACTTGTTGTAGGAAGTGGAGGGCGTGAACATGCCCTTGTATGGAAAATTGCACAAAGTACATTAGTTAGTAAAATATACTGTGCTCCAGGCAATGGAGGCATTTCATCAATAGCGGAATGTGTGCCTATAAATGCTATGGATATAGATGGTGTGGTTAAGTTTTCTAAAGAAAATAGAATTGACTTGGTGATGGTTGCAGCTGAAAATCCATTGGCAGCAGG
>CAZJCV010000166.1:0-3110 GCA_964544535.1 uncultured Lachnospiraceae bacterium | reverse complement strand
AAGACGGACACCCTTCGTGTGAATTACTTCTGTTACAAAAAACTGATGATAAGTATACGGTTTTAAAGACAGCAGTTGGGGATATTCCAATGAGTATGGCATTTGCCGTTAACAGAGCAGTCTATGAAAATAACACAATTTTGTTCAGTGTACTGGGAGACAGAACATGGTCGGTAGGATCACCGGATGAATCAAAAGAAGTTTCTTTTTATTACATTATAGTTGAGTTTGAAAACGGAGAGTCAATAAAAGAAACAGTTACCGGTGATAAAGGATATATAATTGTATTAGAGAGTATTTCAGATGTAAAAGATATGAAGTTATATAATGCTGAGGGAGAACTGCAAACTTCATTGGCAGACCTTGATAAATACGGCAGCAGAGGCCGTGATTCGGAGTTTAGCAGTGTGGAAAAATATTTTAATGATTAAATGTACAAAGAGTTATGTAGGTAATTATTATCCATTAAGTTTTTTTAGAATTGTGTTCAGAAATAGTTTCTGTTTCTAATGAAAAACTTATCAGACGGTAAATTTAATAAAGAAATCAATACATCTTTATAAGCATTTAGTTTATATGGTATAGTGTAAATTTTCAAATTAAATTAGATAATATTTTCAAATTATTTTAGGTCAATTTTACCACAAATTAGTGAATATTTTCAAATTAAAATAGGAACGCGATAATCAAATTTTCAAATTCCAGTAGGATTCAAAATAAAATTTGGAAAAATAAGTATTGCATAACACTTTCAAATTTGTATAATAAAAATGAGCAGATTAACTGCTCTTAAAAATTTTAATCAAAATATTGATAATAGAAAACTTTTAAGTATAAATTCAATAGTAAGCGTCAAGAAATTAACGTCTAGAATTAAACTTTAATAAATGATATAGTTTTATTTATAAAAAATTATTTTATATTGAACGTTGAAATTTTAGTAATATTTAGCTATGAAATAGCTTTTGCTGTTTCCATTATACTATATATAATACTGCTAGCCTTTGCACAGGGATATAATGGGGTGGAGCATAGCAAAACCCCATTATATCCCTGTGCAGTGCCTTGCTCCCCTTGTTACGCTGTCTTAGTATATTGTCCCTCATAGAACTTCTTTCTCTTTACCATCGGCGGAAGCCCACCATTCGCCGAACAGATCCTGCGATTATTCCAATAACTCATGAAATATCGCCATATTATGCTCTTGACCTCTGCCATCGGCATTTTCTTTGTGTCATATCTATCGTACAACAGTTCTTCCTTGAATCGCCCCCACAAGGATTCACATTTTGCATTGTCATGACACCTACCGCTGGCACTGTTCATACTTTGAATTATTCTATATTTTTCTATTGCTTGGCGATATTCATAACTGGTATATTGGCTTCCCCTGTCTGAATGGATAATCGCCCCTCTTAGTCCAGGATAGGCCATAATTGCACTTTTTAGAGTATCTACGCATAACCCTGCTTTCATGTTGTCTGACATTGAAAGCCCTAAAACTGCATTATCAAAGCAATCTTCTATTATTGATATATAAAGCTTACCATCGGCAGTCTGAATCTCCGTGATGTCCGTCACTGCCTTCTCCAGAGGCCTTTCCGATGTGGAGTCCCTTTTGATCTTGTCATCGGACTTCATAGCTTCCCTGTCTGCCTTTGTTATCCCATTAGGCTTACGCTTAGGGGTGTGCACTATGCCCAAACGTTCCATTATTCGATACACTGTCCTTACGCAGGGTATATGTGGAAAATCACCATCTTTGGCTTCTTTCTTTAGTTCTAAGGCTTTATGCATACGATATCGCCCATATGTATCATTACACTCATCTTCTTCTATTATTTTGTACATTTCGGCCGCCAGAGCTTTGTATTTTCAAGGCTTCTTCTGTGCTTCAAGGTAATTATAGAACCCTTGTCGAGAGACCTTTAATACCCTGCAATAAAACGCAATGTCTCCTGTCAATTTACCATTTTCGGTCTTTATTGCAATAAGTTTCATTCGCTCTTCTTTGCCAACCTCTGACGGCTCGCGGCGAAAAAAGCGAAAGCCTCCTCCAAAAAGTCATTCTCTTTTTTCAATCGTGTATTTTCCTTTGCCAAAGCTTTAATTTCCGCCCGTAAATGCTGAATTTCCATAGCTTGAGTCATTGCAGATCTTGGAGTTTGAGTGCCCATACCAGTATCCAAATCACCTATTTCTGCACGCTTTACCCACTGGCTTAATGTACTCTTGGGTATACCTAATTCTATAGCTGCCTTTGTGATCCCTATTTTTCTCGTAAGTTTAACCGCTTCTGCTTTGTACTCATTTGTATACTGTTTAGTAATTCTCTTTACTTTTTCTGACATAGTTGACCTCCATTTTTTCTCATTTTTAGATTATTTGTTCGAGGTCTTCATGTCAAGTATTATTATACAACATCATATCAACTAGCTACTTAACATCAGAGTCTTCATCATTAGAACCAGAGTCTTTATCATTAAACTTAAGGTTTTTATCACTTAGTTGTTTAATTTTTTTCTTAATAAATCTTTTGTATATAAGAATTACTATGATAAAAATAATTCCAAGTAAAAATAAAGTTGGAAGTGCTGCAACAACACCTATTATAAATCCTGCACAAAAATCAATAACGTCTTCAAAGCTTTCTAAAAAGGCTTCTTTTAATTTGCCTAAATACGATTCTTCTTCCTTTTCTGGCTTTTCTACATCAGGAAGTTTTTCATCCATATTGATTGTAATGGTTGATAATTCTACAAGGTCACTAAGTTTATTCAATGTTCCTGTAAGAGTTTCTATTTCATGGCGTATGTTTGTAAGCTGTTCTTCAGTTTTAAAAATTATATCTGGATCCTCAATTTTTTTCAAATATTCTTCTAGTCTGCTTTCTTGATAACGTACAAGTCTAAGTCTTGATTCTACATCAAAAAACTTTTCTGTCACGTCATCACTTTTTATATTCTCTTCTAAAAGGAGTCCTAATCCCTTTATATCCTTTGAGATTGTGCTAAATTTTCCAGCTTCTACCCTTACTATTATTACTCCACTGGTTAAAAGAATTTCTTCAGAGTTTATATAGTATTTTTCTTTGCTAATTCTAGATTCTT
>CAZJCV010000165.1:1811-3111 GCA_964544535.1 uncultured Lachnospiraceae bacterium | reverse complement strand
AATGTGTCGAAGGTATATGCACGAAATAACTAAACTTCCCTTTTACACAACCTTCTTCCGACATCTTCATTTCTATCTCTTTGAAGATGTGATAACCACGAAAATAGGCATCTACATCATCTTCCTTCCTCTCTCTCCACTCTTCAAATGTTTGGGAATGTGGTTTAAGAAAGTCTGTGCAAAAACTTTCCACCTCAGTTGAATGGAACCCTTTAGTTTCAATTTCATATTCATATTCACAGGGCCCGTATTTACGGGTTTGTCCGTTCGTGATTGTGCGAATTAAAATTTGTCGGTCATTCATCTTTCTAATAACCTCCTAACATTCTCTCCAAAGGATTCTAGCGATGTTCTATTGTTCATCCCGCCCCTAAAATCTGTGGTGCTTTCGGCAGTCCTTATTAAGACATCTGCGTACCAATCAGGCTTGTACCTCACGTCGCCAACACGGAAGTATACGAATTTGCCGTCTTTCTCGACGAACCCGCTTACTTCAAAATGGTTCACGCTGTACTTGACTATTTGGCAATCTATTTTTCCTAATTGCCGTTTTAATTCTTTTCGCAAATCTCTTGCGAATTGCTTGAAATCAGTTCCCGTGCGAGATGCCGATTGAAATTCATAATTATACCATATCTTCATATTATTTTCCTCCTTTCTTGCGAAAGCAGCTTGCGCCTTTTAGAATAAGAAAGCCAGCTAGAAATTAATCTAGCCAGCCTTCAAGTTTGTGTACCGTTACTTAGAACGGCAGGTCTTCGTCGTCTCCAATGTCCTCAAAGTCATTGAGGTCTATTGAAGTTGTCTGCATGGTGTTGCCACCGGTCGCCTGCTTCTGCTGACCACCCTTTGGGGTGTTGGCCGGCATAAACTGCACGTCGGTGACAACTACCTCGAGGCGCTCTTGTTCGATTTCTTCACCATCCTTGTTAAGTACGGGTTCTCCCCCGTCATAGACGGTTTGAGTCCCGTTTCTCAAAGCATAAGAGATTCCAACAGGATCTCCCTTCGAGAAATATTTACTAACAAATTTTGCCCTTTCGTCCCAGAAAACCACTGGTACGAACGTTGATGGGCTATCTTTCTTATACCCATCAACAGCTACTGTGTTTCGGAGGTATGTCTTACCTCCTTTTGACTGCTTGAGCTCCATGTCGAAGCAAAATCTTCCTATAAACGCTCCTTGGTTTATGATGCTCATAATTCATTACCTTCCTTTCTTAAAATTATTTTGTTTCGTTATCTCCTTCCTTTATACATGGGATATATAAGACAATCATTTTGAATTGTCCCATTTAAC
>CAZJCV010000165.1:0-1711 GCA_964544535.1 uncultured Lachnospiraceae bacterium | reverse complement strand
ACTTTACTCTCTAAGTACATTCTGATGGCCTCCTTAGTATCTTCGTCAGAAGTTGCCTTCTGTATGATACTAATTTCGGCAGCATCCAAAAGACTGCCCTCGATCTTGGCTATGTTAAGCCAATCACGAAGATCCGCTGTTCCGCAGGTACCGTCGTCTAACCCGTTCTCTTTAAGTAGACTTATTATCTTCTGCCCACTTTCGACAACAAGGTTTAAGATTCGCCTGTTATCCACCCCTGTGAGAAGCTTCAGCCTCTCCATTAGAGTGTTGACGGACGGTAATTCGAATTTCATTATGGTGCCAAGCCGTCTTAAAACAGCTTGATTCATTGGCCTTGTTGAAACATAACCCTCGTTCATGGTCATAACCATGACTGAATCAGGATGCCTTTCAACCGTTTCACCGTTAGATAGAGTGATCTTGCCGTCTCTATCCATCAATCCGTTCAATTTGACAAAAACACCTTGTTGACGAGCTACGTTTGGCTCTTGTATCTCTACAAGCCAACCGTTCCTAATAGCCTTAATCAAGTCTGTTTCCACAAACCTGATTTCAGTCTTTTCCTCGCCATTCTCGTCGATAAACGTGTACGGTGTAGGCTGGCCTATTAAGTCATACTCGTCCATGTTTTCACCGCAGGTGAATGACACGTACGGGATACCTAACGCCGCCGCCAGTGCTCTTGATGCCTCAGTTTTACCCGTTGAGGATTCTCCCTTAAATGCGACATTACGCATATTGGGAATATTCTTAATAAGCTTTGCCACACGTCCTACCTCTTCTGGCATAACATACCAATCTGGTATAGTCGGAATCAAAGCTTTTTCGAAATCAGACAGATCGTTCCTTAAATGGTAAACGCCTGTTTCCATAAACTTCAAGTCTTTCTTTCCATCCAAATAGCTGAAGTCGTCCATATCTCCAACTACGATTTTGTTAATCTTGAGCTTTTTCAAGGAAATGACAGAGAGGTCATCGGCAGACGTAATGTCTGCTTGCTTGCCTTTCTGGATGGCGCTTACCATCCTGATGAAATTTCCGTAATCCTCGCCTTCCATCTCTTTGCCACTCAAGATTTCTTTAAATCTTTCAATTTCGTAGTCGAGGCATCCTGTCTCTACCTCTATTTTTGCGGCAGAAACTGCTGCTAGGAGAAAAATCTCCTCCATTTTTTTACCTTGGTATGGGTAAATAGTATCACCCATTTTTACTCCAAAGCTAAATCTTTCGCTTGATGCTGTTTTCTTAAAGCCGAAGAGGAATATTTTATCCTCATCCTCAAACGTACACAGGATTTCTTTTTCATTTTGTGGCGCTTTTAATTTTGCCACTTTCAATTGCGGTAACAACGCTATCGCTTTTTCTTCATTTACCTCTGGTGCCGGCATCCCCAAAGAGGCCATCCCTTTTGAGATGTATTTGCCGGGCGTGTTGTCCCTCAGGATCGTCCTGACGTACAGCTCTTCAGGGCTTACGAGAACTGCTCCGTCCTTGTTTTCCACTATTTTTCTCATAAAATTGGTCATAATTGTTTTCCTCCTAAAAATTTTTTTGCTTTTATTTTTTCTTACATGGTATATATAGTTGAACCAAAAGTTTATGGAATTACTTTGTGCGAGCGACTTTAGTTGCGAGAGGCGAATAGGCAAATGCGCCTTGCGGCTATACTGCAATAAGCTAAAGCTTGAACATTCGCACTTCGTGCTCA
>CAZJCV010000164.1:0-3122 GCA_964544535.1 uncultured Lachnospiraceae bacterium | reverse complement strand
GAAAGAAACATGGAAAGAAACATGGAAAAAAACAACTATAATAACAATCAACAAAATAACCAACAAAACAAGCAACAAAATACAAATCGAAATAAAAATACTAACAACACTAGAAATACAAACAACTACAACACAAGAAATAATAATTACGAACGCTAATATACCTATTAAGACATATAAAAAGGTCCTCTTAAGAGGACCTTTTCTAATGTTTAAGAATAATATATAAGTAAAAAGTGTAGATGATTATATGAAGTTTGAAACAATAAGTGCAAATAAAATTGAAGAGTGTATTGCAAATAAAGATATGATTATTATAGATATTAGAAATTCCGATGAATATTATAAGGGGCATATTCCAACATCAATTAATATTCCTTATAAAATATTTAATAAGATAAAAAGAAGATTGCCTAAAAAAAAGACATTGATATTTTATTGTGAAAGAGGTGGTGCAAGCTTAATTTTATCAAGAGATTTGGCTAAAGAAGGTTATATGGTCAGCAATATTTATGGAGGAATTAATGCATACAGAGGAGTGTTAGACTAATAACAACTCAGGATTTACAAGTAAACAATATATATGATATAATAACGCCTAGTAGACTTAAAAACCCATAGATAAATAAAAGATAAAAGTTTGGAGCGACAACAAATGAAGTATGAATTTTTGGCACCTTGCCATTTTGGATTAGAGAGCGTATTAAAAAGAGAAATAAACAATCTAGGATATGAAATTACAAAAGTAGATAATGGAAGAGTTTTCTTTAAAGGCGATGAGAAGACTATTTGCCGTAGTAATATTTTTTTAAGAACCGCTGAAAGAGTTCTACTTAATGTAGCCACTTTTAAAGCAACTACTTTTGATGAATTATTCGAAAAAACAAAAGATATTCCTTGGGAAAACTATATTCCAAAGGAAGGTAAGTTTTGGGTGACTAAGGCTACATCCGTTAATAGTAAGCTATTTAGTCCTTCTGATATTCAATCTATTATGAAGAAGGCTATGGTTGAAAGTTTAAAAAAGTCTTACAAGACTTCTTGGTTCCCAGAAGATGGTGATGAATATCCTGTTAGAGTAACAATTATGAAAGATACTGTTACAGTGGGATTGGATACAACAGGGGAGTCGCTTCATAAAAGAGGATATAGAAAGTACGTAAGTAAGGCACCTATTTCAGAGACATTAGCAGCGGCATTAATAATGTTAACTCCGTGGAACAAAGATCGAATTTTGCTTGATCCTTTTTGTGGCAGTGGAACTTTTGCAATAGAGGCAGCACAAATAGCTTGTAACATTGCAGCAGGAATGAACCGTGAGTTTACAGCTGAAAAGTGGACAAACATAGTAGAAAAAAAGTCTTGGTATAGCGCTGTTGAAGAAGCTAATGATATGATTATTAAACCGACAGGGATGGATATACAAGCTTATGATATAGATGGCGAAGTAATCAAAGCTGCTATAGAGAATGCAAAACTAGCAGAAGTTGATGAGTATATACATTTTCAAAAACGCCCTGTTAGTGAACTTAGCCATAGAAAAAAGTATGGATTTATAATAACTAATCCACCATATGGAGAGAGGCTAGAAGAAAAAGAGGCACTTCCAAAACTTTACAAAGAAATGGCAGATGCATTTAACAAGTTAGATAGTTGGTCCTATTTTATAATAACAAGTTATGAAGATGTTGAAAAGTTTATTGGTAGGAAGGCAAATAAAAATCGTAAAGTTTATAATGGGATGTTAAAAACTTACTTCTATCAATTTATGGGGCCTAAACCACCTAAACGTAAGTATCTTGAAGAAAGGCTTGACTAATCAAATGATAAATAAATTAATTTTTGCAACGAATAATCAAGGGAAAATGAAAGAAGTAAGAATGATTTTGTCTGATTTAACTTATGATATAATGTCTTTAGCAGATGCAGGAATATCTGCGGAAATTATAGAAGATGGCAAAACTTTTGAAGAAAATGCAATTATAAAGGCAAAGACAATCATGAAATACACAGGAGAGATTGTTATGGCTGATGATTCTGGTTTAGAAATTGATGTTTTTGATAAAGAACCAGGGATACACTCAGCTAGATTTCTTGGTGAGGATACCTCATATGATATAAAAAATAACTATATTTTAGATAAGTTAGAAGATGTGAAATATGAAGAACGAACTGCACGTTTTGTATGTGCAATAGCTTGTGCATTTCCTAATGGTAAGATGATTACAAAAAGAGGTGTTATGGAGGGAATCATTGCTTATGAAATTAAAGGAGAGAATGGATTTGGATATGATCCAATATTTTTTCTTCCTGAATTTGATTGTACAGCTGCAGAATTGAGCCTAGAACAAAAGAATCAAGTGAGCCATAGGGCCAAGGCATTAAAAGCCGTTAAAAAGGAATTAAAACGCTTTTAGGAAATGTTTATATGGAGTGTAAACTTATGAAAATACTAATTGTTAGTGATTCACATGGTATGGATAAGAATTTAAAGTATGTAATTAATAAGGTCAAACCTATTGACATGTTAATTCATCTAGGAGACTTTAATGGTAATTATGATTATATTGCTCAATTGGCAGAATGCCCTGTAGAAGCAGTTTGTGGAAACAATGACTTTTTTTGCGATATAGAAGATGAAAAGTTAATAAATATAGCGGATAAAAAGGTTTTTATGTCCCATGGTCATAAATATGGTGTGAGTTATAGTCCAGATAGAATAAAAAGTATAGGAATGGGGCAGGATGTAGATATTATAATGTTTGGGCATACTCATATACCCCTTATTGATAAAACTTCTGGTGTTTGGACTATTAACCCAGGTAGTATTTCTCTTCCTAGACAGGCCAATCGATTGCCAACATATATTATAATGGATGTGGATAATTATGGAGACGTACATTTTACTTTAAAGTATATAAAGAAGGTTTATGACCGAATTTTTTAACATTAAATACAGTAAATTCCTTTATAATTGCACTCTTTTAAACAAAATTAAAAATAATTTAAAATGTAGTTGACAATGTTCTTGCCATATTATATAATAACACTTGCGTCATAAAAGAATACACCTCGGGGTGTGGCTCAGCTTGGCTAGAGCGCTTGATTTGGGATCAAGAGGT
>CAZJCV010000163.1:0-3165 GCA_964544535.1 uncultured Lachnospiraceae bacterium | reverse complement strand
TTGATCCATGCACTTGTAAAGGACGATTTGCTTGAAGATATACCCGAGCAAGCGGGCGAAATTTGGACACCTGGAGTTTATACCTATTAGAGGAGGTGGAAAATGAAAATAACAGATGTTTTAAAGAACTTTTTCAGCAAAAAGATAAAGTATGATGTGTTTGTTAACAACTTGCAAGGTGAGGTTTACTTTAAACTTTTGGCAATACAGTCGGGCATCAATCTCATAGCAAACACTTTATCAGTTGCAGAATTTGTAACTTATCAAAATGGCAAACCACATCGTGGCGAAAACTACTACTTGCTTAATGTGGCGCCTAATCAAAATCAGAATGCTAGCAAATTTTGGCGCAAGGTAGTGCATAAGTTGGTTTACGATAACCAGTGCTTGGTGATTCAACACAATATGCAATTTTACGTCGCGGATAGCTACAACGTCAAAGAATTTGCGCTAAAAGAAAATATTTATACCGATGTCGTTGTTGGGGAACTTCAATTTGAAAAGGTGTTTTATGAATCTGATGTATTCCATTTTGAGTGGCACAACGAACGCGTGAAGGGTGTAATTGACGGACTTTACAATTCATATTCGAAATTAATCGAAGCAAGTCAAAAGCACTATAAACAAAATAACGCCCGAAGAGGTACCTTGGATATACCCACAAGTTTTCCAAAAACGGACGAGGCCAAAGAGTATCTAACCGATCTGTTGAATAATCAATTTAGAAAGTTTTACGGCGCTGACGGTGATGCGGTTTTACCTTTGAGCAAGGGCGAAAAATACACAGAGTTCGAAAACAAAAATGTTAAAGGCGGCATTGAAGGAAGGGATATTCGTGCTTTTGTAGATGATGTGTTTGACTACGTGGCCATGGCTTTGCAAATTCCACCTCATCTTTTAAAGGGCGATGTAGCAGATACAGATAAAGCGGTTAATAACTTTTTGACATTTTGCATTAACCCTTTGGCGGAACTTTTGGGAGATGAAATCAACCGCAAATGGTACGGCAAAAGCCTTTTTACAAAACGTACTTACTGCAAATTAGACACTACAAGGGTTAAGGCGGTCGAAATTAAGGATATCGCAAATGCACTTGACGTGCTTACGAGAATCGGCGCTCACACGGTGGACGATAACCTTGAGGCACTAGGCAAGGAGCCTCTTGGCGGTGACTTAGGCGCTCAACGCTTTATCACCAAAAACTATGAGCCTATAGAAACCATGTTGGAAGGGAGAGATTAGCGATGGGAAAAAAATATTACCAAATTGCAACACAAGATGCGGAGGCATCTATTTTTATTTATGGCGATATTGTTTCGGAGGGTTGGGCTTGGTATGAAAGTGATGTGACCAGTCATGAGTTGGTACAAGAAATTGATGCCCTTGAGGTTGATAAAATCAACGTCTATATCAACTCTTACGGCGGAGAAGTTGCCGAAGGGTGGGCGATTTGCAACGCACTTAAACGTCACAAAGCAAAAATCACAACCTATTGCGATGGCTTTGCGTGCAGTGCCGCAAGCCTAATTTTCATGGCGGGCGAAGAAAGAGTTATGCTTACCACTTCTGCGCTTTGGATCCACAACGTACAAACATTCGCGCGGGGCGATCACAAAAAATTAGCCAAAGAAGCAGAGGGCGCCAAGAAACTAAACGACCTAAGTGCCCAGATGTACCTTGAACACGTCAATGTTGACGAGGACGAACTTATGCAAATGATGGATGACGAAACTTGGATTACTCCACAAGAGGCCCTTGATATGGGCTTTGCTACAAGCATCGTAACCGGTGGTGAAAGCAAGGAGCCTACACAGAGTGCAAGAAAGTCGGTCTTTGACATGATTCTAAACAGCAAAACGGTAGAGGGAGAGGCAAAGGGAGAAGAACCAAATCCCGAGCCTGTGCCGGAGCCATCCGAGCCAGAGCAGGACGAGGAGCCCACTCCAGAGCCTGAACCCGAGCCTGAGCCTGTTGTGAATAAATCAAAAAAACTATTTTTTGCCCTATTGGGCGGAAAGGATGAAGAATAATGCTTAAAAATTACAAGCACAGAATCAACATTCAACTTTTTGGGATGCCCAATCCCGATCAATTGAGCTTGCAAAAAGCGGAGATTATGAACCAAATTCAGAAAGCCATGAAAGATGGTGATGAGGAGGGTTTTCAGGAGGCGTTTACCAACTGGACCGAAATGGTGCAAAACGCGGTCATGCAAGAGGCGCGCGGTTTGGTGCAATCCTCCGATAACCAAATCTTGCAAGGTCGCGGTCAAAGAGTGTTAACCTCGGAAGAAACAAAGTACTACCAAAAATTAGCTGAGGCGATGAAGTCCACTAATCCAAAACAAGCACTCGAAGATATGGATGTAGTAATGCCCGAAACTGTAATTGACACAGTTTTCGAAGATATTACCGAGCAACATCCCTTGCTTGGTGTAATCAATTTTCAAAACGCCGGGGCATTAGTTGAGTGGCTATACTCTACCCAAGACGGTAGACATATGGCCAAGTGGGGCAAATTAACAGCCGCGGCAGTTAAAGAGCTTTCCGCAGGTTTCGACTCTATGAAACTAAGCCAAACCTCCCTAATTGCGTTTGTGCCTGTTGCACGCGCAATGCTTGACCTTGGTCCCGTATGGCTTGACCGCTTTATCCGTGCGATGCTTTACGAGGGCATTGCCAACGGTTTGGAATATGGTGTTATTCAAGGTCGAGGTATTGCCGAAGGCGCCGTAGATGCTGATGATAAAATCTATGAGCCTATTGGTATGGTGCGAAACCTTGAGGACTTTGACATTACTGACGGGTATGCCAAGAAAGATCCAATCGAAGTCACCGAATTTACTCCTGTAGCCTATGGTCAGCTAGCCGCCAAACTTGCAGTAAACCGGAACGGCTTGCCTAGACCTGTAAATCAGGTGCTTTTAGTTGTTAATCCGGTTGACTACCTGACCAAAGTAATGCCTGCCACGGTTTACCTAACCCCGAGTGGTGCTTATGCACGGGACATTTTCCCGATTCCCACCACGGTTGTGCAGTCGGCACACGTAGAGCAAAACGAGGCAGTGTTTGGTCTTGCTGACCGCTATGTAGCTGTGGTTGGCCCGGGCACGAATGGTGGGCGCATTGAACAATCCGATCATGCGCTTTTCTTCGAGCGCGAGCG
>CAZJCV010000162.1:0-3178 GCA_964544535.1 uncultured Lachnospiraceae bacterium | reverse complement strand
TATTTACAAGGTATAATGGAAGATGGCTATACAGATGAAGAGGTGGAGGAAGTTAAAGCATACCTTAAAGATACACTTGGCAGTGATTATCAAAGAGGAAAAGAATTATTCTACAAGTATTCCTACTTAATGAATGAAATAGAAATTTAATCAATATTTAATTAGTATTATCGAAAAGGGGTCAAGCATTTATGGAGAGAAATAGTTTCGAAGAAATAGATGTAAGGGAGATTTTTTTCTTACTTCTTAGGAAATGGTACATTATAGCGGCTTGTTTTATATTTGTTACTGTTTCCACGTTTTTGATTACAAGCTACTACTTAACACCTATCTACAGATCAGAGGCTACGTTGTTTTTAGGAAAAGAAAGTGGTAATGTAGGAGGACTAAGCATAGGAGATATCCAACTAAATAACCAACTTATTGCTGACTACAGAGAGCTTTTAAAATCAAGGACTGTTGCTGAAAGAGTGGGGGAAAAGCTTAATGTAAGTCCAGGAAAACTCCTTAGCAATGTAGATGTAAGAACAGTTAAAGATTCTAGAATATTTAAAATTAGTTATGAAGACAGCAATCCAGCCCTTGCAAAGGAAGTTGTTAATGAGCTGTCAAATGAAATCCAAGAGTTGGCGGCAGATATTATAGAAGTAAAAAATGTAATGGTTGTAGACGAAGCCAGTGCTCCAGTTTCACCAGTTAAACCTAACAAGAAAACCAATGTAGGAATAGCAGGAATGTTAGGGCTTATGCTAGGTGTTGGACTTATTCTTCTTCTAGAATTTGTTGACCATACATTTAAAAAGCCAGAAGAAGTAGAAAGACATTTAGGTCTTAATGTGGTGGGAACTATTCCTAAGTTCAAAGGTGGAAAAAGAGGAAAGAGCAAGGCAAAAGACAGGAGAGAATTGGAAAGAGAATATCTTAAAAATCTTATTACCAAAAACGATCCAAAGGCAGCAGCTACAGAAGCCTTTAGAGAACTTAGAACAAATCTTCACTACATAAATATTGATAAAGAAGTTAAGACAATGGTACTTACAAGTCCATCTATGGGAGATGGAAAATCCGTTACGGCTGCAAACTTAGCAGTTACTTTAGCTAAATCAGGCAAAAAGGTTCTTATTGTAGATGCAGACCTTAGAAAGCCAAAAGTACATCATTACTTTGGTGTTAAAAATAATATAGGATTGACAAATATCCTTACTGACACAAAGGATGATCTTAAAGCTAAGGCTATAGAAAAAACAGAAACTTCAAATTTAGACATTATAACAAGTGGACCTGTGCCACCTAATCCATACGAGATGTTGAGTTCTAACAAGATGCAGAATTTTATTGATAAAGTAAAAGAGGAGTATGACATAGTAATATTTGATACTCCACCAGTGGGACAAGTTACTGATGCAGCAATTTTGGCAGGATTGACTGATGGAACTATACTTGTTCTAGCAAGTGCAGGCACTAGAATTGATATGGCAAAACGAGCTTGCAAAGCACTTGAAGGGGTAAATGCAAATATGATAGGAGCTGTTCTTACTAAAATTGACTTTAGAAAAACATCTTACTACGGATATAGTTATAGCTATAAATATGATTAATTTTTATAATAGCCATATATCAGCACTTTATGATTTTATTGATTTTTTCATGACAAAGTGATATCATATTTTTATGGAAGAATATATTAAAAATATTTTTACAAAAAAGTATAAAATATAATAAAACAATAAAAATAAATGGGACTAAATTGGGAGTATATGTAACAAAATTGAAGAACAGTTTATAACTATTTTTAAAAATTAAACGACATAGTTTATTAGGGGTTTTTCTTTATAAGACAAAATATATAAGAAATACCTATATATATTAAAAAATGATTATGCATTGGGGGATTTAGGAATGTATGCTGTAGTCGGAAGGCTTATTAAAGGCTTTAATCTCAATTTAACCTACAGAAAGTGGATTTTATTATTACTTGATATTGTACTTATAAATGTGGCATCTTTTGGGGCAGTTTTTTTAAGAACTGACTTTAGAATACCTGAAATATACATGGCTAGTTTTGAAAAAACATACATAATCACAACACTTGTCTTGATTGTAGTATTCCGTATCTTTAACTTGTATAAAAGCGTCTGGCGTTATGCAAGTATAGAAGAGATGAATAATGTAATATTCGCTTCAGTGGTTGGGGGCGGAATACTATTTGTTCTATACGAATATATTCTCAACATTGATTTTCCAAGAAGCTATTACGTTTTAATGCCAATTCTACTTGTATTCTTTGTAGGTGGAATGAGGTTTTCTTATCGTGCCGTAAGGCGGGTAAAAAACGTGTACTTTAATGGACTTTTATCTGAGCGAAAAAGAGTGCTGATTGTAGGTGGAGGAGAGGCAGGTTCTATGGTGATTCAAGAACTTTTTGATAACCCACAGCTTTTGAAGTATCCTATAGCTGTTATTGACGATAATCCATCAAAAAATAAAGCAAAGATTCATGGTGTTCCAATAGTGGGGACAAGGGCAGATATACATAATGTTGTAAAAGCAAAAAAAATCGATGAAATTATAATTGCCATTCCTTCAGCTGGCAAGAGCGAAATAAAAGAATTGGTGAATATTTGCAAAGAGACAAGGTGCAAATTAAAGACCATTCCAGGAGTATTTGAATTAATAGATGGACAAGTTGACGTTAAAAAGATAAGAGATGTGAATATTGAAGATTTACTAGGTAGAGATCCTATAAAGGTAAATTTAACAGAGATATGTAATTATTTAAGCTCTGAAGTTGTTTTGGTGACTGGTGGTGGGGGTTCAATCGGAACAGAACTTTGCCGTCAGGTAGCACAATTTAGTCCAAAGCAGCTTATTATCTTAGATATTTATGAAAATAACGCTTATGAAATACAACAAGAGCTATTGAGAAATTATAAAAATCTAAATCTTGAAGTTATAATAGCTTCAATAAGAGACCGTAAAAGAATGGAAAGTATTTTTAAGAAATATAGACCAGGGGTTGTATTTCATGCAGCAGCACACAAGCATGTGCCATTAATGGAAGCTAATCCAGCTGAGGCCATTAAAAACAATGTTTTTGGTACATTAAATGTGGCAGAATGTGCTGATAAATATGGTTCAAAGCGTTTTGTGTTGATATCTACAGATAAGGCAGTAAATC
>CAZJCV010000161.1:0-3190 GCA_964544535.1 uncultured Lachnospiraceae bacterium | reverse complement strand
AATTAGCAGAGTATATTTATTGGTATAATAATCTAAGAATTCATGGTTCTTTAGGCTATTTAACACCAGTGGAATCTCTCCATTCGCTTCCGAAAGTAAATTGACGCTATCGTTAAATAAAAATAGGTTGCAGATTGAGTAAAATCATGGTAAAATGCACTCAGAAGACCGCTTATAAAAACAAAAGCGTACATTGGAGTGTTAAAATGATTATCAAAATTGAAAGTTTGAAAAATGAATTTATCAAAAATGGAGGAATTCTTAAAACGTCAGAACTTAGAGAACTTGGTATTTATAGTCGTCAAACAAATAAGTTGATAGAAGACGGAAAGATTTCTAGGATAAAACATGGATTTTATGAGTCAATAGAATATTCTCCCAAAGAAGAAGTTATTATAGCAAGATTATTTCCTAAAGCCGTAATTTTTTTGGAAAGCTCATTAATGAATTATGGATATACAGACAGAATACCTCCAGCTTGGCAAATTGCCGTAGATAAAGATAGCCAGAAAACAAAGTATGACATTGAATACCCTGTAATAGAGCCTTATTATCTAGAACCTAAGTTTATTGATATTGGTGTAGATATAATTCGTAAAGATGGTGTAGACATTAGAATATATGATAGGGACCGGACAATATGCGATACACTTCGATATGAAAACAAATTAGAAGCAGAGGTTTTTACTAATTCAATTAAACGCTATATAAAAGACCCCAAAAAAAATGTAAGGAAACTATTTGAATATGCCGAAGAATTTAATATCACTAATAAAGTACAAACTTATGTAGGAGTGTGGTTATAGTGGCAAATACTGCAATATCGGTTATAGCAAGATTAAAAAACTTATCGAGAGAACAAGGTATTCCACTCCAACAATTGTTGAATCTCTTTTGTCAGGAAGAATTTATCAGAAGGCTTTCGCATAGTAGTTACAGAGAAAATCTAATTCTAAAAGGGGGATATTTGCTATATTCGATTAGTGGATTTACTACCAGACCAACAATAGATGCAGACTATCTTTTAAAAAATCATTCAAATGATTTAAAAGCTATAGAAGGTCTTGTTAAAGAGATTATATCTCAACCTGGAAAAAATGATTTTATTGAGATTCAAATTAGAAGGTTAGAGGAAATTAGTGAGGCCAAAGATTACCATGGAATTAGAGTTAATCTTATGGGCATTATTGGGAAGACAAAAACACCTTTTAGTATAGATTTTGGAGTCGGTGATATCATTATACCTTCTCCAGTCGAAAGGATACTACCAGTATTACTTCTTGATTTTGAAGGGCCTGAAGTATTAACTTACTCTTTAGAGTCTACAGTATCAGAGAAACTAGATGCAATTATATTCTTGATGGAAGCTACAGGTCGTATGAAGGATTTCTATGATATATATTATTTAGCAACGACATTTGATTTTGAAGGAAGAAAACTTCAAGAGGCAATTTATGAAACACTTTCTAACCGAGGTACGCCGCATGAAAAAGATTCCATCGCTGTGATAGCAAGACTTGCTGATAATATTGATATTCAAAAGAGGTGGAATAATTTCTGTAAAAAGGTATTAAAATATGAACTAGATATTACAGCTGTAATAGATACAATCATTGATTTTACATTGCCACCCTATCAATCAATAATTAGCCAAGAAGAATTCTTTAAAAACTGGAGCTATAAAGATAAAAAATATAATTAATAGAAAGCACGTTTTCATTAGACTACTTTTTTACCGCACTTAAAACCTGCTTATAAATACCAAGGCAGGCTTTTAGGTGTATTTTTATATAAGACTAAAACCAGGGCAACAGTTTGTATTCGCGTTGCCTTTTTAGTAAGCTTTGGAGCAAAGTTTAGTATCTGAAAACATTGAATTTACAATATAAATACAGTGTTCCCTCAAATACGCATATTCATACTTGCCTAGGCCATAATTCTAGAAAGCAAAAGAACATACTAAGAGATAATAGTCCAGAAGGTGGAGGTAACTTATGTGCACATAGCCAAGATAATGTACAATCAATTAAAAACAAATTGAAATAAGGAATTCAATATGATAAAATCCTGTCTTTGACAGTTGAAAGAGTTAAAAACTCTGGGGACCCTTGCGAATGGGTCGATCTAGAGTTTTTTATTTTTTCAAAAAAGTGAGTAATGTTTTTATTTTTTAGTGTCTTTGAATATTTTTTCATTTGTCTTTTTCCAACAATTTCATAATCAGTTCTAAAACCGAATGTTTCATGTAAGCTATCAGTAAATCCAGTGCTTGTATATTAAGGATTTACAAAGTGGAAAAGAAGGCATATCATTAGCAGGCATCTTGTTATTTGGAGAAGACGAATTGATTGCTAATGCTCTTCCCCATTACAAGACTTATGCAGTTTGTGGCGAAACATCTTGATGATAAGTTTTATCTTGAAAAAGGTAGAGTATTTACTGAAAATAGCAACATAGCACATGGTCTTGGAGTGATTAATCCTGATAATTTTTCACCATATCCTAAAAATCCTGTTATAGCAAAGTTTTTCAAAGAAGTAGGGTGGGTTGACGAATTAGGATCTGGTATTAGAAATATAAATAAATATAATAGAATATACTCAGGTGAGGAAACTGAGGCTTTACTTGAGTTTTGTAATGTAGCAAAAAGAAGACAAGAAATACAAGAATTTGTTGACATAAAAAGTAAAAATTATTTTAGGAGAAAAATTTTAAATCCATTAATAAAAGGTGGATTATTAAGTTTGACAGTTCCAAGTAAACCAACTAGTCCAAATCAAAAATACTACTCCACTAGAAGTTTCGAAATAAAAAGTGACCCAGTAGTGACTCAGTTAGTGAACCAGTTGAAAAGGTTGGAGATTAAACTGAAAATATTAGGGTGAGCTCGGTCACTATGTTCCTTCGCTAGGGTGTCAGAGAAGCCTCCGAAAAAGTCGATGAAAAAAGTTTGATTTCTTTATAAATCAAACTTTTTTAAATCATCATTGTATAGAAGCATAAAATCGCATTGTTTTTTGTAGTCGTCTTCTAATTGCAGTAAATATTGATACATTGGCTTGTTTAGCAACATGAGTATAACTTAATGTTTCACGAAGTTGATGACAAGTATACATAATAAAAGTTGTGTTAAAAAGTCCATGAGAAACTTTTTTAACGATTACATCTTCAATTTGAAGAAGATTTTTGA
>CAZJCV010000160.1:0-3191 GCA_964544535.1 uncultured Lachnospiraceae bacterium | reverse complement strand
TTCTTTTAAAGATGCTCCCTTACCCTTAGGAGCATAAGTAAAATTTACAGCATTCTCAACAACCTCCACGAACCCTTTGGATAGTTCTGTTACAGCTACGCCATCAATATCAACAAGCGGTTTTGACGTTGCTCCTTCATCAAGAGATATAGTTATTTCTCCACCTGACAAATCTACGTCAAGTTTAAATTTTAAAATGTTTGTATCGGATTGCTTTTGTAGTTGTATTTGCGTACCGTCTATAATAGGCGTTTTGTACTCATAATCTGCTAATTTCGAATCAATCAACCCAAACTTAGTATCCGATTCTTCCTTATTATCGTTTATTAAATTTAATATATTACCAACAGCATCTTCATCCAAAATCTCCTTCATTTGATTGAACCAGTTTGTAAAATCGTCTTGCTCACTGGCAATCCATTGATCTAAAAGAGCTTTTTCTGCTAACAAGTCGGCTTTCATCTGGTTGAACCAGTCGTCGTATTCGTCCTTTTCACCATTCATCCAATTTGTAAAATCAGCTTGCTCACTGGCAACAAATTGGTCGAGCTCATCCTCCCATTGGCCGAGAAGCTCATCGAGACTGATTGTCTGAAGAATACCGGTTACAAACGGAGTTTCTTCAGTACCAACCATATTGGTGATATCAGCTTGAGTTATCTCTGTACTTCCTGCAGCTCTATAAATATAACAGAGTGGGTACTGATGAAGAGTTTCACTCGAAGCCATAGTCGGTCTAACCGGCTGACTTGATGGTGTGCCCTGAACGAATTTGATGGAATTTGCACGTACAGCCTCTGAAGTATCTACCTCGATGACTACCGCATCAATACGATCAAGTAAAACTTCTGAAATAGGAGCTTCCAATGGAAGAATGGCGTCATTCAACGTCCATGTTCGATTAAACCATGCTTTACCGACCCCCACGTTTACGGTATTACCGGTATCAGCTTTAACTACGAAAGCTGTTCCAATAGACGCAAATACCCCATCAATAATCAAGCCGTCAAACATACTTGATATTTGAGTTGCGTCATATTTGCGGTCACCATTAAGTGAATTATAAAATCCATATGTTACGCTCATTCAGTTTCTTCTCCTTCCTCTTGAATTGTTTGGAAAGTGGGGTATATAGAAACCCCATCTTCGCTTTGAGAAATAATGAGTTCCGAAATATAAGCCCTTCCTTCATGTCCATATTCATTAGCGATTTGTACAATATCGCCAATGAAGAAGTCCTCACCGTACTTAAACAACCTAGTCGCTTCAACTTCTCCTTCAAAAGCGGTTTCGACAGTATGTTCTGATAGCTTTTCGTTTCCTCTAGCTTTTAGTTTTTCGATATATTGCTCGTTTGTTAGTGTCCCACCATCAACATTAGAGGAAATATCCCGGGCATCCGTAAATAACTCTCGTCGATTCAAACCGGAACCGGAACCAACAGTAGTTGTTTTACGAGAAGATCCTTCTCCTTCACCAGCAACAAGGGTTACGTTTTTCAAGTTAGCTTTAGAAGTAAAAAAATTACTATTTATGATGTTTTCAAAGTCCGGAGAGAACACTACATATGGATTGTTGTTTTGGTTGTATGTCCTATCTGCCCCAGTGTATAAACTAAAAACGAATTGGTTATTGTCGTTAAGTACGATTTTAAATCCAAGGTTATTGGACTGACATAGTTTTTTTATAACGACGTATAAGTCGTCACCTGTAAATTGTGCATCGATAGTCAGCTCCGTAACTCTTGGATCTGTAGATGGCTCAAATATAAAATTGTCAATCTTACGCTCCGTTATAGATGGTGAAATTATAGACTCGTTCAACAAAGTTTCAATCGCATCTTGTAAATTACCGGTTAAAATTTTTTGTCCCCATATAATACGTCGTTCTAAAATAGATTCTAGAGATCGTCCGGTGACAATAAGGTGGTTTCCGTCTTCTGTATCCGAATCTATGGCTAAATCCTCTATAATCATGCAGTGGTCAGATTCTTTAATCCATAGATAGTAGTCTTCTTTTAAATACTCGAGCATATCCGAATCAATCGGGAGATAAATTTCAAAATCACCATATGCATTATATCTATCAGTCCAGATCATCGATTTAAAAGAATCTATAATATATACGGACTCAAAGTTAGTATTCAAAACTAATATCTCCATAATTACACTCCTTCGTAGATTACTTTATTCTCGATCCAGAACTGGAGATTGGTAGTACCTGATTCGGCGGTAAAAGCAAATATATTATCACCTTTTGCTAGTGTGAACCAGTCTGTTTCTTTATCCAAACAATTAAGTATGTTGGTTGTCTTCCCCTCTCGAATTAGCGTGATACTTTTATCTCCTTTTTGGGTTTTGATAATAATATCATCTCCTGCCACGATACCTGATCCAGTAAGATTTTCAAGTTTTGTTGTATCAATTCTCATAATTTCCCTGGTTCCCGTGTTGTAGATTGTTATGTTTTCAACCTCCCCAATAGCATGAATATGAATAGTTACACCAATTTCCGTATCCCCTTTGTAAGTGATTACGTTTTCTGTCTTGAGTTGGATATTACCAAACACGATCAAAGGATCTGTTAAGGATTCATTACTGAAAGGAAACTCGAAGACCGATTCAACACCATAAAAAACTGTAGTATTATTACCATCTGGACCAGCCGAATAAAAGTAGGGGTCGGGACAAATGATGGAAATCTGTGATCCTTCTTGAGAACTAAAAATGTTTGGTTCATTTGATTCTACATAACCAGTAGTTTTTACAATTCGATTATCAGTCTCAATAAGTAAATCGAGGTTTTTCTTCAATGGAAAATACTTATAAGACTTCTGTCGAACGTCTTCAATGTTTTCTTGATTAACCGTTTCAACGAATATAAATTCAAAGACAATGTTTCGCTGATTCAATCTTGCAGAGTTGAACAGAGAACCATCGTTCGTGGATACTTCTGTTGTAATAATATTTGCCTTACTGGGCCCAAGCCCAGAAACAGATTTAACGAGGAAGCCCGATTTCTCAGGCCTCCCCAATTCAAGTTTTATACTATCACCTAAATAATTGGTGATTGTAAAAGATTTAACCATATTATGCTTCCACCAATCCTTTCATCGCCGAGAATTGATTCTTGGTCTGTCGATAAATCTCGAGTCTCGACAGTGCTTTAGGCGAATAGTTATTTTGTGTGAA
>CAZJCV010000159.1:0-3192 GCA_964544535.1 uncultured Lachnospiraceae bacterium | reverse complement strand
CTGTAGATGTACCAGAAAAACAAAACAATGATACAGAGATAATGGGAGTAGATTTAGGTTTAAAAGTACCAGCAGTAGCAGTAACAAGCAATGGCAAAACTAAATTCTTTGGAAATGGTAGGCAAAATAAATATATTAGACGTAAATATAAATCATTAAGGCAAAAATTAGGCAAAGCAAAACAGCTAAAGAAAATTAAACAAATAGGTAGCAAAGAACAACGATGGATGAAAGACCAAGATCATAAAATCAGTAGGGAAATCGTTAATTTTGCTAAAGAAAATCATGTTTCGGTAATTCGCCTTGAAAAGTTGGCGAATATCAGAAACACGACAAGAACAAGTCGTAAAAACGAAAAGAATTTGCATACATGGTCTTTCTATAGATTAACAAAATATATAGAATATAAGGCTAAATTAGAAGGAATAAAAGTAGAATATGTAAATCCAGAATATACAAGTCAAAAATGCCCTCATTGTGGTACTTTAACCAAAGCAAGAGATAGAAGATATATATGTAAATCATGTGGATATATAACACATAGAGATAGATTAGGTGCTATAAATATAATGAAAGCACCTGTGGTAGATGGTGTAGCCCAAAGCGATAGTCTACCAGCCCTAGGGTCTATACGACCTGCCTAGGGAGGGGTGATGACACACCCTAAACTCTGGGTCATACTTGCCTACCAGAAATGGACTGGCATTTAATCACCAGAGAATCCCCTGACTTTAGTCATGGGGAGTGTCAATAACAAGCTGGTTGCTTTATTTATATATATTCTATCAAATCTATAAGGAAGGATATTTAAATGATAAATAAAGATGCTAAGTTGACTTTCAATCATTTATCAAAAGATTTACAAAAAGCTTATTTAGAATGTAAAGAAAACAATTATTTTTATAGCAACAAAGCTTTTGACAAGGTTGAAGTAGTTGGCTTACCAACTACTTTTTTGTTGGAGTGGAATAAAGAACAGCAGAAAAAAGTTTACAATACACTTATGAAAGTATTTAAAAATATATTAAGTATCTATAAGGAGGGTTTTCATGTTAACTATAGTTAAAAATTCAAATAATGAGGTTGTTTATAAGAGCAATAAGCCATTAACAGTTGAGATGATTGACATTGAAAATGAACTGGAGTCCTTTAATCCAGATAAATTCATTGAAGATATCCGTCAAAAGCAACAGAATGAAAAGGTAAGAAACAAGAAAAGGTTTGAACGCCTGAAAGAAGAGGCAAAAGAGAAGGGATACTCTATAAATGATGACGGATTTTTGCCTGAATACACGAAAGAACTATGCTACGGCGGTGATATGGGAAGCGTTCTGACCCTTGAAAAAGACGGCTTGACCATTGATATCTGGGCAAACGGAGAGCAGAGATACAATGTATTTAATGATGAGGCTTTCTGCCGTCTTCTTGAGTATGATGGAGTAGGAAAGGGTATACTTACCAGAGAGTCTGCCGAGAAGTTAAGAAAGGCTGTTTACTATTGTATGAAACTTTCACTGGATGGAATATTTCCAAGAAATGAATACTTCAACCCAGTAGAAGAAATTTTGAACGGCGGGTGGTTACCTCTCAATGATGAAGAAAAACATTTTCTTTGTCTGGTAGATGAAGATGATTGCTTTGAACTCCATGTAAACAAGGATATGTACCCCGACAGATTGCCAATTGGCTGGTATATAGGCTATTACTACTGTGAGAACAATAACTGGATTGAAATCTTCTTTGATAAAGACGGAAATCAGATAAATGAAGGCAATGTATATGATGGAGACGACTTTCTTGATGCACTTCAGGACATGGACGAACTTTATAAACTTGGACTGGAGTATTTAGAAGAGGCATAATTTAATAATTAAAACAAAAATGTGGGTTTCATTGTTGACAAACTTTCTGATTTCCTCATCAATATCTTTTTGCTTCATTAAACCGATTTTAGGAGGGATAAGATGAAAGAACTTATTGATAACATTAAAAACATTCTCGATAAATATGCACCGTTTCTTGAAAAACAATATGATGGTACTTATAAAGGAAAATTTTATGTAGATTATACTGATGAACTTGATAAGAAAACTATAATAGGAATTTTAAACTCAAAACATCCTTTAGACGCATTTTATGATACCATGTCAGATTTTTATATAGATGATATCTACGAATATGACAATGTTCTCAAATTAATAGAAGAAAATTGGAACCTTGATGAATTTCCTACTGATTTTATAAGGGATTGGGTCTATGAAAATGTTTGGTTTGAGAAACCATATTCGCACTATCTAAATAAAATAGTTAATGTAGATATTATAGTTGACACTGGCGATGGAGAATATGACTTTACTCTAAATAATTTTGCTTCTTATAATGCCGCCACGAATGAGCAAATCCATGAAAACAGCAGTATTTTATGGCTTGTCAAACAGCAAGGTTATAGTAAAAAACAACTATATGATGCTATTAGGCACCATCGTTTTATAAATAGTGCGTTTTTGAAATCAGTTTATGAAGAACTGATAAATGTCACATCTCATATGAACGCCCTTGCGTTCTTCGTCAAAATGACTTTAGGCGATGTTATTAATTATCTTGAAAGCCCAAAAGACATAGTGATTTCAGAAGATACAAGTTGTGGTTTATATGATTGTTGGAATGGTGCAGGTAGCTTACTTGAAATAGTGCTTGAAAAACCCGTAGTCATACCAAAAGAATACGTTCAAATGAATATCGACGGTGGACGAGGTTATGGCATTGATGAAATATACGGACTTTGTAATGATTTCTGGAATGGTACAGTGACCATTCTTAAGCAGTATCAAATCAAATAAGTTTACTAATCAGGGGGCGTATTCATTGAAACTTCATTAATTGAAAAATATTGTGAAAAAGATTGGATAGTGCAATTTATTGGGTAAACAACTTTGATGGTGGTTTACAGAAATAAGCATAAAAAAGCATACAGTGTTTCAAACAACTTTCATGGTAGTTGTAAGGAGTTTGTTATTTAATTGAAGGAGTGAGAGAATGCGAGAGATTAAATTTCGTGCGTGGTCAAAGAATGAAAACTTGATGGGCGAAGTAACTGGGTTTAGATTTAGCAAATCACAGTATCCATTTGTAAATGTAAGGTTTAGGAAAAATGGGAAAACCGTTGACGAGGGGTATCATTTTGGACAAGAA
>CAZJCV010000158.1:0-3240 GCA_964544535.1 uncultured Lachnospiraceae bacterium | reverse complement strand
TTTATTAGCATCTTTACATATTAGATATATAATATATTCCTTTTCACTCTCTGGCCTTTGTATTTGCCTTGGATTGACTTTTTATTAGTCCTACATATAATTACTATGGTTACTATATTAAAATCCCTCAAATCGCCTTTAAATAGCCCATCTAATGCAGCTATGTATAAATTTATTTATTTTCAATTCTTTAGGATTCTATAGGACCTATATCTCCTAATAATTATATTTTTTTGTACCTTCATGGGGTTGTTTTTTAAAACTGTCATGGGGTTTGTTTTTCATTCCTAGGCTTACCAAGTTATGAAGGCACCTTCCCAATATGGAAGTATGCAGCAATAAAAAAAGGCCACTTAATCGGGCCTTCCTTGTTAGCTATTGTCTTGCCAATAGTTTTAACTCTCTGGTACTTAGTTCATCTAATCCAACTATATCATCTAGTATTACAATATTGCCTTTTTCCATCTCCTGCTTTGCGTCTTTCTCGTATTCTTCTATTGTTAGTTTAACCCTCTTATCTCCTATAACCTTTTCATAATGATATATTGGTTCATTATCTTTACTTACCCCTGTTACTACCTCATAAAATACTACCTCTTTATTCCCCTTTCCTGCTGCCTTTTCTAGCCTTTTTATCCTTCGCTTTAAACTCATATTATCCCACCTTATCGCTTAGGTTTTCCTCTAGCTCTGTAATTCTTTCCTCTAGTTCTCCCACTTCCAAAGACTTCAATGTAATATTGCATAGATACCCTATAGCTCTGGCTTTGCTTTCGCTTATTTCATCATCTAATAAAGCATTTATAGTCCTTTGTAATAGCCTTCTAACTCCATCAGGATTATTTATCCTTACATTGTTTTTATATAATTTAGTTACCTTTTTGCTCAATTATACCAACCCCTTTATTTAACTGAGTTACAAGGTTTTTATTAATACAAAATGTGCATAACTCTGGTACAATTTCTATATATAAAGTGGGCCAACTCATGTAGCCCACTTAAAAAAATGATTTTTCTTCTCTATCTGTAGTAAAATATGGATTGTCTACCCTATTTTCTTATACTTGATTGTTTAGCTAAATCTAAAAAAGTTTCTATCTCACTTCTAGGCCTTTCCTTTTCCTGTTTCTGCTCTTGCTCTAGCCCTTCCCCTAACAACTTCTTTAACTCTGGTAATCCTTCGTCTATTGCTTTAATTGCTGCTAATCCTATTTCATTAGACTTTTCATCTCTTAATCGTTCTAATGTAAATATTAACTTATCAATCTTATTCATTATCTATAATCCCCTTTCGCTATATTTTCCATAATAACCCTATCCGCTTTTTTTATATCCATATACGGTATAGCTTCTAGTCTTGGATAAACATATTTACTAGCTAATACTTCCATCCGTTCCCTTCTTGCCTTAATTAGCTTTTCTCTTTTAGTTTGATATTCTTCTTGTAGTTTTTTCAATTCCTCTGTTTCTCTTTGATAATCTTCTTTACTCTTATCCATTAGCTCCTTGTATTCTTTAAAAACTTCATTAGCTAATGAATACAAAGTATTATCTTCTTTAGCTGCTGCCTCAATCATTCTTAATTGCTCTTTTAAATATTCAATTTCAAATTTTAACTCTTTTATCTGTTTATCATCTGGCTTATTTCCTTCTATAAAGTCTTTTGTATATTTATCCATTAACTGATTAACCTTACTTTCCTTCTCTTGTATATCCTTTTCAAATGCAGCTATTTTATTATTAATCCCTTTCTTGTACTCTGTAAACTCTTTCAAGGCTTTATTATATTCTTGATACTGCTTCATTTAATTAGCCCCCTTATTCTCTTTTAATTCTTCTAATGCTTTCCTTCTCCAATACCTCTTATTGTATTCTCTTACCTTATCTGGATTTTCTTCTCTCCACTTCCTCTGGTACTCTCTTTGTTTTTCCTTTGCTAATTCTTCTAATTGCTTATCTGTTAAGTTATTCATCTTTAATCCTCCTTAATGTTAAGTTAATCTTTTAGCATCTGGATCTTTCAGTTTCCCTTTTAGGTTTCTACTTGTCCATTAAATAGATCGGCCCTACCCATGATTATATTGCTGCCCTCTTTCTAGTTATCCACTAATAAGACTTTTTTCTATATCCTAGATATAATTATCCACTTGTTAATAAGTCTTATATAAATACTTTGTATTTATTAGGTAAACTAGATTTTACTTAATGGACTAGATAATTTGAAGGAATAGCCATTCTTATAGTTATAATTAGGGTAAACTAGATTTGACTTAATAAATAAGTTTTATTGATAAAATAGCCATTCCTTGCCTTGCAACCTCATTTATACCAATAACCTAATATCTAGCTTTTCCACTCCATCAAAATCCTTATAAACTCTCTTAATGTAATCAGCTTTTTCTAATCTTCTTAGTAGATTATTAATCCCTTGTGGTGTGGTTCTTAATTCCTTTGCCATTGTATCTAATGAAGGATAACAAGCCCCTTTATTGAAAGCATACTTTAAAAGTAATACATATAATTTAAATTCTCCTGCAGTTACTCTCTGATCTATTGCCCCATTAATTGCCCCATTGGTAGCTAATGTATAGCCTAATCCATAAGTCCCCTGTGGTATTGCCTTATATAGATTTTCTTTTCCTGCTCTCTTATTGCCTTCTGTTACTTTTATAAATCCTAATTTCTCCAATGTATCTAGGCTCTTTAATCTTGTGGGTTTACTCATACAAGGTTTACCTGTTGCCCTGCTTGTTAGTTTCTCCACTAATAAACTTGTGCTTAGGCCTTCCCTGTGCCTTGCTAATAACCCATATAATATTAAGTCATTGCCTGTTAACTTGTATAAGTCTTTTAAAAGTCTATTATTATATTTAATTGTATTATCTAGCTCTATATTTCCTATGGCCATAGTAAATTTACATTCTGGCCTATTGCAATACTTATAAAGAATCTGTTGTAATTCGGGTTTGTCTATAGTACAACCTAATAGCTTATAGTCCTTATGCCAATATGAATTAAAGTCTTTTAATAGCTTTACTTCATTCTCTGGTGGACTGTTCAGCTTGTTCCACTTTAAAACTGTTTGGCCTGCCTGTTTCTTGGTGTAACCTTTTAGCTGTAGCCACTTTGTAAGCCTGCCTAGTGCAAAGTTGCGTTCTCCTTCTGGTACACCTTTAAGAATTGCCTCTATACAAGGCCTGTCAGCTTCTATATTCAGCTTTGCAGGCTCTGCCATAGCAC
>CAZJCV010000157.1:0-3262 GCA_964544535.1 uncultured Lachnospiraceae bacterium | reverse complement strand
TTTTTTAGTCAAAATAAAAGAACTACCTGTCTAAAAAAGTTTGTATCTTAACAGTTTTTATCACCTAACTCTATCTATCTATTCTAACAAATAACTACTTAAGTAGTTTCACTTATCTTTTCTTTAAAAATGATACGTACAGTTTCCTTCTATCTCGCCACTGTATAATTCTTATAAAAAAACCCTTCCCATTACTAACATTTCCACAATCTTGGATCAATTATTTCCTTTTCAACATCGGTATAATTTTTCATTGCAAATTCTTTAATTAACTTATACTTATCTGTATAATCTGAATAGAAGTTTCTTATATTTTGATCAATTTGCTCTTCTGTCTCGCAACCTACTAAAACATAATTAATCTCTGTATGCGATTTTATATATTGCATGGCTAAATTACTAATGTCCATGTTATTCTCCTCAGCAAATTCCAAAAGTTTGCTAACATACTGGTATGTTTTAGGATGTATTTTGTCTAAAGCATCCTTTTTAAGAAATAATAAACCCTGTAAATAAATACTTCTCACAAATACTTCAATGCCTTTTTCTTTAGTACGTTCTAATATAGAATCCTTTATCCACCTTAAGTCAAATATATTGAAAGGTATTTGAACTATATCAATAAATCCTTCACTATTGTTAAGTATATAGTCAAGCTCATAAGTATCATATATAGAAACTCCTATCTTTTGAACTTTTCCATTCTCCTGGTTTTGTTTTAAAATTTTTATAATTTCAATGTTATTTTTATAATCCTCAAAACTATGGAGAAAATAATAGTCAATTTTTTTGACTCTTAAATTATTCAATGATTTTTCGATATATGCTTCAACTTGGTCTTTTAAATTTTCACAATATTTTAATTTAGGCAACTTTGTGGCTATTTTAAAATAACGATTTGTGCGTGACATAAATTCTCCAATTATCAATTCAGAATTCCCATATGCTAATGCAGTGTCTACCATATTTACTCCATTTTCAAAGGCTTTTTTTAAAATGTTAAATCCTTCTGAGAAAGAGGGCTTACCAGATATGTTATTTACACCATAGTTCATTCCTAATTGTGCAGTGCCCAATACAAGTTCCATAATTAATATCTCACCTAAATTCTTTTGTTTTCTTGTAAAAACTGAATAATATCTTCAGTTAAGAAATATTTATTTTTATGGTACAAATTCTCGAATATTTCTTTTATGTGGTTGTAATCTTCTTGTGTATCTAATGTCCATCTTAGATGTGAATAATTATCGTTTCCTTTTATGCTTACTATCTTAAATAATTCTTTATTTTCTCTTATATAAGGGGTTACATGTTCCCTCTCATATTTATCTTTCGCATTAAAAAAAGCTTCCTCTAGTACCTGAAAAGTAAAACATTCACAATCTAATCCATATGGATATGTTGAAGGCATGTTATTACAACTATAATCCGCATTATGTATAATTAAATTCTCTACTATTTTATCTATCAGCCTATGATCGGTTAAAGGATTATCACTTGTTATCCTAACAATAATATCCGATTTAAAATGCAAAGCTGTCTTGTAATATCTCTCAAGTACATCTTCTTCACTTCCTCTAAAAACCTTGATATTCTCCATCTCACTAATATCTACAATCACTTCATCGCTAGCCTTATCAGTAGTAGCAACTATTATTTCATTTACCTTTTTAGCTTGTTTAACTCTGTTTATTACATGCACCAATACAGGTAACCCACAAATTTCTTTAAGTACTTTTCCTGGGAGACGGCTAGAACCAGTCCGTGCTTGAATTATTGCAGACACTTTCATACAAATCCTCCTAAATATATTGGCCATTATCAACTTGTATTATCTGTCCTGTAATATTATCTGCTTTCTCACTAGCAAGAAATTCAACAACATATGCAATTTCCTGTGGTGTAGATAGTTTTCTTATCGTGCACTCATTGAGAACTAATTTCCTAATTAACTGACTTGTATTTTTCTGCCCATCAGTATCAATAAAACCCGGTGCAACAAGGTTTACATTTATATTATATTCACCTAATTCTTTAGCAATAGTCTTTGTGAAGCCTATAATTCCTGCTTTTGCAGTACTATAGCTAACACTTCCTTCCCTACCTCTTATACCGTTTATTGAACCTATATTTATTATCTTGCCTTTTTTATTTTTCATGAATATATCTACAACTGCTCTTGTATAATTAAAACAAGAGCCCAATGTATTAGTTATTCCAAAATTCCAGCTTTCTAGATCCATTTCCCATATTGGTTTATCTTTTGCAGAAGCCACATTATTTAAGAGAACCCCTAGACTTCCATATGTAGATACAACCTCTCTAACAACTTCAAATGCCCTTTTATAATCTGATGCATCTGCTCTTAAAGGCAAAACATTATCGCCATATAACTTACAGATCTCTTTTGCATTTTCTTCACTATTTAAATAAGTAAAAGCAACCTTATACCCATTATTAATAAAGTTTTTGACAATAGCTCTTCCTAACCCTCTACTCCCTCCTGTAACAAGTGCTACTTTCTCATTAGCCAATACCAACACCTCCAGTTTTATTTCCTATATTTAAATTTTAAAACCAAAACAGGGTAAGGTTTTATGTCTTAAAGCACAACTTTCTTTACAGCATTAATAACATATTCTACATCTTCATCATTCATTTTAGGATAAAGGGGCAGTGTAATTATTTCTTCATATAATTTCTCTGCATTTTTACATATACCTTTTTTATATCCCAACTTTTTATAATGGCTCAAATAATACACTGGTATATAATGTACATTTACGCCTATGTCCTGGGAAATTAAAAAATCATATATTTTTCTTCGGCTCATACTTAACGTATTTAAATCAAATTTAACTACATAAAGATGCCAACTTGAGTTTCTATCCTTTTTTTGAAAGGGCACAACTACACCATCTAAATCTTCAAAAGCACTATTATATATATCTGCAATCTCTCTTCTTCTAGATAAAAATTTATCTGATTTTTTTAGTTGACTCAAACCCAATGCACATTGTATGTCTGTTATCCTATAATTGTATCCTAAACATACTTGGTCATAATACCAAGGCCCTCCATCAGCACTTTCAAAAAGCTCTCTTTTTCTAGTAATACCATGTGTCCTAAATAATAATAATTTTTCATATAATTCTTCATTATTTGTTGTAATCATTCCACCTTCTCCTGTTGTAATATGCTTTACAGGATGAAAGCTAAATATAGTCATATCTGACAAACTCCCAATTCTTTTTCCTTTATA
>CAZJCV010000156.1:0-3281 GCA_964544535.1 uncultured Lachnospiraceae bacterium | reverse complement strand
CAAATATGGGAACATATGGAGTTGGTGAACAATCAATTGAAGATTTAAAAATGAACCTAATCAATAATTTATACAAAATCTGGAATAGTATGTCATCATGTAGATATTTCTCCAAACTTGTAAACGCAGAAGTAATACCCAAGAAAAACGGAGGAACACATATCCTAGGAATACTAACAGTAGAAGATAGGATTGCCGAAATGGTAGCTAAATGTACTTTGAATCTTGCATTGAGCCGATATTTTATTATGATTCCTATGGAAATAGACAGAATAAATTAGCAATATAAGTTCCTACACTATGTATTTGATGATTTCATGAGACTGGAGTTCCCTACAATATATTAGCAAGATTTGTAGAGTATACAAAACCGTATGTAGGTGTAGTGTGAGAGGAGAGATTAAATTTCTCCTACCTCATGATAATTATGCCTTATTGTGATAGGCTGTAACAGATGATTTAGAAAAAATACGAATTTTGTAAAAAACAAAATTATCCCTTGTATATTACGTTACGTAATGTGGTTTAATATAAATTAAGACCAGCTATTAAATGTCAAGAAATAATTTAATTTTTTTTGCTAAGTCATTTTAGAATTTCTGTTAGAACCTGTCAAGGGAAAAAACGTCCTTGACAGAACCTACCATAAATTCTTATGTAAAAATGGGCAAAACAAATAAACCTAAACTAATAGCAAAGAAATTTAGGTTAGTATAAAGCTAAACTTAAGGAATTCTCTATATATGAGGCACGTAAGGTTTGTTATCACGGAGTACTGCAAAGATAATGTTGCACATCTTTCGAGCAACAGCACCTATAGCAGTTAAATGATGTTTACCTCGTGCCCTGAGTGACTGATAATATACAGATAACGCTGGATCTTTGAAGGCTGCAATAGTAGCAGCCAACCATATTGCTCTACGAAGATAAGGAGAACCACGCTTTGAAATTTTAGTTTTGGTACCTTCAAAGTCTCCTGATTGTCTCACAGCAACGTCAAGGCCAGCATAAGCAACTAGTTGAGATGCTTTTTCAAAACGACAAATGTCACCAATTTCTCCAATGATTATGGCTCCAAGAACATCACCAATACCTGTAATAGTAGTAATTACTGTATTGGTCTTGTGAAGTAAATTTGAAATTTCAGTTTCTAGTTCTTTAAGTTGTTCTTCAATAAAGTTAATTTGAGCAATAATCTGTTTAATTTGAAAAGCAAAGGCATCTTTTGCAAAACTAACACCAAAAGTATTGGAAGCAGATTCTTGTATTTCATTAGCTTTAGAGATACTGAATCGTCCCTTACTGGCTTTAGCTAAAAGCTCAGCAAGAGTACCTGCATCAACAGATAACATATCCTCAGGAGTAGGATATTTAGAAAGAAGTTCTTTAGAAGTTACACCAAAGGTATCTGAAAAAAGCTTAGAATACTCGGGGAAAACTTGATCCAAGAGAGCAATACACTTGCGTTTCCAGTCGGAACATTCATCAACTAAAGCAAGACGATAACGAGATAACTGGCGTAAGGCTAAAATGTCTTCATCAGCTAAAGAAGTAGTAGAAAACTCACCGAAACGCATAATTTGAGCAATAATAAAAGAATCTTTAGAGTCATTCTTGGTTTGTCTAATATACATCTTTCTAAAAGCATCAGATTGAATAGGATTAATGACATAAACAGTAAATCCTAGATCAATTAGATATGAATAAAGACTAACCCAGTAATGACCAGTAGCTTCCATGCCAATAATGGTATTGGAAGTATCAGCTTCAAATTTCTCAAAGTAAGAAATTAACTTAGTACACCCAGCTTGTGAATTAGAAAAGGAAATACTTTTATCAAGAAGCTTACCATTAGAATCAATGATAGAGGCTTCGTGGTTTTTCTTAGCAATATCAATACCAATATAAAACATAAAATCACCAACTTTTAAAATATTACAGATAAAGTCTAGTACCTCTTTACTTTACACCGATACAACCTCGTTGGATATTCAGTAACCATTGTACTATCCAGCTCATTCGTATATGGATGTAAAGAAGAGGCGTAACTCTTAATTAGGAAGACTAGGCCTCAAGGAGGAATGCTACGACCTCTATCTGTACAAATATTATCTCACAAGAAGAGTGAGATAGAAAAGTAAATATAGTTTTTAACTACAACATTATTATATGAGGGAGGAATTTATAATGAATGTAAGCGTTGCTATTCAAGTATTGCCAAAAGTCGAGACGGATGAGTTAGTATGTAAAATTGTTGATGAGGTAATTGCATTTATCAAAAGTACAGGATTATCTTATTATGTAGGACCTTTTGAAACTACAATAGAAGGAGAATTTGAAGAACTAATGGATATTGTGAAGGAATGTCAATACATTGCAATTAAATCAGGATGCCCATCTGTAATGTCCTATATTAAGATATGTTTTAAACCAGAAGGTGGTGTACTTACTATTGATCAAAAGGTTACAAAGCATCACAAATAGAGTGTCATCTTATGTAGCAATAGTAGGTATACTTATTTTATGGCAGTTTCTATCTGCTATGGAGATTGTACCAAAGTTTATGCTACCATCCCCTTTGGATGTTGTAAAGGCTTTTATATTTGATTTTCCCCTTCTAATGAATCATGCAAGGACTACATTATTAGAAGCATTTTTTGGACTTGCTATTGGAGTATCATTAGGATTTATGGTTGCTGTAATTATGGATAGATTTCATTTTATCTATAAGGCTTTTTACCCAATACTAATTATTACCCAGACTATACCAACTGTAGCAATTGCACCTTTATTAGTATTGTGGTTGGGTTATGGTATGGCACCAAAGATTACATTGATTGTAATTGTAACATTTTTTCCTATTACCATCGGTTTATTAGACGGTTTCAAGTCAGCAGATTCTGATGCTATACAACTTCTTAAATCTATGAATGCTTCAGACAGGCAAATATTTAAGCATATAAAATTACCAAGTTCTATATCTCATTTTTTTGCTGGTTTAAGGATTTCTGTTTCCTATTCTGTAGTGGGAGCAGTCATTTCAGAATGGCTTGGTGGTTTTAATGGACTAGGTGTATATATGACAAGGGTTAAAAAATCCTATTCTTTTGCTAAAATGTTTGCTGTAATTTTACTTATATCCATCATTAGTTTGATATTGATGGAGGGTGTTGTATTTTTACAAAAAATAAGTATGCCATGGACTAAAGGTGAAAATAAATTATAAAATGAGTAAATTTCATAATTTAAAAACGTTGATTTTACTAATTTCTACGATAACA
>CAZJCV010000155.1:0-3291 GCA_964544535.1 uncultured Lachnospiraceae bacterium | reverse complement strand
ATCGCTGCTTTTGCCCTTGTTATCTGCATCTTCCTGGTATTCCTCCATACCCCTATTATCTCTCTCTTTTTGGGAGAGGACAGTACAGTACTGGCCCAGAAAACCGGCACAGACTTTTTACAATTCATCGCCTGGTTTTTCATCCTCATTGGCCTGAAAATGCTCACCGATGGCTTATTACGGGGAGCCGGGGATACGAAAATCTTTACCATGGCCAATCTGGTTAATCTGTCTATAAGGGTCAGTGTTTCCGCCCTCCTGGCCCCGGTCTTCGGGGTAGCCATGGTCTGGTATGCCATCCCCATGGGCTGGCTGGCCAATTTCTTGATTTCCTACCGGGAATATCACAAAAACAGGCGGAAATACATCCCTGCTACCACATAGTAACTACAAAAAAACCTCCAGGCAGACAGGCTGTTAAACAGACTGTCTACTCTGGAGGTTCATAGCTATATTAGTTTTTAGCCCTTTCCTGATAGGTGGTATGCAAGAGCTTATGGGCTTCACCACTGAGGGGCTCTCCCAGATACTCTTTATAAAGCCTGATGATATCTGGGTTTTCATGGGACTTACGGATAGTATTGCTCTTATCAATATTAACCAGTCCCTGGGTCCTCTTAATCTTGGTTTCTTCAGTCATGGGGATTGGTTGGCCACCGCCACCAATACAGCCGTGTGGACAGGCCATAACCTCAATCCAGTCATATTTAGACTCCCCAGCCCTTACTTCATCAAGTAATTTAGCTGCATTCTTCAGGCCACTGGCTACGGCAATATTATACTTCCGGCCAGCAATCTCCACTTCTGTCTCTTTGATACCCATGAAACCAAGCTCCAGTCTGTCTAAAGGTTCTCCAGTCAGGACTTCCTTGACAGTTCTTAAAGCAGCTTCAGTAACCCCGCCGGTAGTACCAAAGATAGTAGCGGCACCGGTTACATCTCCCATAATCTCATCATATTCTGCATCTTCCAGGTTGACAAAATCAAGGCCTACTTCTTTGATCATTCTGGCCAATTCCCTGGTTGTCAATACTGCATCAGTGTCCTGGAATCCGCTATCTCTATGCTCTTCCCTATCCTTTTCAAACTTCTTGGCAGTACAGGGCATGATGGATACTGTATAGATATTGGCTGGATCGACACCAATCTTCTCTGCATAATAGGTTTTGGTTATTGTAGAGAACATCTGCTGTGGTGACTTGGCACTTGAAAGATGGTTTAAGAGGTCTGGATAATTATGTTCAGCAAATTTTATCCAGCCTGGACAGCAGGAAGTTATATGAGGTAAGTTTTTATTACCCTTAATCCTGCCTATAAACTCATTGCCCTCTTCCAAAATGGTCAGGTCAGCACTGAACTCGGTAGAAAAGACCTTGTTAAAACCTAACTTCTTCAGGGCAGCAACCAGTTTTCCGGTTACAACAGTACCAGGCTCCAGGCCAAACTCCTCACCGATAGACACCTGAATAGCAGGAGCTGTCTGGACAACCACATATTTGTCTGGATCTTCCAGGGCCTTCCAAACCCGGTCGATTTCACTGACTTCGGTCAGGGCACCAACAGGACAGACTACAACACACTGGCCACAATTACTACAATTGATCTCATTCTGTGGTAAATCAAAGGCAGTGGATACTATGGAATCAAAGCCCCGGCCTGTAAAGTCTAAGGAATCAAGGCCCTGAACCTCTGCACAGACCCTTACACAACGGCCACAGAGGATACATTTATTGGGTTCCCGCTTCAGGGAAGGACCAACATCATCTATGGGCAGATCTCTCTTCTCACCGGCAAATTTCTCAATATCTTTTCTACTAATCCCCATTTCATAGGTCAAGGTCTGTAACTCACAATTACCATTGCGGTCACAACCCAGACAATCATCTGGATGATTGGCTAACAATAACTCCAGGTTCATTTTTCTGGCTTTACGGACACGGGCATTGCGGGTACTGACTTTCATACCATCGACAGCTGGCGCAACACAGGAAGCAAGCAACCTCTTACTATTCAGGTCTTCCACTACACAGACACGACAGGAACCATGTAAGGAGAGCTCTGGATGATAACATAAGGTTGGTATCTCGATTCCCAGTTCACGTGCCGCTTCCAGAACAGTAGTACCTGCTTCAACTTGAACAGTCTGGTCATCTATAGTTAAGGTGATTTTGCTCATCAAACGACACTCCTTTTCTAAAATTTATACTAACCCTGTGAGATAGCAGCAACCGGACATTTTTCCGCACAGGCTCCACAGGCGATACATACTTCTGGATCTATATAATGAGGTTTTTTCCGCTCCCCACTGATAGCATCCACTGGACAAACCCTGGTACAGAGGGTACAGCCGATACAGACACTCTGGTCAATAACATAGGCAGACTTCATACCCTCACAGACATTGGCTGGACAGCGTTTATCCATGATATGGGCTTCATACTCGGCCCGGAAATACTTTAAGGTACTTAATACTGGATTTGGAGCAGAACCACCCAGCTGGCAGAGAGAGGTTTCCTTGATATGCTGGCCTAATTCCTCCAGTAACTCCAGGTCTCCTTCCCTGCCTTCACCGGCACAGATCCGGTCAAGTATTTCCAGCATCCTCTTGGTTCCTTCACGGCAGGGGGTACACTTACCACAGGATTCGCTCTGGGTAAAGCTAAGGAAGAAACGGGCTACATCTACCATACAGGTACTGTCATCCATAACAACCATACCACCGGAACCCATCATGGCCCCAACTTCTGTCAGGGACTCATAATCTATAGGCAGGTCCAGCAAATCTGCCGGGATACAGCCACCAGATGGGCCACCGGTCTGAACAGCTTTCAGGTCTTTACCATCCCGTAAGCCGCCACCGATATCATAGATAATTTCCCTTAAGGTAATACCCATGGGTACCTCTACCAGCCCGGTATTATTGATCTTACCGGTTAAGGCAAAAACCTTGGTACCCTTACTCTTTTCTGTTCCAATAGCACTATAGGCTGCTGCTCCCTGGCTAATAATATAGGGAACATTGGCAAAGGTTTCTACGTTATTGATATTGGTTGGTTTGCCCCAGAGGCCGGAAACTGATGGGAAAGGTGGTTTAGGCCTGGGCATACCCCTCTTACCTTCAATGGAAGCCATTAAGGCTGTTTCTTCACCACAGACGAAGGCACCGGCACCCTTTTTGATATTCAGGGTAAAGTTAAAACCACTACCCAGGATATTTTCTCCCAGGAGGCCTAATTCTGCAGCCTGTTCCAGGGCAACCTCCAGGCGGTGGATTGCCAGTGGATACTCTGC
>CAZJCV010000154.1:0-3467 GCA_964544535.1 uncultured Lachnospiraceae bacterium | reverse complement strand
CTCAAACCTCAAATTTCAAATCCAAGAAAGCGCCACTACTCGCTTTGTGTTTTTATAGAATAGATACTTCTTTATAATAAATCTAAAACTCACATAATCCTTTGTCTATTATAGTCTTTTTTTCATAAGGTGAGTTCTGATGGTTGTACCCGCTAATTATAATCACTTTTAGTTTATTCAGAAGGATAGTCTTGTAAAACTCATTAATCTCTTCGTCACTAATGTAGCTTCTAAAATTCACTAAAACAAAACACTTGTCACTTACAAATTCCCGCACAAGGAGCATGTAGTCTATAACCTTTTCTGAAATTGAAGAATAGTCCTCTTTAAATCTAAAATTTATTGCTTTCAATATAGATGATACTTCGTATTCATATAAATAATCAATATCAAAACTAGTATTATCTGCTATTAATGCGGCATATTGGCTAATCTCAGAATAAAGTTGTCTAGTTATCATATAATTCTCTTCGTTTTGAGCGATTAAATCAGCTTTTTGCAATAGTTTATTAAGTAGTGTTCTTTTGTTTATTTCAAAGGAAATAAATTCAGATAAGACCTCTACATTCTTATAAATATCTATAGGCTTATTATCCTCTGATAATACAAACTTCCCACTAATCTTATTAATTTGATTATGAAGATCAATAAGTAACTCCGTAAAAAAATGTTGATTTTCAACAACTAGTATACTAACTTTCTCCTCATCATCCAGGATGATATGTTCATTTATTAAGGGATGAGTAAGTTTCATAAAATAATCAGCCTTTCATCGCTATCAATAATCTCTGTTTGATGCTTTCCTACAAGATATTCGGTTCTTGAAAACTGCTTTTCCGTAATGCTTAAAACTTGCACTATACCTTCTGGAGGCTTGTTCCTGCGTAGATTTTCATATATCTTATTTGTAGCAGTCTGGTTGAGGGCTAACTTAGCATAAACTGATTCTTGTAGCATAATAAATCCTGTTTTTATCAAATAGCGTCGGAATTTACGGTACTCTCTTTTGTTTTCAAGTGTTAATGTTGGCAAATCAAAAAATACAAGTATTCTCATGAACCTATAACTCATAACTGTAAAACTTAATAAGCGATATATCATTTTCCTCTATTGCATCAAAAATACTTTTGCAATATATTTTTATCGCATTATTTACAAATTGCTCCTTTCCATCAATGTAAATTTTCTGATTGAAAAGATTTAATAGAATTTTCTTTTGCTGCTTTTCAAATACCGAGAAGTCGTTTCTGTATACAGTCCTATCAACTAGCACCCTATATGGCTCCATTAAATCGCTACCTAAATTGAACTTGTTATACATATTATCATGATAAATGCCAAGTTGCGTTATATAGCCATTTGCAACGATTTCACGATTAAAACACGCCAACATTATACTGTAACCATAATTAAGACCAGCATTTAAAGCATTATCTGCTGTCCGAGTAAAATCCATACCAAACACACCATTAAAATATACTTTTGCCGCATGTCCTTCTCTGTTGGTAACATCATCAAGTTGAATTTGGCCTATATAACTATCCAATAAAGCTGCCTCATCGTATTTCTTAATTTCTTTTAAGAATTTTGCTTGCATACGTATTTTTTCTGCTACAATTTCACTCCAAACCATTTGCTTGGTAAATTTATTCCATTGAATTTGTTTCTTGACTTTTAAGCTTGTGTCATGACTTCCATAATAACTAATGAGTTCGGAACTAGGGTTTCTTTTTTCATCACAGAAAATCACTTTTATCTTGTGATTTGTAAGTTCACATATCAAGCACCCGGTTAATGATATTGCAGTGTTTTCAAGGATAATTGTTGAAATTTCGTTAAGATAAATTTTGTCTATCCCTTCTTCGCTTCTTATAACAAGAAACCCTAGCCTATAATCTAACTTGCTTCGTTTTGATATTACTACTGTACGCCAACTCATAATTCTAATATATTCCCTGATATTTTTTCGAATAACCCTGTAGCAGATTGATCAATAATCCTTATTGATTTATATTTAGTTTTACTTATCATTGAAGTAATAGTGATAATAGCACATTTCCCTGGTCCACCAATAGCCCTCAGGTCACAACCTTGTGTATTTCCTGTTTTAAATCCTTTAATAACTTCTATTATGACTGTAACTTGATCCTCTATTTGAAGTAACTTAAACTTTTCTTCTCCTTTCTCCATAACATCATAGATATTCTTAAAGGCTGATACTTTGCTATAAATAGGTGCTTGGCATTTTTCTTTTAATTCCTTATATAGATTCATATTCTCCTTTTCACTAATCTTGTCATATTTTTCATTTATTTTTAATGCTCGTCTATTCCTCTTTGCTTTTTCAATAACTGAAGAAAGGCGTTTTATATATTTTTCTTCTTGCGGACTTAGTATTAAAGGAATACTAGATGATAAAACCATGCTTTTCCCTTTGCTTGATTTCGACGCAATGTTTGCTCTGAATCCATCAAGAGATAATAATGTATTAACTTTAAGAATTTTTCTTGCTGGAAAAAACTCTGGATTTTTGAGGCCTAAAGTATTTTTGCAATATTCCAGTGCAAAAGCATCATTGTTTATAAACTGATCTACAACCAGTAAGTCAACTGGTTTGATTGAAATACAAGGTTTGCCTTTACTTGTATGCTTAACTAGTATAAAAAAGCTTGCTGTAGTCTTATTATATCCACCATAATCCCTTGTAGGCAGATTCTTTTTTCTTGGAATTAAGTCGTTTTCAGCCTTAGGCGCTTTTTCTGGTTGCTGGTTGAATAACTGCCCTTTTTTAAAAAATGTATATCGCACATAATTAATGTTGTTTTTATTCATTGTTTTTTTGACTGTACTAATTGAACTACCATCACTTTTCCACGCTATTTCCCCATTTCTTTCAATATCACGCGATAGCAAACCACCCTTTTCCTTTATGTTAATACTGTATATTTCTTTTGATTTAATAAAATTCAAAGGGTTCTTTGTAAATCTAACATTATAAACATTACCCATTACTATGTTTAAATAAGCATCCTTAGCATGATGTAAATCATTAACATCTCTTGATTTGAGCATATCATATTGATGCCTAAAATCACTTACTAGTCCGGCTTTTACATATACAACTTCTGCATTCGGAAAAATATCATTAATGATTCTAGCAATGGCCTTCGTTGATTGTCGCGTTTCAACAAGCTGCCTGTTAATAAAACCTACTAGTTCTTCATCTGTAAAGGTGTTTTTCCTTGTTAATCGAAACAATTTTTCCTTGGTGATTAATCCTTTTGAAGCAAGCATATTCCAATAGCCTGTCATTCTTTCCTGAATCTCTGGCATTATTAAGTTGTTTGATTTAATCCTATTTATACTACTGTCAACCAATACCTTATTATTATGTATACTATCATCTTTTACTATTGATTGGGGATATATATGGTCTATGTCATATGTGTTATCCATAAGCTGATGTA
>CAZJCV010000153.1:0-3485 GCA_964544535.1 uncultured Lachnospiraceae bacterium | reverse complement strand
ATTTACCGTAGGTATTGGTTCTTATTTTGCTTGGGTGTTGAATCTAGGGAGAATTCAATCGCAATTTTCTAGAATTAAAACACTTTTAGACATGTTCTTGTTTAGAGCCAGTCTTAATGAAGCATCTGGCAGAACAGTTAGATGGCACGGAGGAGTCAACTATCTTTTTGACCAGAATAAAGATATTTTTGGTTTGATGGCTAATCCTGGGCATGCGTTTCCCGGGGATCCAATAGACTCATATTATGTCATTATGTTGGTACAAGGTGGACCTATTTTAGTTGTCTTTTTTAGTATTTTGATGTTCATATTATTAAGGAAATCACTGAAAATATATACCAAAAATCCAACGTTTTCCCATATTTCCGTTGTTTCCTTTGTAGTGTTAATTATTGGAGCTTTTTCACAGGCGATCTTAAATAGTGCTTTAGGAAAAGCGATATTAATAGTTGGATTGATATCGATGTTCGTTTGTGGTAATGACTTAAACAATTTTGATAAGTCTGGGAAATTATTTATTAATTAAATCTTTAAAAAGACGCATTAATCGAAACCTAGTTAGTTCAAAAATTCTAGGGCAAGCAATGAGGGCCTGGGAAGCCTAAACCTCAAACCTACCAATTGATTGGGAGAAGAACTAGGTTTCTAAGACCTAGAAGTAGCGTGTTTATGGGTTCTATAATTCTTTAATTCGTTGAGGTATAATTATTAGCATAAATACAGTGGTATTAGATTCGTAACACCTGTCAAGGATGCACCGGTTTGGACAAGGAGAACTAGGAAACCACAAACAGTTTATGAATTAAGCCAAAGTAAGGGATTCAGAGCGATGGCCAGTCTCTACAGGGGGGTTGGACTTTAGACGACGAGGTTTGTCTCAATTAGAGCGTTTGAGAAGTGAAACCGAACCAAGGAAAACAATGCACCGTAACTATAATGGAAATTACTAGGTAAAGCGATAATTGGCTTGACAAATACCGACTCTGATACTTAATTTGGTTATTGACACCCTTTATTTTACTCAATCTGTATATTTATTGCGACGCATAAATTTACCTAGGGATCCCGTGGAAGATTGGCAACCGGTTTGTCATCGCGGACAATAAATTTAGTCTGATAGCGGTCAACCTACGCAGTTAGTAACAATGTGTTTCAAACCTGAATTGGCATGAAGGATAAAGGGTGATTGGAACTGCAACTTACTTTGCATCATTGGAAAATATAGGACAACAAGGTGATGATAATGGCAGATTTGGTATCCATAATAATTCCTGTTTTTAACTCAGAAAACTATTTGGATAGATGCATAAATAGTGTTTTAAATCAAACCTATGACAATCTAGATGTAATACTTGTTAATGATGGATCAACAGATAATAGCCTTAAAATCTGTAAAAAATATGAGCTTAAAGACAAAAGAGTCACGGTGATTAATCAGAATAATTTAGGGGTTTCTAGTGCCCGAAATGCTGGAATTGGTATAGCAAAGGGTAAGTTCATACAATTTGTAGATTCTGACGACTTTATTGAACCAGAAATGACAGAAATTATGGTTTCGATAATAAATAAAGATCATTCCGATATTGTTATTTGCGGATTAAAAAGAATATCGAAGGATATCGCTAGGATAAAAAGGCTGCCATGTAGAGGAAAGTTTTCTATAGAGATTTTTATAGCTAAGAGCAGCGAAGTGATTTGCGACAACATAATTGGGTCGCCGTGTAACAAACTCTATAAACAAGAAATAATTAACAACAACAATATTCGTTATGATTACTCTGTTCATTTTGCAGAGGACTTAATATTTAACTATAACTATTTTAGAAACACAAATACTCTTTCTATAATCGGTGAACCGCTATATAACTATGCATACTCTTCTGATCATTCCTTAACCAGTAAATTTAGAAGCGACTGCTATGAATCGGCTAAATCTGTTTATAACGAAACTGTATTATTACTTGAAGAGTTCAATGTTGGTCGACATGTTGTAAAGAACAAGTTTGCAAATATATTTGTTTCGTTAGTTTACCATGTTTATAGAGAGGACAGCACCTTAAGTTTTGAAGAGAAGAAGGAACTTATAAAAAAGGAATTTTATAATGAACCAGTAACAGGTTTAGTTAATGGCTCTAAGCTTTATAGGAAGATTGATTATGTGATCTTATTTTTAATTACTAAGGAACATTTCAGGATATTAAACTTTCTTTTGTCGCTTATAAATTTGCTCAAGCGCAATGCAATTCTTTATAGATATGCTAAGAGGTGCAATGTGTTTAGGACTAATAAAGAAGGAGCGATGAAGTAGTGAAAAGGATAGGAATAATAACTTTAAATGGGTACTTTAATTATGGGAATAGACTTCAAAACTATGCATTAGAGCGTGTACTCGAGAAGATGGGGTGCGAAGTGAATACAATTAAGGTTAAAAATTCACCCCTTTCTACAAAGAAAAAAACCAATAAAATTCAACGCATAAGAGGAATGAATTTCAGAAAAATAGTTGCAAGAGCGAGAGGAAAAACGTGGGATATTATCCATAGGAATGAAAAAAGGAAATCAAATAAAGTTCGAACTGATACTTTCAAAAAATTTACCGACGACTATATATCTGAAATAGACTATAGCATTTTTAATGAGGGTGCAAATAAAAGCATAGCCGACAGTTATGATTTTTTTGTAGTAGGTAGTGATCAAGTTTGGAATCCCTTCTATAATTACGGTTCGTCAGTTTATTTTCTGGACTTTGCTCCTAAAGGAAAGAGGATTTCTTACGCTGCTAGCTTTGGGATATCTCTTATACCTGATCACTTTAAAGAAAAATATAAAAGATTTCTTGGTGAGATGAGGTATTTATCCGTTAGGGAGGACTCTGGCGCTCAAATAATTGAAAATTTAACAGGAAGAGATGCGTGTGTCCATGTTGATCCTACGATGCTATTAACAAAAGATGAATGGATAGGCATTTCAAGGAAGGCAACTCATCAGCCAAATGAAAAGTATTTATTAACGTATTTTTTGGGAGGAATTCCAAAAGAACACAAGAAGATGATTGAAAGAATTGCCGAAGACGAAAAACTTAGAATCATCAACCTTGGGGATATTAGGGAAAAAGATAGCTATAGGACAGGCCCAAGCGAATTTATTAATTACATTGATGATTGTTCTATATTCTGTACAGATTCCTTTCATGGAGCAGTGTTCTCCATCTTGTTAGAAAAACCGTTTGTCGTATATGACCGTGTTGGGAGCACTTCGATGTATTCTAGAATAGATACTTTGTTAGATAAATTTGATTTAACCACTAGGAAAGCAGAAAATATTTGTACGCTTAATGATCTATTCAACATAGACTTTTCGCATGTTCCTCCAATTTTGGAGATGGAAAGAAACAAGTCGTTTGATTACCTTAAGAATGCCTTAAAGATAAGGGATGATAAAACGCATGAAAGTTAACCAACTAAAAGCAGGGGCTGCCCTATCAT
>CAZJCV010000152.1:0-3499 GCA_964544535.1 uncultured Lachnospiraceae bacterium | reverse complement strand
ATTATGGAGATGACCGCTGTAGCCAGATTGCAGATGTTGCAATTAATATAGAGCAACAGATAAAACAGAGAGATGATAAAGAACTTCAAGATCCACAGATTATTAAAGAAATTTTGAAACAGTGTTTTGAAGAGACAACAAAAGTTGATTCTATGGCACAAGGGAATAGCTTGGATAAACTGTGTGATAGGGTTATGGAGTTGATACGAGAAGTGTATTTGTAGAAACAGATTGGAGATGAGAATAAAATTGCTTAATAAAAAGAATTTTGAAGATTTTACAGTTTACGAAGATAATGCCGGATATGCATTTGTGGATATTCATTTAGATGATGAAGAAAAATTTTATTCGTCTGTATTTGAGTATTTTTTCTCAGAGGATAAATTACTCCGCTACTGTGAAAACAAAAAGAATATTAAGTTTGAACCATCTAGGAAAGCATATACACTCTTGTTTCGGAACCTAAAAAACTTTATTGATGATAAAAATGAGAAAATTGATTTACCATTATTAGAAAAGGAAATAGAAGATATTTTATGTTTGGAAGGTATTGTTTCATATAAAGATGGTGATATGGTTGCAAGGAAAGATAAAATAGGAAAAATTGGGGAATATATTTTTTCTTGTTTACTTTTCGATTATTTCAAGTTCGAATGTGTTATTCCCAAAATACATCTTCAAACTGATTATAATATGAGCGTTTACGGGATAGACACAGTTTTTTATTCGGAGATAGATAATATGATACTTTTTGGTGAATCAAAATTATCGATTTCACTAAAAAACGGTATAGCCTTAATAAAGAAATCACTGGAAGATTATGAAAAACAGATATCAGATGAATATGAGCTGGTTCTTAGCAACCGGATTTATGGAGATAAGCTTAATATTTTTCATGACAAGTATGGGGATTATACTGAAATATGTGTAGATATAAATGAATTTATTGCCGAAGCACACATTACCCAAATAGGAATTCCCATTTTTATTGCACATGGAACAGATACAGATCCTGATGACATTGTTAAAAGAATGAATAAAATACCAAAGAAAAAAATGCTGGGACTTGATACAAAGTATTATTGCATTTCACTTCCGGTTATTGATAAATATAAAATGATAGCAACATTTACAAGAAAGATTCGTGAAAGGGAGATGATTTACAGTAATGCACGAAAATAGAAATCTTCAAGAACGTAGAAAAGAATATATTCGTTGCTTAGCGAAGAATCAGAATGCAACTTTAAAAGCAAAAAATATAGCAGATGATTTGTTTGCACTTGATCTGACTGTGTATTCCTTGGATTATTCACTTGAATCTCTGATTTATAATGCAATGGCTACTTCAGAACTAGATGAAAACATTTCACTTCATCCAGAACAGATTAATATTGTTAATAAAATACGTCAACAAGATGCATTAATAGTAAGTGCACCTACGAGTTTTGGAAAAACATTTTGTATATTTGAATATATTGCAAAAAATAAACCACAGAATATCGTTTTAATAGTTCCAACATTAGCATTAGTCGATGAATACTATAAAAAGATAATCAAGCGATATAAAGAAATGTTTTCAGAATATAAAGTACACACAAGTGTAAGCGAAGATAAAGAATATGATTTTAAGAAAAAAAACATTTTTGTACTTACCCATGATAGAGTTGTTCAAGAATCAATTTTAGCAAAGCTTGAGGAGATTGATTTTCTGGTTATTGATGAGGTATATAAGTTAGAAACTGACAAGGAAGATGATAGAGTCTTAGTTCTGAATATGGCTTACTATTATTTGGCCCAGAAAGCTAAAAAATATGTTTTGCTTGCACCTTTTATAAAAGAAATTATTAATTATAAGCTATTGGATAAAAATCCTTACTTTTACAGATCTGATTACTCTCCTGTAGTAAATGAGATAATTACAAATAAAATTGTACGTGAAGAAGATCGATTTCAAGAATGTAGAGAATTAATAAGCCATACAGATGGAGAAAAAACATTAATTTACTTTGCAACAGTTACTGGAAAATATGGAATGTACAAATATATTGAAAACATTATATCTACGGAAGAAGAAAAAGTTAATATACCAGAAGAAATGAACTTTTTTATTGAATGGGCGATGGAAGAAATTCATGAGGAATGGTGTGTTATTAAAGCATTAAAACATGGGTATTTAATACATAATGGTCAAATACCTGTTGGAACAAGAATTTTTCAATTAGACCAATATGGTAATAAAGATGGTTTTACAAAAATGTTATGTACATCCACTTTATTAGAGGGAGTAAATACAACAGCGGAAAATATAATTATAGTTCAGCCTGCAAGAAAAAAAGCCAAAGAAGGAGAAAATTTTAGTGCATTTGATTTTTTTAACTTAGTGGGAAGAACAGGGAGATTAAATGAGCATTTGATAGGAAAAGCATATTACATAAAGGGACCTAAGGATAAGATATTTGAATATGCAGATGCGGTAAAGAGTATTAAATTCGAAATTTTGGATCATACGGATGATATGGATATACAGTTTGGCAAAATAGAGAATAATGATGAAGTAAAACGATTTCTTGATGAGTTAGGTATATCGCTTGATGAATATATTCAAAATATTGGAACAAAACTTAGATTTAAGAGTGTAAAAGCATTATATGAATATTTCCAAAATGAAAAAAGGGATTTGCAACAGGAATTAATAGAATTAAAAAATAATAAACAAAAGGGAAGATATCCCTTAGTTCGAATATTGAAGGAAATATGTGATGGCCAAGACAAAAAATTAGAAGCATGTATTATTAATTCTTTACTTGATAAGCGCAGACCTAAAATAAAAAAGGTCGTCGATGAGACAAAAAGTTTTTTCTTAAAAGTTGATATTAATATACTCATTTCTACAACGATAAAAATGAAAAGCAGTTATATTGAACACACATTTTTTAATCGGGTAAATGTTATCAAATATTTTTGTACTTTAGAACAATGGGATGATGAAATAATCAAAGTTATAGAAGATAAAATTTTGAATCCGATAGAATATTTATATTTTATCAATTTAAAAAATAAAAAGATGTTATTGGATCTAGGAATATATGAAAGAGATATAGAGAAAATTATTAAAGTGATTGGTGATGATTTTGACGATGCATTGGAACTGAAGAACCGTTTATTATTATCGTATGATAAACTCAAAAATATTTCATTCATTTCAAAGTACGTAATCAAAAGTCTTAGCTAAAATGCAGAACAGAGGTGATTTTTTGGGAAAATTATTCGACATAACAAAATTTGACTCATACAAAGAAGATAACCGTCGTGAAGTGAAGAAAGCAAATGGTGGTCTGCCAAATGATATGAGGGAAACATATTCTGCTTATGCAAACACATATGGTGGTGTTATTATTCTTGGCGTGAAAGAGTTAGATGATAAACATTGGAAGACCACTGGATTAAAAGTAGCAGATAAAGAAAAACGATTGGATGATTTATGGAATTTGCTTCATAA
>CAZJCV010000151.1:0-3548 GCA_964544535.1 uncultured Lachnospiraceae bacterium | reverse complement strand
AAGCTCACTAAACTCAAACTCATAACTATGCTTCTTCTCAGCAAGCTTCTTTGCCCCATTGGGGAAAAGAAGATTATCTGCCCTCCCGATACCCCTTTAGGCGCACTCGTATCTTTACATGGTAGGCTTCATCACATGATCCTGGCTTGGCTTCCAACTTCGCTATACTCGTAACACGGTCAGATACTCGTAAAATGACCTCATTCAAAAAAACGTCCATCACCCTCTCAATGTTTTTTGCGCTCTTTTGTGCCAGTATTGTCGACCGCAATAGCATTGGTGATTACATCTCCCTCGTTGGTATTAGACGGTAATAGATGCGCGGCAGGACGAGTGATTTCCCACTTTCATATTCCATAACTACAAAGCCCGCTTCTAGGCGATCAACTTAGCTGTCTTGTCGACGTGCGTCCGTGTCCATCTCACAAGGGACGAAATCCAAATACACAATGATCCCGGGGATATCGTTTCAGTATTACGGCATTGGGTAACTCAGCTTCTTTGGATAACACAGCGGTCATTTTCTGCGACACATACCACCACAACGCCTACTCCACCTGACATTCTTCTAAGTGAAACATATCAAGCTGTCAAGACACTCCCTATATCAGGAAACACAGATCCGAAACGGTTTGACAAACAACCCCCGGATTCGCCGCCAAAAGTTCATCCCATTGATCACTCCCCCATAAGGCTGCAACAGAGAGCACACCCGCTCTATTGGCTGCAATTATGTCGCCCGGAGTATCGCCCACAGCAAAAGTTTTTTCTGCTGAACATCTGCTCTTTTGAAGAGCCAACAGAATAGGCTCTGGATCAGGCTTGTGTTTCCGTGTATCGTGGTAGCATACAGTGATATTTATAGTCCAGCCCCCAATAGGATATAATTCGCTCGCAATATGGCCTAGGGCTAGAAGTAACGATAGCGATTTCTGCTCCTCGTCTGTTCAGTGTGGATAAAAAATCATTTACACCGCAGAAAGGCATCAATTCGGGAATCATGGAATAAACCTTAGACCACTGGCGATTTTTGCGGAGTCCAGACGCTTTATTAGAGTCAACCAAGGTTTGATCCAAGTCAAAGATAAAGAGCACTCTACCCCTCCCAATCGTCAAACAACGTCAATTGTCTACCTTCTGGTGGTTTTCGTTCAGACAAGAGTCGTTCATCCCTTGAGTTAACTCTTTGCATATAATCGTGTAGAGCTGCAATGAATGCGTGCATTTGTTCATCGTTTTCTATTGGAAGAGCTTTCCCTTCCTCGATCAGCAGCTTGTTCCCCTGAGCCTTTTCATGCATTGTATATGCTTCGGGGTGTTCAAAGCATCCCAATATTCTTTGCTGGGTTAGTGCGAAACCGACAGTATGCATGGTTCCTCCTTTGACTGCCGTTTCTACCACAAACACTCCATGACTTATCCCGCTTTGGAGACGGTCCCGGTCTACTAGGTATGATCTGTGAAGTCGCGTGCCAATAGGATATTCGCTTAATAAACAGCCGCCTTCATCAACTATCCTCAAGGCGAGCTCTTGGTTTTTTCGCGGATATATAGTGTCTAGCCCATGAGCTAAAATCGCAATGGTGACGCCGCCAGCCTTTAGACATCCTATGTGCGCAGCGGTGTCACAACCCAAGGCCAATCCACTAACGACTGTAAGCCGATTACTGGCAAAAAGATATCCTGAACGCTCCGCCATCTTTGCACCTATTGGACTAGGCTCACGAGTGCCAATGACAGCTACTCCCGTGGTATTAAGAGAATGAAGATTACCCTTTGCAAATAACAATACCGGCGGATCGTTTATGTCCCTTAGCATTCTTGGAAATTCTGGATCATTAAAACCTAGTATGGATACTCCCAATCTGCATGATTCGCCCATAATACGGCGAGCCTTTTCCGAAGCCATACTAATTTGAGAGCGGGAAATATCTCTCAGGCGCGGTATTTCATCTTTGTTCGCCTGAATGAGCTCAAATAGTCCCACTTGACTCTCCTGGCAAAATGATTTCCATCTCAATACGCGATGAATAGTCTTTCTGCTTATCCCTTTTATTTGATATAAGGTCAAAATGTGTTCTGCATTCATTAGTATCACCCCCACAGTTTTTGCTAAAACGCAAGCATTTGATCGTGGCACATGGCATCATACAGGAGTAGCGTGTTATTAGAACGACATCTAGCACATCAACTGCATCTAAGTTCATGAGGTCTGACAAATCACATCTTCAAGCCTCCGTGACAGCGATCTTCTCTACCGTAATATACAACCCAGAATCAGCCCAACTCACACAGCAATACCACTGATCTCGGACAGCTCATCTAGTAGAGCGAAAGGCTAGCTTGCATAACAAATGAGCATTACTTGCCCCCAACAGTTCGATTCCACAATACACTGTTCATGCGGCGTTGCTCCCCGGATCCACTGTATGAATCTATTGCAGCAGACATTGCCGAAGCCCTTATCCAGTTCTTAACGCCAACTCTAGGGTGATGGTAGCTATCCAAGACTTTTGGTGATCCCATTCTAGCTACTCACTATGCTGACTGCAGGGTAATTAATGCTGCCAAGTGGCTCAGTGGGTCCCGGACTGGTGATGCTTAAGATTAACCTCAACATAGGCACAATCATGCGAGTTCCTCACGGAGTGTTTCTTATATTTATTTACCGATTGCGGTTACACACCAGTCAATAATTTCGTTTTACCGTTTTACCTAACACTAGGCACTTTACTGTCTTTGCGCCACTATTTTGTAATAGGCGCATACATGCCCTTACCGAGTTACCCGTTGTCATAACATCGTCCAACAGGCATACCTTACGTCCCTGTATGATTCTTCCATCCTGGACAACAATCGAGTCTATGTGAGTCTGCTCCCTTCTATCCCCCCCAGAGGCTAGTTTAGCAATTTCTTTTGTACGGATTAAGCAGTCTATGGCGTTTATTCGGCCGTCCGTAGCCAATTTTGCGCCGAGCTTGCGGATTCCTGAATCGAGTCGAGCAGGATCATGCGATGGCACCACAGCTATACAGACACCGGCATTGATCATTGGGTTAATTGTGTGGAAAAAACGCTCGATAGCTTCGGATTTTCCATTTTTCAAGTTCAAGATAAGGTTACTGTTTTCGTCAAAATAACGGTTCTTTACGCTTCTATAGATGTACCAATAAGAATGGTAATCATACAAGTAGAGTATGTCGTGCACATTATTATTCTGATCGGTGAAGACCATACAGCAAACCTCCCTTAGCATTATTTCATTTCCTTCGTTTTGCTCTTGATATCGCAGTATTGCTCTTGATATCGCAGTATTGCTCTTTTCTTCAGCCCATTTTGAGCAGGACCTCTAGAAAAAGTCTTATCCTGGGGTTTTGCGGAAAACTAAGTACAACAAAGAGAACCGCACGGTATTCTTTGTTGTGGCCTCAGTATTCCACGAACACTCCAGGTGACAAACCTCCCATGTCTTACGGCATCATGTGCCAAATCTCTTCGTACTGTCTATCCTAGAGGTGGAACGTCAATCATGCTCCTTAGCTGGGTCA
>CAZJCV010000150.1:0-3552 GCA_964544535.1 uncultured Lachnospiraceae bacterium | reverse complement strand
TAAAATTGCCGGCTTCCCAAGATGGCTAAAATCTGACCTATCCACTACTAACCAGCCAGAGGTTGTGTACTGGGTAACGGACGCGGCAAATGCTGAGAAAGATGGTGCAAATAAATATAAAAACCTTCGTGCTTTGATTTTCAAAGTAGCTGAACTTTCTGACTCTTACAAAGCAGGAGGTATAGACTCTGTCCAAAATGTATTACAATCCGCAATGAGTAGAGCAACCTTCGACTACAGAGAAGGTGGAGTAGCAACGGGAAAACAAATTACCCTTGATGAAAACTCAATTATGCCCGCAGAAGGTTATGTGCATTGGCTAGTTGTCTACGAGCCAGTCGTAATAATGATACAAGACCCTACAAGCTATTTTTACCCAGACAAGGGTAGAAGATCGTTTGCACTAACCGCAACAGACGGGGTGTTAGCAAACATGAAGGCTGGAGACTCCAACTACCCTATCCTCGAAAAGTTTATGGTTGGAACAAAGACATTAACAGCCCACTATAAGTACTGTGCAAAATGTAAGAAAACATGGTATGGGTATCCGGACTGGAATCCACCAAAACCTTGTGCGTTTTATTGTCCACCAGACTGTGATGCACAGCCGGGCATATATTATCCCCCCAATCCTCTTACAAAAGAGAGAAGGCCATTTGTTCTAAATAGACCATTTTTAAACGCTGCTAGGCTGTTTTCCGTAGAATATAGCTGGTTGCCGTACTCCGCAGGGTATCTGTTTGAAAAACCAACGAATTCCTTAAACAACTTAATTACCAGCACATTGAATCAAGCCAGTACACAGAACATGCTGAAATACGGTGGGTATTCTCTTTTTGTAAACGGACCTGCACCACAAGAACCTGACGAAGAGAAGATTCCGATATATATAAGAACTGTTGGTCTTAGCGACGACGGAACTAACTTAGTAGGAATACCTAATATTTCGGTTAGCTTGTCTACGAAAAATACGGAAATCCCAGAAGAAATCGAACAACAAAAACAACAATTTATTGAACGCTTCTCTGAAAAGTATCCCGCAAATCGGCATTATTTGCCTAAACAGTATGATAAGATTAAAGGCGAGGACATAATTAAAACTGTTGTTACAAAGAAAGGATTCGCTCCCATTGATTTGACATATCAAGGCGACAGTCATAATGAGAGCTCCGAGGTAGATTATACTCTTTTATTGAAGGGCTTTAAGTTGTACCCCAGCCAACTCAATGGTGTTGTTGTCCCCGACACAACCACATACTATGACCTTAGGAAATATATTGATAACAATATTAATGGTAACCCTGTTTTTAATAGTCTGAGCATGTCAGAGCAAGTTGATAACTTAATGTCTTTATACAACCAAGCAGCAAATAGTATACAACAAGTTAGCCCAGACGAAACGATTATTATGGATGATGGCACAAGAATAGGTCCAGAAGAAGAAATGCAGGCTAATTGGGATAAGTATATAGTTATTGCATCAAAAGACCCGAACATCAATTCTCTCGACCAGCTCGGTATTGAGCAAGTGCTTTTGTACGATACAGAAGAATCATCAGAAATTGTTATCCCTGATAGCTTTATTGTTGACGGCGAGCCTATTTATCTTACGGTAGTTGTGTCGGTGATAGTAAAGCCAGTCGATCCAATCCTAGATGACGTACACAATGAAATAATATCCGAAAACGAGCTGGTAAGAGCAATTATCCCAGAAACACCTGTAATGTCTAAAGTAAATCTTTCATCATATTACGACGAAACTAAGTGTCCTGGCGGATACTTAGTCTCCATCAAAGGGGGTGTAGGCTACATGGCGTGTGGACATCCTCGACATATACAGTATGCAAGATCCATTATAATAAAGAAGGCGACTATTCGCCCTGAGTGGTATTGGAGTCAGGGTATGTTTACGAACCTTCCGCGCCTGTCCGTATTGCGTCCCGACGGCGACCTTCAAAACGATGGTAAAACATTTGTATTTAACACAACCGAAGAATTTGATGCTCAAGACTTTGATGACGCCTTTGCACCTCTGACAGACTACAAATTTTTAACCCACAGAAATGCAGAAGAAAGCAGGGATACACCAGTTAAACCATTGCAATTAGCAGCATATATGAACACGACAACAGAAAATAAAAACTTTTTAAACTTTATTAACCCTTATTATGGTGGTACATACCCATCTACTTACAACAAGCCTACAGGTGATTATGATGGAAAAACCATAAATATTGAAACATCCCTCGCTTGGCCACGTACTATTGACACAATAGGCGACTTACATTATTGCTTCAGCGGAAATCGACCTAGCTTAAATACAGAGATTCCCGCCGTATTAACAGGGAGAATGCTATATGGTGGGACCACCGTGGTGGATAACACATTTAAAACATCCACCGACATAAAAATCTTCCCCACTATTGCCTCGGCTGCAAAGGCAAACAACCCATTTACAGGAACAAAGCAATATTGGGGAATAAACCCTACCGACACAATTAATCCTATGTACCTAATCCAGTTGCAAACAGACACTATAAAATTTAATCCTGCATTTAAAATGAAATATCAGGACTCCCACGAAAATAGTGAATTTAAAGATGTCTGGGTATTAGCAGCCGGAGAAAAAACTTTTATCTCTAACGACTATGTACAGATTGAGTTAACAGGAAATAATCTTAATGTGATTGCACCTTGGTCACGAGACCGTGAAGACAAACTGGATGAAAGTGGACGCCCGCGCACAATACCTACAATAAAATCTGGAAACACAATAAAGGCCGACGCAAATACAACTACCATGCAGATAGATGCTTATATACACTTGCAAGACCCGAATTTTGTTGAACCGAGTAGACAAGCAAGCGTACAAACACACAACAACAAACGCATAAAAGAAATAGACGATATGGTTGACAGCATTGCTGAAAAATTTAGAAAAGACGGCGTTAGTTTTTATTCTAACATGTTCCAATCTACAACTGACAACACTGTCCACAAAACCACTAGCCCAAACTTTTTTCAGGACTTAACTAGTAAGACAATACTTAACATGGCTAACCCAATTACTACCAATGTGACTGCACAAACAAAGGCCTACTACTTGGATGCCAACGACACGGCCGACTACACAACTCCAACGCGTACTATTACCATTAACGGACAAACTATCCCCGCAAAAGATAAATGGAAAGACATAAGCGCTGTACGCTCACAGAAAAAATTAGCAGAAATCCTTGAGAAGAATGGCGGAGACATAATTAAAAATTGGTACAACGAAGACTACGAAGGTATTATTATAGTACACAAAAGATATGTTATTGCAATAAATAATGTAACAAGTACCTACGCACAAGTGCACCCACAACACTCCGATTGGTTAACTGCGCGTAACGAGCTTGCACAACAGCTTAAACACATAAGTACACCAGATATACTAATACCAGAAAAACAATTTGGTATTGGTGTAGAGTACAGGCTTCCTAAACTAACTATCAATGGCCAGAAATTTGACAACATAGTTATCCCATCCGCACCATACATCTTTGATAT
>CAZJCV010000149.1:0-3560 GCA_964544535.1 uncultured Lachnospiraceae bacterium | reverse complement strand
TCGAAGGAGAACAACAAGGAATATGGGATAAGACACAAAACTTTTTGAGTATATTTGACGAAAGCAAATCCTATGTACTGGACGAAAAAGTTGAATCTGTTGTCAAGAGGATGGAGTCTATTTCCGAAATGTCATCTCCTTATAACAATATCAAGGAATTGCCTGAGCTCAATGAAAGATTTTTAGATACCTACAATGAAATTTTAGATAAGGAATTAGCACCTGTATTAATAGAAATCGAGAATGCAGAGAAAAGGGTAATGGATGTTCTAAAGCAAAGTGGGCTGGAGGAAGTATTTTCTAATAGGTTTAAACAAAGCTTCGATAGTCTGATAGAGAGAGCCAAATCCTGTAATAACGTAGCTAAGGTAAACGGCTTCAGAATAGAGGCAGACAGATTAAAGATTAGATTCTTAAATGAAATCACCAGGGAGCAGGATCGCATTGCTAAAGAGAAAGCAGATGCTGCCAAAGAAGTAGAAGGCAAAGAATCACCTCAGAGAGTTGTAAGGCCAGTAAAAAGGCAACGCATCCTGAGTATAAGAGATCTCAATATCTCGAATTCCTGGAGAATAGAAACCAAGGATGATATAGAAAGATATCTACAGAGCTTAAAAGAAAAACTGGAAGATGAAATTACAGAGAACACCATACTGAACATCGAATTTTAGAGGGGGATTACATGGATAAGACCGTATTAAAAAACTTTGCTATCTATGCAAGGAATAAGTTAATACAAGATATAAAAAATAAAGCATCTATGATCGGGATCACAGAAAAGGGAATACAGACTCCCCTTCCAGAATCCACTTCAGATATGTTGGTATTTGATATCAAGGCAGTGGAAACTTATAAAATTTATGATAGTGAAGTACAACAATACTGGAAACTGATTGATGAGTTAAAGAAAAGAGAAGCAAACGAAGACTACAAGGCAGCTTATACTACCTTAATAGAGGAAGTAGCTTATACCTGGTTTAATAGAATGATAGCGATTCGTTTTATGGAAGTGAACAATTACCTTCCCGATAAAATGAGGGTTCTTTCCTCCGGGAGGGAGGGAGTCAATGAGCCGGAATTTGTCACATACTATGAAGATACCAGCTTGAATTTTATAGACAAAGAACGAGAGCAGTTAGCCAGCTGGAAATTAGATGGCAGTGCCACAGCTATGGACAATATGTTTCAATTGCTTTTTATAAAACAATGCAATGCCTTATATGAAAACCTGCCTGAGTTATTTGAAGAGACAAATGACTATGCCGAATTACTGCTGACCATATCATACAATGATCCTAATGGCGTACTGTATAAATTGGTTCACGATATACCAGAAGAATATTTCAATATAGAATCAGAAGATGGCAATGGACAAGTTGAGATTATTGGCTGGATGTATCAGTACTATAATTCTGAGAGAAAAGATGAAGTATTCTCAAGACCCAAATCAGCAAAAATACAAAAGGAAGATATTCCAGCAGCTACACAGTTGTTTACTCCTGACTGGATCGTCAGATATATGGTGGAGAATTCTTTGGGGAGACTTTGGATTGAGAAATTAATAGCCAGTGGCGATATTCGAAGTGAAAAGGAAATTGCAGAAGAATTTAATTGGAAGTACTATATTACTGAAGCAGAACAGAGTTCAGAGGTAAAAGAAAAACTAATAGAAATCCGAAAGGATAGAAAGAATCTTCAGCTAGAAGATATTAAGTTTATAGACCCTGCCATGGGAAGTTTTCATATAGGCGTCTATGCCTTTGAAGTTTTCATGCAGTTGTATGAAAGCCAAGGTTATACAGCTAGAGAGGCAGCTATATCCATTATTGAAAACAACCTATATGGTCTTGATATTGATAAAAGAGCATATCAGCTATCCTATTTTGCCTGCATGATGAAAGGAAGGCAATACAACAGGCGAATATTGAATGGAGAGATAAAATGCAATCTTTATGCTATACCTGAAAGTAACAATATCAATAGAAAGCATTTAGATTATTTGGGAAACAATATTTCAGACAAAAAAGCTTGGGGTAAAGCGAAGGAAGAAATAGATGAAATATTGGATATTTTTATAGATGCTAAAGAGTATGGATCTATATTAAATGTTTCTGATAAGTATAATTTCTCGGGTTTAAAAGACTTTATTAAAGGCATTAAGCCGAAAGACCGAGAGATGCAACTATCTGATGAAACAATGGGTTTTGAGCAGACACAAAAAGAGGTTTTGGAGTTGCTTAGTATTGCTGAGGTTTTATCACGGAAATACGATGCGGTAGTAACAAATCCCCCATATATGGGCAGTAGCGGTATGAATCCAAAGTTAAGTAAATATGTTAAGGATAATTATCCTGACAGCAAGTCGGATTTGTTTGCAGTTTTTATGGAAAGGTGCAAGAAGTATGCAAAAAGCTATGGATATTATGCAATGATAACCCAGCATGCATGGATGTTCTTATCAAGTTATGAAAAGCTTAGAGAGAAACTTCAGTCAAATACTATTTGTAATATGGTACATTTAGGCGCTAGAGCTTTTGAAGAAATTGGCGGAGAAGTTGTTCAGACTACTGCTTTTGTATTCAAAAATAATTTTATGAATGATTACAAGGGCAGTTATATAAGACTTGTTGATGTTAATAATGCAGGAGAAAAGGAAAAAAAGACACTAGAAGCCATACAAAGTCCAGGATGTGGGTACTACTATGAAACCAACCAAGATAATTTTGAAAAGATACCAGGCTCGCCTATTGCTTATTGGGCAAGTGAGAGAATTTATAAAGTATTTGAAGATGGAGAAGATATCAAAACATATGTAGATAGTTTCCAAGGAATTATAACTGGAAATAATGATAAATTTCTTAGAGTATGGTTTGAGGTAAACAATCATAAAATTCCTTTTAATAAGCATAGGATGCAAGATGTAAGTTTGGCTGAACAATATTGGATTCCATATAATAAAGGTGGAGGATATAGAAAATGGTATGGGAATCAAGAATATGTTGTATACTGGAAAAATGGCCCAAATGATAAAACTAGAGGTAAAAAGACATTTCAAAACTATTATTTAAAAGAATATGTTTCATGGTCCTACATAGCATCGAGTACACTAGCAACTAGATATTTTCCTAGAGGTTTTTTATGGGATGTATCTGGTTCTGGAATTTTTGATAAATCAAATAATCTATATTATTTACAATCTTTAATAGGAAGCAAAGTTGGCATAAAGATATTAAAAATTATTAATCCAACAATAAACTTCCAAGTTGAAAATATATTACAGATTCCTATAATAATTTTAAAAGAAAATAAGACAGAGATTGAATTACTTACTAATCAGAATATCTTAATTTCTCAAACCGACTGGGACTCTTTTGAAACTTCATGGGATTTTACAATTCATCCATTGTTAGATAAAGAGAAGCAAGGGCAAACCCCAATCACTATAAAACAAACCTACAATAACTGGAAGAACATTTCAAACAATAACTTCGATAAATTAAAGGAAAACGAAGAAGAACTAAATCGTATCTTCATCAAAATCTATGGTCTAGAAGACGAAC
>CAZJCV010000148.1:0-3582 GCA_964544535.1 uncultured Lachnospiraceae bacterium | reverse complement strand
CATCACGCTGGATGGTTGAACATCTGTTTCTTGTCGCTTGGCAAACCGTTAAATTCTAACAACTTCATTAGATCCTCTGATATTGGTTCACCTTTGACAAATCTGCCGGAATAAACATCATATCTCCACAGCGTTTTAAATTGAGGGCTTTCTCCAACTTGCCAACAACATTCTGTAATTTCCATAACCCTGCGCTGCCCATCTTCTTCTTGCTTTGTGAAAATGACTATCGGGAACGCCTCATACATGAGCTCGATTACCTCGTTATATGATGTTCCATACTTCCTAGCACCTAGTGTTGCAAGCCGTCTGTACGTCGCCTCACACGAGTTAGCATGAGCCGTAGTAATAACAGCGTGACCTGTTCTTGCAGCCTCCTGTGCGCTCCACGCTTCGTCTGACTTCATTTCTGCTAGACATATATAATGCGGCGAGAATGTCAACCCTGTGTCGAGTAGTTTCTCCATTGTTATGTTTTTACTAGGGTCATCGGACTTCCTTGTTGTTGTGTGGATCACGTTATTTAGCACTTTGCCTTTCTCGTCCTTAACCACTAAATCAAATTCTCTAGTCCCATCTTCTATCGTGTAAAGCCTTTTACTATAAGGAACTTGCTCGAGAATCCAACTCATTAAAGTTGTTTTTCCAGATCCTGTCGCCCCCGTAATGCAAGTGCTAGCCCCATATATGTAGAGCGTCTGGATGTACTCAAGCATTTCAGCTGTCGCTGTGCCATTTGCTATAAAATCGTCTTTTTGTAACTTGAGCGGGTTGACGATACGAATAACTGCCGAAACCCCTTTATCCTTATCCACAATCCCGCTTGCTATGGCTGTAATTCGTATTTTATTAGATATATGGCCAGTGACCACTGGGGTGCCTGCGTCCAACGTAACCCCACTCGGTCTTAATATTCGCCTAACTATATCTTCTGCGTGGGTAGGTGAAAAGAAAGTTTGCTCAAGCTTCTCCCGACGCCCATCATTATAAACAATAACTATGTCATCCCAGCTATTAATGTTGATTTCTTCTACATTGTTCATACTTAGAAAGGGTGTTATGATTGATTGTGCACCCATCTCATTGTATATTGCTTCAATTAATTGCTTAGTTTTATAGCCTTCCACATAATAATTGCCCTTAGAGATATAGTGACTGATATAATTCTCCAGATCCTCCTTACTCGAACTCTCTAGTAAGACTTCAGAATAGTTCTCTGAAATATATTTTTGCACTTTTTCTAGTAACAATTGAAGGTCTATTTTGCTCACTTTATTCCTCCTTAATCTTTCTTAAAACAACTCTTATAGCTTTATCGTACGCCCTATCGTTTGTTTTACCAAATATCTCACCCTTTATCATTTGTTCTACCACCTTTTGGGAAAATGGTATCTCTAATTTGTGACGTGCTCCAACAATTTTCTGACAAAATTCTATGTCATGAATTACCGTTGGGTTATTTACAACCATAACTTTAATCAGACTATCGACTGCTACCCTTAAACTCATCAATAGTTGAGTTTGCGACTGATAGAATGATAGTCCGTTAACATCGGGTGTCATTAGAAAGATATTAGAGTCTGCCAGCGATACAGCTGTTGCAGACAACACACTACTTGTAAGATCGCTCACGCAGTCAATGACAATATAATCTGCTAATCGCTTTAAGGTGTTTATTAAATTTGCTGCTCTCCTGTTTGAATAGTTTGCGTAAGTTTTTTGATTTTCCAATGGTAAATATCCCAGCACACCAAGATTATCTTGCTTATCAAAAACTAAGCTAGAATAAACATCATCAATTGTCACATTTGCCTGATTTAAAATTTCCCCTAATGATTTCTGTTCTATTTGTTTTCTAGGGAAAACTACTCCTAAAAGAGGTTTAGTGCAGTCACAGCCAACAAGTATAACTTTATGTTTATTTGAAAGTCGTTTAGCAATATTAACAGCCGTGCTAGTCTTAAACTCGTTCCCCCACACCGCAATAACTTTACTCATCTAACCCCTCCGCTTCCGTGCCTGCTGGCTCTTGTTCTTGCCCGAGTGTTTCAGTATCAATATCGGGTGTTTGCTCGCCTGCTTTAATATCTATGTCGCCCGTATGCTCACCGGCTAAAATTTTCTTTTGAGCATCTAAAAACACTTGCTTTTGGCTGCCTCTATATTTTAATCCTAAAATATACTGCTCGTTGGTAACGTGCGAAATTTGATCCTCTGATAATTTAAGGACAACATAATCTATCTTCTTAGACTCATCATCCTCATCTTTCTTCCCAGTGTTATCAGCTATGGCCAGAACTTCAACGTATCTCATGGCTTCTAAAATACCACTGTCTGAAAAAACACTAACAATATCTCCCGGTAATAAAGTCCCTGAAACCGATCCTTCCAATCCCTTAACAGAAATTGAAACAGCATATTCATCGACGCCTAGTGCTCTGTAAATGTCATCTAACTGTCCCATTTCCTCAGAAAACCTATCTCTCAATAAAAAATCTCCCTCATAGGATGGCTCAACCGCTACTTTACCTAAGACATCTTCTTTATCTTTTATGACATTACTTGGTACATATCTGGATTCAACTTTAATAGTGGTTATCTTATCTTCCGTTAAAATGCCTCCCCTTTCGAGCGTCTTACTTAACACAAACACTTCCTCGTTCTCGCTTACTTTTTTTGACACGAGTGGTGCCACTCCGAAACAAAACACGAGCGCTACTAAAATTGATACTAACCCCAATAAGGTTCTGTTTTTTAACATATTTTTTCTCCTTTCTTTTTTTAACATATTTTATTTCTCTTATATGCCCGTCATCATATTGATAAGCGGCACCAGTGCTGCTCCCGCTGCTAAGTAAGGCCCAAGTGCAAAACTGTCCTTTAAGTTCCTCTTAACAAGGATTTCCGTAATAATTGCTATAACTAACCCTACTATAATCGAAACTACTGCCCCAATCACACCAAGATAAGCTCCCAGTGCCGCCATCAACTTTACGTCACCTCCTCCCAGTTTACCATTTGAAAGAAGAGCTATTATTAAAAACAACCCTCCTATCATCAAACTATCTATCAAAACTTGACCTACTGATGAAGTCAAAAGAGATAGAACTAGGATAGCCAAAGGATAGTAGTTAGGGATTGTCCTTGTCTTCATATCCTCAATTGAGACTAAAACTAGCAACAATACGAAGAACAAAATATACAATTCCTAACCCCCTCCCTTTGTTTGCTTGACTCTCAAGCTAGCCTGCATAATCGAACATCGAGGTAATTTTCTCAGTTAGTTTTGGCATTACCGTATCACCAAACAGTGCATATAATGCTGTTAGTGCTAACGCTCCAATCACTACTGAAATTAAGATCTTAACAATCATGCCTACCGAATCCGACTCACCTCTGTCGTCTTTGACAATGTTTTTCACATTATCAAATGCAACTATTGCTCTTGTTTTAATTTTCTGTATCATTAGCTTTCACCTCCCTTTACCATAGCGATTCCGTTCGCTTTTTGACTGTGGATTCCATCCACTACACCTATTATCGCATGACAGGAAAGATATTAGTGGCGGTTTTTTCGTCAAA
>CAZJCV010000147.1:0-3621 GCA_964544535.1 uncultured Lachnospiraceae bacterium | reverse complement strand
AGCAGCTTGGTTTTACTGCAAAAGCCGTCCGTGGTGATCAGGAGGCTTTTTTTTCTGAGTTTCCATTGCCTGCAATTGCACATGTTGTTATGGATGGAAGCCTTCTACACTATGTTGTAATTCACAAAATAACAAAAAAAGAAGTTATTGTTGCAGACCCCGGGAAAGGTATAGTCAAATACACACCAGAAGAGTTTTTTAAACTATGGACAGGTGTTTTAATATTACTTGTGCCATCACCAAAGTTTGAAAAAGGTGATGAAACAAAAAGTATATTTTCAAGATTTTTGGGACTGTTAATTCCTCAAAAAAGACTTGTTATAAATATATTTTTTACATCTTTAATATACACAGTATTAGGGATACTGGGTTCATTTTATTTTAAATTTATGATGGATGACATACTTCCAAATAATTTGACAAAAACATTACATATTGTATCTATAGGTATAATACTTTTAAACCTGTTTAAAATTTTACTAAATGCCTTTAGGTCACATTTAATGCTATATTTAAGCCAAAAGCTTGATATATCTCTGATACTGGGATATTACAATCATGTTTTAGAGCTTCCAATGAATTTTTTTGGAACTAGAAAGGTTGGAGAAATTATATCAAGGTTTATGGATGCATCAAAGGTAAGGGAAGCCATATCAGGTGCGACACTTACCATTATGATAGATACATTGATGGCAGTAGCTGGGGGAATAATTCTATATACGCAAAACTCCTTTTTGTTTGGAATTGCCTTTTTAATGGTAATAGTCTATGCCGTTATAGTTTTTGTTTTCAACAAGCCAATAAAAAATATAAACAGAAAACAGATGGAAAACAATGCTCAGCTTACATCATACCTTGTTGAATCATTAAATGGGATAGAGACAATAAAATCTTTTAATGCAGAAAGAAAATCAAATATTGAAACAGAAAAGAAGTTTGTAAAACTTTTAAAAAGTGTATTTAAAGGTGGATGGATATATAACCTTAAAGATTCATTAAGTGGATTTGTAGCCTTAGTAGGTGGTGTTGTAATACTTTGGGTTGGAGCATATAGTGTTTTAAATGGTGAAATGACAATAGGTCAGCTTTTAGCCTTTAATGCATTACTTGCATACTTTCTAGACCCTATAAAAAATCTAATTGAATTACAGCCTATGATGCAAACTGCAATAGTAGCATCTGACAGGCTTGGAGAGATTTTAGACTTAGAACTTGAAAAAAGTGAAAATGAAGATAAAAAAATTGTTCCTGCTACATTAAAGGGAACTGTTGAATATAAAAATATTGACTTTAGATATGGAACACGAGAGCTTGTATTAAAAAATATAAATTTAAAAGTAGGAAATGGTGAGAAAATAGCCTTTGTTGGAGAAAGTGGCTCGGGAAAAACAACTTTAATAAAGCTACTTTTAAATCTTTATAAAGTTGAAAAAGGAGAAATACTAATTAATGACTGTAATATTAATGATATCAATATGAATCACCTAAGAGATAGAATTGCTTACATATCACAGGATGTATTCTTGTTTAGTGGAACAATCTATGAAAACTTAAGTCTTGGTATAGAAAATCCTGATATGGAAGCTGTAATTGAAGCTGCAAAAATGGCGAGGGCACATGACTTTATAAATTCAATGCCCCTTCGCTATGAAACTATGTTAGAAGAAAACGGTGCAAATCTTTCAGGTGGTCAAAAACAAAGGCTCGCAATTACAAGGGCATTACTTAAAAAACCAGACATTCTTATTATGGATGAAGCGACAAGTAACCTTGACTCAATTACAGAAAAAGCTATTGAAAGAACTATAAATGAGCATACAAAAGGAATTACCACCTTTATAATTGCACATAGACTATCTACAATTATGAGATGTGACAAAATATTTGTGATGGATAAAGGAGAATTTGTTGAAAGTGGCTCACATAAAGAACTTATAGATAAAAAAGGATTTTACTATGATCTTTGGAAAGAACAATTGCCTGAAATAACAGAAAAAGCCATTGAAAAAGAAGATGCAAAAGAAAAAACACCTTTTGTTCCTTTTGTAGGAGGATTTGACCAGTCAGCAGCTGTAAAGGATGGTGAATCAAAATGAAGACATATATACAGGATTTGAAAGATATTACAGACAGCCGAGAAATGTTAGAATCAAAACCACACTTTTTTCTAGCATGGTTTGCATATATATTAATTGGTATTCTTGTAGTTGCTCTAATATGGGCATATTTCGGACAGATAGAAGACTATGTAAAGGCAGTAGGAACAGTAAGACCAGGAGAAAAGATAAGCACAATAAGAAATATGGTTACAGGAAGAGTTGATGAAGTATATTTTGAACAAGGAATGAAAGTAAAAGAAGGAGATGTACTATATAGAATAGAAATTGATGGGCTTATTTCAGAAAAAGAACAGTTAGAAAGAAAAGTAAACAGACTTGAAACAGAAAATAACAATTTGATAAAGCTTAAAAACAGTATACTTGAAAATAAAAATTTATTTGATAATGAAAATATAGATGAAATTGATTTTTATAACAGATACCGAAAATATGAAACAGACAGGCTTGTAAGTATTGAACAGTATGAAAACCAAAGAGTTGATATGACACAGTTTAAAAATGAATCTAATGTAAATTTAAAATTTAGTCAAAGGAGATTAGAGCAAGAAAAAGAGAGATTGGAAAAATACAAGCTTTTAGAAAAATCCATAGAAGAAAACAAAAATCTTTTTGACCAAAATGATATAGAGTTTTACAACCAGTATGCTGAATATGAAATAAATATAACACAGCTTGAAATACTAAAAGACCAAAAATTAGATAATTATGAAAGATTAGAAAAATTATATGAAGCAGGAGGAATATCACAAATAGATTTAGAAGATGCAAAAAATCAGATGGAACTTGCAATAGTGGACTTGAACAGATATAAAAGTGAGTACATACTAAATATAAAATCTAATCTTAGACATACCAACCAAAACATTGAAGAAATAACAGCTACAATAGAAAAGTCAAGTTCAGTTACTCAAATGTATGATGGTAAATTAATGGATAAAGACCTTATGCTTGAGAAAATGAAAGTTGATATGTTGGTGCAAACAGAAAATGAACTTTCTATAAATAAAAGTAACCTTGATAATGCACAAGTATCCCTTAGAAATATTGAAATAAACATAGATAATTCAAGTGTAAAAGCTTCTATAGATGGTATAGTTAATGTTTATTCAGAAATAAGCACAGGGGATTTTTTGCAAGGGGGTGTAGAGATAGCAACTATCGTACCTGATGTTTCAACAGAATATAGAGTGCAATTAATGGTTCCAAATGAGAATATTGCAGAAGTAGAATTAGGACAGAAAATAAAGTATCATTTTCATGCACTACCATTTAGAGAATATGGAGAAGCAGAAGGAATAGTACAGAAAATAAGTAATGATTCAAGAGTAGATAGCGAGACTGGAATTAGTTACTATGTTGTTGAAGCAACATTGGAAGAAACAAAAATGGAGAGTTATAAAGGAGATATAAGAGAAGTAAAAGTTGGAATGGCATGTGAGGCTCAGGTTGTAACAAAATCAAGAAGTATTCTAAGATGGTTGCTTGAAAAGATAAATTTAAG
>CAZJCV010000146.1:2298-3632 GCA_964544535.1 uncultured Lachnospiraceae bacterium | reverse complement strand
AGTTGCAGAAATGTATGAGGTGAATTCATGAACAAAACGGAACGAGACGCTTTTATATTAGAAAATATGGGTTTGGTGCGCATGGTGGCAAATAGATATTCAGGACTAGTAAAAAACAACCCGGCGCTGGATATGGACGATTTGATAAGCACCGGGACAATAGGGCTGATTAAGGCTTGTGATGATTTTGACCCCAGCTTTGGAACAAAGTTTTCGACCTATGCGGTACATGTGATACACGGCACTATTTCCAGATATTTAAAAAATAATATAGATTTGGTTAGGTTTCCGAGACAAGCCAAGGAGGACTATTGGTCGATCAAGGGGTGCGGGTTGTTAGATGAAGAACCCGAGATTATAGCCGAAAAAACAAACAAACCGCTGAAACATGTAAAGAGGGCCTTAGAATACCCAAAATGCAGGAATGTAAAATCCCTGGATTATGTTATATACGAGGATGAAGGCATTCCAATTACCTTAGGTGAGCAGATAGGCGCAGAGGTAGATATGGATTCGGATTTGGAACTGAAGCTACTACTTAACCAGTTTAACGAACGCACCAGAAAGATTATAAATCTTAAAATACAGGGCCTGACACAAACTGAAATAGGAAAAATAATGGGCGTCAGCCAGACGCAAATCAGCAGGGTGCTGAGGAAGGTACGGAACAAAATAGAGTGAAAGGGGGCACTTAAGAATGGAAATAAAACTGATTAACTATACGCCGGACCCCGAAAGAGCGATTATACGGGCTGCTGCTAACTGCTGGCAGTCCGTCCCCCACGAGGGGATACTGGATCATATCATAAAAGCGAGACATTGGACACCACTTGAGTTCGCAGTATTTAATTTTGAGATATCGGGTGTCAGCAGAGTTTTAACACATCAGTTGGTTAGAAAAAGGGTGGGTGTAGCTTTTACCCAGGAGAGCCAAAGGTATGTTGATAAATCCGGTTTTGATTATGTAATACCGCCGGAGATAGCAAAAGATGAATTTCTCAGAAGCAATTATGAACTGGACATGGAATTGACGAGTTTATATTACAAACAACTGGTAGAGATGTTAACCGGAAACGGAAGAACCAAAAGACAAGCGATGGAAGATGCAAGATACATACTGCCAAATGCCTGCACCAGCACAATCCATATGTCAATCAACTACCATGCACTTTTAGACCTTGCTAAAGAGCGATTATGCAGCAGAGCGCAGTGGGAAATACGAAATCTGTTAAAAGATATTAAAACGGAGATTACCAAAATCAGTCCAAAACTCGGCGGGTATATGCAGCCTAAATGTTACTGGCTGGGCCGGTGTCCGGAAGGGACAGCATGCG
>CAZJCV010000146.1:0-2198 GCA_964544535.1 uncultured Lachnospiraceae bacterium | reverse complement strand
ACCATAGCAACAGGAAAAAGCAGGAAAGAAACTGACTGGAAAAACAGGGAGATGTTGTGGTCGGATCTGGTTAAGAAACTCAGCAAAACAATCAGGACTAGGGAAACATTTGAAGAATACAGGGCCGCTGCCAAAACCGAAAAGGACGAAATAAAAGATGTCGGTGGGTTTGTCGGCGGGCCGCTAAAAGAGGGCAGGCGAAAAGCGGAGAATGTGGTCTGGCGGCATATCATAACACTTGATGCGGACCATGCAAAGGGCGATTTTTGGGCCGGTGTAGAGGCCATGTTCGGCTACGGTTGCTGTATGTATTCCACCCATAGCCACAGCCCTAAGGCCCCAAGGTTCAGGCTGGTTATCCCGCTTAAAAGGGCGGTAACGCCTGATGAGTACCAAGCAGTGGCCCGGCGAATTGCAGCGGACTTAGGAATTGATTTCTTCGATGACAGTACATACGAACCGCACAGGCTTATGTATTGGCCGAGTGCTTCATCTGACGGTGAATTCATATTTAAATATTTAGACAGTGAATGGGCTGACCCGGATGAATTTTTGGCAAGGTATACTGATTGGAAAGACCCGTCCTACTGGCCGGAGTCTACCCGGACCAAGAACAAACGAAAAAGGCAGGCCGAAAAGCAGGGGGACCCAAAAGAAAAGCGTGGCATAATAGGTGCGTTTTGCAGGACTTATTCCATAGAGGATGTACTCGAAGTATTTTTATCCGATGTTTATACGCCGTGCGATATGCCCAATAGATACACTTATATCCACGGCAGCACATCAAGTGGATTGGTGGTCTACGACGATGGGGATTTTGCATACTCACACCATGCAACCGACCCGGTGGGTAGCCAACTCTGTAACGCTTTTGATTTAGTGAGGATTCACAAATTTGGGGATCTAGATGAAGAAGCAAAGGAAGGCACCCCGGTGAATAAAATGCCATCTTATTTGGCTATGCAGAGGTTTGCCGCTGAAGATATAGAGGTTAAAAAGCAGATAGCAAAAGAAAGGATGGATTCAGTAGGCGATGATTTCAGCGAAGATGAAAACTGGGAAGCGGGGCTGGATATAACAAGTAAAGGTGAACTTCAAAACACGCTGACTAATATGGCGCTTATCATAAAGCATGACCCGGCGCTTGAAGGGATATTTTACAACCAGTTAAGAGATGGTGTGGATGCGGATAAAAACGTGCCGTGGAACAGATTAAAGGATGGATGGAACAAAACAGATGATGCAAGCCTCGCCGGCTACATCGACAGTAAATACAAGCTATACTCACCGGGTAAGCTACGGGATGCTGCTTTAAAGGTGGCAGTTGAAAGGGCCCGGCATCCAATCAGAGAGTATTTAGGCAGCCTGCCTGAATGGGATAAAGTAGAAAGGCTCGACAGGTTATTGATTGACTACCTAGGCGCAGATGATACGGAATATATAAGGGTTGTGACCAGAAAAACATTGGTAGCGGCAGTGGCGAGGGTTATGCAGCCGGGCATTAAGTTTGATTATATGTTGGTTTTAAATGGTCCCCAGGGAATAGGTAAAAGTACGCTGTTTAACCGATTAGGCGGGAAGTGGTTTTCTGATTCACTGTCCATAGCTGATATGAGGGATAAAACTGCTGCTGAAAAGCTTCAAGGTTATTGGATAGTAGAGATTGGGGAACTTGCCGGGATTAAAAAGGTAGATGAGGAAACCTTGAAATCCTTCCTGTCCCGGCAGGACGATAAGTATAGAGCAGCGTACGGCTATGCTGTAGAGGATCATCCAAGGCAGTGCATTATTGTAGGCAGCACCAATAAAACCACCGGGTTTTTAAGAGACCTTACCGGAAACAGGCGGTTCTGGCCGGTGAAAGTGCCGGGCGGCGATATATTAAGGCCGTGGGATTTAAAAGATGTTAATCAGGTATGGGCCGAAGCGCTGGTAAGGTACAAAGCCGGAGAGAAATTATTTTTAGAGGATAGATTGGAAAGTATAGCACAGGCAGCACAGCTTGAAGCCTTGGAAAGTGATGACAGAGAAGGTTTGGTCAGGGAGTATTTAGAAAAGCTGCTACCCACCAACTGGGACAGTTTAGACCTGTATGCCAGGCGGGATTTTCTCAGGGGCGGCGGATTTGGTGAAGGGTTAATAGGCGAAGTGGAAAGGGAGACAGTTTGCACTTTGGAGATTTGGTGTGAGCTGTTCGG
>CAZJCV010000145.1:0-3637 GCA_964544535.1 uncultured Lachnospiraceae bacterium | reverse complement strand
AAATCCGGAGAAAGATCATTGAAGCCGATCTCGTTGACTGCATTGTGGCCATGCCGCCTCAGCTCTTCTATTCTACCCAAATTCCTGTGTCGCTCTGGTTTATCAATAAGCGTAAGAAGCAACCAGGAAAAACTTTGTTCATTGACGCGCGGAAGATGGGTACCATGGTCACCCGTTCACTCAGAGAACTTACAGATGAGGAAATCAAGAGGCTTGCTGATACTCATAAGGCCTTTGAAGCAGGTACCCTGGAAGAAGAAAAGGGCTTTTGTGCCATCGCTACTACTAAACGAATTGCAGAGCACGATTACATCCTCACTCCAGGTCGCTATGTGGGCATAGAGGAAGAGGAAGATGATGGTGAGCCTTTTGAAGAGAAAATGGCACGCCTAACCACTGAGCTTTCGACTCTATTTAAGGAAAGTGCTGAATTGGAGGAAGAGATCCGCTCTAGACTGGGGGCGATCGGGTATGAGATCTGAGTGGAAAAAAGTGCAGTTAGGCGATGTTGCGTCGGTACGGGGGGGAAAACGTCTGCCCAAGGGTAAACGTTTAGTTACTTCGAATTCAGCTCATCCCTATATTAGAGTGCGGGATATGAGTGGTACCAAGGTCCTTGAGATTAACGAGAAATTTGAGTTTGTACCTACTGATGCAGTTGAAGAGATTAATAGGTATAAAGTGAACACTAATGACATTATCATCTCCATTGTTGGTTCTGTGGGGGAGGTATCTATGGTCGGTGCTTCGTTGGATGGTGCTAATCTAACTGAGAATTGCGCCAAGATTAGCAAACTGAATGACGAAAAAATAAATGCGGAGTATTTATACTACTATCTTACGTCCTCTCTAGGCCAGAATAATATATCTAAGGGTACTGTTGGTGCCGTACAGTTGAAATTACCACTAAAGAACATTCGAAGCCTTGAGATTTTGCTTCCTGTTCTCCCAACCCAAAAGGCCATCGCCTCTGTTCTATCATGCTTAGACGCCAAAATAGAGTTGAACAATAAAATCAACGAGAACCTTGAGGCCCAAGCCCAGGCTGTTTTCAAGAGCTGGTTTGTTGATTTTGAGCCTTTCCAAAATGGTGAGTTTGTGGAGAGCGAGTTGGGGTTGATACCTAAGGGGTGGGTCGTCAGTTCGGTGAAGGGCGTATCAAAAGAAGTGGTTACGGGAAAAACGCCAAGGACGAGCGATCAAGAAAACTACGGAAGTCACATGATGTTTATAACCATACCTGATATGAGGGACAACGTCTTTGTGACTCAAGCTGAACGTTACTTATCGAAAAAAGGTGTGATGACCCAGCCAAATAAGACGCTGCCAGTTAACAGCATAATAGTCAGTTGTATTGCCACCGCTGGCTTGGTTTCATTAACGAGTGGACATAGTCAAACGAATCAACAAATTAACGCAATCATACCGAAAGAAGGGATTTCGCCTTACTTTTTATACTTGTATATGAAAACACTTTCGGACTACATTATTAATCTGGGCTCAGGAGGTACTACCACAGTGAACCTTAACAAAGGGCAATTCTCAAATATAAAGCTGATAATACCATCGCCCGAAGTTATGGAGCGCTTTCATACTTCTATAAGCCCGCTCTTTTTGAACATTAAACAGAACCAAAAGGAAAGCACTACTCTTGCAACCCTCCGCGACACCCTCCTCCCTAAGCTCATGAATGGAGAGATTGAGGTACCAGTAGACTAAACTTGGAAAGGAGCTGAACTTGTGTACTTCACTGAAAATCACTTTGAACAGGCAGTGATGGAGGTTCTACGAGAGCAGGATTATAATATTCTCTCTAGCGGTGAAATACAGCGGGATTATCGTAATCCTCTTTACATAGACGAGCTTGAAGAAGCCCTATTTGCCCTGAATCCTGGAGTGCCGAGTAGGGCTATTGAAGAAGCCATGCGGAAACTTCAGGCTCTCGATGTGGGGACATTGGTGCAGAAGAATAAAGCATTCACCGATTGGCTCCAAAACGGAATGGAGATCTCCTTCGAAGAAAAAGGAGAAATCGTCACGCGCTTGATTAATCTGGTGGACTTTGAGCACGTAGGCAAAAACACCTTTACCGCTATTAACCAGTGGTCAGTACAGGGTGCCACTGGAGATGTGAAAAGGCCTGACATTGTGATCTTCGTCAACGGCTTACCGTTGATCGTTATCGAGCTCAAAAGTGGCTCTCGAGAAGATGTGAGTACAACCGATGCCTACCTTCAGCTCCGCAACTATATGCAAGTTATCCCTGAACTTTTTTGGTACAACGGCTTCTGCATTATCAGTGATATGACCCACTCCATGGCAGGTACCATATCAGCTAATGAAAGCCGTTTTATGGAATGGAAAACAATAGATGGCAGCCATGAAGAAACCGCCATCGCTACATATGATACTCTCTTTCGCGGTATGTTAGAGCACGAAAGACTCTTGGATATCCTCAGATACTTTACCCTCATCATGAGGGAGCTGCCTGAGGATATTAAGATCCTCTCTGCCTACCACCAGTACTACGCGGTCAAAAAGGCGGTAGAGACCACCATCGAAGCAACGAAGAGTGATGGTAGGGCTGGGGTGTTTTGGCACACCCAGGGCAGCGGGAAGTCCTTATCCATGATCTTTTATGTCAAACAGCTACAAGACAGGCTAAACGCCCCTACGTTTGTCGTCATTACAGATCGCAATGATCTAGATAGTCAGCTCTACGGTCAGTTTGCAGCTTCTGATGAATTCTTAAGACAAACGCCCATCCAGGCTGAGAGTAGAGAGCACTTAAAAGAGCTATTGGCCAATAGGCAAGCGCATGGCATCTTCTTTACTACCATGCAGAAGTTTGAAGAGTCCGATGAGCCTCTTTCTGATCGAAATGACATTATCGTCATTGCAGATGAGGCCCATCGCAGTCAATATGGTTTGACGGAGCGCATTAGGAGAGATGGAACCATTGTCAAGGGCACCGCCCGAATTATTAGGGACAGTCTGCCTAAGGCAAGTTACATAGGCTTTACAGGCACGCCCATATCCCTCAAGGATCGGGATACGAGGGAAGTCTTTGGTGATTACATAGATATTTACGATATGTCGCAGTCTGTGGAGGACGGAGCTACCAGACCCGTATTCTATGAAAACAGGGTTATGAACTTGGGGCTACGGGATGATGTTCTACAGGCAATTGATCAGAAATATGAGGAATTGGCCTTTGAAGCCAGTGCGGAGAACATTGAGAAGAGTAAAAAAGAGCTCGGCACCATGTCGGCCATCTTGGGTGCCCCTGAAACCATCGAAACTCTTTGCCAAGATATTGTAGAGCACTATGAAGAGAATCGCCAGCATTATCTTACGGGTAAGGCTATGATTGTGGCCTACGACAGAGCAATTGGTATGAAGATCTATGAAAGGATCTTAGAGCTTCGCCCAGGCTGGACAGAAAAGGTCAAGGTCGTTATGACAGGGAGTAATCAGGATCCTGAAGAGTGGCACTCCGTCATTGGAGGCAAGGCGTATCGCCAAGAACTGGCTAGGAAGTTTAAGGATAACGATGACCCCATGAAGATCGCCATTGTAGTAGATATGTGGCTAACAGGTTTTGATGTACCCAGTTTGGCCACCATGTATGTGTACA
>CAZJCV010000144.1:0-3658 GCA_964544535.1 uncultured Lachnospiraceae bacterium | reverse complement strand
TAGAAACTTCAAAGAAAGAGTATTCATTTGAATTTGTTATGAATCATCCTACAGATTTGACAAGCCAGTTGGCATTTAATTTTGGGCATACAAATAGTTTAGAAGAACAGTTTCATAATATTTACATTGACAACGTTAGTTTAATAATGTTAGATAGTGAACCAATACCAACGTCAACACCAGAGCCAACAGTAGAGCCAATACCAACACATTGGCCTCCTTATCCTTTGCCAACACAGCCAGCTGAATCTGATAATATACAGTCAAGTATTAATTTATCAAGAAATACTCTAAGTACCGTTGACCTTGGAAGAATAGTGAATATGGAGTTTGTACAGGAAGGAAGTTTATCAGTAGAGGGAACAATTGAGGCACCAAAAGAAATAGTAATGGTTTTAGATAATTCAGGTACATTTAACTCCTATATAGATAATGTTCCTTGGCCATTGGATTTTGGAATTTATGCCCATGAAACATTATCTATAGAAGGATATGAAGTAAATATAGATGGAAGTACATATTCAAGAGATTTTATAAGTACATCCAATAGTCTTAGAATTACTGAAAAATGCTCATCATTTTCCACTCATATTACAAGCCCGATAATTGATGTAGGAGAATTTGAAAATCTTACTGTTCCTGTAGAGATGCCACATTTTGATGCTGAATTAATGAGGGATGTTATAGTATTTGAGCCTAGGGACTATATGGACGAAAGGGAAAAACCCATGCCAGGGCAAGAAGGTATTACTATAAGATATGATAAAGACAAGAAACAGTTTGAAATTCTTGCAGATACTAGCACTACTTTTAATATTGACTCTTCAATGTATTTTAAAGGAGGACTTTTAATATCTTTAATTGAAACAAAAAATATCAATGACAGTTTCTTGCTTGCTGATGGTGATATTATTGTTCAAGGAAGCAACTTTAGACCTTCAGGCCCTGATGATAAATTATTTATGTATTCAAAAAAGGGGAATATAAGTATTGAAACAACTAATTCACAGATAAACGGAATAATGTACGCTCCTGGAGATCCTAAAAAACCTGAAACAGGGAGAATTAGTTTTTTGGGGAATAACAATATTATAAATGGAAGCTTGGCTGCTAGAAACTTTAATTTTACCGCCTCTAATCTGCAAGTTAATAATCCTGAGAATAAATATGAAGGAATTAAGGAGGAATATTTCCAAGGTGTAAACTATCTTTATGCCATCAAAAATGCAGCAAAAAGTTTTGTTGACAGATTTGTAGGAACTAAAACTAAAATAGGAATAATACAGTATTCAGACTCTGCCAACAATAACGACTTTAAATTATATGATTTGTCTTTGCCGGAAAATGCAGAAAAATTAAAGCGCAAAATTGATAAGATAGAATCTACTGTTACAGGAGAAAGTAATATGGGAGATGGCATAAGAAGGGCGAAGTATCTTTTAAATGACCCACACCAGACACTTCCATATGCTTCAAAAAATATGGTTGTACTTGTAGGTTCAGTGCCAAATAAGTGGACAAGTAACAATCCACATGAAGAAAGATTTATGTTAGAAGATGGGAGAGCATTATTTTTAAAAGGAGATGGAACTATAGATAGTGATGGAAAGGCTTTAGAATATGCAAAGACGGTAGCAGAAAATTTAACAGATGAAAATATTATTCCTACATTTATTGACTTCTCATCAGAAGATAATGACATAGAAAATCAACTAGATGAAGTTGCAACATCCAGTGGTGCTAAAGTTGTAAGCTCTACAGGTAAGCATTTTTATAAAGCCGATTCAATATCCAAACTTTCAGGGATATATGATAACATTTATATGAAGACAATTTTTGATACAAGTTTAAATAGTGTTACTTTTGAAAAAGTGTTTCCAAGTGGTGTTTTAGTTACAGAAATACCGGAGAATATGGTTTTAGAGGAAGTAATAGTGGATGGGGAAGTCAGACAAAAGCTTACGGGAACAATTAACAATATTTTATTTAGTTTTGATGGTTCTAAATACATTTTAAGCAATATGGGATTTAAAGTGAAAGTAAAATATACTGAAGTTGGAGAAATATTATACAAAGGTTCAGATGCAAAAATGACATATATGATCAATTATATTGATGGAAGAGGAAATGAACAGCTAGAAATTCTTGAAGAAAGATTTGATGACATGATTGTAAATTGCGTATTTAAAATTGACATAAACTAATATTATAGGCACAAAAACACACCTATATTTTATTATTGATGCCCTGCCTTTATAAAAAAGGTGGGGCTTTTTTCATATTTGACATAGAAGAGTAAAAGATTTAAAATCTAAATATAAATTAAGCAAATAAAAAAGTCAATTTAAAAGTACAAAATGAGGAAAGGATGGGAAAAATATGCCCCAGTACGATTTGCCTCTTAGTGAGTTAAAAAAATACAAACCAGATTTGACAAGGCAGGAAGACTTTGAAGAATTTTGGAAAAGTAGTTTGAATGAACTTGGAAAAACTAAGTTGGATTTTCAACTTTTTGAATATCAATACCCTGTTAAGGGAGTAAAAGTATATAAGATATTATATAAAGGGTTTAATAATGCAGATATAGATGGATGGTTTGTAATTCCAGAAGGAGATAAAAAATATCCAGGTGTTGTCACCTATCATGGATACAACTGGGCTCTTGATGGAAATCTTCATAATACAGTTGACTTTGCATTAAAAGGATATGCGGTGCTGCATATGCTTGTAAGAGGACAGCAGGGAAGAAGTGCTGACAATGTAATATCAAGTTCCGGATTTGCTGCCGGATGGCTTACAAAAGGCATATTAGATAAAAATGAGTACTATTATAGAGGGGTTTATTTAGATGCAGTGAGAGCTGTAGAAGTATTAGCATCAATGGAGGGTGTTGACAGTACAAGAATTGGGGTTATGGGCTCTAGCCAGGGAGGAGCAATAACGTTAGCTGTATCAGCTCTTTCAGATATACCAAAAGTAGCTTTAGCAGAATACCCTTTTCTTTCTAATTTTGAAAGGGCAGTTGAAATTACTCCTACAGGACCTTATTTAGAAATACCAGAATACTTTAGAAGAAACAGCGCTCCTGAAATAGAGGAAAAAGCCATGAAGACTTTGACATATTTTGATGTAATGAATTTGGCACCGTGGATTAAATGTCATACATGGGTGTGCATAGGCTTAGTTGATGAAATTACACCTCCTTCTACAGTGTTTGCAGCATATAATCATCTTAATTGCAAAAAAGATATTTGTATATTTAAATATTTTGGTCATGAATACATCCCGGGAACTGTGGAACCTAAATTAAAACTTTTAATGGACATTTTACAAAAGTAGAGAATTTTATTTAAATTAAAGTGTTATAACACCACCATTTTTATAAAGTGGTGGTTCTTTATTAATTAATGTTAACAAATTTGAAACGTCTATAGTATAAAATTAATTTATATCCTAGAGGCAATACAATTAAAAATCACAACGGGGCAATTTTAATTGACAGCCTTCCAAACAAAGGTACCTGTGTAGAAATAACATTGCCCATAAAAAGTTAACATTTTTGAAACAATTTTTAATAAAAATGAAACAACTATACAATATACTCTCTTTAAAGTATGAATTATAAAAAAGGAGAGGTGAGGTGTGAAATGAATTAAAA
>CAZJCV010000143.1:0-3700 GCA_964544535.1 uncultured Lachnospiraceae bacterium | reverse complement strand
ATTTTGAGGAGGAGATGGTATGAGAATTGATTATGGCGCTAAGGGGCCTCGCAGGAAAAAACTGGCTCAGGCGGTAAGCAGCGAACTGAATGCCACGGTGAGCTACCTTGGTGCCCCATCCTTTGCCTATGAGGTGGGAGAATACCAAATAGACAAAGAAGGTATGTTGGAGGGACGCGATAACCAAGAACTCGTGGCTGACCTTCAAGGGCTTCACGGTTTCGTTCCAGAGAGCGAGGAGTACGACACGTCCTCGCCAGAGCTCGACCCAATTCCAGAGGGCATTTCGATTCCCTGGAACGCTGAGCTTGGAGGAAGAGTCAGCCCTTACAGCGACTACGATGAGCCACCCCTTAATGGTTCAGTTGAGCCCGAGCTGGAAGGATCGGACGGGCAAGGTTTACAAATGGAGGAACCAAGCGGGATCACCATTGAGATTCCGCTAGAAGGGTTTACGGAGCAAACGCTTGAGAATCTACAAAGGCTCGTTGCCAGTAAAGCGAACTTGCTGAAAAAGGCGAGGAAGATTCTCTTGAAGAACCTTACAGGCAACAGCGCATTTCGGGATAATACGGGGGGTGGCTGAAAATGAATAGGTTTCCTCCTAGACAGACGGTGGAGCGCCTCCGCCATCTGTATCCGAAAGGCACAAGGGTAGAGCTGGTTCAAATGAATGATCCATATACCAAGTTGAAACCGGGTGATAGAGGCACCGTCGACTTTGTAGATGATACAGGTACGGTATTCTGCACATGGGATTCAGGCTCCAGCCTTGGAGCTGTTTACGGTGAAGATATCATCAAAAAGCTGCAAGGGTGATAGCAATGAAGGGCATAAAGCTAGGCACCATTGTACATTTCCGCTCTGAAGGGCGAAGTGTTATTGGTACAGTGATTAAGATGGAGTGTGGCCTGTATGGAATCTTGTCCGAGGGTGTAGATGGCCTTTATTGGCGAGACGCAAGAGCTTTAATACCAATTCGATTCACGCAGAAACGCCATATTCGGCGCAGGGTCTGGCTCTAATAAGAAATCTGATTTAGCTGAAAATATGGCTTGCTATTATCCCCTTCCTGAGTGATATATGTAATAAGACAAATACACCGGAGAGGGGAAAGCGTAATAAGAAAGGGCGATAGGCTAAAGACAGCATGGGATGGGAAGCATTACGAGATAGCAGGTTATTGGGAGAGGCGAGTGGTCTTCTCACCACTGGATTTAGGCGAAGAACAATGCCTCATGTTCACAAAGAGCGAAGTGAGAGAGCTGCTTGCAACTGCTGAGCTAATGAGAGTGGGTGTGGACGGTGATTGACAGGGAGATCATTATGCGCCAGATCTTTGAGATTAGGGATAGCGGTGTTACCAACATGCTGGACGTGCGACGAGTAAAGTGGGAAGCGGATGGTTTGGGTTTTGGTGAGCTGAGCGCTTACCTAGATGACCACAAGGACGACTACTGGAATTATGACAGGTGAGATGAACGAAACTTAATATAGAAATATCGAGAGAGAGCCTGCGAGGCTCTTTTCTTATGCCCATTTTTAAGGAGGTGGCAACTTTGCGAAAACTGAAAAACTACAAGCCAACCCGCTTTATGGCTGAGGATTCGGTCTACGACAAAGCCGCTGCCGATCATGCGGTTTCCTTTTTCCAAGCACTGAAACACACCAAAGGTATCTGGTCGGGGAAGCCATTTGACTTAATTGACTGGCAAGAACAGATTGTGCGTGATGTATTTGGCGTCCTCAAACCGAACGGTTATCGGCAATTCAATACGGCCTATGTGGAGATTCCTAAGAAAAATGGAAAGAGCGAGCTTGCAGCGGCAGTCGCTCTCCTTTTAACATGTGGTGATTGGGAGGAACGGGCCGAAGTTTATGGATGCGCAGCAGATCGTCAACAGGCGAGTATTGTGTTTGAGGTGGCCGCCGATATGGTGCGAATGTGTTCTGCTTTGAGCAAGAGGGTGAAGATCCTTGCATCATCTAAACGGATCATCTATCTGCCTACCAATAGTTTCTATCAAGTGTTGTCAGCTGAAGCCTACTCGAAGCACGGCTTCAACGTGCATGGGGTGGTCTTTGACGAACTGCATACCCAACCGGACCGCAGGCTATTCGATGTTATGACGAAAGGCTCCGGAGATGCCAGAGCGCAGCCGCTCTACTTTCTTATCACGACCGCTGGTACTGATACGCAGAGCATCTGCTATGAGATACACCAAAAAGCTGAGGACATTCTCGAAGGCCGTAAAAGTGATCCGACATTCTATCCCGTAATCTATGGGGCCAAAGAGGAGGATGATTGGACAGACCCTAAGGTGTGGAAGCGGGCGAATCCCAGTCTAGGAACCACAATCAAAATCGATAGGGTGGAGGCCGCCTGCGAAAGTGCTAAGCAAAACCCCGCTGAGGAGAATAGCTTTAGGCAACTCCGGCTAAATCAATGGGTCAAGCAATCTATCCGCTGGATGCCAATGGCTAAATGGGATGCATGTGCGTTTCCGGTTGATGCTGAAAGTCTTAGGGGCCGGATCTGTTACGGCGGACTCGATCTTTCCTCGACTACGGACCTTACCGCATTTGTCTTGGTATTTCCGCCAGAGGATGAGGAGGACAAGTATAGTGTACTGCCTTTCTTTTGGATGCCGTCAGAGAACATGGATTTGCGGGTAAGGCGAGATCATGTCCAGTACGATATGTGGGAGAAGCAAGGTTATCTCATGACCACAGAGGGCAATGTGGTCCATTACGGCTTTATTGAAAAGTTCGTTGAGGAGCTTGGTACGAAGTATAACATTCAGGAGATTGCTTTTGACCGGTGGGGTGCTGTGCAAATGGTGCAAAATCTTGAGGGCATGGGCTTTACAGTAGTCCCTTTCGGGCAGGGTTACAAGGATATGTCCCCGCCAACCAAGGAACTTATGAAGCTAACTTTGGAGGAGAAGATTGCCCATGGAGGGCATCCAGTTCTCCGCTGGATGATGGACAATATCTTCGTCAGAACTGATCCAGCTGGCAACATTAAGCCAGATAAAGAAAAAAGCACCGAGCGAATTGACGGTGCTGTGGCGACGATTATGGCCCTTGATCGGGCTTTGCGAAATGCAGGGCAGGTGGGCAGTTCTATTTATGATGAGAGGGGGATAATTGTTCTGTAGATTGCGCGAAGGAAGTTTCGCTTGTGGATAGAAGGGTGACACAAGGAACGTGCATGCCAGATGGGAGGAAAATCATGAAAGTTATCTATAAGATTACTTATCCAAATGGAAAGATTTATGTCGGGAAGGATCTAACCGATAGCATAAATTACTTCGGAAGTGCAAGTAGCGAACTGATCGCAAAGGATTTTACCAGGGAAGAGAGGCGAGACTTCACTGTTAGAAAGGAAATCCTGTGGGAGTCTGAAATCGCTAGTGATGCGGAAGTCAGTCAGATGGAGATTGAGTTTATCAAATTCTACCGTTCAAATGACCCGGAGATTGGCTATAATAGGTGGCCGAAGCACTCCTAGTTTGAATATTTGCCAGTCAGTACCGCGCGCCAAACAAATTGGCGCTATTTTTGTGCTATCGAACGGTAGGAGGTGAGTATGTGAAGATACCATTCATTGGCAAGTTTATTAAATCGCCAAAAGACGCCAAAAACAGTCTGTTTTCCAATGCCTATGCTTTTTTCTTCGGCAGCACCACAAGCGGAA
>CAZJCV010000142.1:0-3716 GCA_964544535.1 uncultured Lachnospiraceae bacterium | reverse complement strand
ACAGTGTGGCATCTATTTTTTCAAAGTTCATTTATTTTCTTTACAGGAATGCTCCTATACTTTTGATAATTCAATTGTATAGCAAATTTTTTAGTATTTATATCCGTTAATTCTTTTACGCTTACGTTGATTTTTACTTCTGATGTATGCGGGAACATATCAATCGAATTTTTGCCTGTTTTGGAGAAATTGAAGTATGTGGGAATATGTCAACAAGGGAAATTAAACAAAATGTTTTAGTAGTATCTTAAAATATGTATTGTCTTTAGTATCAGTTAACCTCTCTTTAAGGATCTTGATGATGTTATTACGCATATGCCTATTTTTAGACATCTTATCCAGCAAATCATCCGAATAACGTTTAAGCCAAACTGTATCAAACTTAGAATAGTCAAAGTTTTCAGGATCTATGAACATATCGTATTCTGCAATAACACCTTTGAAATCTTTAAGTTTTTCACATTCTAATTCGCCCATAAAAAACTGCGAAGCAAACTCTACTAAATAATTATCTGCATACATCACGCTTATTCCTTTTTCATTATTTTTCTTTATATCTTTAATTCTATCTGATACATATTCAACTACTAAGTTACTATACTCTGAAAAGCTATTAACATCACCCGCTTTAAGGCAATCAATTACATCTTTTATATCCGATACAATCTTATTATTGAATAGATACTTCCTGGACTCTGGTGTTAGTATCTTTGATAGTTTGTATGCGTAGTCGATTTCCCTAGTTGATGTTTTAGCTATTGCAACAGCATATTCAGATAAGCTGCTTGAAGCATAATTAGGATAATAATAATGAATTAGATTAGCAAAATTAACTGATGACAGACTGTTTGACGTCATTTCTGAGTAAGTAGAATCTTTGCGTTTTTTAGCTTCTTTTAGTAAAAACCTTTCTATTAGCAAAATCGCATCCTTGGGTAAGCTTTTGTTCTTTGTTGTTAGTCTATCACACCACAAATATTTTTTACCATTATCAAGCTCTCTGGCAGGTATCAAATAAAGTATAGCCTCTATCAGTCTTGTTGTGCATTCCGGTGATAATGATACATACTTTGCAAGGTAAATAGCTGATTTTACTTCATTGATAAAGAAATTATAGAAAATTATATTCATTTTCAAAGTCTCATCTTTATAATGTGTTTCAAGTTTATGGACTAATCTCAGTAAGTACTTCTCTATTTTTTCTTCTTGATCAAACTTTATTTTACTAATATCACAAGATCTTTCCACGTATTTTATGTCCTCAATATTAAATGTCTTGACAATACTCACGAAATCAAAGTAATCAATGTAAAAACCTGAACGCCCAATTACCTCTATGAAACCAAATGCATCTGTATCACGTGTTAAGTCGTATTCTGCTTTCTCGAACTGTAAAGTCATAGCATTTTTTACATATTGCTTAAAATCATTAAATGTGACACTCCACATATAATTCTCATATAAAAACTTAATTGTATCATATAGCATGATAAGAATTTGATTTTCTGATGTCAAACCACCAAGTGATACAGACCCTTTTTTAATTGAAGTTTTTACTTTATTTGTCAGTTCGAAAAGTTTCACAGTTTCGTCATAAAGAAATTTGTTATCCCCTAAGAATTCCAGTATCTTATACTGTTCCTGAAACTCCTCAGGCATACTTTGAAACAAATCGTTCAGATTAAAATTCTTTAACTCACTTTCTATTCGCTCAGAGAATTCTTTAGAGAAAGGTTTGAATTGAGTACCATAAGTTAGTACACCTACTGTTCTAAAATATCTACTCGCCTGTTTTACGGATTGATATAAATGATATCTATTTATTTGTGATAAATAGTGTAACCATAAGCTCTCTGTTTCGATAGCGCGAGATATTATTTCTGTGTATAAGTCGTATGATTTTTCCCATTCTCCAACAATCGCTAAATAGAAAGCCTGTTTATAAATGAGTTCTAAGTTATTGGACTTAGTTTCTAAAAGCGTATTCACTTGATTAAAATCTGCATTATATATAGGATTTTCTATAGTATTGGCGATTTCAATCCGTTTTTCCCTATGTTCATCCGAATCACTTGCCATACCAAATATATTATTTTTTGACAAAAACTCCATTATAAATTTATACTTTTCATTTGTACTATCTGTAAGTTCTAAATCACATTTTTTAGAGATATTAAAAAACCTTTCCAAATAATCCTGTCCCGAGATTCTATTGTTTATAACAACGCCATTCAAATCAAATGAATAATCTTCATCAAAAACATATTTTAAGTCAATTTTTCTAATGGTATTCAAAACAGTTAAAGGTTTTATTTTATGGTAAATAAAATCAATTACTTCATTGTCACTCATTTGAGTCATATTATTTCTAGAGTCAATTAGCATGTCCATGACAGTATTATATCTTTTTAGGTATTCATCTTTATCCGTTTCGACCAGAGTTGCAGAATCAATTATTCTCAAACCTTTATTCTCATAATACTTTGCATCAATATCCTCAATAGGTTCTGAATCTGTTCGAATGAAAAATGGTTTCTTATAGCCATCTTTTTGTAAGTATTTAACCCAATTCAGTAATAAATTAATGTTATAATCACCTAAACCATATCCAATGAATACTATCGTATAAGTTGCCATTATAGTTTTCACCAAATTGCTTATCAGCGGATAGTTTTGATCATAACTTATATAATCACTTTCTTTCAATACTACATTTTCGGCCTTATAACCACGACTAAAATCTCCATGTACTTTTATTAAATAACGCGATGATATGGCTCCCGATACATCTTTTTCGGAACTGATTTTTGTAAAATATTTTCCTCTTTGCCAGCATGTTTTTTCTATCAGATCATCATAGTTCGTTGTTATTATATGTACTGGATTCAATGAAAGTATTTTGTAGTGAATGGGATTTGGATTTTTTTCAACATTGAATATTTGTTTTAATATTGAGTCATACTGATCTTTTTCATGTTCTCCCAACACATCATAGAAAACTTGAGGTATTCTCAAGTAGTCATCAGACGACAAAACGTAGCCATTATCTCTCCTCTTTCCATATAGCTTCTCATAAAACTCATCAACCAATTCAATCCACCGAGGATAACCCGATAGAGTTGAAACACCAGCCCCTACAAAAAACACCAATTTACCATGCCTAGAAGCTTTATTAATTTCATTAATATATTGACTGAGACTCATTTAATCACCACCTAATACAAATTTTAACCCGATATTCATCATATCATTGTTGATATCACATCTTCCAATCGATAATCCAGTAGCAACTGCATATTGTTTGTGTCAAGTAAAAGTTGGCAATGCTCTCTTCATCCTGTTATTTTATTGGTTTACTTGCTTTGAAGGTCAATGTGAAATCCTCATACTTTTAATTTAGTGAACTTCTTTCTGGAAAGTTTGGCTGGTTATGCATTAAAAACCCACTTTTTTTACTATGCAACATAGTTCCACACATTTATTCCACGATCCTCTTGACAACAAGCCTCTTACAGCATGTTTTGAGGCATCAGCGGCATCAACCATTCTGAACAAGGAGATATTCTATGTAAGTATGTCTGATGCTTGGCATAGAAGCCTAACATGCTGATTACTCATTGTCAAGAGGCTTTCGCGGCATAAACACTACTTTTTATAATTTAATGAACTTATCGCCCTATCGGGCGGACTTTTTTAATCCACACATTCATATGTTA
>CAZJCV010000141.1:0-3737 GCA_964544535.1 uncultured Lachnospiraceae bacterium | reverse complement strand
TGATTTTTGTAATTTTTACTGCAGCAAATCTGCACTAAAACCATTCATCATGTCATTTAGCAAACTTGCAGTTTGATAAGAATACTCCATGAGCACAACAAAGGTATCGAAATAATCATCAGTTTGTTTTCGTACCATATTCTCTACCTCTTTCATAAAATCCAAAACCCTATTTAAATACATGTTAGTATTTATAGAAAACTGAGTGTTAAAATAACCTCATAAAAACTGTCGCCATCAAATATCCCATAATACCACAAAAGGGAAAAGTTAATAGCCATGCACTAACAATGTCTTTAACAAATCCCCATTTAACCCTTGATAAATTTTTCGCTGCTCCAACACCCATTATTGCAGTTGTTTTCACATGGGTGGTGCTAACTGGCAATCCGAATATCGAGGCAATGAATAAACTAATTACTGCTGCTAAGTCTGCCGAAAATCCTTGATATTTTTTCAACTTGACCATATCTATACCTACAGCCTTTATAATACGATACCCACCAATTGAGGTACCCACTGCCATAACTAAAGAACATAAAAGTATGAGCCAGGAAGGAATGTATAATTCAGCTATATCCATACGCCCTGATGAAAGATATGTGCCAAGTAAGAAAACACCTATAAATTTCTGTCCATCTTGAGCACCATGCATAAATGACATGCCGGCGCCACCAAAGATTTGAGCATAATTGAAGAAAACCGATGTTTTTTTTTGGCTTACATCACGAAAAGAAAATTCTACAACTTTCACAATAGACCATCCCAATGGGAAACTAAGGAAAACGGATAGTATTAAGCCATATATAACTTTAATCCATTCTTCAGTATTTACTGCACTAAGTCCACCTTGAACTGCCATTGCAGCACCTGTTATACCCGCGATAAGGGCATGACTCTCGCTTGTTGGAATACCAAACCACCATGCAATTGTAGCCCACAAAATAATTGAAAATAGTGCAGAACACAAGGAAACCAGTGCATCTTTTGAATTATCACCAAAGTCGACCATATTGTATATGGTTTGAACTACTTTCCAATTAAATAAAGTCATGACCAATACGCCTAAAAAATTAAATACAGCTGACATTATAATAGCGTCTTGTGGGTGCAGAGCTCTCGTTGATACACATGTAGCTATTGCATTAGGCGCATCGGTCCATCCATTTACAAAGATAACCCCTAAGGTCAATATAACTGTGATTGTAAGAGTGGGATTTATTATAAGTTGGTGTAAAAAATCACTTAACTCAACTGTCATTCTCTCACATTTATGTGAATGTTCCTAAGAATACAATATTCTGTTGCAGATGAATTAATACTTAATTGTTTTATAATTTAATACTTCACCATCATTATCATAATGCCCAAGCAATCTATGATTTATATCGTCAATAACTGATTCTGCTATGTTCTTACAATTGTCGGACATTCTTTCAATGGTATGAATCAATTCAACATATGTTATAGCAGTATTGGGATTACATTCACCTTTGTTAAGACGCTCCAAATGTCTTTCTCTGAGAACTTTTTCTATATCATCCATTACGTTCTCTTCAGACAAAACTAATTTTGCTAGATCTTTATCATTATTCTCAAACGCTAAAATGGTCTGCTGCATAACATCTTCAATCTTCTCATATACTTCTTTTAACTCTGATAAAGCAGTTTCTGAGTATTGTATCTTATTTTTTATATTTTCTTCACCAAGCATTACTGAACTGTCACAGTGATCCCCAATTCTTTCAAGGTCGTGAACCATACGCATATAACCCGTTAAACGAACAGACTGTCCTTCTGTTAATCCGCTTTGAGAAATAATTTTTGATAGGTAGTTTAATATTTCATGCTGCAGCATGTCTACAGTATCTTCCATCTCCTCAACTTCGCTTATATAAGCTTGGTTTTGCTCAAGAATTACTTCTTTAGTGCGAGTAATCATCTTCTGAACTATTTTAGCCATTCTCAACATTTCATTCATTGCAAGCTCTAAACCTACTGAAGCAGATGAAACTTTATCACCAATATATACAAGAGTTCTGTCGGTGAGTTCTCCTTTTCCTTTATATATTCTGGTAACAAATTTTGCAAGATAAGCTATAAATGGAACAAACAATATTGCATTTATTAGGTTAAAAGTAGTATGAGAGTATGCAATTGCTGTATCCATTTGAGAAGGTAGAATCGTACCACCCATGATGCTGATAACAAGCCTTTCAAGGGGTACAGTGAACCAAACAAAGATTAAACTGCCTGCAAAATTGAAAATAGTATGTGTTAATGCAGCTCTTTTTGCATTGACATTCGCGCCAATCGAGGCTAGTAGAGCAGTTACTGTTGTACCAATGTTACTGCCAAATAAAATCGGTAGTGCAGCACTTAACGTTATCAAGGGAGCGCCACTGGATGTGGTTTGGATGGCCAATTTCTGTAAAATTGCAATGGCTGCGCTACTACTTTGAATAATACCAGTAAATACAGTACCAATGAGCAATCCGAGAACTTTATTGTTGCTTACAGCGAGCATTACATCTTCTATTGCCTTAGATTTCGCCAGAGGTGCCATCATGTCGCTCATAAGATTTAAGCCAACAAAAAGTAGACCGAAAGAGAAAATAATTTGACCTACATACTTAACTGCTTTTTTCTTCGGGAAAAAGTAGATGATAAAACCTATACCTACGAGTGGCAGAGCTAATTCACCAATATCAATAGATACCAACCAAGCTGTTATAGTTGTTCCAATATTAGCACCAATTATAACACCTATTGATTGCTTAAGACTCATTAAGCCTGCACTTACAAATCCAATTACCATTACCGTTGTTGCACTGCTGCTCTGAAGAATAGCCGTAACTAATGCACCAACTAGAATACCCATTATAGGATTATTCGTTAAAACAGAAATTATTTGCCTAAGTTTGTCCCCCGCAACTTTCTGTAATCCTTCACTGAGCATGTTCATGCCATATACAAATATAGCGACTCCACCCAACAAACCCAGTATAATTTGTAAAAGATCTATACTTTCCATATGCACCTCCATTATGTAGTACCGACAAACATTTTAACATATAGGAAATGATATGCACAAGTGTATTATGTAATCTGTTCAAATTGCTATATCTTTAAAGACTATATTTCATCTATAATATCAGGGCTCGGTGTGGGCGATATGGGTGAAGGAGTAATGCTAGGAGTGGGTGTAGGCCCACTTGGAGTAGGTATTGGGGTTATGTAAGTTTTATCATTAGATTCGGGTGGCGGTTCAGGAGTTGGTGATATTATAACCTTTTCGGTTTCTACATTTACAAGAACTTCACCATCCATATATATCCCTGAAGGCAGAGATAATCTAACCACAACAAGTTGAATCCCTTCAGTTGTATGCGAAACATCAACAAACCCTTTAATAGATTTAATATCCAATGTATTTAGTATTTCTGCTGGCCCTTTTACACTAAAAGTTATATCATCTTCGAGAATTCGGTAATTCGTTTCACCTGACACATCTCCACCAAAAATCGTAATGGATGATTTTGGAACATTGACAACTCTATCTGAATACTTTTGAATATTAACCTGAGCTGTCACAACATCGGGACTATTGTATAACTGAATATTCTCAGGTACTAAAAGCTTTAGGTCTCTTTGAAAAGATTGGTCCACATTATCAACATTCAACTGCTCTGCGCTGATTGTATTAATATCTTTTAGTAAATCATAATTACCCATTA
>CAZJCV010000140.1:0-3742 GCA_964544535.1 uncultured Lachnospiraceae bacterium | reverse complement strand
CATTATGTCTTCCTTTCAGAAAAATTCATACTTGCAATTATGAAGCTTGACCAGCCTTATACATCTTGGCATATAAGCCATCACTTTCTAATAATTCTTCATGATTACCAGTCTCTACAATAGTCCCTTTATCCATAACTAATATTTGATCAGCACTACGTATTGTTGACAGGCGATGGGCAATAATAAAACTAGTATTATATTGCGTTAACTCCTTCATTCCTTCTTGGATTAATGCTTCTGTTCGAGTATCTACTGAAGATGTAGCCTCATCCAAAATAGTAATTGGTGCTTGCTTTATCATAGCTCTTGCAATTGTAAGCAGTTGGCGTTGACCTGCTGAAATATTACTAGCTCCATCAGTTAAAATAGTATCATATCCATCAGGAAATAGTTCAATAAAATGATCAGCTCTAGCCATTCTTGCTGCATTCTCGATATCTTCTCTTGGCACAACATCCAAAGACTCTCCTACTTCTAAAGGATATCCATAGGCAATATTATCTCTTATAGTGCCTTCAAAGAGCCATGTGTCTTGTAAAACCATAGCAAAAACATTACGTAGTTTGCTTGTTTTAAATTCCTTAATATCTTTACCATCAAGATAGATATATCCATCTTGAATATCATAAAAACGCATAAGTAAGTTAACTAATGTTGTTTTGCCTGCACCTGTTGAACCAACAATAGCTACTTGTTGTCCTTCTGGTACCTTTAAAGATACCTTTTCAAATAAAGGATAATTTATGTCATATGCAAAATCAACATTTTTAAATATAACATCTCCTTTAATTTCTGCTGAATCTAAACTATCTCTTCCATACTCTTTAATTTCCTCAGTATCTAGAAAAGAATAAATACGTTCTGCAGAAGCCAAGGCACTTAGAATAGTGTTCATAATTCCCATAACTTGCCTAAAAGGTGAATTGAACATACGAACGTATTGTAGGAAAGCTTGAAACTCTCCCAAGCTTAAACTGCCATTTATTACGCTATATCCACCAACAATAGAAACTATGACATAATTTGCATTTAACATTAGGTCTCCTGCCGGACGAGTCATAAAAGAAACAAAACCAGATTTCCATTCAGTATCATACAAGTCTTCATTAAGCTTTGTCATTTCTTCTATAAGTTCTTCTTCTAAGTGATATGAACTTACAACATCTTGTCCCCTAAAGCTTTCTTCAATTTGGCCATTTAATTTACCAGTAGTACTTGCATTCTTTTGGAAAGTTGGCTTTGCTTTCTTTACCAAGAACTTTACAATAAAATAACTAAAAGGCACAATAATTAATGTTAAAACTGAAAGAGCTGGATGAATAATAAACATCATAACAAAAACACCAACCATAACTACTACTGCAGTAATTGATGAGGTTAATCCTGATTGTAATGTATTTGATACATTATCTAAATCATTTGTCAAAAGACTTGAAAGGTCACCTGCTGATATAGTATCAAAATAACTAAGTGGAATACTATTTAGTTTTCTGTCCATTTTAAGACGTAAATTGGCAATTACTCTTTGGGTTATACTTACCATAGAAGTCGTTGCAATGTAGCTAGCAAGAAAATAAACAATATATAAAATAAAAAGTATCAATAAGGATTGTCCTATACCTTGCCAATTTAATCCTAGCTCTGTTCCAAATGACTCATCAATAAAATTAATAACCTGACCGATTAATTTTGGAGAATATATTTGAGATAAAGAAGCCATAATTGTTAAAAGAAGTGTAAAAATGAACATAAGGCTATTACCTTTTATCTCACTAAAAAGACGTTTTAATGTTTTGAAACTATGATTTGCTTTATCATCAGATAATAATCCGGAAACTCGCCCTGCTCCCCCTACTCCTCTACTAAGAGAAGGTAACTCCTGACTTCTGTTTTTTTCTTTTTCAGACATTTACTTCACCTCTTCCTGATTTTGAGAAGCAACAATTTCATTATAGGTTTTACAAGTTTTTATTAATTCCTCATGTTTACCAGAAGCAGCTAGCTTTCCATCATCCATAACCAAAATTTTATTTGCATTTTTAACTGTAGCAACACGTTGAGCGACAACAATAATTGTTTTTCCTTTAAGCCGTCTAATTACAGCCTTTCTTATTTTTCTTTCTGTTGTATAATCTAGTGCAGAAAAACAGTCGTCAAACAAATAATAATCTGTATCACGAATTAAGGCCCTAGCAATTGAAAGCCTTTGTTTTTGTCCACCAGAAAGATTCGTGGCATTTTGAGAAATATGTGTATCTAATCCCTCTTCACTTCTAAAGAAGTCTCCCATCTCACTAGCGTCTAACACTTCCCAAATTTCTTCATCAGTAGCATCTGCCTTGCCTACTTTAATATTTTCTCTTATAGTTCCACCAAAAAGGAATGTTTTTTGTGGAACTAGAGTTATTTTGTTGTTGTACTCTTCATCAGTTATATTTTTCACATTTATGTTATCAACTAAAATATCACCTTCACTTGTATCAAAATCACGCATTATTAATCGTATAATTGTTGATTTCCCACTTCCTGTTGAACCAATAATAGCAGTTGTATTACCTTTCTCAAACAAAGTGTTAAAATCTTCAACTGCTGGTAAATTAGAATTAGGATAATAAAAACTCATATTTTTAAAAGATATACCTTCTTTACTAATTTCATTCATATCAAAATTGCTTTTTGTAGACTTTTCCACTTTTTCTTCTGAACTTAATATTTCCTCAATACGTTTCAAGGAAACTTGTGAACGTGGAATAATGGTAATAATCGTAGACAATTGTTGAACATTGTTTAAAGCCATAGTTACATATTCAATAATTGCAACTAAGACACCAATCTGTAAGGTTCTTGCATCTATTCTCCCAGCACCAATCCATAAGATACCTATAATTAACATATTTGCCGCTAGTGTTACTAATGGACTTAGGAGCATCATTGTACTTTCGGCTTTAAAATGAGCATCATATGTTTCCTTGACAGCTTCAGAAAATTTTCTTTCTTCATATTCTGTTTTATTAAAAGCTTTTATTACTCTTATACCACTAATGTTTTGTCCAAACAAACGGTTAATATTATCAATACCTGTTCGGATTTTTGAATATTGTGGAAGGGCATGACTTGTAAGTTTGCTTGCAACTATTAAAACGATTGGAACAATAATAAACATAAGTAAGGCCAACTTTATGTCTAATGAAAAGGCTATAATAATGGCACCAATAATTGTAATTGATGTTGTATAGATTTTTCGTAAAGATAAGTCAATAAAATTAGAGACCTGTTTAACATCATTAATATTTCTTGTAATTAAAGTTGAAGTAGAAAACTCCTGCCTCGTATGTGCTGAAAAACGAATAGCCTTTTCAAAAATATCATGACGCAAATCACGACTTATACCAGCATTAGCACGGGTTAAAAAATAAATATTAACAAGCAAAAAGATAATATTTAAAACTGTAACGACTAACATTACAATACCTGTTTGATATACATATTTTATATTGTTATTTGCAATACCATAATCTATGATGTTGGCCATCAGATTTGGAATAATCAGAGCCGTAACTACCCAAAGTGTTGCAAAAATAATTTGTAAAGTAATTTCTTTTCGATATTTTTTAGTATAAGTAATTAATGTTTTTATGGTAATCACTCTTTCTATTTATATTTATTGTAACAGCAATATCTAGCTTAATTAATTAAAGGGTTAAGTAACTTTTCTATACCTTCTTTTATATTTTCAGCA
>CAZJCV010000139.1:0-3764 GCA_964544535.1 uncultured Lachnospiraceae bacterium | reverse complement strand
AAATTGAATTATTCTACATAAGGTTCAACCCCTATCCAAACCTTAGTAACCGTTAAAAATTAAAATAACTCAAAGCTTATTACCTTATTTCTAAATAATCTGGACTTGTAACAATAGTTTAAACTAGCACTCATCTTTTAATAGACTTATTCTCTACTCAGATACATAGTTTTACTGCTGATCCCTCATAGTTCTTTATTTACATGTTACATCATCATCCTAAAACGCTCAACTCACCAAAACCATATTTGATATATCGTATAACAAATATGGAATTGGTGAGTTGTTTTTGCAATACATTTGAAATTCAAATGTAAAAGTCTTAACTATCAAATTATTTAAACTAGATAATTAAACCAAAATAGCAATCAGAATAACAAGTAAAATAAGTGTGCCAGCTCCAATATATATGCCTCCACTACTTTTTTTCATTCCTTCTTGTCTTTCTTGCTCAATTCTGCTTTCTCCATGTCACGTATTTCTCCGAGACGTTCATTCATGATGGATATCTCATCACCCATTACTTTGCTCTCTGTTACTGTAACAGACATTGTTTCGATATCAGCCTTTACAACATTCTCAGCTGCAAAGGTCACAGTGGTGCTCATTGCAAGGATTAGTACAACGATAAAAAAATTCAACTTTTTCATTATGGGTCTTTAAATTGTTTATTTTGAAAAAAGGATAGTGTATACTATGATATTCAATTATTATCAATAATAATTACATCGAGTAAATAGGATACATGTACTTGGTGCAATTATCTAAGTTTAAACAGTAATATTTTGTAAACTGCTTAATAAGCCAAACACTTGTAAGAGCCAAATCACTAGGACAATTACTACAACCGCATTTAGAATGCTTTTAATAGTGCGTTGCATTGGTATATAACGGTTTATTAACCAAAGGATAACTCCAGTAACCAAGATGACGATGATGATTGTTAGAATAGGCATAACATTAACTTTTAAATAAATATTAAATCTTACTTTTCAAATTTCAGCTTTCTGACTTATTGTATTTCTAAAATAAATTCAGATCTGCTTAAACAGATTTTCTCCCTTTAATGAAACTGATTATAATTGCAATTGCTGCCACAACAAGCAGTATATGAATTAATCCACTTGCTACTTTCAATGCAAATAGTCCAATTGCCCATCCAATAATAAGTATTACTGCAAGAATAAATAGTGCGCTTCTCATAATTTTCTGTGTTTAAATAGTTATACTTGATTATAATTTTCTTAAGCGTTAAAATTACAACAATTTATTTCTAAATAGAGCTCTTAATTTTAATGAATAGGTAAATCTTAAATTTCTTCTTTCTCACTGTTATCCTTTAAATAATTAAGTCTGTAACTCAACTAAACTTTAAACTTAAAAAGACAACCAAATAAGATTTTCTTATAAGATTGTCTTAGTTGTTTTGTACATTTAAAGTGTCAGATTGAAACCTAAAGAGGTTTTCTACCCTGAATTATTCTGATTATAATCGCAATTACGGCAATCACAAGTAAAATATGGATCAATCCACCTGCACTATATCCGATAAATCCAACAAGCCAACCTATAATAAGTATTACTGCGATAATGTAAAGTAAATTTCCCATAATGTTTTGTTTTAAAAAATGAATAATAATGTTTTATTTAATTCCCGTATTATGAATAGTTTAACAAACTAATCTGAAATTTGGTTCATTGCTTTATGAGAATATATAACAATTGCACCATAACAGTCATTGTTTTGACGTACTCTTCAAAATCAATTAACATATTCGTTATCAGCTCCTTTTCAACTATAATATTAGCAATCAAATGATTCCATAAATTCTTTTATAAAAATGGTAATTTCTCAATTACGATATTCAATATCGTTCGGAGTTGGTTGCAATCTTCTTATATATACTTGCAAGTTATGTACTCCGGTCTCAAATGTTATGAATTCTGTTTCATATCAGCATATTGAGCATATTATGTAAAACAATAGTAGATGCTTTCTGTTGAGTTCTCAAGAAAGTATACATAAAATAAATTATGACAGTTTAGATCTTTATAAATGTTCATTAAGTGCTAATATTATTTACGGAGTTACGATATTAATATTATATACATTTTTTAAATTCAATAATTATGAAAAAAGTTTTATTCATTTTAGTAGTAGTGGTAGCATTTAGTTTTACCACAGTTCAATCTCAAAACCTGGGTCATCATAGGGATATGAAGGCAGGTATAAGTGCCAGTTTACCAATAGGAGATTTTAGCGAGGTTTATTCTTTTGGCTTACAAGCAGATTTTGTTTATCTATTTCAATTAGATGAATCCTTTAAAGTAGGACCAATGGCCAGTTTGTTTTATTACAAAGGAAAAAGTATTGGAAATAGCGAGTTTTCAATGAGTGTTTCAGATGCTGTATTTCTACCCTTTGGAGGTCATGCAAGATATATGTTTGATGATTTCTTTGTTGGAGCAGATCTAGGATATGCCATTGGAATAAGTCCAAGTGGAATGAATGGCGGTGCATTGATACGTCCAAAAGTTGGTTATAACTTTGGCAATATGGCAGCTGTTGCTTCTTATTCAGCAATTACACGGAGTGGTACTATCGGTTCGATAAATCTGGGTGTTGAATTTTCTTTTTAAGAGAAGAGACAAAATTTATTTCAATAATGCTACATGATTTAATTTCCGATTTAGATTTAAGTTTTTAGTTCATTCTACTTCTTCTTTACATTCTTCACTATAGGCAGTCGCATGGTTTTATACCATTTGCAACTGCCTTTTTCATTTCATAAGAAGGCAAATTACATGAAGTATAATATTTGATTTTTTGTTTTAAGGTAATCGAGATTCATAAAGGTGTAAATCATTTCGAATATCACTTTCTGACGTTTCATTTTAATCACACTATATCGAATAATGGTTTCAGGAACTCCAGAAAGTACAAATCATAAGTGAATATCGGTTTCTTGTTCTTCTTTTAAGGCAGATCACTTTGTTTTATGCCAAAAGGAGTTCCCGAAAGCGTAAATCAATCTGAATATCGGTCTCTGAAGCTCCTTTTCCTTTAAAAGAGTTCATGTTTATGGTTTCAGGAGTTCCGTTCGATTCAAATTGTTTTGAATATCACTGAAAGGAGCTCCGTTAAGTACAAAACTTTTTGAATTCCACTTAAAGTAGTTCCTGAAAGCGTAAATCTTTTTGAATTATGGTTTCAGGAGTTCCTGAGGACATTATTTTTTTTAAACCGAACGAAACGGAGTTCCTGAAAGTGTAAATCACTCCGTTTTGCACTTTCTGAAGCTCCTTCGAGCATAAATAATTATAGATTGAGCTTTCTTGAAAATCAGCGAGCTTAAATAATTTTGGTTTGAAGGAAAAGGAGGTTATGTGGAGACAAATAATTTAAGCAGATAATATAATAGCCATATTATGGCTATACTTTCTACTTTGCAAAACTTCATAGCATGAGGTTTTTTTATTATAGTTCCTTTCAAACAAATAGATTCAAAAAAGACAATTAATCCTTTTATTTAATATATAGATTCTGTTATTTATTTCGTATCTTTGAGAAAAGAGAATCATGTGTAGAGCTATACTAAAAAGCAGACAGTTTCATATATAAAAATAAAATAGAGAATTTAAAATGAACACAAACAAAAACGAAATGAATATGAAAAACCCTATGGATAAAAACAAATTGGGTGATCCTATTCCAAGTAGAAATCAAAACAAAGGAATGCATCCTGAAATAAAAACAGCTGCAG
>CAZJCV010000138.1:0-3776 GCA_964544535.1 uncultured Lachnospiraceae bacterium | reverse complement strand
TATTCCTAAAGGAAAAACTCTCATTATTGTCCTGCGAAAGTTGAGTTATTAAATTAATATGTTTTTTAAAATATAAACCTATTTCATTCGGTCATTTTTGTTGCGAAAGTTCTTGTATACTATCACGCTATGCCAAATGAATCCCCTGGAATGTCGCCTTTTTCACCCACGATAATAATGCCTGTATCCAGAATAATAAATATCCCGTTTTTACATTTCGCAATGCCTAAAATGTATCTGCTATGAAAGTTTGTTGTCTCGTCAAACGCTTCTGCAGTATCGGCGAGTCCGATGTGTTTGGTAATAGCTAAATGCAATTTTGACCATCAAAAATACAAATACCATCAAAAAAATATTTTAACTCTAATGATCTCAGCTGGGGTTAAGGCAGTGTTCTATCACTTGACTTTAAGTTAAATAAAGGTTATATTAGCCATAGACCGACGGTCGGTAGGGAAGGGGATAATTATTATGACCAAGATTCAAAATGAAGAAAATCGTAAAAATCAAATATTAGATATTGCTGAAGAACTATTTATTCACAAGGGGTTTGATAATACAAGTATCAATGATATCCTGAAAAAGGTTGGCATTGCCAAGGGAACTTTATACTATTATTTTGCTTCTAAAGAAGAGATTATGGATGTAATCACCAATCGCTTAAGTGAAAAATTAATAACAAGAGCAGATAAAATTGCAAATGATAAAACAATACCTGTAATAGAGCGTTTGCTTCTAACGATTATGGCATTAAACGCCAATGAGAATAGGGATAAAGATATAATTGACTATGTAAACAGGCCTCAAAATGCATTAATGCATCAAAAGATGCAGGATATAATGATTAAAGAGATTCCGCCAATACTTAATATTATAGTGAAAGAGGGAATAGAAGATGGTGTGTTTTCCGCTTTATATCCTTATGAAAGCATTGAAATGATTGTGGTCCATGTAAACACATATTTTAATCATTATTCACGAAACTTGACAGTTAAAGAGCTAAACACAAAAACAGATAGATTTTTATATAATATAGAAATTTTGTTAGGGGCAAAGGAGGGAGCCCTCATTTTATTTAAGGAATTATTATCTACAGGGGGTAGCATAAATGAATAAGCAATTTACAAAGTTTCTAATTCTATGGCCTGGTAGTTTTGTTGCAGCTATAGGAAATGGACTTACCTCTTTTGGTTTAGGTGTATATGTATATGAAGAAACAGGATTGGCATCAGCTACAATGTTTATTATGTTATTAGGATTGTTACCATCTTTACTCCTTAGTCCATTGGCTAATGCTAGCCTAGATTATTTAGTAAGAACCAATATAATAAATGAGGTCCAAGGTAGAATTTGGGGTTTGGTAGGTATCATTTTTCAAATTGGACTTGTTTTTGCCTATGGTATATTAGGACCTTTGGGGGATTATGTATTCATACCAATGTTTAAAAATGGTGGAGTCTTGGAAAATTCTATAGGTAAAATCATAGGTGTAGGGGAAGGTAGGGGAATTGGATTTCTAGTTATTATATCTGGGGTTTTATTATCGATTATTTCATTAATTCTACCAAAAATAAAATCTATAAAAGAATTGGAGCCTGAGAATAACCATGTATAAAAAAGAAGAAATAACATTAAGAATGAATAAACTTGGAATTTAATAAGCATAACCATGCTACCATTTCTACTACTATTAAAATATTAGAAATCGAGGGGGAACATATGAAAAAGAATCGCTTAGATAATATGAACAAAATGGCAAAGAGGGGAGAATTATTTCCACCCAAATACGCATTTACACTGCTTATTCCTCTTAGAAATCTAATTTTATCACCCAAGAAATTAATTAAAAGATTAGGGTTAAAAGAAGATGATCATGTAATGGAATTGGGCTCTGGGCCGGGGTATTTCAGTGCAAGTGTTGCAAATTCTATACCAAAAGGGATGTTAACACTGTGTGATATACAAGAAGAAATGTTGGAGTTATCAAAAGAGAGAATGAGAAAAAAACGGGTGCATAATGTGAAGTATTACTTATGTAACGGAGTAGATTTTAAGTTTAAAGATGAAGAATTTGATTGTATTTTTATGGTTACTGTCTTAGGGGAAATCGAAAACAAGCAGATGTATATTAATGAATTTCAAAGGTTGATTCGTCCGGGAGGGCTGCTATCAATATCAGAACAGGCAGGGGATGCCGATAAGCTCTCAATCACGGAGATAAAACATTTATTGAAGGATACTGAATTTGTATTTGAAAAGGTATATGGATCGAAGGCTAATTTTACGATAAATTTCAGAAAAAAATAACACTGGTGCTCTTAATGATGCATTTGGTTTTGTGACTGATAATGAAATCGTAGCATTAAAGGAAATAAAAAAATTTTAAGAAAGCTAAAAAAGCCTAAATATTACTCACTTTTTAGTGATATTGAAAAGCCCCACGCCCCTTTATTTATAAGGTCCCTGGGGCTTTTTGTGCGACCCAAGTGTAAAATATGAGATCAAATCACAAAAAACTCCAACAAAAACATTGAAAACACTTATTTAATTTGTTATAACGTTTATTAAAAATAAGTAAAAGGAAAAATTTCGGTTTTATATAGGAAACAATGAAATTGCTTACTAAATTAAAATAGTTAACAAGATAATACCATAACAAGGAGGGGTACAATGATTAAGCTGGGGAAGATAATCATACTACTGCTTATATGTATGAAGATTACGTTTTTGGGGGTAACTGTCGATGCGGCAGAATACAGGTATGATGATCTCGGGAGAGTAATAGAGGTCACATATGATTCAGGCCAGAAAATTGTCTATACATATGATGCGGGGGGAAACTTGCTTTCAGTAGAAGAGGTGTCGCTGATTAAGTTAAATCCGATTGGAAACAAGATCGTTTTGGTAGGCGAAGAGCTTAGGTTTACTGTCACTGGGGTTGGGGAGGAAGGCGAACTTTTCGCATATACAGCATACAATCTGCCTAAAGGTGCAAAGATTAATTCCCAAACGGGAGTATTTAGTTGGACGCCGGCACTTGGGCAGGCAGGGGAATACCCAGAAATCACCTTCCGGGTAACCAATGGCATGAATGCATTAGAACAAAAGATAACTATTACAGTTAAAGGCAAAGCTACCAAAGGTGATATTGATGGTAATGGTTTATTTGATTCAATTGATTTTGTTTATATGAAGCTATACTTGATGGGCGTAAAAAAAGATTTAACCAAAGAGCAACTTGAAGCAGCCGATGTTGACAATAATGGATTAGTCGATTCAAATGATTTTGCTATTATGAGGCAGGTAATACTTAGGATAAAGCCTAGTTTTTGATTTGGTGGTTAAAACGAGATAATATTTAAAATAATCTATTTGTTTCTAGTACTAACAGAATACAGGAGGTAGGGGAGAATATGAAAAGAAAAGTGATTTGTTTGGTTGCTTATCTACTGCTGATAACATCTTTGATTAATCAACTTGCAAATGTAATTTTAGCCTATCCAATAACAAGTGCTCAAGCATATGTTGAACAAGAGCATACTGATTTCCAGAGTTTTGACAATTCAAATGCCACGCAACCTGTAGGTAATGTAGTCTACAATACCTTTGAAGACATTAATGTGGACTCTGATTTGATTTTACAATTCGACAAAGAAGTCGGTAACGTAAATCTTTTATCGGGTAATCTGAACTTAAACGGTCATAAATTAACGGTACATGGTGTATTTGTCAAGTGAAAACTGTACCATATTTCATTCGAAAACTGGGCCACTTAA
>CAZJCV010000137.1:0-3779 GCA_964544535.1 uncultured Lachnospiraceae bacterium | reverse complement strand
AGTGAAAAACAGAATTTAATATGATATTATGAAAAAAGCAAATACCTATCTATCTCATAAGTAATTTTTCCATGCCCTGAGTAGATTTCAGATAAATCAAATAAGTGAATCTCATAAACCTCACCCAAAATAACTTCAATCGCAGGTGATTCATTCCATTGAGATTGTATTAATAGTCTTAAATTGTAAAATGTGCTTAAATACATAATAGATTCTTGATCCACATATCCAGGATTTAATATGTGCACTTCTTTAATAAGACTATCATGAAAACCAGCCATTAATGTTTCTAATTCATCAAATTCTGCTTGATTCTTTACTTCTTTAAATTGCTCGATATCAATTCCTATAAATGTATTTTCCATATCAAAACTCCTAAATTCATAACCAATTAATAAACATTAAATTTGTCTTCCGGCAGTCAATTCGTGTCAGCACTTCAGTGAACTGCCCGTGAGGGTGCTGTCGTATAACGTTTCTGATTCACGACGTTCCTAAACCGGACCCTCAGAGCCTTTCTTCTTTGGCGGCGGCTTGCCCGCCCGGTGAAGGAATGTGGCGATGTTCATACTTCGGAGGACTGCTTCATGCTCCTTCTTATGAGCCCTTGTGTGAATCTTTTGTTAGTCGATGTTCCCCTTCTTGTTACATTCTCTTATTTCTCTTTTTATTTTTCATACCTTTATATCTGTTCAGGTTATTGCAAACTTTTTAATTTTTATGAATAAATAGCAATAGGAATTACAAGCATTGATGGTCCAACAATGTATGTATTAATTTCCGGCATATTAAGCTGTTCATTCTGCCCATTATTCAACTGAGTAAATATGTCCTCAATAACTTCTCTCTTAAGTAAGTCAAAACTAGTGTTTCTAAGTAAATTTATTGAATCTTCAGAATTAGGTAAAATTACCCTAGTAGCCTTACCAACAACCGTATATTCTCCATCTATTAAATCACTCATATTTTTATTAAAAAAATAGTTAAAATAAACTGGTAAAACCGCTTTTAAATTACCACTTATAGACATAGTGCAAATTAAATCAAGCATTTCATCTTTTACTAAACTTTCTTTCATTGCTTTTATTTGAGTTAGTATATCCTGATTACTATTTTTTTGTTTTCCTTTATTTGGTTCGAATCTCATTGCCATTATACCAAGCTGCTCAATTGAATTTAATAATGAAACAATTGGATTTTGTCTAAATGTTCCCTTAAAACATACAAAACTTCCTGTCTCTATATTTTCAACTTCTGTTTTATCATCTATATATGTTACTAATTGATTTTCATCTAAATATGATAATAGTTTAGCAAATAATGATGTTGGTGTATGTATTCTTTCTTCTGAAGTTTTAGATGAATCCGATTTGCTTTTTTCTCGTCCTGCAGTTGCTTTTAGGTTTACTCCTAATAAACTGAAAACATTACTTAATCCTAATTCTCCTTCACCGGAAATACTAGTTTTTTTTGCTTGGTCTTGTGTTGACTCTAATTTTCTTACTTGTGAGAACCCATCTTCAATTACTGCTAGTAAATCAAATACTATCTTTTGATTTAGATAACTTGTTATTGGTAACTTCATTTTTAATCACCTAACCTTTTGTATTTTTCATACCAAAGAATCTTAAAATTTCCAAAGAACGACCCGTAAGGGGAATGTCGACTAACGTCACCATCTGCGACGGCGTTTCTCGGTCTTCTTTGGGATGACCCGCGTCAGCATGCGACTGCATCCGAGAAACGCCGTGGGCACGCATGCTCCATGATAATCCCTCGTAGCCCTTCTCCTTGAATTTTCCCTCCGTGCCCCTTGCACTAGATGGATTGTTCTACGTCGTGGGAGGACCCGCGAAGCAAGAGCATCACGGATGATGCGGCCCCCAAAAAAGTATCTTTATTTGCTTACTTCGTCTAATATATATGATGTTTTGTTATTACAATTTTTTAACTTTGTAGGAATCTCCATCTCATTCCTAATGCATTTATCCAAGTGCCTTCATAATCTTTGTGTTCTGAATTTACCTCATCATCATAAAACAGAATTGTTTCATCCTTTAACATAATAGTTGCTGAAAACAATTCAGAAGTATAATTGTCCTTTGCAGGCCTCAAGTTAAGTGCCAACACTCCTTCAAAAACAATTTCTATACTATCTGACCACTCACTATCAAATATCATCGAAACTTCTCTGATATCATCTGTGACAATCATTCCTTGTTCAACTTTTCTGGAACCACTTATGTAATTTAATGTTCTCAACACCGAATCATGAAACCCTCCAAACGTTTCTAAGATGTTCTCTATATCTTTTTCGGATTCTACAAAATTCCATCCATTTAACTTTGTGCAAATCTGTTTCTTGTTTCCCATAATTTCTTCGTAAGTTACTTTATTGCCCTTGAATAATGCTATTAATAAGTCTTTTTGTTCAAAAATGAAACTATATCCATTAAAACTATAAAGGCTCTTATATTTATCTTTTGTATCAAGTTTATCCATAAAATACTTTAAGTCAGGTTCTGTTTTATATACCCATGGTTCAGTTAATTCATTAGAATTTATAAGATTTATGTTTACAGGAAAAATGGGTCCATTATTTGATTTATCCAGATAATCAAACAATCTAAAATATCTCTTGCTATCTATTTCTTCAAGCACTAAATATTTCTCATAGTATCCAGAATTTATTATCGCATATACTTCAGAAACAAAATAATTATTAGTATCTTTATCATATACTCTAACTCTCATAAACAACCGCCATCCTACTTATTTTTTAAAAACACAGAAGTATTAGTTAATTTTTGCCAAACAATATTACTATAAATATAAGTAATCTACTTCGAAATATAAAACATATATGAGCCAAATAAATCTTCAAAGACTTACTTTCAAAACCGGCACATGGATGTGCCGCCTTCCTCCCATGTCGTAGAACGTTCACCATTTGCGGTTTCGATGAATCGGACTTACAAAGCCCTACTTCGTAGGCGGAACTTGTTCCCGATGAATCGATGCGGCCAGAATGACCCCATGCTCCTACTCCAACGGCTTTCTACATGCTTTGGCCTTTACGCAAATGGACTTGTTGAACTAAACCGCTTACGCGGTGGCTTTTGCTAGTTTTTGCTTTTATGTTAAATCACATATCAATTATACTATACTTTCCTTTAAAATTAAATCAAATAATTAACAGGAGAGTGGTTTTTATGACAAATAACTCAGCATTTGAAAAAATGAAAGAAAGAATGGAGCTTAGAGGTTTTGCTATTTCAACTCAAAGAACTTACCTAATGCACTTAAGGCATTTTGCTAATCATTTTAAATTGCCATTTAGCAAAATGAATTATGACCATGTAAGAGACTTTTTGCTACATGCAATAAAAGTAAAGAAACTTAGCAGTGAATACATTAATTCTTCCTATAGTGCCATTAGATTTCTTTATGAGAGTGTATTTGAAAGAGATTGGAATATGAAACATATTCCTCGTCTTAAAAGCAAGAGAAAGTTGCCCATAGTATTATCTAAAGAAGAAATTAATAAGATTTTAAAAGATGTTTCTTACTTAAAGCACAAAGCAATGATTGTAACTGCTTATTCCGCTGGTTTAAGAGTTAGTGAAGTTTCAAGGTTAAAAGTCCATGACATTGATAGTAAAAATATGCAAATATTTATCAGACAAGGCAAAGGAAATAAAGATAGATTTGCACTTCTTTCAAAAATAATCAGGGGATATATTCTCCAAGAGAGCCACGGAAAAATTATTATTATAGGT
>CAZJCV010000136.1:0-3792 GCA_964544535.1 uncultured Lachnospiraceae bacterium | reverse complement strand
TAATTGGTATATTGGTATAGTTAAGGGGGAAATGAAACTGATTATATCTGATGACCTTGCTAAAAATATACGCCTTGGATTTAATGATATTTGCATTCCAATATCAAGTAATAAAGGAATTATTTTTCGAATTATTGATGAAACAGCTCATCTAATATCAAAAGATGAACTAGAAGGGAATGTTATAAATTTAAGTGAAAAGAGTGTATTTCTATATAATACAATGCAGTCATCCCATGCAAATAGATTTATGTTTGGTAATAAATATAGTTTGGAAATTTTAAGAGAAATAAATAAGAGTCATTATTTTGAGAATAGATAAAGTTAACAGTAATTATTCTTGCATATAATATGAGCAAGAAAATAGAAGAAACTTTTCTGTAATAGTGCATTATAAGACGAGATGATAATAAAACAAAGAGCATATAGTTGATAATAGGAGAAATAAGGAGTGGAGCTAGGAAAAGTCAGTAAAGAAACCAAAAAGGAATCTACCATATCAAAACTTAATAAACTTAAAGATAAGGTTGCCAAAGACAGTATAGGAAGAACCCAAGAAAAGTCTGAAAATAAGAAGAATGATAGAGAAATGTAATGGTAATAATATAAGCAACTATTGGATATGGGGCAGGCTTCGGTCTGCCTTTCTTTTTTGTTGCAAAAATGTCTATGTAATAGTAAGATAAGAATTAAATAAGATTTTAATAAGAATTGCGAGGTGCAATATGGAAATAAAAATGTTTTATAAAACTCAAAGGGAGTTAGGAGAGGCTATTAACAAGGTAGTGGATTCTTATTGGTCTGATGAAATTGATGAAAATGACCTTATTAAAACTATAAAATATCTCAATGAAAACAATTACTCAAAAATGGTAAAAGATAAAAAATTTACAACTGTTATAAAGCAGCAATGCGGGAAGAGAAGGTTAGAAGTAGTAAATAGAATATTGAGTATAGAGGACGATTAATAATATGGATGAGATATACACAAAATATAATTTTAATTTAGACTTAGTTAAAAGAAATAGATCATTAATCGTGATATGTATGAAGTATGATGAGTTTTTAAAACATAAGGAAATAAAAGATTTAAGCATAATAAATCTAGGGCTAGATTTAAGTCTAGTACTCAAAGAACACCCTGTAGAATCTAGAAATAGTAAAGTTATAGACGAACTTAACAATATATTCGCCAGAGTCCAAACAGAACATATATTGGTAAAAAACTTAGATATGTTATTTAACCCAGAGTATAAACTTAATATACTAAAATACTTTATAGATCTATCTAGAAATAAGCTAATCTTTTTAGAATGGCCTGGAAAATTTAAAAACAGGGAGTTAGAATATTCGGAAATAAATTATTCTGACTACCAAAAGTATAATATAGATAATTATAAGATAGCATTAATTAAATAGAGAGGAGATTTAGAATGAAATATTTAGATATTATTAATTTCAATCCTATTCAAACAGTAATCCAATTAAAAGATGCTAATGATGAGACTAAAGCTAGAAGTTTAGTTGAATCATACGTTATGTCTGATGAAATGGCTGAAAAATTTAACAGTGGTATCATAGAAGAACTACAGTTTGATGAAGTAGTAGATAATAAAGGAGTACTTATAGTAGGTAATTACGGAACTGGTAAAAGTCACCTGATGTCCCTTATATCTTCAATTGTAAATAAGGAAGAGAATCTAGATTATATAGGAAACAAAAAGTTTGCTGACTATTCCCAAAAGGTAGCCGGTAAATTCGAAGTATTAAGAATTGAAATAGGCTCTGTCAGTAATTCTCTTAGAAACATTATAACCAGTGAATTAGAAAGAGATTTGGAGAAAAGAGGAATTATGTTCAAATTCCCTAAAGCTGATGAAATTACTAATAATAAAGAAGCTTTAATTGAAATGATGTATAAGTTTGAAGATAAATATCCAGATAAGGGATATTTACTAGTGGTAGATGAGCTTTTGGACTACCTTAGAACCCGTAAGGAACAAGAATTAATACTAGATTTAAACTTTCTAAGAGAAGTGGGAGAGTTTATAAAAGACTCTAGGTTTAGACTAATCTGTGGAATACAAGAGCAACTATTTGAAAATCCTACTTTTTCCTTTGTTGCTAACTCCCTTAATAGGGTTAAGGATAGATTTGAACAGGTTATAATTAGGAAGGAAGATACTGCTTATGTAGTATCAGAAAGAATTTTAGGCAAAACAAATGAACAAAAAGCTATGGTACGAGAACATCTTGCCCCTTATCATAAGCTTTATTCAGGTATGTCTGAAAGAATCGATGATTATGTAGATCTTTATCCTATTCATCCTGCCTACATAGATATATTTAACAGAGTATATATAGCAGAGAATAGAGAAGTTTTAAGAACCATCTCCCTAACAGTAGAGGCTTTGTTAGATCAAGATATACCAGAGGAAGCTCCTGGAATAATATCCTTTGATTCATATTGGACTTTTATTAAAGATAATTATGCAAGAAAATCGGAATTTGAAGTTAAAGAGGTCATGGAAAAAAGTGCAGTTTTAGAAGAAAAAATTAAAAAGACCTTTCCTAGAGGGAAACAAATTTATAAAGATATGGCTCTGCAAATAATTTATGCTCTTAGTGTTCATAGACTAACTACTAGTGGCATAGACGTTAGGATAGGTTTAACAGCTGAAGATTTAAGGGATGATCTTTGCTTATTTATGGAAAATATGCCTGAGATGGATGCTGATTTTCTTTTGGCAACAGTGCAAACTTCAATCAATGAAGTTATAACCCTAGTTAGTGGACAATTTATTGAACATAACAAAGATAACGGACAATATTTTCTAGATCTTAAAAAAGATATAGATTACGATGCCAAGATTCAACAAAAAGTGGATATGATGATTCCAGAGGATTTTAATAGATATTTTAATAGGCTAATTTATAGTGCTTTGGAATGGAATGCTGAACAGTATGTGACTAACTTTGACATATATGAGTATACCCTAAATTGGGAATCAAGAAATGTGTATAGGGAAGGCTATCTCTTTATGGGGCTACCTACAGAAAGGTCTACAGCTCAACCACCTAGAGACTTCTATATTTATATTTTACCGCCATATTTGGATAAATCTAAGATAGAGAATCCAGAACCAGATGAGGTTCTATTTAAATTTACAAATAATGATGAATTCCATGAAAATTTAAGTTTATTTGCAGCAGCTAGTGCGATGAGGCAAGATGCTGCAGAGCAGAACACAAAAAATATATATGGGAAAAAGGTCGAAACTTATAGAAAGAATTTGTTGAAATGGCTTAATGAGAACAAAAACACCTGCTTCTCACTTGTATATCAGGGCAGTGAAAAAACTTTAATAGAGGCAACAGGAGGCAAGTCTAGGCTACAAACAGATTTAAAAAGCTCCATTGACCTCGCATCTTCCATGGCCTTAGAAAAGAGTTTCCAAACAAAGTATCCAGAATTTCCTAATTTTAAAAATAAGATTACCATAGAAAATAGAGCTGGGGTTTTAGAGAGGGTAATTAAGAGCTTTGCAGGTAAGCCAAGCCAAGACGTTTTAGAATACTTAGATTCATTTGGACTAATAAGAGATGGAAAAATCGATGTGACTAATTCTAAATATGCCATGGAAATAATAAAACTAGTTAAAGATTTACCCAGGCAGGGAGTCCTTAACCGTTCAGATTTTATAGAAGAAGTTTATGATAACAGTATGGTGAAAAAGTTCAATATAGATTTAGGATATTTTGCACCAGTTCTCTTAGCCTTAGTTTATACAG
>CAZJCV010000135.1:0-3821 GCA_964544535.1 uncultured Lachnospiraceae bacterium | reverse complement strand
TAATTGCCTCATGAAAATCATTATAAAAACGGTTGAAAACATATGTTTTAAATGAACGATTGTTAGACATATTTGACCTCCCTATACATAATTGCAAGAATATTATACCAATTAAAACATGAATCCTCAATTAAAAATAGCTGATCATTGTTATTCTGATGTTTTCCTGATATAATAATATTTTAATATATGTTTTTTTAAGGGGGGGACTAATATGAATGAATTTATTTTAGATAATCCAGAATGTTTTTTGATAGATTATTATTTCTCAAAAATAGAAATCAAATGTTTTTTTAACAAAGATTATATAAATAAAATTAAAAAACATAGGATATTCCTGTGTCCTGTAAACGCACTTGCAGTTGATAATAGAAGAGTATATAAGAAAAGCAATTGCATACAATGTGGGCTGTGTGAATTAAAATATATTTCTAATCACAACAAAAATTCAAATAAGGAACAACCTAATATTAGTGATTACTTTTTAACAGATCTAAAAAGATTAAGCATAGCATTAAAATATATGCTTGATAACGATTTTGTTGTTTGCGAAGTGAAAGCAGAAGGGAACTATAGAAATAAAAGAATAGATATCGTATATAAAGATAGTAATACTGTGTTTTTAGTGAAGGTTTTAACTGATATAAATAGTTATGAGTATTACAAAAGATCATACTATGATATATTAGGCGGTATAGATGAAAGGTACACAAATACAAATATTCAATTTAAAATACTAACTACACCCCAAAATAAAAACTCGAGAAATTATGAATATGAGAATTTATATACGGTGAATGATATTATATCCAAAGGAGGAATGTAATGGCTATTTTATTGAACAGGAAATACTCAAGTAGAATAGAATGTTTGTACTATATTTTAAAAACCACTTTAAATAATTTTGGCAAAGATGGCTTTTCGATATCTGACATACGGTATGATTCAAATGCAGAAGACAACATATTAAATCATTGCGAATTACTAGAAGAAAATTTAGGGATAAAGTATTGCCCATTTCTCGATAATCCACTAAATGATTCTAAATGTTATGCAACACAATCATTGGACTACGATACAACGAAAGCAAAAGCAGCAAGCTCGGTTGTAAGGGCATGGGAAGCTCTAGGCTTTACCAAACTTTTAGATGGAAAATTTATCATAACACCTATAGGGGAAGAATTTACGGAGTTAGATTTTAATCAAAAAGAGTGGTTTGAGATAGTTAGGAGGAGTGTATTATCTTACGGTCCTGTAATAGGATATTTGTGGGATGCATTTAAGAAAGGCGAAAATTTTAATAGTTCAAGATTATATGTTAGTTATCCAATAACAGATGATCCTATTGAATTATCCACCTTTTCTACAAAAGATAGCAATACTAGAACTGTATCATTACTGACTTCTTGGTGTATACAAGCAGGCTTGATAGAGCCAGAGAATAATAGAAATGAAAATGAATCTTTACCACATATATTTTATAGGGATTACATTAATGCCAAAAGGCTTACAATTCGTAAATTTATATTAACTTCATTTGCCAAAGAATATCTTGAGGGTGACCCATATATAGAGAACCCCTTGAGCTATAATAACCTTAACAAAAATGTGGGTTCTTTAAGAGAAAGAAACAGTGAAAGCATTAGAAATACTACGCAACAATATAATTCAATAATCTTAAACAGAAGATTCGCTATTATTTACATATTAAATAATAATGATAAGGAAATTTCTTTTGATGATTTAATTAGTTTATTTAATAAGTATTATGAAGATTTTTTCTTACCGAATTCAAAAGTCGAAGAAATTTTACAATCAGAATTAGCTATATGTTTGTTAACAGGGTTATTGCTAAAATATAAAGAAGTTAACAATAAGCTATATATTCAAAGATGCTCTAAGGTTAATAATGAAGCTCTCATGTTTGAAGCTCCATCTGAAATTATAGAGTTAGCAGAGAAGATGGTGAAAGAACTATGATTGCAACAACAAGAAAATATGCATCTGTTGAAAATTTTATTCTAGACAATGCTAACTATAGAAATGAAAAATTTTCTTTAATTATGAATGTGTGTAATGCTGTGAAACAAGAAGGAGCATTTTTTAACATAGACAATAAATGCTTTTATTGTAATTTCTGTTATTTTGATGAATTATTACCTAGCTATAGAGAAAAATTCGAAGATATAAAGACTAAATATCCATCTATAAGCTTCTTTAAAGAAGAAATGATTAACTTGCCTAATTCCAAGTTTTTTATAGAGAATCCTCAAAACATGAATTTATATACTTTTACTAGTATTGAAGAAACGAAAAGAATACAGCTTTGGGCTACTGCATTGCTTACTAACTGCTCTAGTGAAGAGGTAATCACCGCCATAGAAATTCCCGCACCAAATGAACTTTTTGATAGGAATGGAAGAATAGATATTGGTGCTAAATCAAGAGAGAAGTTTATGTTTATTGAGGCAAAAACAACTTTATCAGATGCTATGGTTGATGAAAGGTTCGTAGAGCAACACTCAAAATATAGTCCAACCATAAAAAAATATTTACTACCTGAAGATTTTACTCTTCTTATTCTAATAGGAGGAAGAGAAGATATATTACACCCTCCAGGCAGCGTGTATAATAAAGTAGATATAGGTAACTTATCAAACAGATTTTATAAACTTATAGGAGATTCACCTGACAAAATCCCATTTATTAGTGCTCCAGCATTATGGGCTTTATCTGTAAAATATATGGAGGATAAGTCTTTTGATATCATTACATTCTTAGATAATCTATTCTCTGAGAAAAATGTTTACGGCTTATTAACTAGTGGTAAAATTGTTAAAGCAGGAGATGAATATAAAGTAGTCAATATTACTTTTTAGATTAGATAAAGAGGACCAAAGATGGCCCTCTTTATCTGTTAGTCAAGGAAATTTTGTTGTAAGAATTTTTTTTCATGAAATGTTTTCAAACCATTTTTAATTTTATTATTTATAAGTTCTATATAATCTTCATTAATTTCATAACCTACAGAGTTTCTACCTAATTCTATAGCTGCTTCTGCGGTTGTACCTGATCCCATAAAGGGATCTAAAACAGTATCTCCATAGAAGCTGTATAGCTTTATAAGTCTATGAGGCAATTCTTTAGGAAAGGGGGCTGGATGATTTTCAGATTTAGCTTTGGCAGGCTGCATTTCCCAAAATGAATTAATAGCCCAATCAGCCCATTCTTTTTGCGAAATTTTTGATAGCTCTTTTATATTTTTATCGACGGGCTTTCTTTTTCCTTCCTTACAAAAAACAATAATCCACTCATAAGGATATGTTGAAAAGATATTTGTTGGGTATGGATAACTTCCAAAGGAGCTAAATCTTGCAACTTTTCTTTTATCCCAAATAAAAAGAGATAGTAAAAACATTTTTTCTGTTCCTTCAATATAATTTATGAGATCATTAATTACAAGTCTAGTAACTCTTCTTTTGAATTTAGTGTCATTTCCAGATTCGAATAAAGGCATGATGTTAATGCACAATTTCCCATCAGGGCTAAGTACTCTTATGCACTCATCCCAAACTTTCTCAAGCTCCTTTAGGTATTCTTTATATCCACTTCCTTGACCAATTTGATTATTTACTTTGTAATCTTTCAAATTACCATAAGGTGGACTTGTTACTATTAAATTTATAGAGGAATCTTTTATTTCAGACATGTCTCTACTATCCTTATTATAAATTTTGCTGTTCGGTATGAAATTCTTTTCCATATTTAAGCACCTCTCCCTCTTCTTTTTCCCATACAACTATTTGTTCTTTTCTTTTTGT
>CAZJCV010000134.1:0-3881 GCA_964544535.1 uncultured Lachnospiraceae bacterium | reverse complement strand
TGAATGAAGTTTTATGTTCGGTATAAATTTGTCCAAAAAAGGGTTGCCAATCCACTTTTCTTTTTATAAAGTGTAAAAATACAATCGAATCAAATCTGAAAAATGCGATTTATAAGTGAAGGCTTTCAAACGAGGTAACAAAAGTGATAACTTAACATATAGTGCCAGCAATCCTACCAATCAAATTTATATAAAGAATAGCAACCGTTGTTATGGCTTAACTTCTGATGAAAATTATCTATTAGCATGTGAATATGGCGACAGTGCCTCTGATGCGGAGATTATTACATATAAAAAACGCAGAATTACCTAACCAACTTTAATTTCTGCCGACTATATAAGTGAAGGCGGTCGCGAACGGCTTCACAGGAGGTAACGAATGGGCTATGAGGATGTAATCAAACAATTTGACAGTACAGAGTTTCTCGATAAGCTGTATGGCTTTGCATACAAGCGTTGTAACGACAGCCATACAGCGGAGGATTTATGCTCTGAAATCATCGTAAAGGTATTGTGTTCCGCTCGTAAAAACCCGGATATCGAATACATCAATGCCTATATCTGGTCGGTGGCACACAAGACTTACGCAGATTTTTGTGAGAAACGGCGGATAGATAGCGAGCGGTTAATAGCGGATGAATTTTCGGAAGATGTAATGAATGTACAAACCAATCCGATTGATGAATATTTGAAAAATGAAGAAGAAAACTGCCAGCTGCAAGATGTGCTGCGGAAAATCACCTTTCTTTCAAAAATTTATCGTGATGTTATGGTGCTTTATTACATTGACGGGTTGAAAACCGCTGAAATTGCTAAAAGACTGGGCATTTCCGAAACGGCCGTCAAACAAAGATTGTTCTCTGCCCGTAACCAAATTAAAGAGGAGGCAGAAATCATGCAAGCAAATACCACATTAAAACCGATTGATATAGCGTTTATAGGAACCGGAAACCCTGTTGGGAATGACCCGCGAGGTAAAGCGGAGCGTGTGCTTTCAAAAAACCTTGTTTATCTGTGCCGTAATCAGGCTTTGAGTGCAAAGGAAATAGCCAAAAATCTGGATGTTCCGCTTCCTTATATCGAGGATGAAATCGAAATCCAATTAAAGGGGGAGAACGGTAATTACGGTCTTTTGCGTAAAGTCGGAAAAGATAAATATATTGCAAATATTTTGATATTGGACATCCCTGAGCTTGAGGCCGGGACAAACGCATATACAAAGCACTTAAAAGAATTTTGCGGCGGACTAAAAGCTGTATTGGACACCGATGCCGAAAAAATCATGAGCTTTCCATATTTAAGCCCGCAAAATGACATTCGTTTTGTTTTATGGACGTTAATCTCAAAAGCTGTCTGGAAATTAGACGGTGCAGTTTGCGACATATTAAAACAAAAATACTTTAAAGATATTGAACTCGTAAAACGTGATTTCTCTACATTCGGTTGTGCGATAAAAGGCGGAGAAACGCTGGATATCGGATTTTACGGCTGTGACGGATTCAGGGATGTTATCCGTGAATATGATGTATATGGTTATTCGTCTATCTTTGTTTCAAATGTTTATGGTGAGCGCCTTGATAAGCATTTTTCCTGCGGCCATCATGTGCTTACCGACTCATTGCTGCTTATAACGGTTCGCGCAATTGGAGGTTTACCGGTTGATACTTTAACCGAAGATGAAAAAGAAACCGCTGCCAAAGCGATCGAATGCGGGTATCTTCGAAAAGATGGCGATGTGCTGTACCCAAAAATCGTCGTTTTTTCCGGGAAAAAGGAATGGGATTTTTACGGACTACTTTCCGGCTTTGATAAAACCGTCGATGCGTTAGCTGAAAAAATCGCCATTGAATTAAGTGGACTGATAAGGCGGTATGTTCCAAAGCATTTAATGAACGAATATACAATGTTCAGCATGGGCGCAAGCATCCGTATCCTACACGATGTCATTGAAGCTTGTATTGCGGAGGATTTATTGACCACTCCACCCAGCCGTTTGTGTGGTGAAGGTGTTATGATGATGGTCGAGTGAGAGAAAGCAATGGTGCACAAAACTGCCGAATAAAACTCGGCAGTTTTTCGCAACAGCAAGTTGCTTTTAATGTTAATAAAATCGATGATATAATGAAGTCAGAGGATGGTGATATAATTTGGAAACAAAAGAAGCATTATTGGAACTGCGAAATAAAAACGGCTTATCCCAAGAAGAAATGGCAGAAAAGGTTATGGTCACGCGTCAAGCGGTTTCGCGTTGGGAAACCGGTGATACCGTTCCGAATACTGATACACTTAAAATTATTTCAAAAACCTTTGGCGTTTCAATAAACTTTTTGCTTGGTCAACCGCAAAACACGGTTTGTCAGGTATGCGGCTCGCCATTGGATGATAACAGTTACAGTCGTGAGATGGATGGCTCTTTGAACGATAAATATTGCATATGGTGTTACATTGACGGCGAACATAAATATCACGATATGGAGCAGGTCATTGAGGATGTCGTTCCTAAATGGAATTGGGGAACATCGGAGCAGATGTCTGACTGGTTGCGAAATAAGCTTGTTACGCTTGAATATTGGAAGAATCATTAACAATAAGAGCCGAGGATTCACACCTCGGCTCTTTGTTATTAATCGTAAATCAATTCGTTTCGGACAATCTCATCAGCGCAGTTTCGGATATTATTAACCATTCCAACCCATTTCATCATATCGTTAGCTTTGAGTTGTTCGGTTATACCTTGCGCTGCCATCATCTGCTTAACGATAAGCTCGTGCCACTTAAAAGCGGTTTCATCAACTTCGTGTAAATGAGAGTTAAGCTTTCCGGAGGTCAGCAGATTTGTATAAAGCCCACGCTTATGTTTTTTTAGATAGTCAAGCCGCCGCTGTCCCCATATGCCGATAGTGTAGTCGGGTTCTTCCGGTAAAATCAGGTTCGGGATACGGTAATCGCCGACCATGCTGTATGTACCGCCTTGTTGTTCAAATAAAGATTTCATTAAATTCACCCTTTCTTAAAGTCTATTGTTTTGAGTTTTTGAACACTGTCTAACTGACTTTAAGCCTTGATTTTACTCATTTTTCTGTAAATCCTATATCGCCACCCGCACCAAATAAGACCGATCATTTTGATACGAGAAGTATCTGAAGGGTCGGCCTTTTCATTGCTGAATATTGAATTCCCCCTCAACCATGTTATACTTAGTTAGACAAACTTGAATTCGACGGAGGTGTGAGAAGATGGATATATCTTTTAAATCAGGCGATGAGAAATTTAATTATAGAGTTTGTGCTATGATGATATCTGATGGAAAAATCTTGGCAATGCACGATGAACGGTCACCGTATTACTATCTGCCTGGCGGAAGGGTTGCAATTGGTGAAACAGCAGAAAATGCTGTTGTTAGAGAGGTTCAAGAAGAATTGGGAATTACACCAAAGATTGTCCGTCCTCTTTGGCTAAACCAAGCTTTTTTTACAGAAGATGTCGACAATCTTCATTACCACGAACTATGTATTTACTTCTTAATGGACATAACGGATACCGATTTGTTGTCAAGAGGCAAAAACTTTACGGCGAACGAAGGTCACCGTACACACACATTTGAATGGTTGGAGTTTGAAAGATTGGAGAATGAGTATTTTTACCCACTGTTCTTGAAAAAGGATATTTTTAATCTGCCTAATGTGTTAACTATTCGTACTGAAATTGAGTAAGTAAATTCCAATTTATCTAACGGTCTATAGTCTCACTTTTCATATCATGGTTTCATTTTTAAGTGAAACCATATGAAACCATATGAAACCGTATCATTATTATCAAACTAATTCAAATCCACTTATCATTAAGATTCACAGCTATAAAATTTCCCTAAATCACTAGCT
>CAZJCV010000133.1:0-3900 GCA_964544535.1 uncultured Lachnospiraceae bacterium | reverse complement strand
CAATTGTATAGCAAATTTTTTAGTATTTATATCCGTTAATTCTTTTACGCTTACGCAGATACCTTTGGAGTTATATGTGAATATGCGCTAGAAGATTACCTTTTAAGTGAAGGGGAGTTTGACTGGTATATAGGTGAAGATACAGGAAAAGCTATGAGAAATGCTGCATACCCTGAGATAACACAGTATAGTGATGTTTCCAATATGGATCCTTTCATACCACATCGTGGAGGAGGAGTAATTACAAAGGCAGCATACCTCATTGCAGAAGGTGGTATTCACAATGATAAAGAAATTGAAGGAATAGGTTATAGTAAGCTTGCTAACATATTTTATAGTGCCATGACTGATGGTTATATCGTGCCACAGTCATCATTAAAGGATTTTGCAAGCTATGTTGTTGCTGTTGTCAATTTATTTGAAGATGAACAGTATAGTCATAGTTCTATAGAAGGTGAAGATGATATTTATTATTGTTATAATGATATTAATACTGTCATAGATGCTTTTACTTCTGTAGAACTTCTGTCAGGAACTCCTGAAAATTTTAGTATGACAGATATAGATAGTTTATCAGTAGAATTTACATGGGAGGCTACAGAGGGAGGAAATTATGCAATATATAGAAGTGAAACTGATTCAGAATATCCACCAGAAAAAATAGCAGAAACAACAAACAATCAAATTACTGTAGAGACTCTCCCGGGAACATATGATTATTACATAGCATTAATTGACGGAAACGGAAACAGAATATCAGCTTTTAGTGATGCTGTAACTGTTGAAGCATATTTAAAGGGACCTGAAAATTTTAGAGAATATTTTAAAATAGGTTTAATAGTGAAGTTTAAATGGAATTATAGTGAAATATCAGATGCACACTATGGAATATATAGAAAATATTCATGTTCATCAAGTGAGCCTGAAAAAATAGCAGAAACACCATTTAAAATATTTTGTACAATTTCACCATGGGGAAGTTATGATTACTATGTGGCAGTTGTAGACGAGAATGGTGAAAGGATATCGGATTACAGCAACAAAGTGACTGTTAGAAATTCGATATTTTACTAATAAATAAGCAAAGGACGGTTGTGTTGTTTTTAGAAGCAGCAAAACCGTCCTTTATTTAATCTTCAACTACAATTTCAATAGAATCTAAAAACTTATACTCATTTATAATTCCATTTATTTCGGTGTCAAATTCAGTTTCTAAGGTTATAAGATAGTTGCCAGGAGGAAATGTTTTTCCTTCGAGAAATTTTGCAATAAATTCATTGTTTATTCCTTCTAATTTCTTAATTGTATCAATGTTATCACTTGTAATAGTGGTAGCATTTGATTTATCATATATTTCTTCATACCATTCATTACGTATCAAAACTTTTTTTAGTAATGGGCTTCGGGTAAAAGTTGGAATAAAGGTATCAGTAGTTGTTTCTTTTATACTAAAATAAAATGGGGATTCACCATGAAATATTGTTATTTTATCTTTTTCACCAGTATATTTTAACTTTGCAGTTATTATTACATCATCATTATTTTTATAAGTGTTCTTATCAGAACTTAAAATTACAGTAAAATCATCTTCGCTAATATTATTTTGTTTTTGTGAATCAGATGAACATCCCTGTAAAATCAGAAAAAATATCATTAAAATTAAAAAATGTTTTTTCATATATATCGACTCCTCCTATAATATACTTTGTACACGACAATAAATTCAACGAAGTGTACGCATAATCAAACTTATATTGCTAATATATCACAAAAATATAATAATTAAAAGATAACTCTTAATTTACTAATTTAAACTAAGAGAAGCTTTGTTTTTTCAAAACGCTACTTCTCTTAGTTAGTAAAATTATTTTAATAGAGTTATTCCACTGTTATATCTATATCTAATTCATCGCGAATATTTTTAATATTTGAAAATACTGAGTATGTATCACCATTTAGTTTTGCACTACCCATATGAGATCCAATGATATATTGCATCGTTCCTGCTGCTCTGAACCAAGTAACTGTTCCACCACTATCCCCTTTTTCTTGATGATAAGTTGCAAGTGTAACATCAGATGCATTAGCTAAATCTGCATTATGCATATGTATTCTACCGAGTGTAAAACCTGTAGTTCTACCATATTTTGCAACATGAGTTCCTACTGGTAAATAAGTTGCACAATGTAAATCTGTATACCAATCCCAATCATCTACAAGCAAATTAGTTTGTTTAAAATTTGTTTTATTAAACCAACCACTAGGTTCTCTTCTTTCTACAAAAGCAGCATCAGCGTTTGTATTTTCCGGAAGTACTCTTTGGCTTACTGTACCAAGAGTTTTTCCTCCATATGTTATAGTGTCATTATCAGCTACTCCATGGCCAGATACAACAAATCCTTTTCTACCATCGGAACGTCTTGTGGCTGGAAAACTTAAGCTAGAACTAAGTCCCGTAGAAGTAGAAGTGATTTTGTCACCATTTATTACCTCAACAGTGCTACTGAAAGAAACACTAGCATCTGATTCTTGAATTTCAATGGAAGAAGAATCTTTTACAGTACTTTGAATTTTATTAGTTCTAGATTGAATATTGTCCACGAAAATAGATACCTTATTAGTTCTTTCATCTACAGAAATCATATTTATACCTAATTCAGACATGTATTTACTCAATGAATTTTTTGTGCGTTCTAATTCTTTAAATGAATGTTCAACAAAGTGAAATTTAACATTAGAATTTTCTGAAATTCTTTTTTTAAGACTATTAACATAACCTTTTTCGGCGTTTTTATTTGGAAGTACTATATTAACATTAAGGTTTCCTTCATCATCTATATACGCACCACCGTAATTAGCACTTGATATAATTCCTTTTTTCAATTTTTCTCGAATCATCTGATATTCTTCTACTGCAATTTCTTGATTTTCCAAAATAGAATCAAGATTAATTTGATTAATATTAGAAGTAGCATTGGTAGCATTTGCATAAAATAACATTATAGCAATAATGCAGGTGATAATTGTTGCGGATAAAATCTTTTTTGAAAACATTTTACAATTCCTCCTTGGTTTTTAAATTTAGTATGTAGGTTTTATCTAATGATTTAATACTATATGTTTTCAAAGAACTATTACTCATACCCTCCTTTTTTAGTATTTCAACTTATATCTAGTCCATATAAAAAAATATTACTAATATATCAGTTGCTTTCTTGAAAACTAAAGTATTAAAGCACTTACACAAAATCTTTGAGCTTTGATAACTAAATATATCACATAAATAATTTATTCCAAATGGTTGTTGTTACAGCTAATGAAAAGAAGTCTACAGGTTTTATTTGACTACTTTTTTAATCTTTTAGTTTTTGAGGGTTTTATGTTAATTTTAAGTATATTCTTGCATACTACTTTAAGGTTATTTTGTATCATTGACACAAAGTTATAATTGCGATCAGAGAGCTTTGTTAGAAACTGTTTGCATAAATAGCATATGTTGAATGTAACGTAATCTGGATATAAGACTATTTTTTATGTGCGAAATATATCAAATTTTTGTATAAGTTAACCTTGAGGTAATATTTATCGCACTTTTCTTTTGGTGTCTATATCCAAAAGTTGATGATGTTTTAATTTAACCATTTGACCTAAAAGTATAATAATATGAATTTCTCACCTATATACAATACAGATTGCAAAATATACAAGTAAATACTAAAAGTTTTCACAACAACCTTTGCTAATATTTTTGTTTTTCAATGTACTGATGTATAGCATTTATGTGTTACTGTGCACGTGTTGACATTTATTATATATATATATAATAAATGTCAACACGTATTTAAAATCCCATCTTTGACAGTTGTGAAAAAGTAAAAGCCTGATATCCATTGGAGACAC
>CAZJCV010000132.1:0-3923 GCA_964544535.1 uncultured Lachnospiraceae bacterium | reverse complement strand
CAAAATTATTGCTCTAATTAAAACAATAAACATAATAACACATCCTTAAATTAATTTTCTTAGTTACAGTTAATTGTTTACTATTACATAGCAAATTATTCTTTCCCATCTAACATTAAAATCACCTGCTATGATACTTATCACAGCAGGTTAATAGTTTCTTGCTTGTTAATACTAAGGTATTAGTAATAATAGTTTTTATGATTATCCATATTATCCATTAAGTACCTCTTAACTAGTAAATAAAAAAGTCATGTAGTAAAATATATATTAAGGGTAATTAATAGCATTTTAATGGAGGTAATAGAATGATTCTTACGAGAAAGCAAAAGATTTAGGAATTAATGAAATAATACCAGATTCAAATGATATGGCTTGCACTTATATCCCGGATGTTACTTATGTAAGAAGGTATGGTCTAGATTTGCATTTACAGATCATTAGGCCAGACCAGTATGTTTCAGGAGGTAAAAAAGATCCTTTGATTGTATTTGTTCAGGCTTCTGCATGGTATAAACAAAATTGTTATATGGAATGTACCCCAGCTGTCCCGATTTGCTCAGAGGGGCTATGTAACTGCTATCCTAGAGTACCGTGATTCTGGTGTAAGTCCATTTCCAGCCCAGGTAGAGGGTGCTAAGATAAACAAAAGATGTAGATAAGGGGTGAAGTTTTATGGAAAAAATATGATTATTAAAAAGAACAGAAGATTATATTTCAGTTTACTAGTCTTATGCTTTACATTGCTATTATGAGGATGCAATGCTAAAGTTGCCACGAAATCTCAGTTATTAAACTATGCAAAAAAACATATGGAAAAGCAAAGTATCTTGATTATTATGAATATATATATGGATATGAATATAGATAGTATAGATGAGTTTACCTATCTTTATATGGATACAATGGAGGTAAATGATATTCCAGCTTACGATATTAATAATACGACTTTTAGAATGACTGATACAGAAGAAGAGCTTGCAAATACAACAGTTTATTATTTTGAATATAATAAAAATAAGTGGATTATAGCTGATTGCATTTCAGATCCACATGGAAATCTCCATGTATATAGGCTTGAATAAGTACTAGTGTAAAGCTTGCAAATGTGTTAAAATAAGAATGTTGAATTTATGTATAAATTCTTCTAAAACATGATAAAAATGGAGGGTTTTATTAAAGTTTATATTATTATTGGAGTCATTATTTTTATTGTTGTCCTGCTTGTCATCTATATCATACGTGCTTTTAACAAGCTTGTAAAGAAGCTCAACCGTGTGAAGACCCAATGGGCTCAAATTGATGTTCAGCTTACACGTCGTGCGGACCTGATACCAAATCTACTAGAAACGGTTAAGGGTTATGCTTCTCATGAACTGGAAGAAAACGAGTAAATAGTCAAAGAAATCAGCAAGCAGTACAAAATAAATCTACATAGTTTTAATAAATACAAATATTATAAAGGAGTAAATTAATATTATGAAAAAGTATGAATTACAGAAAATAGCTATAGAACAACTTAAAAACAGAGGAGTACAGTTAGAAGATATAGCAAAGATAGTTTTAGAATTACAAAAAGAATATCTAACTGATGTAACACTAGAAGAGTGTATTACTAATTTAGAGCATGTGTTAAATAAAAGAGAGGTTTCACATGCTGTTCTAACAGGGATAGCTCTTGATGAATTAGCAGAGAAAAAGCTACTTCCTGAACCATTGCAAACCATAGTAGAAACAGATCATGGTCTATACGGTATAGATGAAGTAATACCACTTTCAATAGTGAATGTATATGGTACCATAGGTTTGACTAATTTCGGATATTTGGATAAGAAAAAAATTGGAATAATTAAGGACTTAGATGAAGGAAAGAAAAATGGAGTAAACACATTCTTAGATGACATAGTTGCTGGACTTGCTAGTGCTGCTGCGTCTAGAATAGCTCATTCAAGAGAATAATGTGTTTTAAAAAGAAGATAAGAGGCAGTAATTATTTCTTATTACCATGAATAATTTGGGTTAAAGAATGTTATGATAAAACTAGATTAATAATATTACACGAGGTGAATTATAATGAAGTTTGAAAAACTATTAGATCATGGAAAAATAGGGAATATGGAACTTAGAAATAGAATGATTATGCCAGGGATGGGGACAAACCTAGCTGCAAAAGATGGTACAGTTTCAGACGTTATCGTAAATTACTATGCAAGAAGAGCAAATGGCGGGGTGGGTATGATTATCACTGAGGTTTGTTGCCCAGAGCCTTTAGGCAGAGTTATACCTGGAGAAATTGAAATTACTGATATGAGCTTTATGCCTGGACTTAGTCGTATACCTCATGCAGTTCATTCAGGAGGAGCTAAAGTATGTCTTCAACTTGCACACGGTGGATGCTTTGCAAGTGAATCAGTAACAGGAGAGCAACCTATTTCACCATCTGGTGTAGGCACTATGCAACTTCCAGATGATACACCAAGAGAAATGTCTGTAGAGGAAATAAAAGAACTGATTGAAAAATTCGGAAGGGCGGCTCAAAGAGCTAGACAGTGTGGATTTGATGCAGTCGAATTACACGGAGCTCATGGATATATGCCACTGCAATTTTTATCAGGATATACAAATAAAAGAACAGATGAATATGGTGGAAGTTTAGAAAACAGAGCAAGGTTTGCATTAGAAACAATTAGATCCATAAAAAGACATGCAGGAGAAGATTTTAATTTAATATATAGATTATCAGCAGATGAAGATGTGCCAAATGGTATAACTATAGAAGAAGCATGTACTTTTGCTAAATGGGCAGAAGAAGCAGGAGCAGATGCAATAAATGTCTCAGCCGGAACTTGGGATTCAAGACTTCATAAATATAATGCTGTTATGGCTGGTGAAGAATCAGCAGAAGGTAAAAACTTAAGTAAAGGTGTTGCTACATCTATGTGGGTACCACCTAGTTATACACCAAGAGGAACATTAGCATATCTTGCAGCAGAAGTAAAAAAGAATGTGATAGTTCCAGTTATAGCTGTTTGTGGACTTTCTCCAGAAATGGGTGAAAGGATTTTAGAAAAGAATGAGGCAGACTTTATAGCAATAGGACGCCAAACCATAGCTGATCCAGACTATGTAAACAAATTAAAAGTAGGCAAACCAGAAACAATTAGAAGATGTTTAAGATGTAATGAATGCTTAGGAGAGGTGATGAGCTCAAGAGGAATATCTTGTGCAATTAACCCAGAGGCAGGAAAAGAATTTGAAAGTTTCGTCAAAATACACAAGGCAGAAAAGAAGAAAAAAGTAGCTATAATAGGTTCCGGACCAGCTGGATTACAAGCTGCATTAACAGCCTCTGAAAGAGGACACAATGTTACCTTGTTTGAGAAATTAGATAGGCTAGGTGGGGCTTTGTACTATGTTGGACTACCAGATTTTAAGAAAGATTATAGGGATTACACAAAATATATAATAGGTGCAGTAGAAGATAGTAATGTAACCATTAAGCTTGAAACAGAAGCAACTTTAGAAGTTCTAAAAAAAGGTAAATTTGACACTATTTTAGTCGCAACAGGAGCTAATAGCAACATACCACCTATAGAGGAAGCAGAAAACGATCTGTTAGACCCACTTAAAGTACTAGAGGGAGAAATACCTGATGGCGATAAAGTAATTGTTTGTGGTGCAGGATTAGTAGGATGCGAAGTGGCAATGTATCTTGCAGAAAAAGGTAAAAAGGTAACCATGATCGACAAGTTGCCAGAACCAGCAATGGAATTAGCCATCTATACTAGATGGGTAGTAAATGCAAAACTTGCGGAACTTGGCATAGATGTAAAGGTTAATCATAATATTGATAAAATGCATTGTAAAAGTGCACAGTGTAGGATAGATGATGAGAATATAACATATGAAGGTGATGCTGTAGT
>CAZJCV010000131.1:0-3956 GCA_964544535.1 uncultured Lachnospiraceae bacterium | reverse complement strand
ATAGCAATGAAAACACTAATAAAGATTCTGGTGGAGTATCTAAAGAGGAATATCCTTTAAAGATAAGTGTGGATAAATATGCATATATAGATAGTGATATGTTGAAATACCTTTATCAAGAAAAGAAAACACTAATTATCAGTAGTGAGGATTATACTATTAAAATTAATGGTGAAGATATTGTAAATTATCAGAAAGAATTTTGTACTCAATTAAAGCTTACTAAAGAACAAAATGGCTTTTCCTTTATGCTAAATAATGGAAACAGCTTGTGTGGACCAATTGGCATTGAGTTTAATAATGATAATTTAAAAGGGGAATATTTATATCTTTATAATGATGCTAAAGAGAAATACTATCTAGTTAAAACTGATGATATGATTCAGCTTAAACTTGACACAGCAGGCAAGTATATGATTACTGAGGTTAAGATTAGTGGATTTAGTGTGAACTGGCTTCTATTAGCTTTAGTATCAATAATTCTTATTGGACTAATTGTAGCCTATATAGTGACTAAGAAGAGTTATTGGTTCTGGTAATGAACCATGGGATATTTCAATATAAATTAAGAAACAGAACTATATGTAGAAACAAAGGTAATGTATCAGGAATTTGATAAGGTAAGAATGGTTGGTGTTTCTGGAAATGGAAAGTCTATATCATATGTACCACAAACAATTGAATTGTTTTCAAAAAGTATATATGACAATATAAGAGTTAGTAAAATGAATTCAACACTAGATGAGGTAAAGGAAGCCGCAAAAGCTGTAATGTCCATGATCTTATTAAGAAAATACCGATGCAATACTATACATATATTGAAGAAGCTGGCAACGGCTTATCTGGTGGAGAAAAACAAAGAATCGCACTTTCAAGGGCCTTTCTAAAAAAGAACGAATTTTACATATTAGATGAAAGTACAAGTAATCTGGACTTTGGAACGGAAAATATAATATTTGATATGATTTATAACAAATACAGTGACAAATCCATGCTGATAATAGCTCATAGATTAGCTACAATTAAAGATTGTGACATTATTCTTGTTTTAGATGAGTGGGAGATCATAGAGCAAGGTACCCATGAACAGCTACTAGAAAAAGAGTGACAGTATTATAGGCTTTGGCAAATGCAACAGGGGAATTTTGAAAGGAAAGAAGAAACAAAGGAAGAAAATGAAGTAATTATTGAAGACATCATTGACGGAGCAGAAATGACCTATTAATTTTGATGGTTATGCGTGCGTTTTACATATAATCATGATGTAAGTGAGGATTAGCTATCCTGCTTGCAAGAAATATAAAATATAAGTGTGAAAGCACACGAAAGGAGTTAAGTTATGGATATGTGTTACGATGGCGTACTGGTTATGCCAAGTGATTGTGCAATTGTGGATGAAGAGGAAATGATGTATTTGGATGGGGGTGCTTCGTTAACAAAACGCTGGTGGGGAGTAAGTATAACAATGAGTAGAACTGAGTCAAGAAACGCATAATATTACTTATCACAGGCTTCTACAGCTGGATATGGCGTTGCAACAGTTGCTGGAGGACTAGCAGGAATTTTTGCAATACCTTCAGCTGGATTAGGTACAATTATTGCGGGATCAGTAGGGATTGCAAGTGTATCTGTTGCAGTTTATTATAATATGATTGAAAATTCTTTAAAACATCATGCTACATCCAAGGGAGTTGTTCTTAATATATCTGGAGTGGGAATGTTCTGGTCTAAAGGTAGATAACTATTAAAGTTATAGAAATCTACTATTATACTAAAATTTTAACATTCAAAAAGAAGCCATAAAGAACTTAATTTACAAAGTAAGAACAGGATTAAGATATCAAAAGAAGATTTTGGCAATCAATTTTGTATACCATACACAAAAATTCGAAGTTAGTAATTTTGACACCTTAATCAATGAATTACACATAATAAAGGAGAAAAATAATGTTTGGAATAAGTATATCAGTAACAATTTTAATTTCAACTGCATTAATTTTAAAAGCATTTATTAGTTTAAAAAGAAATGAACCAAAAGTTGCGGCACCACTAATTGTTCCGTTTTTTATATATAATATGATTATTTTGATATCAAAAAATAGAGGTGTATATTTAGAAAATTATCTAGATCAACAAATATTTACTATTTCATTAGGATTCTTTTCTGTATATTCTATGCTAACGGTGTTTTATTTAAGAAAAATAACAGATGATTCGAAAAAGTAAGCAAATCTTATAACCAGATGTTTCTGTGAAGTCAACTACTAGGAATATAGTTATTTGAAAGATGTTGAAAGTGGTTTCTTTGATATATACTATATTCCTACTCATGTTAACAATACTTGTTTTCGGCCAATCAGCTTAAATTACAATGGTATATGGATTATAGGAAAAATGAGAAAGAGAATAGTTAATAAGGGTAGTATTATAATTACTTTATACTACTATAAAAAGTGAGGGAGCATATAATGTTTATGATTTTACATACAGGAACAATACACATAAGTGCTATGATACTAAGTGTCGTGTCTTGCATAATGTATTATTATACCCGTAATTTATTGTATTCAAGTATTACTCATTTTTCAGGAAACATTATTCTTCTTCTAATTAGTTTAATTATAATAGTCTTAGAAAAACAACTGAAGCAGTAACTATAGTTGAAGATACCTCAGATGTTGCCTTGAATTATGAAGTGAGTTATGTTGCAGTATTTATTGAAATTATACTTCTTATTGCTTTAATTGTATTTGTTATTAACTATTTTAAAAAGTTTAAGACTAGAAATGAAAACAATTTGCTTAAGAGCACAGAAAGTGTTAATAAAGTGTTTACGAGCCGACTATCAAGAGGTGTTTTTATAATACAGTTTTTTGTATATACAATTATCTGTATATATTGTACATATATTTTAATAAAAAAAGGTTAGTGTAAAGACTTTACACTACGACAATTAAGAAGAGAGGTAAAAAATGAAAAACAATAAGAAATTAAACAGCAAGATTAACTGGTCTATAGTGATTATACAAGGTATAGTGTTTGGCATTACTGCTGGAGTAGGAACTGCAATAAAGGATAAATTAGAGATTGAAAGTTTTGTGCAGACATTATTACTATTTGCAGGTTGTTATTTAGTTGCGTTCGTTATCCTTGTTATTATTTATATGCTCTTTAAAAAGGATAAATAGTATTGCGCAAAGGATACTGAATAGACAACTATAGATACGAACTAACTTACCAGCGCAATGTGCAGTATTTACTAAGGCATATATAAGTTTACTAGAACCGCGTTTAGACATCTTTGTACTACTGACATTGAAGTTACCTGATTGATAAACTGCAGTATCCTTCTTAAAATGACCGTTGGAAGTTTCTTTTGACTAATATAAGTGCTTTGTAAAAACATAAATTTAATACATCCAGCTTATAAATGTATTATAATCATAAATAAAAAAGCTAGAATCCTCTTGTGTTGGAATTATCCAATTGCTTTTTGCAGTAAAGGACCAGATTGAGCAGACATAACTATTACATTATTAATAGATATAGTAACTTTATTATAAGAAGAGTGGGGAAATATAATTATGAACAAAGAAAAAAAGTAGCATATATAATATTTGCATGTTTCTTTCTAATATTATCAGTGGTGTTATTAATATGGGATGCAAAAACTGGTGGAGAGAAAGACTTCTTTTTCCACTATTATTATTGATAGGTGCAGGGACATGTGCTACATTATTCGATTTGGGTAGAAAAGGAAAATGCAAAAAAGATTAATATATGTAAACATGAGAATAACAAAAGTAATTAACATCGAAGATGATGCTATAGGGCGAGCAATAAAAAGTAATGATGTTGTAGGCTGCATATTTTATAACGAATCAAAAAATTTAAAGAGAGACATAAAAGAAATGTTGGAAAAAATTAAATAATGCGTTATAATCAAGTTATATAGG
>CAZJCV010000130.1:0-3958 GCA_964544535.1 uncultured Lachnospiraceae bacterium | reverse complement strand
GTATAATATATATAGAGGGTAAGGGAAATACCCACAAACAACTAAACGAAAAGAGGGATAAAAAATGAAAAATTTTGAAAACATTAAAATCACTAATAAACATGGTGAAGAACTTAGTTTTGAGTTAGTAACCCAGTATATGGACAATGAAATTAGGGAATATTTACATGGTGAACTTGCACCGTGTGAGCCACAGTATTTTTATAATATGTATTGTAAAATGTATAAAAGAATATATGAAGATGAATTTTTAACAGAAAAGGAGAATATAATATGGTAAAAATTTTTGGTAAAGACGTTGTAGGAACAATTAACGGTATAACGGTTAATAGTGGAAGTTATCCACCAAAGAAAACAGGAAAAGCAAGAACAGGGATACCGTTACAAAAGGTTGAAAGTGTAACGGTACACAACACAGGTAACGCAAGCAAGGGAGCAGGTGCAAGAAATCATTTTAACTATCTGCACAACATTGAAAACAGTGGTGCAAGATTTATCGGTTACCATTTTGTTGTAGATGATAGAAACATTATACAATGTTTACCTTTAGATGAAGTTACATATCATTGTGGCGAAAAAGGAAATTATAACAGCATAAGCATTGAAATATGTGAAAACATTGACATGGACTATAACAAGGCAGAAGAAAATGCAATAGCACTAATTAAAGAGTTGTTAAGAGTTTTTAATATAACAGAAATAAAAAGCCATAAAGACTGGTCAGGGAAAAATTGCCCACATAAGATTTTACCGAGATGGAATGAATTTCTTGAAAGGTGTAAAGGGGGTGATAAAAATGCGAAAAAGTTGTACCGTGTGCAAGTGGGTGCATTTACAGTAAAAGAAAACGCTTTAAGATTACAAGAGGAATTAAGACAAAAGGGATATAACACAATAATAAAAGAAAACTAAAATGAAAGAGGTAAAAATTATGGAAAATCAAATTATATTACAAGACGATAACGGGAATACTCTATTGGCAGACATGGAAACATCAAACAATATTTATTGTTCATTAATATGTGAATCAGAAGAACAAAAAAAGAACTTGTTTAATTTAACAAGCAACCCATCACACAAAGTCAGTGATATGATAAATAAGAAAATCATGTTGAAAGACGTGTACATGGAAGAAGTATTTTTAAGAAATGAGGAAACGGGAGAAGTCAATCAAGGTATTAGAATTATCTTGATTGACGATAGGCAAGAAGGTTATGTGTGTGTTTCTAAAGGAATAAAGAATAGCTTGCAAAAACTATTTTCAATTTTTGGAACTCCTGAAAATTGGGAAAATCCCATTGAAATTGAGATTAAACAGTTGAATATCGGAAAAGATAGGAACATACTAACTTTTAACGCTTGCTAAAACGATTATAAAAAACTATATATTGTGCTAAATAACTGTAATAGGTAGGGTGAAACCTGCCTATTATTTTCTAAGGAGTTGAAAAAATGGCAAGAAAGAAAAATATAAGAACATACGGTAAAGAAACATCACCAATTATACAAGAATTGTATAGTAAAGGTGCTATAAAAGAATATGCCGATAGTTACATCATGAAACAAGTCAGGTCGAGTTTAAAAAAATATGGTGAAAGTAAAAGAGATATTGAAAGATATCTAGCAAATGCCAGAAGAATAGGTTTATCAAAAAAAGAAATATCAGCACAAGTACAGTTAGTTATAAAGAGTAATGAAAAAATTGATGCCACATATAAAAAATTAAATAAAAAAGAACAGAAGAAAACAAGCTTATTTAAAGAAAGTCGATTTGATAAAAATGATAGTTTTTTAGGTACTAAAAGAAAATTGAAATTAGACAAAAGCACCACAAGAACAAATGTAATAGATAGGATTTTAATGACACATAAAAATATGAATAGACAGGGGCAAAGGAATGAAACTTTTAAAAATAACTATATAAAAAGTATGAATGAAATGTTTAGGGGTGTTATTGATGGTGATTTACTTGAAAAATATATAAATAAGGTTAGGAATATGAGTGAAGTTGAATTATATAGATTATCAAAAAGTGATGCCATAAATATATTTGGTTATCATGTGAGAATGGATAAAACAATGGTTGAATTAAGTTTTTCAAGATATGCCACTTTGATAGAAAATGCATATGAAAATAAATATTATGACATGAACAGTTATACAGACGAAAATTTTAAAATTGAAAGGGAAATCACAGAAAGAGCAAGCAAATTTTATAATAAAACTTTTAAGGGGAGATAGTAATGCGATATACAGCCGATTTTGAAACACTTGCAAGCAAAGAAAATTATACATATGTTTGGCAGTGGGCAGTATATAGTATTGAAAAAAATATCATTGACGGGCAAGGAACAGAAATTGAAAGTTTTATTGAATACACAAAAAATAAAATAGGTGATGAGATTTATTTTCATAACTTAAAATTTGATGGTAGATTTATAATCTATCATTTATTGGAAATAGGTTTAAAGCATTATGAAAATAAAAAAGATGCTGAAAGAGAAGATGAACATTTTTTTACTACATTAATTACAGCTGATGGGATATATTATGGTATTGAAATAGTTTACGGTTTTAAGATTAAAACAAAAAAATGTAAAGATGGTAGAGTTAAAACTGAAAGAGTTTATAATAATGTTAAAATATACGATAGTTTAAAACTATTGAATTTTAGTGTCAAGAACATAGCTGAAAGCTTTAATTTAGAAATAAAAAAGGGTGAAATTGATTATAAAAAGCACAGGGAAAAAGGATATAAACCGACAAAGGAAGAATGGGAATATATTTATAATGATGTTACAATAGTTGGACAGGCTTTAAAAATATTTTTTGATGAGGGTTACAACAGAATTACAATTTCATCATGTGCTTTATCTGTTTACCAAAAAATGACGTTTGGAAGTGTCGCAAAATTTAGACAAACATTTCCAGAACTTGACTTTGAAACAGATGCATTTATAAGAAAAGCTTATAAAGGTGGTTGGACTTATTGCAACCCAAAACATCAAGATAAAATTCATGATAAAAATGGTTTATGTTATGATGTGAACTCTATGTATCCGTGGGCAATGGCTGAAAACCCTATGCCATACGGAAAACCCATTGAATTTGAAGGGGAATATAAAAAAGATAAAATGTATAATTTATACATTCAGTCTTTCGTGGCAAGATTTAAGTTAAAAAAGGGTAAATTTCCATGTATTCAGTTGAAAAAAAATTCACGTTTTAGCGATACGGAATACATAATAGATAGTGATGATTATGTGGAATTAACATTAACTAATGTTGATTTTGAACTATTTAAAGAATGTTATGACTATGATATTGAATATTATATTGGTGGTTTAAAATTTCAATCTTCAAGGGAATTATTTACAGAATATATTAATCATTATATGGACATAAAAGCGAATGAAAAAGGTGCAAAACGTTCAATTGCTAAACTGTTTTTAAATGGTCTATACGGTAAATTTGCAACAAACCCAAAAAGACAAAGTAATATACCTTATTTACATGATGATTTATTAAAATTTAAAAAATCGGAAATAACAATTGAAAAAACTATTTATACAGCTGTTTCAGCATTTACGACAGCATACGCAAGAGATAACATAATAAGAACAGCAAATAGATGTTATGATAGATTTCAGTATGCTGATACAGACAGCATACATATTTTAGGAAGTGAAGAGCCTAATATAAATATTCACCCTTATAATTTGGGTGCGTGGAAACTAGAATATGAATATGTGAAATCAAGACACATAAGAGCAAAAACATATATTGAAGAATTGGAAACAGGCGAATTAATTGTAAGGGTCGCTGGTATGCCACAAAACGTGAAAGAAAAACTGACATTTGATAATTTTGAAAGAGGTTTTTCAGCAGATGGAAAACTTCAACAAAAAAATGTTAAAGGGGGTGTAATATTGGTTGATACAACATTTACAATCAAGTA
>CAZJCV010000129.1:0-4035 GCA_964544535.1 uncultured Lachnospiraceae bacterium | reverse complement strand
TTATATAAAAACATAGTACCTGCATAACTCTTACGTGCTGGTTCCACAGAACTGTTCCAAACAAATTCATAATCAGGAAACTTGTCTTTTAAAATCTCCAGATGCTTTTTACTTGGTCCTTTACTTGGTAACTTGGTTTCTTGTATGGCAATAATCTCAGGATTATAATTTATAATTGTATTTAATACATCTCGAGATAATAAAGCTCGTGCTGAATCACTCGTTAATGCTGCATTTAATGAATCAATATTCCATGAAATTAATATCATTGTTTTAAATACTCCTTTTCTTTTTGTAAGTATCACTTTTGATAATGATTACTTTAATTATAACATACTGATTCCTGTTATTGTAGTAAAACTATTTATCAAATAAGAACTCTAATTTCACAAAAAAAGGCAGGTTTCATTTTGTGAATTGTTGAAACCTACCCATTTTATTATATTTAATATTGAATTAAGTTGTAACTTGTTATTCTTTCGACAGCAGGTATAAATGATAAGAAATCTTCTTACTTAATAAGTTTTGACATGATTTTAAATTCAGGAGTTCCTGAGACTTTTAACAAATCGAATACTGCTGTTTCGGTGTTTGTTACTACTGCCCCTAATGACTTCATAAGATCCAAACCATTTAAATAATTATCCTTTGTCCGTGAAGCTACTGCATCTTTAATTAAAAACACTTCATAACCATCAGCAATTAAATCCCTTGTAGTTTGAAAAACACATATATGGGTTTCCATGCCTGTAATTAATACCTTTTTCTTACCTAATGATTTTAAGGTTTCTTTAACTTCATTTGTGTAAGCTGTAAAAGCATTTTTAGAAAAAACATTGTTTTCATCTAATAAGTCAAGTATCTCTGGAACTGTTCTAGCTAAACCTTTTGGATATTGCTCTGTTGCAATAATAGGAAAGTTCATCTCTTTTGCCGCACTTATTAATATTTTATTATTTTTTACAACTTGTTCCTTATATTTCATTACAGGAACTAACTTTTCTTGAATATCTATTATTAACAATACTGCATCTTCTCTGTTTATATGATATTTTCCCAATATAAAGTCCTCCATCTATTTTCAAATAGTTTTGTGAATAAACACCCTATCCCTTTTTGTATCTAGATAAAAACTGCCTAGTTCTCTCTTCCTTAGGATTATCAAACACTTCCTCTGGAGACCCTTGTTCAACAATCACACCTTCATCCATAAAAATAACACGGTCTGCTACTTCTCTGGCAAAATCCATTTCATGAGTCACAATAATCATTGTAGTATTTTGAACTGCCAAACTTCTAATAACCTTAAGAACTTCTCCAGTTAGTTCAGGGTCTAAGGCAGAAGTAGGTTCATCAAAGCATAAAATGTCTGGTTCTAAGGCTAAGGCACGAGCAATAGCTACACGTTGTTGCTGACCACCTGATATCATATGTGGGTAACAGTCTAGCTTATCTGAGAGACCAACTTGAGAAAGAAGCTTCTTGCCCTTCTCTTGAATATCTTTTAGTATAACTTTTTTGTTTTGCTTAAAGTCAAATTGTCCCTTTGCTAATAGCTCGGCTGCTAATGTAACATTTTTAAGAACTGTGTATTGAGGAAATAGGTTGAAGTTTTGAAAAACCAAACCAAAATGTAGACGTTTTTTTCGCACTTCACTTTCTCTTTGTGTAGAAGGATCCATTGCATCAAATATTACATTATCATTTACAATAATGCTTCCCTTATCAGGTCGCTCAAGGAAATTAAGGCAACGTAATAATGTGGTTTTTCCGCTTCCTGAAGAACCTATAATTGCAATTGACTCTCCTTTTTCCAGAGAAAAATCAATGTTTCGCAAAACTTCTAAGCTTCCAAAATGTTTCTCAATATTATTGACTTCTAAAATTGCCACTCTTATCCTCCCTCTATTCACAGAAATAATTTAGTTTCTTTTCTAACCAATCAAGCAATATAGTTAATACTCCTACAAATATAAGGAAATAAACACCCGTGGCAAAGAGAGGCCAAATAAGACCCTTGCTACTATATTCACCAGCCATCATAATAATTTCCTTGTTAGCAATAATGCGGGCTAGGGATGTATCTTTAACTAAAGTAATAACCTCATTACCTATTGGTGGAAGAATGCGCTTTATAACTTGAAGTAATGTTATCTTGAAAAAAATCTGAATCTTTGTCATGCCTAAAACTTGTCCAGCTTCATATTGGCCTTTAGGTATACTCTCAATACCACCCCTATATATCTCCGAAAAATAACAGGCATAGTTTATAACAAATGCAACAATTGCTGAAACAAAGCGCCCCGACTCACCACCTGGCCAGGTAAAAGACATCTTTAAAAGCCCAGGTCCATAAAAAATTATCATGAGTTGCAACATCAAAGGAGTTCCTCGTATTATCCAAACGAAAGTTTTTACTAGCCAACGAAGAGGTCGAAAGCGGCTCGTTGAGCCAAAAGTTATCAACAGTCCTAAGGGTAATGAGAATAAAAGTGTCAGTATAAAGAGTTTACAATTTAACATAAAGCTATCCGATAGTCTACTAACAATCACATTAATCTGATTCATATCTCTCTTCCTTCAACATACAAGCACTAGGCAGAGATATGCTCCTCTGCCCTCGCTTTATTTCTATGTAATATAACTTATTCAGCCAAATCTAATCCATACTTATCAGCCAAAGCTTCCATTGTTCCATCTTTTGTAAGTTCATCAAAAATCTTGTTTACTTTATCACAAATATCAGAATCCTTACGGAAAGCAACACCATAATTTTCTTCAGCCAGGCGATCAACAATTATAATATCTTCATAATTGGTACCTTCACCAGTCATAGTTTTTGCCAATGTTAAATCTAGTACTGCAGCATCAGAAGTCCCGGCTTTAACTTCCATCAAAGCCTCAGTTTGCAAGGACTTAGGAACATAACTTGCTTGATTTAAGTTTTCATCATTTTGTAATGTTTTCTCACCAGCTGATCCCTGCTCTGCCGCAACATTCTTGTCAATTAAAGATTCAGTCCCTTCATAGTTAAAGTCTTCCTTGGCAATAACTACTTGTGCATTCTTTACGTAAGGCCTAGTTATTTCAAACGATTCTTTCAAGTCGTCATTGATTGTCATTCCATTCCAAATACAGTCAATGGACTTTGAACTTAGTTCCACTTCCTTAGTATCCCAGTTAATCTCAACAAATTCAGGTTCTAAATCAAGCTTCTCACATACTAAGGTTGCTAGTTCTGTGTCAAAGCCAGTAAAAGTACCTTGTTCATCTGTATAATTCATGGGTGCATAATCAGTGTAACCAATAATGAGTTTACCATTATCCTTAACATAATCTAAATCACTTTCATTTGCAGATTGATTGACTTCCTCTTTTTTTTCTTTCTCTCCACATGCAGTAAAGGCAAGAACCATAGTAAATACAATTAACAAAGATAATATTTTTTTCATTTAAAAATCCTCCAATTTCAGTTGTAAAATCTTTTAACATTATACCACTTTATCAGAATAAAGCAAGAGAATTACTATAACTTTCATAGTTTTATCATGCTCTAGGTTATATATTTAAATTACTCCTCAGATAGTGAGAATAAACCTGTCATCCTCTCTCCTAACTTATCTGCCCAAGATTCTGACCAACAGAAACTATATGGAACATTATAGATTAAAAATAAATGAGAGGTAATAGTTGGATAAGTCCATTGCTTGTGCCTATGATTTGCTTTTTACTCCTTATATGCCTTGTCTAATTCTTCTAGCATATCGTATACTGCTTCATAACTTTCACACACATCAGCAGGTACAGTGTAATTATCTGTAATTTTGCGTAATTCTTTAAATTCATTATCTAAATGTGGGTTTTCATTTTGTTGATTCTTTATTTTTACATTTATTTCATCAAAAACCCTTTTAACATCATGAAATTCCGGATGACTTCCACCATGAACTCTTGCTACAATTGGTACATATTGTTCTAATCTTTCCAGATTTTTTTCTACTAATATATTAAAACTTTTCATTACTAATATCTCCT
>CAZJCV010000128.1:0-4061 GCA_964544535.1 uncultured Lachnospiraceae bacterium | reverse complement strand
TTGGTAAAAATGTGATGCTATAGTTTAGATATAGAAAAGCAATTTCCTATCTAGGCAGTAAGTACATTTTATTCTATAAATGTTTGTTGTAAAATAAAAATGGTTCTTTCCAGAGTTAGTTGACAAATACTAATAATATGATATACTATAATAGTAAATGTTAGTTGAATTGGAGCCATTATATGGATGAATTTATAAAACTATTAGATAAAAATTTAGAATACGTTAATCATGAAATTGTTAATGATACTTGTTATATTACAGTGATTTCTAATTGTAAAGAAGTTAAATGCCCTTTCTGTGGACAAATTTCATCAAAAGTTCATTCAACATACGAAAGGACATTTCAAGACCTCCCTATTCAAGGCAAAAAAGTAACCATTATATTAAAAAATAGAAAAATGTTTTGTAATAATCCGGATTGTGACCATACCACTTTTGCAGAAAGATTTACATTTTTAAATAATAAAGCTAAAAAAACAAAACGCTTAGAAGATGAAATTGCAAGATTATCATTAAATTGTAGTTCAACAGCAGCTTCTGAAATATTAAAGAAAAATACTGTGGATGTAGGAAAAAGTACGATCTGCAGTATCTTAAAAAAAAGAAGGGCTAATAATTAATAAAAATGCCGTTACAGCAGTTTGCATTGATGATTTTGCTTTAAGAAAGAAAGATACATATGGCACTATAATGGTAGATATAAAAACTCATAGAATTATTGATATGATTAATTCAAGAGAATATGAAACTGTTAGGGATTGGTTAAAAACATATCCTAATATAAAAATTGTTTCAAGAGATGGATCAATAACATATCGTAATGCTATTTCAGCTGCACTGCCAGATGCAATTCAAATTAGTGACAGATTTTATTTGTTAAAAAATCTGACTTCTTATGCAACAGATTATTTAAAGAAAGAGCTAAAGCCTCATATGAAGATATCAATGCAAAAAATAGATTCATCAGCAGAAGACATAGCAATAGTTACACAGGATAAAGAAAACAGAAAACTAACATTAAAAGAAAAGTATGAACAAATAGAGAATCTTAATTCTTTAGGGCTAAATAAAACAACGATCTGTAAAAAGTTAAATATGGATATAAGAGTTTATGAAAAACTAGTGTCTATGGATTCGTCTGAAAGAAATGCATTGTTTCAAACTAAGATGATGACCATACATGAGGAAAAAGTAAAATTAAAGATAAATAAAGTAAACGAAGTACGAGAGCTAAAGAATATAGGATACAGTAATAGAGAAATATCTCGAAGAACAGGACTCAATACAAGAACTATTCAAAATTATTTAGATAAAAATTTTAATCCGGTTCACGCTTCTTATGGTAAAAAGAAAAACGGTCTGCTTACAAAATACATAAAGGATATTGAATCAATGCTGGAAAAAGGGATAATGGGAACTGTTATAGAGGAGAAAATTAGAGAAATTGGATATGAAGGCTCTTCGTCCACATTGCGCCACTATATAACAGATTGGAAAAGACGCCGAAAATTTTACTATGACAAAACTAATATAAATAACTCAATAAAATTAACTATAGAAAGGAAAGATGTATTTAAGCTTCTATTTCATCCAATTGAAAAGGTCAAGGTAATAAGCAAGGAATACTTTCAGAAAATTTGTGACGAATATCCAATCTTTGAAAAAATACATAATGCTATATGGGATTTTAAAAATTTACTTGTTAATAAAAAATTTGATAATCTTCAAACATGGATGAATAACGCGGATAGCTTACAAATAAGGGAGATAACTAGTTTTGTTAATGGACTTAAGCAAGATATTGAAGCTATAAGGAACGCTATTATTTATGATTATAATAATGGATTAGCTGAAGGCAGTGTAAATAAATTAAAAGTAATTAAACGAATTATGTATGGTCGGTGCAATTTTGAAACATTAAGAATCAAAACTCTCCGACTTGAAAAAATGCGTAAAATCAACTAACTCTGGAAAGAACCAATTTTATTTTATCATTCACATCTGGATCTCTGGAATATGAACCATGACCCGCCATCAGGGGAAAAAGACCGGATTTCTATACACATACAATCGCATAGAAGTTTTGAATGGTGGGAGGCTATGAATCATGCTTCATGTAATGAAGATTATGATGATAGTATTGTTCAAATGCCTTATGAAGATGAGTACTCCCAGCCGGGATGCTTGGGCGAGCAATGGAGCGAAGCGTAATGACCAACCTGACATCTTACGAGTATTAAAATTTTTAGTGCCTTTTTTCCAGATTGATATCATAATCGTCAAGCCTAGTTTTAATATGCTTAAAAGATGGTTATGGTTTATATCAGCAAGTGTCTTGATATAATCACAACCGCTGAAAGGAAGTTTATAACACTTTTCATGTGACAGTTTTCCATTGTGCTGCAAAAATCTCTTGATTTTTAAGGATAATACCTGATTTTATAGCTGTATTACGAAAAGCAAATTCCTATCCCATTGAAGTATAACCATTTCTGCTGTTTTCAACATCTTTGTTTGATACATCATGTTTGGATTACCCTAAATGGCAGTCCATTTCCACCTCGAGCATATATTGGAGAATATCTGTAAAAGATTCTTTAAGAAATGCCAGCACTTCTTCTGGATTTTAGAAATTATTCTGTTTAATTATTTCCCGTACTATTTCTTTTGGCAATGCCATATAAAAACTCCTTTTTATCTTATAGTTATCAGTTAATACGAGAAAGGAGTTATTCTAATATTTCCTATACACAAAATTTATTACATTCTCTAAAAATAGCGAGGCAGTATAGACTGTCTCGCTATTAATTAGTTCATTTAATCAAAAACATAATTATCCAATAGTTCAACTTAGTATAACATTAGATTATTTAATAGAGAGTTAAGGCTCTGGTACCACTGCGATATGTAATGGTGCCCATTCATATGCTGGAAGAGAAGTTTTTATAGTTATTGAAGACGATTGATTTGCTTTAAGTACCCATCCATGATAATAAGGTACGTTTTTAGTAACTACACCGCGTCCCTGAACATAAGCAGCTAAGTAATGATCGTATGATGTTTGCTGCCAATCAGGCGATAGGATAATTGCACTTCTTGTACCAGGATTTATAGTAATATTTGATATTATTGCATATGCACCATATAATTTTACTTGGCTGGGATCACCTGATATTTGACTAGTTCCAACTACTGCTTCATTACTCGGATACTTTACTTTTGGATTTAAATCATTTTCTGTTTTGCCTAATGATAATTGGCGATTTGTTCCTGAAATAGTAATAGAACGATTTGCATAATCAAAAAGTCCTCTAGTATCTCCGTTTCTTGGAATAACATAGTCGTTATCTATAACATTTGCAGGATCCGCATACCTTGATATATATGTAAGAACTGTAATACCGTTTGTTACTAAACTATTGTTAGAGGCATTTCTGACAACAATATCATACATACCAAGGCTGGTTTTACCATTATAAGTATAAAAACCTACGTAAGTTTTTTGTCCTGGTGCCAATGTAGCAAGTGTTTTCTCACTAGAGCCTGAAGATAAGAATTTACTCAATAACTGTTGACCAAGAACTGCTTTATCACTATCTCCTCCATTTCTTCCATTTGCATCATAAGCTCCGTTAGTGTAATTAATTTTTACTGTCAATTGTGATGTATTAATTATAGCCATTCCAATATACATATTGCCGCCTGTTGAATTTATATGACTCCAAAAAACCCTAAATTTACCTGTACCGTTGGCTCTAGTATCCTTATAGAGTATTCCACCAGGATATCCACCGGGATAGTACGTAATTTGCTCAGGAGCATTACTATAAAATAATTTTGTTGTGGTATCAAGAGTCCATGGGCTGGTTATACAAGTTGAAAGGTTTGGCCGTGGGTAGACGAGCTCATCATTGGTGTATGCAAAGCTGTGCATAGTAATGCTTGTACTCATAATAACGACTAATAAAATACAGAAAAATTTTTTTGAAAACACTCTTCTCATAGAAAAACCTCCTTTTTACTAACATCTAAGAAAAATAATAAAATAAATGTAAATA
>CAZJCV010000127.1:0-4095 GCA_964544535.1 uncultured Lachnospiraceae bacterium | reverse complement strand
TTTCCTGAAGCAAGAAACCTTATTGGTGAGTGCATACTTACTGTACAAAAACAGAAAGCCCCCTATCTTCGCTTCGTGGCTCTTCTTTGATAACTTGCGGGGGGGGGTGGTTGTTTCTTCTGCTGTTAAGCCTTTGTGGGCCAACTGTCCAAGTAGGTTTTCAATTTTTACTATTGACTATTCTTAGCTGGACTTATATACAATTTCTATTTCAAAACGCTTTTCGACCATTTGAGGCATGATGGATATAATTTCTTTTTGCTCTTGTTCCAATGCAAGCTCAATGTATCGGGTTATAATCCCCATATCAATCTTGTTCAGTTTTTTCTTTAATATTAATTTCATTAGTCCACGACCGAAATATTTTACGGTTACTTTACCATCTTCAAATTGAAGTTTCCACGGCTGAGAATTTACAGATGACGGAGCAAGGCGTGCAACAGCGGCGACGGAATTATCCAGATTACTTATTTCATCGATAGATAATCGATTAAAACTCTGTAAATCATTTCTTAGCGGGACATCTGTTTTACCAAAAGCAAGCATAATACAATAATCATTTCGTTTTTCACTTGGTTTTGCCATACCCAGCCAGACGCTGCCCAATCCGATACTTTGTATATATAAATCTACTTTTTCTAAAACATAACCCACATTGGAATATGCACTGTCATTATCTTCACAAAAAGCAAGGATATAATGAGGGGCACTGCCGTTTTTCACCTCATTTATCGAACTGATTTTGAATCTTACGTTTTGTCCGTCAAGCTGTTTTATATCGGATATAAATGTTTATGGTGATCTAAAAGTGGTCCAAAATCAGTCAAATATTAATTGAAAAAGTGGCCACTGCTCTAATAAAATCTCCTTATATAAAAGCATATTGGAGGTAGCAAGGAAGTAGTATGATTTTGGATGTGGGTAGTTTCCACTACCACACAATCTCTTCAGGCCACTGAATACCTTCAATTCTCACTTCAGATATAGGAATATCGTTTTTCCTAGCAAATTCATATATGTCATTTTCCATTTCATAATAATCTTCATCTCTACTTAATAACTTTCTTGCGATTGAAGCTAATAATGCCTCTCTCTTTTTCTTATCAGTATCAATATATTGGAGAGTTAATTCCTCCAGATACTGAGTGCAAAACCCTGAAAACTTCCTATTAAGATCTGCATAACTTTTCTTCATTAAGTTTTTAATCCTTGCATATCTTCTTTCACTAAGTGACTTTCTTAATTCCTCTAATACTAAAAATCTGAATTGATTTATGATTGCACAATCCACTGGTAAATGTTCCATACACTCTTTAATATATTCCTCCGGTAGATCCTCACACATCTTCTTAGCATATTTCGGATTTAAGGCCATATTGATATAATCTTCTAAAGCAAACACATCAAATATAATCTCTGGCCAAGTTATATTAACAGCATAATAGATATTGCTCTCACAACTGACAACCTTATGATAAGCCTGTAAATCATCATTCATACCATTATCTACCTGCTCTATCATGCGATCTCCCATATATGCATGTCGCAATTCGTAATTCAAAGCAGAAAGCTGCAATTGTACACAATCATATCCACCAAGTTTATCTTCATAGCTAATAAGATTTGAAATTGCACTATATAGACTATCAAGATCATTATAGTCACCACTTATAGTAACCCCTGTCATGTTCTCTGTTACATTGATATTTATCATACAAATCCTCACTTTCTTATGATTAACCTGCCTTGAATTTTAAGTCTCTTATACTATCCACTACAGTTCTCTCTAAATCTGTTATTCTAACTAGGGTGGAAAAAATCACAGGGATGTCGTAAAGAAGCAAGGATAAATTAGTAACTAGTAATGCAAAGAACAGTTAACAAAAGTGTTAAAAGTTATATTTGCAAAAACGTTAAAATTTATCTTAACATTAACAATATAGCTCATATTCTCTCAAATGCGAATCAAGCAGTGTTACTGTAGCTCTCTTTATTTCCCGCTGAATAGTTCTCTCGCTTCTTCCAAGTAGTTCGGCTATTTGCCATGCCTTTTTCTCGTCTTTAAGATATCCTTCAATTTGATATCTTTCTTTCTCATTTAAATGTTTATTTTTTCTTTCATTTATGGTATCATTTGATGGACACATGGTGGTTACTTCTCCTTTGTAAATGTTTTGTCGTAATTACATTATACAATGAAGAACTACTATGTGTCTTTCTTTTTTTTAATTACCCGTCACTTAATTATACAACTTACCCAATTAATGCATTTTATATTAAAGTTTAAGACGGGTCTTTGACAGTTGAATGGATAGATGTAAAACATAAGAGATAGAAGACCAACAATAAGTGTACACTTTATTGTTGACGATTTTCGATTGAATATCTAATTATTTGGGTATATAATAGTATTATTAATACTATTAACATTTTTTTAATAAAACTATTTGTAAAATTTGGACAACATATTGGATATAAACAAATTATTAAATTAATCAATAAAGAAATTTTATATAACAATGTAGTAAGTAAAGTAATTAATAAAGTAATGAAAGTTTTATTTATATATCAGAATAAATTTGTCAAAAAAGATTACTAATTAACCCTTGATATGTAAAGGTTTTAACTAAAAAAGATAGTGTAAGACTTTACACTACGATTGAAATAAGGGAGGCTAATTTATGAGGAATTATTCATTACAATCAAATGAAACTATATTGTACAAAGGAGAAGTTTTTCTTCCAAACAGAAAAGGTTCTGCTGAAATTACACTTACAAACCTTAATATTGTATTATCTACTACGATAAGAAAAAAACTATTTTCAAAAGCAGAAATTGAAGTCGAGTTTTATCCTGTTATAAACATAAAACTTTATAACGAAGAACCCCAGATTAAACAAAAAGGTAATGATATTGAAATGTTTTTTACGGATAGGGAGTTACTAATAAGATTTAATTCTAAAATAGAAATGACTAAATTTAAAATGGCAGCCATTAAGCTTGTAAGAGGAAAATCGTTGCATGTACGAGGAGCAGATAAAGTTAAAGAAACGCTAAACTTAGTAAATGAAACACTTGGAGTAGACACATTACAAACGGTTAAAGGTGTATTAGAAAAAGGTATTGTTGGTTCTGTGATGGGAAGTTTAGGAAATAAAAATAAGAATCATGATTTTCATACTAAAACAGAAATTACTAAAGATTCGATTAGTCTAGCAAGAGAACTTGTGTCTCAAAACTCTTTAAATAAAGTAAACGAAACAGAAAAACGTGACCCGTTGTCATATGACCAACAGATTGAAGTAATTAAAAGACTAAAAGAATTATTAGATAATGATATTATAACCCAAGAAGAATATGATGCTAAGAAAAAGGAAGTATTGGGTATTTAATGTATGTTTTTAACCACTTCCTTCAGAAAACATTATAGCAGCAGAAAAAGCTGGTCTATCATATTCAGGTTGAATCAGATATTCCGACAATATTATGTCTAGTCTTTCAAATTCTTCTACTTCAGCAATAAATCTTTCAACTTCTTTTAGGAAAATCGCCTACTGTAATATATACATTGCAATTCAGCTCACTAGTTCTTAAATTAAATGTTTCCTCAAACGATTCAATATTTTCTTCGCCTGTTGATGTCTGAAAAGATGGACTTCCTACTAACTCCAAAACATTTGTTTCTACATCAGTATGTATAAGCGAGTTTCTTCTATCTAATCATAAGCCCATGAATCTAAGCTATAAGGATTTTTTGTCTTGGGATTTTTCGAATAACCCTGGGAGACCATATAGCGATTAATGGTAATTAGACAAGTATATTACCTCCCTTTTAAGTTCAGTCATGATTTTCTTCATATTTGAAGAGTAACGTTCCATTATTAAAAACTACTACGCAATAAAGTCTAACTTATTGGTGTCACATCTCTTCACTTCAACATTTTTTTATATTAAAATACACTTATAAACCGCCTGCCAATACTTTCAACTCCACACGAATTCAAAGAAAGTAGGTGATTTACAAGTGTATCCTAATTATATCAAAAATCTTCTTCAAATTGAAGATGTAATCGTTAAAAAAGTTTCTCATGGACT
>CAZJCV010000126.1:0-4113 GCA_964544535.1 uncultured Lachnospiraceae bacterium | reverse complement strand
ATAACCTGCCATAACACTGATTTTTCCGGCAGCAACCTGTCTGATTCAAATTTTGCGGGTGCAAGTCTTATTGAAAGTGTATTTGTCAAATCAATTATTAATGGTGTGAATTTTAAGAAGAGTAGACTTTCTAAAACTGATTTTAGTGATACTGTTTTAGAAAACTCAGATTTACAAGAAGCTGGTTTAAGACTTGCAATCTTAGCCAGGGCACAATTTATAAATTGTAATTTGAATAATGCAAAGCTTTATAGTTCAGATTTATCCTATTGTACTTTTAAAAACTCTTTCTTAACAAATACTAAATTTTATGAAACAAATCTTGAGAATGCTGATTTGAGTGGAAATAATTTTATGGGAGCGGTTTTTTTCCGTACCAAACTAATAGGTGCAGATCTATCCAATGCAGATTTAACCGGAACTGAATTTATTAATATAGATTTTACAACCTTTAAATTTGATAATGCTAAGTTTGCCAATAACAAAGTAAAAGAAATTAAGGTTTATAAAAAGGATTTGTACCGTCTTAATCTCTCTGAAGAACAATTAAAGGAAGTAACTATTGTTAAGTACTGATATCCTAAAAAAATTGAAACCCTGTTTATATATTGATATGCTATAAATGGTAACATTTTCATGAAAAAGGGGTTGAAAATTGTGGAAAGGTCTGAAGCATTGAAACATTTTAAAGAGGAATATGTTGATACGGCCATTATAGAATTAAATGACAATATAGAAAAACATATAAATAAACACAAAAAAGAATTGACGGAAGCTTTTGTAGAGAACTTCCGTATACTGTGCAGAAAGATAAAAGAAATGCAAAAAGAAGGCAGAAAGGGAAAGATAGCATATATAACCTATTCCTTTAACATACATAATTTGCAGAAGGAAAGCAGGGATTACGTAGTACAGGCATACGGAAACGAATGGTTTTTAGAAGAAGGAGAAGAGTGCAAAATTTCATATAACGTAGGATGGTTATATGACTTTTTGGACGATTTTTACGGGAAATTGTTTGAAATAAGCAAAAAATATATGGGTAATATAAACGCTTCGGATATGGATCAAGTATGGAAGAAAGGTGTTATACACTGTGACGTAAAGCTTTTGAACTTCACTAAAAGAGCAATAAAAGAGGCGGTAAAGACTGAAGAATTTAAGGCGTTAGACAAGGAAGAGGTACTGGAAATAAGGCTGGGACAGGAAAAAGGATATAATGAAATTATTTATAAAATGGATACAAGGGTGAAGGATTCAAAGAAGATGAAAGAATGGCTGGAGTCCGGAGAAAAAAATTATTCTTATTCAGTTCTTCAAAATCTGGATTTGTCAGGTGGAAATTATAAAGGAATAACCTGCCATAACACTGATTTTTCCGGCAGCAACCTGTCTGATTCAAATTTTGAAGATGCAAGTCTTATTGAAAGTGTATTTGTTAAATCAATTATTAATGGTGTGAATTTTTATAGAAGTAGTCTTCCTGAAACTGATTTTAGTGATACCGTATTAGAAAACTCCAATTTCCAAGAAGCAGATGCAAGTGAAGCTTTTTTTACAAAAGCACAATTTATAAATTGTAATTTAAATAAGACAGAAATTAATTATTCTGATTTAACTTCTTGTGTTTTTAAAAGCTGTATCCTGACAGAAACGGATTTTTCGTTCTCTAATCTTGAAAATGCAGATTTAAGCGGAAATAATTTAAAAAATGCAGTATTTATTAAAACTAAACTTTCGGGAGCCGATTTATCCGATACAGATTTAACAGGTGCCGAATTTGTAGATATAGATTTTACAACCTTTGAATTTGATAATGCTAAGTTTGCCGAAAATTTTATAAAAAGAATTAAAGTTTATGAAAAGGATCTGTACCGTCTTAATCTCTCTGAAGAACAATTAAAGGAAGTAACTATTGTTAAGTACTGATATCCTAAAAAAATTGAAACCCTGTTTATATATTGATATGCTATAAATGGTAACATTTTCATGAAAAAGGGGTTGAAAATTGTGGAAAGGTCTGAAGCATTGAAACATTTTAAAGAGGAATATGTTGATACGGCCATTATAGAATTAAATGACAATATAGAAAAACATATAAATAAACACAAAAAAGAATTGACGGAAGCTTTTGTAGAGAACTTCCGTATACTGTGCAGAAAGATAAAAGAAATGCAAAAAGAAGGCAGAAAGGGAAAGATAGCATATATAACCTATTCCTTTAACATACATAATTTGCAGAAGGAAAGCAGGGATTACGTAGTACAGGCATACGGAAACGAATGGTTTTTAGAAGAAGGAGAAGAGTGCAAAATTTCATATAACGTAGGATGGTTATATGACTTTTTGGACGATTTTTACGGGAAATTGTTTGAAATAAGCAAAAAATATATGGGTAATATAAACGCTTCGGATATGGATCAAGTATGGAAGAAAGGTGTTATACACTGTGACGTAAAGCTTTTGAACTTCACTAAAAGAGCAATAAAAGAGGCGGTAAAGACTGAAGAATTTAAGGCGTTAGACAAGGAAGAGGTACTGGAAATAAGGCTGGGACAGGAAAAAGGATATAATGAAATTATTTATAAAATGGATACAAGGGTGAAGGATTCAAAGAAGATGAAAGAATGGCTGGAGTCCGGAGAAAAAAATTATTCTTATTCAGTTCTTCAAAATCTGGATTTGTCAGGTGGAAATTATAAAGGAATAACCTGCCATAACACTGATTTTTCCGGCAGCAACCTGTCTGATTCAAATTTTGCGGGTGCAAGTCTTATTGAAAGTGTATTTGTCAAATCAATTATTAATGGTGTGAATTTTAAGAAGAGTAGACTTTCTAAAACTGATTTTAGTGATACTGTTTTAGAAAACTCAGATTTACAAGAAGCTGGTTTAAGACTTGCAATCTTAGCCAGGGCACAATTTATAAATTGTAATTTGAATAATGCAAAGCTTTATAGTTCAGATTTATCCTATTGTACTTTTAAAAACTCTTTCTTAACAAATACTAAATTTTATGAAACAAATCTTGAGAATGCTGATTTGAGTGGAAATAATTTTATGGGAGCGGTTTTTTTCCGTACCAAACTAATAGGTGCAGATCTATCCAATGCAGATTTAACCGGAACTGAATTTATTAATATAGATTTTACAACCTTTAAATTTGATAATGCTAAGTTTGCCAATAACAAAGTAAAAGAAATTAAGGTTTATGAAAAGGATTTGTACCGTCTTAATCTATCTGAAGAACAATTAGAAGAAGTTACTGTTGTTAAGTAGGGGGTAATGCTGTGGGTGAATCAAAAGCAGTTATCGGAGCTGAGAAAGCTATTTTAAAGGATGATATTATTAAAACCGTTGAACAACGGTATCAAAGAGTTAAAGCAGAAAAAGCTAGGATGATACAGGAATGGAAAAATAATCTTACAGATTTGACCAGCGATGCAAAAGAGAAAGTTGAGACGTATGAAGGCATAATTACTGAACTACAATTTGAAATTAATAGTGGCATTAATGTTGAAGAAAATGAAAAGAAAATAGCAGAACTAGAAGAAAAAATAGATAAATTGGAAGAAAAAAAATACACGGATGCAGATTTAAAGCAAGCGGAAAGGGAAATTATGAAAGATATTATGGTAAAAGAAGAAGGAAGTTTCTGTCCCTTTTGTGGCGAAAATTTCGGCAGCTCGGACGGAGTGAAGCAACATTTATGTGAAAAAGAAGCATTTACCGATAAAGATTTGGAAAAAATGAATACCCCCTCTGAAAGAAGCACTAACTATGCTGAGAATTATAAAGCTGAACACGGCACCAACAGGTTTACCGTCAATGTGCCTTTGGAGGAATTTGACAATGACGAATTAGAAATTGATATAGGAGAAGAAATACACCACCTAATATCCGTTGGTCCTTATGCTTTTACCCTCAGAATAAACAGATTGGGAAACTATTTCGGTATTGATATAAATTCCACCGACAACTTGATAAGTGCTCCCTCGGTTGATCCCGTTGCATTTAAGAAAAAACACGGCATGGCTTTTTCGGATTTATCGGACAAGAGTAAATATGATATAGCGGCAGCAGCAATTGAAAAAAGTAAAATCCAGTATCATA
>CAZJCV010000125.1:0-4114 GCA_964544535.1 uncultured Lachnospiraceae bacterium | reverse complement strand
ATAAGAAACAAGATTTTGCAGTGAAGTACCACAACCAATTGGTAGACTATAGTAATAATGGAGGTGAAGATGTTTTTCATTGGTTGGTCGCTAAGGTCATGAAAATGCAGGATTTTATAGGGTCTATGGGCATATTACATCACTAATTGCCTGATTGTTGTTAAAGGCATAAACGAAGTGCGGATGGAAGCATAGGTAAATAAAATGAGCCTGCCCGATTGTTAGGTGGTACCATAATGAAGTATTATGGTGGCTTGAATATGTAAAAGAACGAATCATCGGCAAAATGCGATATCCTCTAAAGTTGCTTTTAGACTCAAGCCATAGTGTATTGATGTTACCGTTTGTTTTCTTACGAGATTTAGGAGTTCTTAGTTCTGGATTTTTCGTTTTTATAAAAAGTAGCAGGATTGGCCGTGTGTTCTCTGGCACCGTCGTTCCACTATTATCACATTGATTGCAGGGTGGGATCAATTCTTACAAATAATCATTAGTTTATTTAAAAAATGATTTTAGGTCGCGTAAAACGTGTTTTGATAATATTGCAGTTCTGTATAGCGGAACATCCGCGCTTGTCCGATCTTTCATTAGACTGTTAGATTGCACATACTGTAATTTTGTGAACACGGAAAATTTTTGTCAAGGGGTGAAAATGAAATCATGGATAGAAGCCTAGGGGGGCTTATATGGGCAAGTTTCAATAAAATTTATGGGCCAATAGGAACGATTTTAGGTATTGGATTGACTTTCATTCTATGGATCTTTTCTAAAGATACTTCTATTAGCCTAGTGATATTTGTTCCATTAATAATTTTATTTTTGCTAATATTATGCACCCTATTCCATGCCATATATGATGTCTACAAAAATAAGAATGGAGCATTACCAAGGGTGCTATATTCTCATGTGAAAGAGCATCGTAGCAAAAAAAGAGCAATGATTTTATTACAAAGGTCGGATTTATTTTCTCACGGTACATTAGTTTCGATCTATAGACTTTGTGACGAAGATTTCGAGGAATTAATTGGTTTTGGTATGGTAAGCAATGTTCAGCTCGATGGCAAAATACAGGTCGAATTTAAACTTATAAGTAGCGATGACCAGAATTTAATGAGTGATTTTGCAGAAAACAATGGAAGCACACTCCGGCGCATTATTGTAAAGCCGACCGTATCAAATCAGTTATTTTCATTTTTTGAGGGGGAATAATTATGAGCATGGATAGAGCTAAATATCCCGCGACTGTGGTAACTGTGCTGGATGATGAGACGGTGGTTATTAATCGTGGAGCAGAACATGGTGTCAAGGAAGGGCAAAAGTTTCTTATCTATTTTGATGGGGACGAAATTTTTGATCCTAATACAAAAAAGTCGCTTGGTATTCTGGAAATTGTACGTGGAAAAGGAATAGTTTCCCATGTGCAACAGAGCATGGCTACAATTAAATCAACTGAAACACGTAAATTCAATCGACGCTTTGTTCAAAGAAGACCCTTTTTGGGGTTTGACCAAGAAGAAATAGTGTCGGATCTAGAAGTTATTCCATTCGACGAACCTCAGCCTGGAGATAAAGCAAAACCTATTTAGACAACAAAGCCCTAATCTAGTCGTTTTACGCTTACTTAATTTGTTTGGTGTTTAGATTCAAATTTATAAGCATTTTTTGTTAACAATGTTAAAGGATTATAGAAGCCCCTATACCATAGGCCCGCTACAGCACGCAGGTGAATTTTAAATTCTATAGACTTGAGTTTTACTTTAGGAGTTTCAATGAATTAAAGGCAACTGATTAGGATGAAAAAACTACGTTGAACTTGGGTTATGCGACCAAATAAGGCGTTTTGTTTGGACAGGATTCAAGTATAGCTTATATTATAGACCGCGGATTGATACAATCCAAATTGGATCTGTTGATTGAAACATTTAAGTTATTGGAAGAACGGTCATGAATACAAAGGAGGAATTACAAAGAAATGAAAACCCAAGAAGTTTTATTAAACGGTCGTATCTATTTGGCTTCGGATTATCACGACATCCACAAACGGTTTTCCGATATCTTAGGTCCGAATATTGATGAATGGTATAAAGTTTCAGAACAACGTTTAGAAGAAGGTGGTTGGAAGGATGAAAACATGTTTCTTACAGGGCAAAGAATTGTTAGGTCGATTGTGACGGCTAGCCGTGTAACTTTTATTGTCTACAAGCGAACAGACCTCATTAAATTTGAAGAATACTTTAATGTTATAGCAGGTCGGGCGGAATTATTAAAACTTGACTTGACTTTGCGCGAGCATGATGATTTTGAACTTCCACGGCCAAGTAAAGATTTAGTAGACTACCGAGAACAACATACTAAATATATCAATTTTATTAATAAATTGATTAGAGCGTAATTTAAGACTTCTCAAATATGTGTTCTTGAATTGAATCGGTCCTAAAGGTAGCGTTTTATTTGGATACAAAGGAGTCTACGAGGACTGGAACAGAAAAGTTTGACGATATTTGTGATTAGACTTGTAACTTGGAGATGATATTTATGACAGAAGTGCGTGATTTTATTTACCTCGATCAACGAAGGGTCTTATCGTATGGGTCCCAATTGTTAGGGGGACTTACAAATACAATCACCACAATTGAAGGATCAACTCAAGATAAGGCAAAGCAATTAGCTTTAAGTGGTAAAGCTGGTATTGACGGCAAAGTAGGGGAAAAGACATTGGCGTTAGCAAGTTTATTAACCAGTTTACTTGGAAAAGCCAGTTTTGACTTTTCGGGTGAAATAAGCCCACACTTCTCCTCACGACAATTAAGTCAGGAAACTAGGCATGAATTAAAATTATTAGATCACTTTCAATTTACGTTGCTAAGAGACGCGTTGAAAGAGCAGGGCCTGTTAAAAAAACTTGATAAGAAGAAAGCTCACGAATGGACGTCCGGAAAAGCTTTAGCAGATGTTGAGCCGGGTTATTTTGTCGAGCTTACATCGCGGGTTAAAATCTTTGATGTTGGTCATTTAGAGGCTATCAGTAGGTCTCTTGAACGTTTTTTGGAGATGATAGATCAGTTAGCAATCGCAAAAAGAATTCAGAGGAAAATTCATGAGGGAATAGATGTCGAAGAAGCATTTAGGAGTTTGAACGACAATCCTATGCGAGTTGGATACGAAGCTAGAAAAGAAAGTATGGGGGGTGCAACGGATCCCGTGGAACTAAATGCAATGATTGGGTTTATGAAAGATATTGCAGAAGGCGCATTTGCAGCTGTTCCGCTACACATAACGGCTAGACCTATCACCGCACCTCGTGACGGAATGAGTTTTGTTGCACCTATAAAAGAAGATAACTTGATTGACAGTAAAGAGGAGCTACTGTTTAAATATGGACACGAGCCTGGGCAAGATTGGACAGTACTTGGTCAGATTTGCAAGAAACCTAAGAAAACTAAGAAAATAGATATCAAATTCGATACACCAGATTTATCTAACATGCGTAAGATTAATGATTTTATTAAGGAAATAACCAACACATTAATAGGCATTAGTTCCGAGATGGGGTTACAATCTTTTGTTGAGTACCCCGATGTAAGTATAAATCTTATTGCCATATATCGATAGCATAAAGGAATATACGCATTTCTTTATGCTACTATCACTTATCAAAGCGAAAAAATAGGGAGTTTGCGGATGGAGACGTGATTCGTAACAACGCATATTTCTAAGATGTATAATATGAATTCGAAACAATAGTATGCATCGAAATGACGTGATAAACTAAATTTGTAACACCTTGATACAGAATTTTAATTTATCACGTCAGCATCTCCGAATATGGGTCTGGATATGTATTTCTTTCGCCTTTTTCATTTTGTAATAAGTTCATATGCAATATTGAACATTGATCCCATTTAAATGAGAAAGTTACAACGGTTTTGATGGTTGCGCTAAAATTCCATTTGTAAACGGAGCGCAGTCTAACTAAAATACCACAAAATAATTGAATACTGAGGCCTGGGATAATGCCGCGTATTTAATTATTGTGTGATACAATAGAAATATAGATGAGAATAGGAGGTTGGTTAGATGAGCATCATTTCCAAAATTGAAAAAAACTCTAGCA
>CAZJCV010000124.1:0-4141 GCA_964544535.1 uncultured Lachnospiraceae bacterium | reverse complement strand
CACTTTAAGGGTTAATAGTTGAAACACTTGATTAGATATGGTAAAATATGTTATGAGAAAGAAACGAAGATTACTTATGTGTTAACAAATATTGATATATTGATAACTCAATAGTTCGTGTATATCAATATATCCCGGGCTGCATCAGGCCTATCGCAACCTGGATGCTCTTTTTTGGTTTTAATCTTTTACGCTCTAATCCCTGCTTATCTTATTACTGACCTGGATATGTATGTAGGATTTGTCGAGCAAATTGAGCTTTAACTCTAATATGTCTTGACAGAGTACATTGTTTTAGAAAGGAAAAATAAGATATGAGATTAAAAAAGGACAAACCTATAAATTCATTATCTAAAAATAGTATATTTTCTTATATCAAGAGGGATTGGAGATTATATTTCTTATTAATTTTTCCACTTGCTTGTGTGATTCTTTTTAAGTATGCTGCATACCCCGGATTACGTATGGCTTTTATGAATTATAAACCAGCCCTTGGCTTTGAAGGAAGCAAATGGGTAGGTTTGGGGATATTTAGAAAAATTTTCAAAGATCGAAACTTCCTAAAAGCGTTAAGAAATTCTCTGGTTTTTAATATCCTGGATTTGGTTTTATGTTTTCCGGCACCAATTATATTAGCTATTCTTCTTAATGAACTTAAATTCCCAAGGTTCAAGAAATTCAGTCAAACAGTTTTGTATTTACCTCACTTTTTATCCTGGGTTATCATAGCTGGTGTTGCACTCACACTTTTTAAACCCCAAACTGGTTTGGTTAATATTATCTTAAGAGATCTTGGTTGGATCGATCAAGGTATACCTTTTTTAACGGAAAAATGGCATTGGGCTGTTACCTATCTACTTATTGGTGTGTGGCAGAGTATGGGTTGGGGTACTATCATATATTTAGCAGCAATTACATCGATTAATAGTGAACTTTATGAAGCAGCTGATATCGATGGTGCGAATAGGTGGCAGAAGATATGGTATATTACTCTTCCGGGAATTCGCAGCACTATGATTACTCTGTTAATTTTAAATTTAGGTCGGTTAATGGGAAGTAATTTTGAAAGATTAGATGCCTTTGGCAATGTACGAGTGAGAGACTTCCAGTATCAATTGGCGATTTATATATATGAAAGAGGTTTGTCATTTGGTAATTTTAGTCATGCTACAGCAGTTGGTCTTTTTCAATCTCTGGTTGGTTTAATATTAATCATATTGGCTGATAGATTTGCGAAGGCCTTAGGCGAGAGTGGACTTTTATAGGAAGGGGAAAACCATATGAATTTGCTTAAAGCCAAACAACGAATTATAAATAGTCGCAATAAACTAATTAACCGTATAACGATTGCTGATATTATTATCATGGTTATTATTACTCTTTTAGGTTTAACCTGCATTATTCCTTTTGTGCATATTGCTGCCAAGTCCATAAGCAGCAATACAGCGGTATTATCACAATCTGTTTATTTAATCCCTAAGGAGATTAATTTTGATGCTTATAAATCTATCTTTAAGGATGGCCAAATGGTTCACTCTATGATTTATACTATAGTATTGACAGTTATTTTTACAGTTTTAGGAATGATAGTCACAATATGTGCGGCATATCCATTATCTCGTACTAGGTTGAAAGGTAGGACCTTTTTTTCATTTGTTTTTATGTTTACTTATCTATTTGGTGCAGGTTTAATTCCCGAATATTTATTGTTGAAAAATTATAATTTGCTCAATACTATGTGGGCTTTGATTTTACCTTTAATATTTTCACCCTATAATATGTTGATCATGAAAACTTATTTACAGGAAAATATTCCAATAAGTCTTGAAGAAGCAGCAGTTTTAGATGGTGCAACTGATTTCCAGATATTGTTTAAAATTGTACTCCCCCTATCAAAACCGATTATTGCAACTTTGTCCCTTTTCTATGCGGTAGGTAGATGGAATGCTTATGCGGATGCAAAATACTACATTACTGATCGGGCTTTACAACCGCTTCAATATCTTTTGAGTAATATGATTTTATCTACACAAGCAGCGTCTGTTAGTCTTATGGAGGGTGCAGAAGCAGCCACTACGCCTGAAGTTTATCAAGCTGCAATGGTTATGTTTGCTACATTACCGATTATATGCATCTATCCATTTGTTCAAAAATATTTTGTGAAAGGCGTTATGATAGGTGCTATAAAAGAATAGAATTGAAGCAGAAAAGCTGTGTATTAATATTTGTATGAATTTATTAATAAAATGAGTTCGTACAAAAAGTAAATAAATTACAAGGAGGATTAATTATGAAAAAGAGGTACACAAAACGAGTTGCTGGGCTAGTGATGATTGGTATAATTGTGTTCAGTGTATTTGTTGGATTAAGTACTGTTCAAGCAAGCGATACATCAGGTATGGCAGGATGGGAGCCTTTTGACAAGAGAGTGACAATTACTGTTCCCGTCTATGACAGATCCCTGGCTGGCTATCCATCTGTTGATAACAACTATTGGACAAAATGGGTACAAAAGGAATTTGGGGATAAGTGGAACATTAATGTCGAATATGTTGCGATTCCGAGAAGTGATGTTATGACAAAATATAGTCTTTTGATTGCTGCAGGAGATACACCAACTATTCTTATGGAATATGATTATCCCAAAGTAGCTCAATGGGCAAATGATGGTGCCATGGCTCAAATAGATTTAGATAAATTTGCCCAAGTTGCACCTACATACTATCAGAAAATGGTAGATAACAAACAACTTCAATACACCCAACTAAACGGAAAAACTTATTTTGTATTATCTGAAAGACCTTATTATGATGCAGGTTATACATGGGTAACATATTTAAGAAAAGATTGGTTGGATAAGCTCGGTATGGATATACCTAAAAGTTATGAAGAATTTACAAAAGTCGTTGATGCTATAAAGGAAGCTGGCCTTTCTAAGCACCCAATTGGTCTAGAACTCCCAAATGCTTATGTGCAAAATTTTGCGTTTAGAGATTATCCAGTTAATGAAGAAGAATGGGTAATGCATTCGAGTTTAGGTACTGCTTGTCTTGCTTGGGAGCCGACTAGAAAATTATTGAAGCGACAAAATGCAGAATATAACAAAGGATATTTTTCACCTGAGTTTTATTTGGATGCAGATGGCAGCCAAATGAAAGCAGATTTTATTAATGGTAAACTTTTTCAATACGGTGGTTATATGAGTTCAACAGTAGACTGGTTGAAAGCGTTTTATGAAAATAACCCAGACGCAGAACTTGTAGCAGCTCATCCGTATGCTATTGTAGAACCAGGGGTTGTTGATCATCCACAAAACCGTGCAGATAATCCCTTTGGTATGATTGTGGGCTTTAGCTCTTTTGCAGCAGAGGAGCAATTAAAAGCTGCCTGGATGTACATGGAATGGATGAGTCAGGAAGATGTACTATTTACTCTCGAAAATGGTATTGAAGGTGTAACTTATACACTTGATGAAAATGGCATACCAATTGTAGATGGTAATTACAGTGGTGAAGAAAGGTTAAACCATAATAATAATATAGATATGACCTGTATAGTACATGCAAGTAAAGTTCTTTCATCTATTGAAGATACTATCAAAGTTGTTACACCAGAAGGAATACCACAGGATTTATATTCAGAAATACTTAAATCATATAACAGGAATAGAGAAATTGCTGATAATGGTTGGGCTTATACAGATCCGATCTTCGCAACTACCATTGAAACGGAAAGTGAATACAGCGGTTTATTACTCAGCCTATATCAAGAGTACTATGTAAGATTAGTCACATGTAACCCAGAAGAGTTTGATGAACTTTACGAAGAGCTTAGCCAACAATACTTAGATGCAGGATATCAAGAAATTATGGATGAGAGACTGCAGGCTTATAAAGAAGGTCAGACAACTAAACTTCCAACTTATATGAAATAATATGAAATAAATAAAGAGGCTCCCATTTGTGATAGGGAGCTTCTTTTAATGTTTAATTTAAAAAGGTGATGCAAAATTTCTTTATTTACCGAAATCGGCGTAAAGCCCCTGCCTTTAGGTATGGGGATATAAGCCGAATGTTTGTTTGCCTCATATAGTTCTATGCTGTATAATGTGAGTATGGAATATAAAACCAATAAAAACATC
>CAZJCV010000123.1:0-4181 GCA_964544535.1 uncultured Lachnospiraceae bacterium | reverse complement strand
GAACCCCCGACCTTCGGGTTATGAGCCCGACGAGCTACCGTACTGCTCCATCCCGCGACGTCATTGGTGCCGGAGACCGGAATCGAACCGGTACGGGAATTTGATCTCCCGCAGGATTTTAAGTCCTGTGCGTCTGCCTGTTCCGCCACTCCGGCATTGAGCGCATCACCTTAACGCGACTATATCAGTATAATATATGTTTTAAGAAATGTCAATAGTATTTTTAATGTTATTTTTTTTTGTGTGTTTTGTTTGGAAAATTGTTAATTTACATTAACCCCACAACTTATATATAATAGAAATATGTATAATAGTATTTATCAAAAATAAAGGATGTATGCACATGTCCAAAACACTTGTATTTGATTTTGACGGAACAATAGTTAATTCAATAGATTCAGCAGTGGAAATGTATAATGAATTGGCTGGAGAATACAACTACAAAAAAATAACCCCTGATGATTATTCAATTTTAAGCAAAATGTCAATTGTTAAAAAATGTGAATTTCTTTCCATACCTATTTATAAAGTACCTTTTCTCATTAATAAAGCAAAAAACAAGTTTAAACATTACTTTCCTAATGTTAAGGTTTTTGAAGGAATGAGGGAAGTTATAAGCGCTTTAAAAAAAGAAAATTTTAACCTTAATATTATATCTTCAAATTCAGAAGATATAATAAAAGAGGTATTAAAGAAAAATGAAATTGACGGCTTTAACCAGATCCATTCTTCTAGAAATCTTTTTGGAAAACATTTGACTATAAATGCATTTATTGAGCAAAATAATTTAAAAAAAGATGATGTTGTTTATATAGGTGATGAGGAAAGGGATATTGTGGCTTGCAAAAAATGCAAAATCAGTATTATTGCAGTTACGTGGGGATTTGACTCAAAAGAACTTCTTGAAAAAAATAATCCCCATTATTTGGCTGACACTCCAAAGGAACTGCTTGAAATTATAACAAGGCTATAATATAAACGGTATTATAAAATCTATAAAAACAAATAACCTGCTGTTATTGCAGCAGCTACTGTGATATTATATTTTTATAATAAATAAATATTATAAAGGAGGCTAACTATGAAATATAGAGTACTTGGAAAGACAGGTTACAAAGTTTCCGAAATTTCCTTTGGTGCCTGGGCAATAGGAGGAACCTGGGGAAGTGTTGATGACAGTACAAGCATGAAAGCTTTGGAAAAAGCTCTTAAAGAGGGAATTAACTTCTTTGACACCGCCGATGTTTATGGTGATGGCAGAAGTGAGAAGCTGCTTTCTAAGCTTTCTAAAAGTACAAAGGAAAGCTTTTATATAGCAACTAAAGCAGGAAGGCGACTAAACCCCCATACAGCCGAAAGCTATACAAAGGAAAACATCGAAAGCTTTATAGACAGAAGCCTTAAAAATCTTGATGTTGATAAAATTGACCTTTTACAGCTCCACTGCCCTCCACCAGAGGTTTATGATAATCAAGAGCTTTTTTGCGGTATGGACGAAATTGTGAAAAAGGGGAAAATTGCTTATTATGGCGTAAGTGTAGAAACTGTGGATGAAGCTTTAAAAGCAATAACCTACCCTAATGTAAGTACCGTTCAGATAATATACAATATGTTCAGGCACAAACCTGCCGAAGTGTTTTTTAAAAAAGCAAAGGAAAACAATATAGGTATAATTGTACGCGTTCCTTTAGCCAGCGGACTTCTTACCGGAAAAATGACAAAGGACACCTCTTTTGAAGATGATGACCACAGAAAATTCAATCGAAAAGGGGAAGCCTTTGACAGGGGTGAAACTTTCTCTGGAGTAGATTTTGAATTAGGATTAAAAGCCGTTGAAGAACTTTCTAAAATAAAGCCTGATGGTTATACAATGGCACAGTTTGCCCTCAAATGGATTCTTATGGAAGATGCTGTAAGCTGTACTATACCTGGAGGTAAAACCCCCGAACAGGTGATGCAAAATGCTGCTTCATCAGACATTCCCGAGTTGTCAGTAGAACAAATGGAAGCAGTGAAGAATATATACGACAAATATATTAGGGACAGTGTTCACCATCTGTGGTAAAAAATTTTAATTTATAAAGGTGTTGTTGAAAATAGCCCTTCAGCAACACCTTTGTCTTTATACTATATCTTTATTTCTGCACCAAGTACTTTTAGAAGTTTAGCAAGCCAATCCGGGTGTGCCGGCCAAGCCGGTGCAGTAACTAGATTACCCTCCACGTGAGCTTTATCCATGTCTAAATTTATGTACTTGCCACCTGCCACTTCTATGTCTGGAGCTACAGCTGGATATCCTGCACATTCTCGCCCCTTTAAAACACCTGCAGCAGTGAGAATCTGAGGTCCATGGCATATAGCAGCAATTGGTTTATTCTCCTCATCAAAATACTTTACCATTTCCAAAACCTTTTTATTCAGCCTTATATACTCTGGTGCCCGGCCTCCAGGTATAACAAGGGCATGGTAATCTTTAGCTTCAACTTCATCAAAGGTGGCATTTAAAGCAAAATTGTGTCCCCTTTTCTCACTGTAAGTCTGATCTCCTTCAAAATCATGTATTGAGGTACGGACCACTTCCCCAGCCTTTTTGTCAGGACATACTGAATGAACTGTGTAACCTGCCATTAAAAGTGCTTGAAAGGGAACCATTACTTCATAATCTTCAACATAGTCCCCCACTAACATAAGTATTTTCTTTTCAGCCATTTTATAGACCCCCTTGTATAAAAATGTTAACAAGGATATTATATCAAAATTTAAATAATTGTTCTATATGTTTTTGTTTCTTTTTTAACTTAAAATTCCTTCCCTTTTATCCGTAGACATTACCAAATATGTAAGTGACCCCTAGAGCCACTGTGAACCAAAAGCATTATCTGATTTTTGTCAAATTCTAAATTCAAAAAGGTCTCTTCATCAAATACTGCATCAACTTCCTGAATCTCTGCAAAATGATTGCCTCCCCCTATAGTACCAAGGTTTTCATCTAGTAAATCTATATAGCTGTTTAAATTTTCTTCCCCCGGCAGTGGAATTTCTCTTAAATCCCCAATGCTTTCTAGTTTTTTGACTATTTTATCAAATTTAAATTTCCTTCTTTTTATGTCTGTCATAAACATACTCATACCACAGCCAATATCATTGTCTATTAAGTGAGGATAAATAACATTTTCTGTAATAACAACTGCGCCTACAGGTGTTTTTCCAGGGTGAAGGTCAGGAAGTCCCACTCTCAAGCTTTTTAAAATCAACAAATCCATCCATATTAATTTCAACATCAAAGGACAAAGATTCTACTTTCTCAATTAACTTAGACGATTCTTCTTTATCTTTTATAAGCACAGGTCTTAAATTTTCTATCCTGCATGGTATAATTCTGACACTTTCCACTCCGGATTTATTAACTTCCGCTTGCAAAACCATAGTGTCTTTTCTACTGTCTGTAAAAATAAAATTACCTAAGCTGTAGGCTATAAGCTTCCCTTTATAAAATTCCAATCCTTGCAGTACATGGGGATGTGACCCCACAACAATGTCAGCACCTTCATCAATATAGGCTCTGGCCATGTTTTTTTGGTAATCCAATGGCATTTCCTTGCGTTCCTCTCCCCAATGAACATATACAACTACAATATCTGCCTGTTTTTTGGCAGAGGCAATTTCCTCTAGTGTGCGTTTTGGATCATAAGTTACTGCAAGCCCCGAGGTATTTCCCCCCGCCGTCCATGATACCACCGGTATAACACGGCTTGACGCAATAAAGGCTATTTTAATGCCCTTTTCTTCAATAAAAACCGGTCTGGCTGCTTCATCCATATTCATACCAGCTCCGGCATATTCAATACCATAATCTTTTAAATTTTGAAAAGTATCCAAAAGGGCTTCCACTCCAAAATCCAGGGTGTGATTGTTGGCAAGGCTTACTATATCTATTTTAGAAGATTTTAAAACATCAAGGGTTTGGGACTTTGCCCTAAAGGTAAACTGTTTGTCCGGAGCTTTGGTTCCTCTTTCACTAATAGCACATTCTAAATTTACCATTGAGATATCTGACTCTTCAAAAATGTGTTTTACATCTGAAATGATAAATTCTGTCCCCTTTTGCTCAATAAGTGACTCCACCCCGCTTGCAAGGAGAACATCTCCGGCAAAAGATAATTTTACACTTAATTGGGTAT
>CAZJCV010000122.1:0-4197 GCA_964544535.1 uncultured Lachnospiraceae bacterium | reverse complement strand
GTCCGACGATAGTGGGATGGTGGGCAAAGTCACGCAGATGATGTTGAAGACCGCCGCCGAAGTCAGGGGTATTTCCGTCGCTCGGTATAGGAAACTTCTTCTCAAGGAATTTTACAGCAGATTCCAAATCATCATTTTTACAGCCAAGCATCTTGGCTGTTTTTGTGACTAAACCTTCAATTTTATCGCTTGCAATGCCCCGTCCGCGTTCCAAGCTAAACTCTCCGACCCAAAGGATGTCGAGCGCTCCGCATAGCACTCCGCTGCCAATTGAAACCAAGTAGTCAAATTTATCTGCTTGGCTTGACAGCAACTCAATCTGACTGTCCAAGTCATAGATTATCTTGTCGAGGTCGTACTCTGCATTAACCATAGCCTCGCTATATGGTTTTAATTCAATTTGTAGATTATCTGTATCACTCATTCTACATACCCTCCAGTCTCAAAAATTTAACCGTTGCTATAGAGGTTAACCACACCGTTTTTTAGCCAACATCCAACCTGGCCACACAACCTCAAAAATTTCCAAAAAAACATCTAACCTGACCACTCGCGAACGCTGACATCTAACCCGACCACTCGCGGAGCTATGACATCTAACCTGACCACTTGACTATCAAATACTGCCATTATGGACTTGTTTCCACGAAGCGATATTTTCAAGGTTTTCAGAATCCTGACTTTTATCCCCAAATCCCAAGAAGCCCTTATATCAAGCCTTTTCCACACACTTATTTATCCACCCTTGTTATCAATACTACCGTCTCAACATGTTCTGAGATGAGTTGTTAGCTATCAATATCGCTTTTTCAACCCCTATGGTTATGGGAAATATATCCACGCTCGTAGATGGAAACATATCAAAGATTGACTGTTGTTTGTGGAAACATATCGATTGTATTTAAGCGAAAATATGTTTTATATTTGTGATATCTTAGTTATGAATTCGTAGCAGCCATTTAGACACATATTCAAGTAACTTTGATCAATCTCTGCATAACTACCCAAGTCAAATCCATATATATTAAACGCTGGCTTTTCATTGTTCTTGCTTATTCCTAAATAAGAATTATCAACAACTCCATTGTTATGTATGTGACAGTTACGTCGATTAATCATTTCGATAAAATTAGCATATTTTGATTCTCCATCTATAATGAATAAGTCAGGATTATGATTTTTCAAAATATTTATTAAATCTTTTAGGTAGACGCTTTTCAGCTTTTTTTCTACAATTGAATTCTCAAAATCAACAAAAGTGTTGCATTCAGCTATGTCATGTAACTTTACTGTATCGTTATCAAATAGTTTTAACCATACAAAGAAATTATTTAAAAAGTGAATTCTAATAACATCAAATACAAACGCATCAAAAAGGGCTACTAATTGAATAAATGCTTGTCTATAGATGTTAATGTTATTCTTTGTGTCTATTAATCGAAATAGCTTTTCGATATTCTTTAGCTCCTGTAACTTCTCTTTATTTTGGTAGATCGTGTTATTGTGATATGCTTTCAAGGTAAAGTCTATATATTCGTAGGCCTTTTCTTTGTTATCATATAAATCTAAATAAAACTCTCCACCGATATGTTCCCCTTCCATTATGCACAAAGATTCTAACTCATTATTCAACTCTGACATAATTTTATCTCTATTATCGGTACCAGAATTTATCAGTTCATAGATAAAACTAACAAGTTCTCCTTCATCACTTCTTCCATCAATAGAACTAAACCATTCCGGAATTTCATAGAATCGACTTTCCGCAATTTTATTCTGTATAGCTAAAATATCATTTTGGGTCTTTAAGCTTAAATCCTCTATTTTATTTTGTATGCTACTAATGTTTGATATATCATAATCATCTACATCAGCTTTAGCTGTAGAATGTTTTTTATCTTTCAAACCAGTTAAAATAACACTCATTTCCATAAAATTAATATGCTCTTTTATAACTGATATCTCCCGATTAAATTGCTCATTAATTTCTTCTAAAACCACCCGACTTTCTATTGACATTCGCTACCCTCCCTTTAAAAATACTACTTCTTTATAATCAATTATTTTGATTCAAGTGATGAGATCAGCTTCTTATACTCTTCTTCCTTCAATGTCTTAAAGTCTTTACTAAAAAACTGATTCTTAATTGGGTTAATTAGAAAAAAGGAAACCGCTGCAATGAATAAACCAGTTATACTTGACCATCCTGATATGTCATAACCTAAAATTTCTGTTTTTAATGCAGGAGATAGCCCATTACTGCCAAACTTAATAAAATAGATTACAAGCCCAACTAATAGCATAATACCTAATGCTATTTTACATCTTTCAAAAATTTTAGAAATCGTATTGTTTCTGTTAATTCTTTTTTGAGCCTTTGACTCTGCTATTTCAAATAAAGCCTGTAGTCTTCCTTCTTCTTTACCTTTATCAATGAGGGGTTGCCCGTTTTCTTTATTGATTCGCTGTATTTCACTTTCAATTACTGTGTTTTTCGCATCCTCAATTATCTCGTATACATCCTCAATCTCACTATACTTTTCTAAGAGATTATCCGAAATCTCTGACAACATCATATCTTTTAAATCAGTAGGCTCATCCATATTTTGAACAATATTCAAAATCTCTGGCCTTCTCTCATCAAACCCTTCGCTACTAACTTTATATCTTAAATTTAAGAACAAGGTGAACGCTTTATAGTCATCATCTGTTCTACCCTTAAATTTGAGCAACAAAGAATGCCATACACTTGGTAGTACAGCTATGGGAATAGTACTTGGTAAGATTTCTTTTCCCCAGTCATATAAATTCCCATCAGTTGTAATAAAGTAGTCAGAGATGTCCACAAAATTCGAACCACGTTTTGATTCTCTCATCTTATAAACATATAGATAATTATTAACATCGATAGCGATGGATCTGTCAGTGTAATTTGCTCGATTTCTTGACTTATACTCTTTAAGACTCTCCATAAGTTCATTGAACATCTTTTTTTCAGTATTCTCAAAACTTATATAATCAACCTTTTCAAATCCTTTTAATATATCGTCGATTCTTTTAATAATATGCTTCTCAAATCCACCATAGTCATTGAACTTTGTTCCTGGCTGTTTGCACCATTTATCATATAATAGAACGAAATCCATATTATCAAACGGTCTGCTAAATGCCTGAAAGTGCTTCTTATCTACCGGTCTTTTACCGTTATAAAAATCTCTTAATACTCTAACCTGCCTTCTTATAGTATCTATTACTTCTTGATAAGTTATGTTTGTATACTTAATACTAATTCCATTGTCTGTACACTTTTTGATGAAGGAGTTTGTTACAGATTTGCGTTCTTCATTATTTATTCCAGCCATTCTGAAAATAACATTAGCATCCAAATAAAAAACCTTGCCTCTAAATAGGTGCTTGTAACTAGAATAGTCCTTCTTAATAGTGAGCATACAATAATCTACAGAATATGAAACGGCATTATATATAAATGAGTTTTTTAAGTCATCATCCCAATTCAAAAAATCGTTAATTAGTCTTTTGTCATCTTCATTGAAGTTTATCGCCGTATTATTTAATAGTTCAGCTTTTTCATTGTTGAATAAAAGTAGCAAGGTTTTCTTATTGGAGTTAAAAATATAGTAAAGAAATCTATTTAACACTTCTTCTATTTGTTCAGGTGATTTGGAGTCAATCGAAAATTTCTCAATAAAACTACTAATTATAGTCTTATATGGATTGTTAGCTTCATTTGTCTTAAATTTATCAATTGTTTTATCCTCTAATTTATAAAGCGTTTCCTTTTCTTTACACTTATTAGATCTGACTACAATAGATCGTATTTCTTCTATTGTCTCTATTCCAGAATTTCTTCTATTAATCGCTTTAGAAATCTCTTCATTGGTAAACTCCAATTCATAATTTTCAGCGATTCCTTTTCTGATACAATCAATATTCAAACAGTAATTATTAGACTCAAATAATATCATTTGAATTATTTTAGTTAAACTACTATTGAAAGTTTGTGTGTTGCCAGCTTTAATTATTAATGCTAATCTTAATAAATTTGACTCCTTCATTAAACCACCCCCATATCATTTAATTATATAATGGATGGTCAGAATTATCAATTTATTCACATTGGGAGTATGTGTCAAGTATTCGTTGGCACGTTTTTCCTTGTAAAATCACCCATTGAAT
>CAZJCV010000121.1:0-4204 GCA_964544535.1 uncultured Lachnospiraceae bacterium | reverse complement strand
TATTTGAAGTATAAACGTTCTTTATTAATAACCGAATGTAATTTTACGCTATTGACACATGTCTTGACAGTTGCATTAATTTGTGTCATATTATTATACAAAATATAACAAATATTATACATTTAATTAACACAGGGGGAAACATGACTGAATTTGAAACAAAGAAATTGCTAAGATTAAAAAAAGAAAAAGACGCTCTAATACTTGCTCACTATTATACAAATGATAGTGTTCAAGAAATTGCTGATTATGTAGGAGATTCCTACTATTTAAACAAAATTGCCGCAAAGGCTTCTCAAAAAACAATTTTATTCTGTGGCGTTACTTTTATGGCAGAGAGCGCAAAAATTATTAATCCAAAAAAAACCATTTTAATTCCAGATCTTAATTCAAAATGCCCTATGGCAAGTATGACTACTATAAATAATATTCTGAAAATAAAGTCTCAGTATAAAGATTTGGCTGTTGTATGTTACATTAATTCTACTTCGAAAATCAAGGCCCTATCTGATGTATGCGTTACATCATCAAATGCAGTTAGCATTGTTAAAAGTCTACCTGAGCAAAATATATACTTTATACCTGATGCCAACTTAGGTAGTTATGTTGCAAAGCAAGTAGCAGGAAAAAACATCATATTAAATAATGGCTTCTGTCATGTGCATACAAGCATCAGTGAGAAAGACTTATTAAAAACAAAAAATATACATCCAGAAGCTTTAGTCTTAGTTCATCCTGAGTGTTCTAAGGAGGTAGTTGCTATGGGTGACTATATTGGTAGCACATCTGAAATCATCAACTTTGCAAAAAAAAGTACGGCAAAAAAGTTTATTGTTTGTACAGAGATGGGTATTCTATATAAACTTAGTAAAAGTTGTCCTGATAAAAAATTCTACCTAGTACATAATAATCAGATTTGTCCAGACATGAAACTTATTACTCTGCAAAAGGTAATAAAAGCTTTAGAAAACATGGAGCCAATCGTGAAAATAGATAAAGATTTACTTGAGAAGGCTAACTTGCCTTTAAAAAATATGCATCAATTATCATATACTTAGTTAAATATTCACATTTATACAATATAAACAATCAAAAGAGAAAGGACAGATGATAAAACTATGATAAACAATATCACAATGCAAATTAATATAGATAACTATATTATACATGCCTTAAAAGAAGATATTACAAGTGAGGATATAACAACCAATTCTATTATTAAAGAAAAGAAGGTATCTAATGCAGACTTAATATGCAAAGAAGATGGAGTACTTGCTGGCTTAGACGTATTTATAAGAGTATTTCAGATACTAGATAAAGAAATTAAATTTGAAAGCCCTTTTAATGATGGCGATTTTCTAAGAAAAGGTACAGTTGTTGGACAATTAACAGGAGACATTAGAACTATACTTTCAGGGGAGCGAACAGCCCTAAATTATCTTCAGCGAATGTGTGGGATTGCTACTTACACAAGAACTTTTGTAAATGAACTTAGCGGTTATTCCACAAAACTAGTAGATACTAGAAAAACGACACCAAATATGAGACCATTTGAAAAATATGCAGTTAGAGTAGGAGGAGGTCATAACCATCGTTATAACCTTTCTGACGGAGTATTAATAAAAGACAATCATATTAAAGCTGCAGGAAGTATAAGTAAAGCAGTAAAAATGGCCCAGGAATACGCTTCTTTTGTTTGTAAAATAGAAGTTGAAGTAGAATCTTTAGATATGGTAAAAGAAGCTTTAGAAGCAAAAGCTGATATTATTATGTTTGATAATATGAATAATGAAACTATGAAAAAAGCTGTAAAAGTTATTGATGGAAAAGCTAAAACTGAATGTTCAGGAAATGTAACTAAAGACAGATTAAAAGAAATAGCTGAAATAGGAGTGGACTATATTTCTTGTGGTGCCCTAACATATTTAGCACCTGTACTTGATATTTCAATAGATCTGTCTGATTCTTTATTATAAACTTTGAAAATGGAGTGATTATTATGAAAAAAACAGTGACAACCTTTAAAACTGCTTGTGAAGAGGGCAGAAAACTTGCAATGCTTACAGCATATGATTATTCGACAGCTAAAATTATAGATTCTTGTAATGTAGACGGAATACTTGTTGGAGATTCTTTAGGTATGGTCTTTCTCGGGTACAATAATACTTTAAGCGTTACTATGGAAGATATGATACATCACTCAAAAGCTGTATCAAGAGGTGTGGAAAAGGCACTTATAGTCTGTGATATGCCTTTTATGTCATACCATGCATCAACTAAGGATGCTGTTAGAAATGCTGGCAAATTAGTGCAAAAAGGTGGGGCTGAGGCTGTGAAAATAGAAGGTGGATCTAATATAAGCAAGCAGGTAAAGGCTATTGTTAAGGCCAATATTCCTGTAATGGCACACATTGGCCTTACTCCGCAGTCTATTAACATGATGGGCGGTTATAAAGTACAAGGCCGCAAGCCCGAAGTTGCAAGTAAGCTTATTGATGATGCAAAACGACTTGAAGAAGCAGGAGCCTTTTCCGTAGTTCTTGAATGTATACCTGATGAATTAGCAGAAGAAATTACAATGTCAGTAAGTATTCCTACAATAGGTATTGGTGCTGGTAATAAATGCAATGGACAGATTCTTGTCTATAACGATATGTTGGGAATGTATAACGATCATGCTCCCAAGCATGCAAAAGTGTTTAGTAACGTAGGGAATATTATGAAAGAAGGCATAAGTACTTATGTTAAGGAAGTTAGAGAGTTAACCTTTCCTTCTGAAGAACATACTTTTAAAATGAACACTAAAAATAAGGAGTAATTTAACATGATATTATTGAAAACAAAAAGTGAAACAAGAAACATTGTAAAAGAGTGGCATAAAAATAATTTAACCATTGGTTTTGTTGCAACCATGGGATGTTTACATGAAGGTCATAAAAGTCTTATTAAAAAAGCAAGAAGAGAAAATGATAGAGTTGTTGTAAGTATCTTTGTTAATCCTACGCAGTTTGGACCTAGTGACGATTTTGAGAAGTATCCAAGAGATATAGGAGCCGATATAGAAATGTGCACTAATGAAAATGTGGATCTTGTTTTTGCACCAGATACTTCCGAAATGTATAAGGATGCCAACCTAACATATGTAGATGTTAATAAGCTTGGAGATGGACTATGTGGGGAAAAAAGAACGGGACATTTTCGTGGGGTTTGTACTGTAGTTTCAAAGCTCTTTAATATTATAGTTCCCAATAGAGCATATTTTGGCCAAAAGGACTATCAGCAATTAACTATAATCAAACGCATGGTAAAAGATCTAGACTTTGATATTGAAGTAATCTCTTGCCCCACAGTGAGGCAAGAGGACGGGCTAGCTATAAGTTCAAGGAATCAATACTTATCTTCTGAAGAAAGAACTCTTGCACTAGTTTTGCCAAAAACCCTTGAACTTGCAAAAAAACTTCTTGAAGATGGTGAAAAAGAACCAGAAAAGATAAAGGGCTTTATAATAAATGAACTGATAGATGAACCCATGATAAGTATTGATTATGTTGAAGTTGTTGATGCGATTGAATTAAATCCTATGAAAAAAATTACAGGATCCATACTTGTAGCTGTGGCCATCTTTGTTGGCAACACACGACTTATAGATAATTTTATCTTTATATCATAAAACATATAATAAAAAAAAGAGGTGTGAAGAGTGATTTTAAATATGTTGAAATCTAAAATACATAGAGCAACTATTACTGATGCAAACCTAAACTACCAAGGAAGTATAACTATTGATAGTGACCTTATGGAAGCTGCTGGAATTTATGAAAATGAGCAAGTTCACGTAGTTGATGTGAATAATGGTAATAGACTTGTGACTTATGCAATAAGTGGAATAAAGGGAAGCGGTACCATATGTCTTAATGGCGCTGCAGCAAGACTAGTGCATACTGCTGACAAGATAATAATTATGGCATACTGCCAAATTGAAGAAATAGAAGCAAAAAGCTTTAAGCCCAGGGTTATCTTTCTAGATGAAAATAATAAAATACAGTAAAATAACTACTCTCTTTTTTCATTTTCAGCTAGATAGTACATATATACTGGTGGCAAAGGAATAATATTAGGTATTTTTTCACCTCCTTCTTCACATTATTTATTTTTTTATTCCTTGTTGGTTGTGTAAACTCCAATATGACAAATTGAGTATTGC
>CAZJCV010000120.1:0-4333 GCA_964544535.1 uncultured Lachnospiraceae bacterium | reverse complement strand
AATGGCAACAGCACACGTATAAGAATACTGATTATTCAATACCAAGACCAGTGAACTTCGATTTAATGATTGAGCTAACAAAAGAATTGGCTAGTGGATTTTCTCACGTAAGAGTTGATTGGTATAATATTCAAGGTAAGCTTTATTTTGGAGAAATGACTTTTACAAATAGTAGTGGATTTGAATTAATACATCCTTATAAATATAATCTAATGTTGGGAGACATGTGGAAACTTCCAGTTGAAGCAATAAATAATAACTAAACAGCTATAATAATATTATAGAAGATGGTGAAAACATGATCAAAAAAGCAGTAATACCAGCAGCAGGACTAGGAACAAGAATGCTGCCATTAACAAAAACTCAACCAAAAGAAATGCTGCCTTTAGCATCTAAGCCCTGTATTCAATACATAATCGAAGAATTAGCTTCGGTAGGAGTTGAACAAGTATTAATCATAACCGGCCAGAGAAAGAGAGTAATTGAGGATCACTTCGACAAAGATCCATATCTGGAATTAATGCTGCAGCAAAGCGAACAAAAAGAACTCTTGGAAACTTTACAATATGAAGATATGAACATAAAATTCTTTTACACTAGACAAAGTAGACCACAAGGCTTAGGGCATGCAGTTAGTCTTGCTCGTAGTTTTATTAATAATGAACCTTTTATAATAGCTTTAGGAGATTCAATTATTCATTCAGAAGAAACTCAACCCTTATTAGAACGCATGATTACAGCATATAAATCGCATCCAAATTCTCTAATCTTAGGAACTAGAGAAGTTCCTATAGAAGATGTATCTAAATACGGTATTGTTCAACCTAGAAATAGTAATTATAAAGGCGAAGTAATGGAAATAGCTGATGTAATAGAAAAACCATCACCTAGAATAACACCATCAAATTTAGCTTTTGCTGCAAGATATATTGTTTCTTCATCAATTTTTGATGCATTAGAACGGACAAGCCCGGGAAAAGGTGGAGAGATCCAATTAACTGATGCAATCAGTCTATTACTGAAAGAAGGAACTAAAGGTTATTCAGTTAAACTAACGGAAAATGAAAAACGCTACGATATCGGTAATATGAACTCATATTTTGAAGCTTTTGTTGATTTTGCCTTAGCAGATGAAAAATATGGGTACCAATTAAGACAATACCTATATAAAAAATTAGAACTGTAAACCAAACCCAACAAAATGGGAGGTAATACTATGATTAAAGTTACAGCTCCAGGTAGAGCTGGAATCATTGGAAACCCTACTGACGGATACGGAGGTTCATTAGTATGTTGTTCTATAAAAAATAGAGCTCAAGTTACAATTAAACAAGCAGACCAATTAATAATAGAAAACCGTTTTGGACAAAAAGTACTTAAATGGGAAAATGACTTTACAAATCAAAACGACTATTTTGATATAGTGCGCTGTGTATTACGATATTTTAAACTATACGATTTAAAAGCTAAAATAACAACAACAACCAATATACCGGAACAAGCTGGACTAGCTGGATCAACAGCTCTATTATCTGCTGTATTATCCGCAGTAGCTGCCTATATGGGACACGATTATCATAAATATCATTTAGCAGAACTTAACCGCATAATTGAATTGAACTTCATGAAAACCCACTGCGGTTATCAAGATGCTTATATGACAATCTTTGGCGGTCTTAACTACCTTGACTTTAGAGGCAAAGAATACTATAAACATTTAGAAAAAGAACAGTATGGAGTAGTAGAACCCTTAACTCCATTTTTAAAAGAAACTCCTTTGCCATTTATTATAGCTTATACAGGAATTAAACATCACTCGGGTCAATTCCACAAACCACTTAGAGATCGATGGCTAGAAGGTGATCAAACAGTAATTAAAGCCTATAATCAAATTATCGAATTAGGACGAGAAGGTAAAAAAGCAATCATCAATCAAGATTGGAAGCAGCTAGCTTACCTAATGAACGAAAACCATAAAATACAAGATAGCTTAGCAGACTCTGGAGAACAGAATAATTACATGATTCAAGTAGCTAAACAAAACGGAGCATTAGGTGCCAAACTTGCAGGTGCTGGTGGAGGAGGTACGATAATAGCTATAACCTTAGAACCAGAACGCACCAAGGAAGCCTTAAAAGAAGCAGGTGCAGAAGAATTTATAGAGTTAGATCCAAAAGCAGAAGGAGTTACTGTTGAGTATTTAGATAAAAGGTCTTATAGTACTGCTGCTACTGCATTGGAAGAGTAGTTATGATTAGCAGTCGGTTATTAAGGTCTTTTTTATATAAGCTCTCTAATTTGTTATAATGATATTACTAAAATGTCGTTATCGAATTTACGTTTTTAATCTTAGAATTCTATCCTTTTAGCTGTACTTTTGTTTTCCACGCAATTAACCATGAATTATGTACAATCTGAATTGAGCACGCTGGTTGGATTGAAGCATGTTCGATGTTTGAATTGACTGGAATACGCGCTAGCATTCGCAGCGAGTTGGTTTTAGTTAAAAAATATATCCTATTGAGGCAGCAATTATTCCATTCGTACAAGCAAAAATCGAGAAGAATTTTGCCTATATAATATAGAGAAAACTCTAAGAAAGATTATAGTTGGTGAAACATTCGGAAGATGAGCCTTGCCTTATAATGGCCATTAACTACTAAGGAGTGTTGAATACATGGAATGGAATGAAAATGGCTTATTGAACAGTAATCGAATTAGAAAGTCACGTGTGGTAAAGTCAATTAGCGATGGTAGAAATCCTTTTGAAAATGATTATAGTAGAATAATACTATCTTCTTGTTTTAGAAGACTGCAAGATAAGACACAGGTTTACCCTTTGGATGATAGTGATTTTATAAGGACTAGACTCACACATTCAATTGAAGTGTCAGCTATTGCTAGTTCAATTGGGGCTAGTGTTGAGCAATTTTTACTAGGTAATAGAACAGCTAATAAAAAGATGGGGATAGAGTATAAAGGACACATAAAATCAATTTTAGCATCAGCAGGGTTATTACATGATATGGGCAATACACCTTTTGGACACTTTGGCGAATATGCTGTTCAAGAATTCTTTAAAAACTTTTTTAAAGATCCCAAAAATGAACATTTGACAAACCAGTTAACCAAAGAACAACGAAGTGATTTCGAAAACTTTGATGCTAATGCTCATGTTTTAAGATTAGTAACTAAGTTGCAGTACATTCAAGACATTTATGGTTTAAATTTAACCTATGCTACTTTAGCTACACTATTAAAGTATCCAAGATCATCTATTGAGGGTAATAAAAAATCTGAATTTATAAGTTATAAAAAATATGGATACTTTCAAAGTGAAAAAGAAACCTTCGATTTGATAGTAGAAAACACAAACATTAAAAGAAGAGATGGCAAAGTATGTAGACATCCTTTAGTTTTTTTACTTGAGGCAGCTGACGACATAGCATATTCGGTTGCAGATATAGAAGATGGAATTAAGAAGAAGATTATAACACTTGAGGACGTAAATAATATATTGGAACAAGTATTATATTATAACGATGATAATTCTCGCCGCAATATTACAGAAAAGGAAGAAGAACTCTTCCTGACATTAAAGTTACAAATAGATGATGGCTACATAAATAATGAAGAACGAATAGTGCAAATATTCAGGGCTAGGGTTCAGAATTTTATGATTGAATCGGTTGTAGAAAAATTCGTAGAAGAATATGATAGTATAATGAATGGTAGGTTTGATCATGAGCTTTTAAATGTGTCATGTGCTGGAAGAATTAGAAAAGCATTTAAAGAAATCGCTAAAAACATATTTAATGATAAAGAAATAATACAAAATGAGTTAGCAGGGGAAAAGGTCGTGACAAATTTATTAGTATTATTTGTAGGTGCGGTAACTAATATGGACGATAAAAGAAAGCTGCTTTTTCAGAAAAATGGTACAAAAGAGAGTAGGCTTTACGAAATGATATCAGATAATTACAGATATATATATTCATATCATTCTTCGAAAACTCTATATGATCGGTTGTTGTTGGTTACCGATTATATATCTGGCATGACCGATTACTACGCCTTAAGGTTATACAAAAGTCTTAATGGAATCTCTGTATAAGATATTTCTCTGCTTCCTTGAAAAAAGTATATTGAAAAAGTGTTGCTTGTTAACATCGTGAATTACTTAGAAAAGAGCTTACAAGGGCACAATTTGTATCAAATAAGAGGTTACATAGTTTGTATGATGAAGTTAATAATTAACATGGTTCATTACTTGCTGCAAAAAGGGGGGAGTTATGTCTAATGAATAATGGTATTGAAAAAAGGCCCATCAATG
>CAZJCV010000119.1:0-4347 GCA_964544535.1 uncultured Lachnospiraceae bacterium | reverse complement strand
TCATCCAATACCCTTCAATAGGCAATTCTCCTGCATATGGAATAATCTTATTATCTTCAATAATAAATGTCTCTCCATCCTTTATTGCAAAATTAGTCCATTCTCCAGAAAATATAAAACCATAATAAGAAAATTCACCTTGAGGAGTTAAGTCTTTTATGTTAATCTGGTCTAACTTCTCAAATAATCTTTCGATACTTATTAATCTATCATATTGCAGCCACTGGTCTACCTTCGTTGCCCTTACAGTTAGTTTTTTCTGTCCTTCATGAAAATAGACTGTTGCATGACGAAATTGTCCTTCCTCTCTCCATGTTACTTCATATCTCAATCTTTTAAGTTTCCCATCCTTTTCATAATCAATTTTTAAACCCTCTGCTCTTGTAGTCTTCATAGAATACTCATCTAATTCAAGTGTTTCTGCAACTTTCTTCCAATGGTTTTGAAAATTCAACTCATAGATGTTAGTAGTTATAGGCTCTACGTAACGAGTACGTTTATAATATGATTCAGTAATGGCAGGAATCACCAGTGCAACTACAAAAGCAAGTAAACCAAGACCTGCTGCGTATCTTTTGCCTCGTTGTTTTTTTTCAGGGCTGCGTAGAAACAATAAGAAAATGATAAATCCAAGAGGTATATGTATTCTATTAAAAGTAAATCTGAAAGTACCAATTAAGTAATAACCTATAATTTTTAAGGCATGATAAGGTTCCTCATCGTCCATCATTTTAACAATAATAAGAATAACACCCACTATAAAAAGAAATGTAGTTATCCAATTAAGCATCCCATTCACATTTGTTTCCTACTTTCATCATTAATTACTACAATATACGTATGAAATAAACATTACAATAACATTAAAGAATAACTTTACCAGTCATTCCATTCGTCAAACCCTTCCCTTGCTCCTGTAAAGAAAAACTCTGTATGCCTGCATTTAGGGCAGACATATATGTCAAAAGTCAAATGCTCTTCAATATCAAATAAGGCTCCTAATATTCCTCTATTATTATCCTGAGAATCAAAGCGGTATTCTTTCAGATACTTCATTTGCTCTTTACACCTTAAACACTCAAACTGCTTTTCCATTTTAAGTTAGACTCCTTCCACTTTATCCTTATTAAAATCAATCCATTCTTTAATTATAATATAAAATGCTTATATCTGTGCTATTTTACAGTTATATTTTTATTTGACGTGTAAAAAGTAGCATATGTTTCATTCGTCCTAACGTCTAAGAGTGCTTTACCCAATATAATCCTTCAAATCTCTCTTTAAATCAGCAATACTTCTATAATAGCAATCTATAAATAAAGCATTAACATCATCGGCACTGTTTTCTGGGCAAAGATTTACCCTATAAAATATATCCAGCCGCTCATCAAAGCCTTTATCAACTTGCACGCCATTAAGCATAAAAGTTTTCATTACAGTAAAATTGCCAAAAATCGTTACATCTCTCATAAAAAATCACTCCATTCAGTTTTTGATTTAGAGGTATTATATAAACATTACCTTGAAAATCAACTTTTAAAGTGATTTTTTATAAAATACCTATAAGAGCCGATTACCCATGTTAAAGGTAGTTGATATTATCTAATAAAAATTTCTAGACTCTTACTTTTTTGTGATATAATTTAACAGAAATCATACAAAGCGAGGTAATAACTTTAATGAAAAAATCAAAAACAGAAATAGAACAATCGGCTGAAAACAATAAAAAAGAAATCGAAAATCTCATGGACGCTGTAATCAATGAAAATATGAAGGCTCTTATAGAGTTAGCAAAACAAGATTGATTCTTATGCCTGTTCTTCAAATAGTATTATCCACGAATTTAGTGTTAAGTTTAATAAGCCGAGAATTATCTCGGCTTATTAATCGTCTTCTTCAACTTCCTGATTTAAATACTTCTCTTCATATAACTTCTTAAGTGGCTCAAATTTCTTCTTTTCCAATAACTTTGTATGACCTGTTGAAACAATGGCATTCAATGCTTCCTCGTCTGTTACAATCTCTGCATAATCCCTTTCGCCTTGCCAGTCTGTACCATGTATCAATACATACCTGCCATCTTTTAGTTTTGTAATGCCAAGATGGCGCCCAGTGCTGCCACAACTAAAGTTTCTGCCATCCCAGAAATCAAGGTCGTTATTGTATTTAACCACTGCCACCAAATCACCAAATTCATTGACTACTTTTACCATAAGAACCAACTCCTTTTCTTTTATTTGCTAACAGCGGCCGACTGTTTGCTGAATTTTTACTTTCTATTTTTAGTATAACAGGTGTTTTTTAAAGGCTTCGTATTATAGGCTGTTTTTTGAAATTGTAATAAAAATGTAATATTTTACGTCTACAATCCAATTCTAGATAAAGTTAATAATCTCATTAAGTTTAATGTTCTCCAGGATAATCTCATGTTTTCAAATAATCTTGCTGATATTTTATTCATAGGATTAAAAAAATCAAATTTTTATATGTTTTTTTAGGTCGATAACATAAATTTTTTGATATTTGCAGTAGAAGCCTATGTTTTTAAACTTCAATGGCAACCTAGAGGAAAGGTATATACTAATAAGACTCATAATTTTATACAATTTGTTTTTATTCTTCATAATTTCTAAAAGGAGAAACAATAAGAACCCACCGCAATAGTTAGGTTCTTATTGTTTCTCCTTTTTACAAAAAAATCTATGTAAAAATTTGATTTTCATAACACAGCAAATATAATGCTTAAAAATCAAGCATGGAGTCGCTAATCAAAACGGAAATCACCTAATTTTCAAGCGGAGATTTATAAAAATACTACGGGAAAATGCCTCAATGTAAACGGAAAATATTAATATCTAGTGGCTCCTTCTGAAAAGGAGGAGTTATAATGAGTTTAAACATTGATTTCAAAAACCGTGAAGCATTAACTATTACAGATTATGAATTTTTATCACTATTTAAAAAGCCAAAAGAAAAAGTATGTTTTAGGCTCATTCAGGAGGAAAAGCACATAGCAAAAAAATTTGACTGTATACTAACTTTAGATGACGATTTAGAATACCCTCTTATGCAAAAGATTTTTATAAAATACCAAAAACAGGGCTACGGTGTTTATTTTGTTGTAAATAGCGGCGGACAGGAAAAGAATTCTATTAAAAGAATAAATGCACACTTTATTGATATGGACTTTGGGAAAGTTCCACTAATAGACAGCGGAGAATTAATAAAAGACTCTAAAGGAAAAATTATATATGAGTATAGGAATAAAGAAGAAATAGAAGAATATAAGATTGCTTTTCTGAAGAAATTAGAAAATTTTAAACTAATTCCAAACGTTATTGTAGAAACCAAAAACGGTTTTCATGTTTACTGGCTGCTTGACTTTGAGAAGCCACAAAGTTTAGATGCATTTACCCCAATCCAAGAAAAACTTATTGACTATTTCGCTTCTTTTGAAGAAAGAAAAGAGCATGCTGATAGCAGTGTGAAGGATATAAATAGAGTTTTAAGACTAATAAATTATAAGCATTTAAAGGACCCCAAAGACCCATTTACTATTAAGTGTATATATCTAAATACGGATAAAAAATATACTCAGGAAGATATTGCCTCTGCCGTAGGATACAATATAATTGAACTAGTTAATAACACAAAAAGTACTGAAATAAAACCTTCTGCTGTGAGGGCTGAGGCCAGCAATTTGCAAAAAGAAAGCCACAAAGTTCATTACCCTTCAGAAATACAGTATGAGAACTTAATTCCATTTTTAAAGCAGCAGGATTTAATAAGTTACCTTGGTATTAATACAAAGCCTAATGTAAACTTTAAATGCATATTCCACAATGACAATAACCCTAGTGCTGTCATAAAAAATAACGGCGGATATTACAAGTATTTTTGTAATTCTCACGTTTGCATTTGCCATAATGATGGTAAAGGCATGGATATTATTGATATAGTTAAAATTAAAGAAAATTGCGACACTTCAACTGCTATAAGGAAATTAATTGAATATTTCCACATTAAATTAGAAGATTCAACTTGGATAAATGAGCAAAGCAAAAAATTTGAAATCAACATGATGCTTTTAAGCCAACTTGGAGAAAGAAAAGATGAATTCCCAAATCTAAACCGTATTATTAGGTTTGGATATCCTATTCTTATGGATATTCTTGAAATTGGTAAAGAAAATATTATCAACCGCTTCTTCAGCACAAATGGAGAAAGCATATTTTTCTTTTCCAATCGGTACCTGGCAGGGAAAAGAAATAAAAGTGTTGTGAATATAAATAAATCAACTTTCGCAGGAAACAACTGATAGCTTTGCCTTGATATAATCGGGCAAAG
>CAZJCV010000118.1:0-4419 GCA_964544535.1 uncultured Lachnospiraceae bacterium | reverse complement strand
AATCCGAGTAGAGAATCAATGAGAAATAAAGTAAACCAATTATGATATTTCAATATTTAGACTATGGTAACCAGCCATGGTCATTTTTTTAAGAGAAAATGACAAAATATTTCCATATGTTGTATAATTAAATTATGTAGAACTGAGGGTGTTAGGGGGATACTATGAGAAGGTGGTTAAAAGAGATTAAGAGAGAAGAGTATATTGAGTATTATATAAGGTTTGATTATATTATTGACAAAAAAGAAGCAGATAAAGAATTAAAGATGGAAGAGTTTAAAAATGCCTTTCTATCGTATTTTCTAAGTAAAAATATTTCAAAGGATTATCTAATAGATGATGATAAAAATATTTGTATAAGTAACATTTCGCCAGAAAATAGAGAGTTAGTATCACAAATCATTTCAAACATTTTTGAAAGAGAAAATAAAGAAAATAATATAAAAGGTTTAATCGGAGAAAGTATATGTACTTGGCTATGTGAAACTTTTGATTCTAAGCCTATTTTATTTCAACCTGTTAAGAGGGGAAATGCTTCTGAACAAGGCACTGACAGATGGGAACTAAGATATAATAATGAAAGCAAAATAATACTAAGGATATGGAGTGCTAAATGCACAGAAAACAGACCATCAACAAGAGCAGCAGAGATCAGAAAGAATGATTTTTCGTCTGTAGAAGTAATTGGGATATTAGATCAGGTAACTGACTTGATACAGCATAGCAGAGGTATTAATTTGAGATTAGAGGATATAAAGAAAATACGATTATCTGCCTTAAAGCCAGATTCTCTTTTATCTTTTGGAGTGGTAATGATAATTGATTGGAAGTTATATGAAGAGATGTATGGAGAAACTCGTGGAAGAAGGTTAAATATATTTACTCAACCTTTTGCAGATAATGCAGAAAAGATAGTACGCATGGTACCAATTGGGGATTTGAAAGAATACGTTTCAACTTTCGATATTAATTTAGAAAATGAATTGGCAGGTGAATATTATGTCTGATTTGCTTACCATTGAATCACTATGCCAAGGGTTGAATGGTTATAAGAATCATATAGAAATTAATCATAGAATAAATGAAATTCATTTTTTAATTACAAAGTATTTATTAAGTATTGATAATGATATCGATACTATTGAGTACATAGATTTAAAGAAACTTAAAGAAATAGCCCTATACCTTTTTGATATAGTTATAGATGACCTGTTTTTAAGAGATATTGAGCCAGAATCAAGAAAGACTATATTTACTCTATGTCAAAATATTTTTGAACAGTTATGCAAAATATATCAAAAGGATTATGATAGATATAAGAATGAATACTTTGAATTAACATTTATGGCAATAGCATGTGCATCCATAGGTAAGAATCCTGCTAAATCATTTGTGCTTTTCAAAAAATATGTAGATGGTTTCATCACTATTAATACTATTGAAGAAAAGATATTACTTTTACTTAATGCATATTTGGCAAAAGATTATAAGTTTGTAGAAAATAAGAAGACTGACATCCTAGTAAGCATTAAAAAAGGAGATATTCAAGATGATCTCAATAAAGTATTGATTAAAATATTTTTACAAACATTAAAAATGATAAACTATTTTAAAACAGGAAATGAAAAGTTAATTGCACATGCAGTGAAAGAATTGGAAGAGATAAGACAATATTGCCTAGACAATGACTATTACAGAGAAATATGGATAATAAAAGTTCTTATTAAGCACATAAATGTTTCTGTTAGAAATTCCATGTGGAAAGTTTTAGGCCCATTTCTAAGTCCTGATACTATAAAATTGTTTGTAGAAGATCAGGAAAGACCTCTTTTTGAACTATGGGAACACCAGAGAGAAATTGTAGAATGTTCACTTTTTACAAATGAACACAATATAATTCATATTCCAACAAGTTCTGGAAAAAGTTTGATAGCACAATTAACCATATTAAAAGTTTTGGAAGAGACTGAAGATGCTACATGTGTATATGTAGTACCTACGAATGCTTTGTTAAATCAGGTTAGAAATGATTTAAATAGTATATTAGGTAAGATGAATCTTAATGTAGAAACTTTAATATCTGGATATGATGTTATCAACTCAGATATTGAAGAAAATCAACTTGATACATCAAGAGTAATAATTGTAACTCAAGAGAAATTAGACAGTTTAATAAGAAGAGAAGACGATTTTATTAAAAAATGTAAATTGTTTATTTTTGACGAGTTCCAAAATATTTCACAAGGATCCAGAGGTCTATTATTGGAGTTAATTGTTACAAAAATAAAGTGTTTTAATATCGGAAATCAACCTAAATTAGTATTTCTATCTGCTGTTTTGCCTAATATACTTTCATTTAAAAAGTGGATAGGTGAAGATATAACTTGTGATTACTCAAATATAGATTGCAGGCCAACGAGGCAAGTGAAATCTATAGGGTATTTTAAGAGAAGTATGCCTTCAAAAGGTAGAACAACTAAATATAATGAGACTATTGATAGTAACTTAAGAATATTTTATGAAAATGATGGCGTAGGCAATATTAAACTTCCAACAATTGAAAGACAATTAACTAATAAGTCAAAGTATTATAGAATGCAGAATTTCTGTGCAGACTTATCAGAGAGATTTGCTAACATAGGAAATGTATTAGTCTATTTACCAAATACAAGATGGTTTAAATCATTTTGTAATGCTATGTGTGAAAAAGATTTAATGATTTCAACACATGAAGCATTAGTTTTAAAAGATATAGCAGAATATGTTGCTTTAACCATGAAGGTCGACCATTATCTTGTAAATTCTATAAAAAAGGGAATAGCATACCACCACAAAAGTTTACCAGATAATGTAAAGAGAGTTATTGAAGTATATTTTAAAAGAGGAATTATAAAGGTTCTCGCATCAACCAGCACATTAGCACAGGGACTTAATTTTCCCATTTCCACTATCATTGTTGGTTCTTTAAACGTTGGAGGTAATGTCTTAACACCTGCTGATTTCCAAAATCTAGTTGGAAGAGCAGGTCGAGCAATGAGAGAAACTGAAGGATACGTTGTATTAGCATTGCCGATAAAATCTGAATACTCGCAAAATTATAATGAAAGATATATTGATAGAATAAACAGTGAATATTTATCTATTAATACTGAAGATATAGTAGTTAAAAGCACAATTCAAAATTTGATTGAGGTTTTAAAAAAGCAGGAATCTGATCTTGACAGGCAAGAAAAAGAACTAATTAGGACATATAACTCTATTATATTTGATTTGGAGCAGACTGGTTTGCTTGAGGAAGATGAATCATATGATAGTATAATAAACTCACTATTTTTTAGTGTAGAAGCAACTGAAGAAGATAAGAATGATTTAAAGTCATTTACAAAAGAAATGGTTGCTGCAATAAAGTTTAAGATTTCAGCCATTGAAGATACTTCTATGAGAAAGATACTTAAACAATCGGGTTTAAGCCTAGATAGTTCAATTGTTATTTATGAAGCCGTTATTGAATTTTATAATAACAATATAGGTTCGGTTTTTGAAAGTAATAGATTAAATAAGCATTTTATTAGTTTAATCGACAGTGTTAAGAATATTCCTGAGTTTTATATAGATAAGGACGGAGAGTTTATATTCAATTGTATAAATTCTTGGATATTTCTTTCATCCTATAAAGATATATGTGATCAATATTTTGGTGGCAACTATGATAATTGTATAAATTTTATCAGTGAAAATATTGTATACAAATCAGCATGGGCATTTAGTATAATATATCAAATTTTTGAAAGGTTATTATTGGATCAACTTGATGAACTACCTTATAATAGTGACTTTATTAGATTGTTGACAGATTTTAGTTATTTACCAGCATATTGTAAGTTTGGTGTATATAATAGAAATATGATTGAAATATTAGAAAGTGGTCTGTACGAAAGAGAATTGCTGATAAAAGTTCATACTTTATTTGAATTGCATACTCAGTTAGTAGAGTATGACCTACAATTATTCTATTCTTGGGCATCTGCTGTCACTCTTGTAGATGTTGAAGATAGAAATATTAAGATAAGTAAACATGAAAAACAAATGTGGAATGATTATAAGAAATCAATACTTGGAGAGATCAAATTAGAAATTGATATAGTGTCTGTTTCAATAAAAGGATATGGTATGTATGATAGAAAATATTTGGTTAGGGGTGAACCATTAATATTAATACATGAACCAGAAAATCAATATGATCCTAATGCAATTAAGATATTATCATTAGATAATAAAATGTTAGGTTATGTTCCAAAGGGGCAAACAGAAATAATAAACGACTTTATTATTAATAAAAAAGCATGGATGGTCTTCAATAAAATTGATAAGGGAGAACGTGTATGTTACTTATATATAATAAAGTAGATTCCTTTGTTT
>CAZJCV010000117.1:0-4465 GCA_964544535.1 uncultured Lachnospiraceae bacterium | reverse complement strand
TAGAAGCTTTTTCAAAATAATCTTTAATTTGATTCTCTCTTTTACGTTCAATTAAAATTTCTTTCTTTGTTTTATGTTCATGATTTTGTTTTTTCTTCATTAAAGTTATTTCTTTTCTCTTTTTATTAAAGAAGGCGTTTTTAGATTTAATAAATCTTCCATCTATAATAAAGCTGTTTCCATAAGTATCAACTGCCGTAAGTAAGTTATTAATCCCAAGGTCTAATGATAAATAATTATTATCTGTTTTTTCTTCAACTTCAATTTGCTCATCACTTATAAAGTGTACGGCAAAGAATGACCCTTCATATTTAGGAACTATTTGGACTTGTCTTACTTTAGAAAAATCTATATATTTAGGAACATTTATTATTATAGGGTCATGATTCTTATAATAACCAGCTTGAGCTGGAAGTCTAAAAGTTCTAGTGACTGCATCAAAAGATATTTGGCTTTTATTAATATATAACGGTCTGTATTTTTTAGAATAATCTTTTTTGGGTTTACTAGTTTTTTCATTATATTTACCTTCTTTTTTTAATTTCAATAATTTAAAGAAAGATTTATAATTAGAATCTAATTCTCTTAAAGTATTTTGAGCCATGTTAGAATTTATAGATTTATACTCTTTAGTATATTTTACTCTGTCGTAAAGTTTTCTGTATCCTAAATACGCCCCTGTCTCTTTATAACAACTTTCCACTATCTTAATAGCTAAATTTCTCAAGAGAGAAGAGTTATAACAAAAAGACCTTAATGATTTAAAAGAATCTCCTTTTCGATATCTAATTTTAGATTTTGTGGTTCTCAAGTTTTTATCACCTCCTCGCTTTGCTTGAATAGCTAGAACATCTTAGTTAGCATAGCTAATTTTGATAACCTAGCACCTCCTTTTTGTTTTTATAGGATAGTTCAATTATATCATATACGTCAAGAAAAGTCAATTTTAAAAAATGGAGGACGCCCTAGGCGCAATTCATCTCGTGGTTAAAACCACGAGTTTTCTTGCTGGCGTCCTTTATAAACACTCCTCATCGGACTCATTTTCACAGCCACAATTATCTTCCAAACTTAATTTTTTTTCTACAAAGTTTAATACATCGTAGAATAAACCGTCACCACCTCTGTTATCCTCAAAAGACTCTGTTATATGCTCAACTTCTCCACCGTTAAATGTAACCTTTAATTTATAGACGATATGGTTACCCAAATCAAAATCATATATTATGTCCCAGTTGTGTCCTGTTGAGATATTCAATTTAATATCATTAGGCAATGTATTCTCAAAAACAGCAACTTCTAAAAATTCAGGACGTATATCCACATACAATAAATAATTATCTTTGTTAGTAGGTAATATAAATTGGCATACTTCTAACTCGTTATCAGTTACATCCATTACAGGACCATGTAAGCTCTCTATTAAGAAAACACTAAGTTCTTCCATACTGTTATAGTCATCCTTACTCTTAATTTTTTCAATCGCTAGCTCTAGTTGTTCTAAATAATTCATATTTCCTCCTCCTAAATCAAATCTGTAACACCATAGTGTTCTATAATAATACGCTTAATGAAATCTTCTTCATTTTCATCATCTGGACAGTTAATTACAAGGTCCTCATCAAAAGATTCTTTATCGTAAATTGTCAGTCTTATGTTTTTTCCTAATTCTTCTGGAGCTTCGTAGTAAATATCCTCGTTTCTACAACCAAAGGTGATATCCACTTCAGCCTCAACCGTTACCATTGGTCTATACTTTTCTAAAAATTGCTCTAATGTCATATTAACTCCTCTCCTTTTTCCTTTATCTTATATCTATATTATATCATTAGCTTTACGTTGTGTCAACTATTTTATATAAAAACACAAGTAAAAACACCCCGCTATTAAACGAGGTGTCAGAAAGGAGTAAGAATATAGTACGAAATATATATATCTAACAGCGTGAAAACATTTATCTTGCTGTTATATTTATATTATAGCATCTGTTTTTAATCTTGTCAAGCTTTTTATAGCGATTATCAATAAGCTATTAAGTATGTTATAATATACTTGAATAAACCAGGAGGGATTTTATGAAAAAAGCAAAAATAAAACTTATCAGTGGACTATTAGGGTTATCTTTATTAATGACAGCCTGTTCAGCTCCATCATATAAACAATCAGCTCTTCAAGATATAGCTCCAGAAGCTAGTAGTGAATCTTCGTTAGACTCTGAACAACATGATGGACTTGTATTTGAATCAAATAATGAAGAGTCAGGTAAAATCGAAAAGGTAGATTATTTGCCAGAGAAACTAATAAAAACTGGAGATATATCGTTTGATACAGAAAATTTTGATAATTCTATACAGACTATTATAACAAGATTAAAGGAACACAAAGGATATCAGGAAAACACTCAGATGGGACAACGGGGTAATGGATATTATGAAAAATATGAAGGTGAAGAGAATTATGTGAAATTAAGATATGCCACTATGACGTTAAGAGTTCCTGCTGATAATTTTGATAAATTTATTTCAGATATTAAATCAGATGGAATTGGTGTTTTAACAAATGAGAATACCAGTGCAGAAGATGTAACTAAAGCTTATAAAGACAATCAAGCTAGAATTTCTGTTTTAGAGAGTAAAAAGGAAAGGCTTCAGGCAATGCTAGACAAAGCAGATAAAATGAACGACATTATTTCTTTAGAAAATTCGTTAAGCGAAACAATTATGGATATTGAGTTATTAAAACAAAACAATATGTCAATTGATGATAAAGTAAGTTACTCAACTATCACTATAAGTTTAAACGAAGTTAAAAGGGTGGACCCTTTAGCTGAAAAAGGTAAGGAAATAACCTTTAGAGACAAAGCAGGTGCTGCATGGGGCAAAGGTATTGAAAGATTTAAAAATACCGTAGAATCATTTACACTTAATGCTATCGAAATAGCAATTCCTTTAATGATTTTTCCAATTATAGCTGGAGGGGCAGTTTTCTTGGGTATTAAATATGAAAAGAAAAAAAGAATCAGAAAGAAAAATCTTTTAAAAGATAGCATCCCTGAAAAAGAAAAAAATGACAAAGAGTAATTGGTTGTTAAAGTGAAGAATGGAGGTTTTTTGTGGACAGGTTTGAAGATGATTATAGACAAGATTTTAAGATGGACAACAAAAAAGAAGAAATAAAACTTGGTTCTGAAAGAATAACAGGAAGCCCTGAAAGAAAAGGATTTTATAATTCAGAAAGAACTTTTGAGTTTGATGGAAGAAAAGGTAAATTAAACGAGGTAAGAAGCGTTGAGCATAAATTGTTAGAACAAAGAGTTACTTTTGAGGGTAAAGAATATTATATAAACAAAGGTGCTTTGGACTTACCAATTGTAGAAAGGTCTTCTTTTACATTTGGGTTTAATAGAGAAGCCTATATTGGTGAATCTAAGGAAGATAAACTAATTGAAGCTGGCAAAGCCGAAGGAAAATTCAATATAAGATATAAAGAAGAAATCGACCACGAAAGAAAAGAAATGGCTAGAGAAGCAATCGAGTATATTTCAAGGTTTGTTGGAAAAGATTGTGAAAGATTACAAGTTATAGATACTAATATTAGAGTTGATGACAGAGAGTATAATGCAGGAGATATTTATGTTAAATTGGATGAAAAAAACGAAGTCGTTATTTATCCACTTGACACTAACTTCAGGAATGATTCTGCATATGCTGCAATAGATATAAGTAAAGGAAGAAATGAAAGTGAAGAAGAAAGAAAGTTCCTTGTGTTTACTAAAGTTGATGGTTATAGTTTAAGAGAACAGTTACAAGATTCAAGAGAAGACGAAAAAAATCATGATAGAGTCAAACATATGCAAATGGAATCCTATGTCCGAAGTGTGTTTAAAGAATACGAAGCTGACCCTAGGGTTCAAAGTGTTCAAGTATTAACAATAAATGCTAAAGAAACTGGAGATTACACGAAGAATTTTGTAGGGACAATGCAAATTAATCTAACAGACGGTAGAGAACTTAATGGAACCTTTTATAATACTAGGGGAAATATTGCTATGTACGTAGGCAAAGACCAACTAGATGGAGAGCATGAATTGCATATGAGAATGGCTCCAGATAAACACGGAGAGAGCCTAATGGATAAAATAGATGAATATGATAATGGCAAATATCAGACGATGCTTGATATGATGAGACCCTGGTAAATCGGCAAATATGCAAAAGAGACTATTTAATATAGTCTCTCTTTTTTAATCTTTTTTACTAATTTCATAAGGCGAGCAGGTAAGGAAACCCGGTACTTCAGTGCCGGGAGGAATTACCGAATAAGCGAGCTTATTCTGAATATAACCTCTTACATTCACTAAGTGTGTATGGTATAATAGAATTATAAAAGGAGGCACAAAATATGCAAGGGTTAAGTTTAAAATTAAAGATTTATCCTTCTAGTGAAGATGAAGAGAAATTTTTTC
>CAZJCV010000116.1:0-4482 GCA_964544535.1 uncultured Lachnospiraceae bacterium | reverse complement strand
ATTGATATATGATATTTGACGTGTTAAGGGGACGTTTATCTGTGTTTGACGTCTGAATTTCTTGAAGTTCTTATTCCCTTTGTGTATCCATATAAATATAACTTAGCCCAGTAATCCTATTGACAAAAATATAAATATCAGGTAATATTTTACATATAAACATAGTTTACGTTAAGAAATATTCAAAAGGAGAGTTTTAATGAGTAAAATTATTAATAAGTTCAACATACTAGCATTAGTGATTGCGATAATTATAGTTATAATGCTAGGTATGGTACTGTTTGGTAATTCAGAGGTTTCTGTTGAAGAAAAAGTGCGTGTTAATTTATTTAAAATCGATGAAAGTATCAATAAAGCTATTAATGAAAATACAGAACTTGCACTGAGCTCTAATCCTTACGACTACATTAAAGATAATGAATACTATAAGAACATCATTGAATTAGGAGTGGCTGCTTTGCCAGAATTAGATAAATCCTTATCGAACTCAGATATAAACAGCCTTAATGAATATATATTGGTTGTAGCTATAGAAGAAATCACGCATACAAATGTGAATGGGATATTAGAAAAAGAGTATAGTTGGGAAAATGCAAAAGATTTTTTATATGAATGGACGGATATAAAAGAAAATGTTAATAACGAAGTTTCAGAAATTGTTACATCTTCTAAATTAACTGCTATCGAAAAATCAAAAAAACTAGAAAACTACGGAGTCTTGGCTGTTCCAACAATTAAAGATATAAATAAGACAAATGCTATATATAATTTTGAAAAGGAGATTAGTGACTTAGTTAGTTCCTATGATCTTACTGAAAGCGACCTCGCAATATTATCGGATTATTTAAAATAAAGGATAAGATTGCATACTCGAATCAATTATATAATTTAATGTTTACAACCATAACTTTCTAATTTACTATATTTAAAACAATATTTATTTGTTTAGAGTCAAATACTTATATTAGGAGAGAAAATGGGAAAGTTTATTAAGGCTATCATGAGGATAAGTTTTATATTTTACGCAATTATTTTGATTGCACTTTTGTTTTTACGACCACCTATAGATACATCAGAATTAACGTTTTTTGAATATATTAAGTATTATACTAATATAATACCCTTTAAAACTATAGGCGCTTATTTTAATGTATTTTTTGATGAAAGAATGGTTTCGACTATATCTATAGAAAATCTTGTTGGTAATCTGATATTGTTTTTGCCAATGGGTATATATTTCCCTTATTTTGTTAGTAAGTTAAACTCATTAAGTTTTTATTCTACAGCCATTATTATTCTTCTTTTTACATTAGAAATAATACAATTAACTACAAGGCGTGGAGTTTTTGACATAGACGACATTATTCTTAATATGATAGGTGCTTTGATAGGATTTGCAATTTGGAAAACAAAATTTATACAGAGCTTCTTATGGGGAGACTTACATTAAATTTGCTTATTACACATATAATTTATATAAGTAAATTATGTTCGAGGTTATTATGCATATATACGTTGTAAAACCAGGTGATACAATAACTTCAATTGCAAATATGTTTGGAATTAGTACAGATAAGTTAATTCGTGAAAATGAATTAACTGACCCTTTACAACTTGTCCCAGGTCAGATGATGGTTATTGTAGACCCCACCCAAACCCATACAGTGCTAGAGGGAGAATCCCTTGGGTCTATAGCTGCTCTTTATAATATAACAATCAGTGAACTACTAAGAAATAATAATTTTCTCTCTGATATGCCGTATATATACCCAGAGCTGGAGCTAAACATCAGCTTTGACCGTACAGCAAGACTTGAAACCTATGGTTATACCAATTCATTTATAGATAGAGACTTGCTTGCTAAAACCCTTCCATACTTAACTTACCTACCCATTTTTAATTATCTAATAAATGATGATGGCGAAATAATACAAAATGGGGAAGATTCTGATATTATTGAGATGGCAACTCTTTATGGAGTGCTTCCTCTCCTACATCTATCTACAATAACTGTACAAGGAGAATTTGATGTAACAACGACTTATAAGGTGCTAACTGATGAAGATCTACAGGATATGATTATTAAAAATGTACTAAACATTATGAGAGATAAAGGTTATTACGGAGTCATTATATCAGCTCAATATATTAATGAAAAAAATCAATATCTTTTTGCTAATCTTGCCAAGAGATTTTCGGAGAACTTATCCCAAGAAGGTTACCAGACATTAATAACAATTAATACAAATATTAAAACAATTGGAAATGAAGTGTTATATGAAATAATCGACTATGGCACCATATCAAAAGCCGTTGATACAATTTTATTTTTAGAGTATATATGGGGGCTTGATGTAATCCCACCAGGTCCTTTGATATCAGTAAGAGAACAAAATGTCTTCTTAGATTATGTTTTATCCCAAACTGAACCAGAAAATATCGTTGTTGGTTTTCCAACATTCGGATACAATTGGGAACTACCATATATAAGTGGCTATTCTAATTCTGAGTTCCTTACTCGAGATAATGTCATTAGTCTTGCAAGAAATGTAGGTACACAAATTCAGTTTGATGAAATATCACAAAATTCCTACTTTTATTTTGAAGAAACAAATGGCAATGCAGGTCATTATGTTGCTTGGTTTGTTACTCCTAAAACTGCTGATTCACTTGTGAAAGTTGCATTGGAAAAAGGCATTGACAAAATAGGAATATGGAATATCATGTTTTTTTATGCGCCGCTTTGGCTTGTAGTGAATAGCCAATATGAGATTATTAAGTATTTACCGGAGATTTAAATGTGTTAAGGGGACACTGTCTTGCATAATACAATCATCTACACAATCTGAAAATAAAATGGAGCACAATTCTATTAACTTGCACTCCCTATTTTCTTTTGATAAACATATTATATAATATGTCTCTATTTAATTTTTTTGATTCCTTATAAAACATGCTGCTTACAACATTGGATTTTTTATCTAGTTCACAAATGGTATATAATCTGCATAACCTTGATCTTCCATGTCTTTTAAGGCTACGAATCTTAAGGCCGAACCATTTATACAATAGCGTAGTCCTCCACTATCTTTTGGTCCATCAGTAAAAACATGACCTAGATGTGAATCCCCAACCTCACTTACTACCTCTATCCTTTTCCTAGCCAAACTATTATCTTTAGCATAATTGACAGACTTTTGTTTGATAGGTTTTGAAAAACTTGGCCAACCACAGCCAGCATCATATTTATCACGAGAACTAAACAATGGTTCTCCCGTAACAATATCTACATATATTCCATCTTGGTCAAACTTATCATATTCATGGCTAAAGGGTAACTCTGTACCAGCTTTCTGTGTTATCTCATATTGCTCTTTTGAAAGATTTTTACGAATCTCATTATCTGATGGTTTATGATACTCTTCTTGCTTTAATGGTTCTTTTGCAAGCCCTAAATCAATATGGCAATAACCTGTTGGGTTTTTATCTAGATATTTTTGGTGATAGTCTTCTGCCTTAATATAATTTCTAAGTAGTTCATTCTCTACAGCTATGGGCTGGTTATAATTTTTTTGAAGTTGATTTAAACTCAATTGAACTCTATTGACTGTCTCCTGACTCTGTGAATATATACCAGTCCGATATTGACGGCCTGTATCTCCGCCCTGACGATCTATGCTAATTGGATCTATAATCCTAAAATAGTGTAACAAAATTTCTTCTAGTGAGATTGTATTACTATCATATATAACTTTCAACGTCTCGGCATGATCAGTTTGGTTGATAGAATGATAATTTGTTTCCTTTGTCTTGCCATTAGCATATCCTACTTCGGTTCCTATTACTCCTGAAATTTGAGCGAAATATCCCTCTACTCCCCAGAAACATCCACCTGCTAGGTAGATGATGTTTTCATTTTTATAGATTGCTTCCATGGTGGGCCTCTCTTTCTTACAATTAGTGCCATTTTGCTGTCGTCGGTAACACGATTAAAAAAACGTCTTTTAGTTTATATAATTATCACCATATACAATAATATTCATAAAAAAGTTTGCATTTATATATAAGGAACAATCAATTGCTTTCTAACATACTTTATACAGATAAAACAGATGAATTATTATCAGGAAGAAAATTATAAATTTAAAAACCAAGGAACCTTTCTCTATCAGAGATTAAACCACAAGATATTAGCAACATAGAAATGTGCATAAAAAGAATAAAGCGAAAAAATATAACAGCTTTTATTATTATACCGTTTATTCTTGCTATAATATCTCTTGGCTTTTACGACTCCATTCAAAAATCCGAAAATTGAACGTATTAATTGTTTTAGATCAAGATACTTAGCATTCAATGAAGGTGATAATGTAATGGTAATCACGTTTAATGGTAACAAAGCATATATTGTTCCAGTAACAACCTAACCTATATAACTTGATTATAACGCATTATTTAATTTTTTCCAACATTTCTTTTATG
>CAZJCV010000115.1:0-4581 GCA_964544535.1 uncultured Lachnospiraceae bacterium | reverse complement strand
CTTGTATGATATTTAAAATAATGATACATCAGATATATTTCAATTTCAACATTAACGTATATAAATAAATCTGCTTAAAATCAAATAGCCAGCTATTATAAATAGTATTATTGATATTATTTTAAAGTTCCTTGCTGTACTTGTATCAGAGTTAAATGTCTCTAATGTATCATCTATAATTTCAACATAAGGCCGACCTCGTTTAGTATAATAATACTTTATCTTTACTTCTTCCCCTTCGTCTAACTCCTTAGACGTCATTTTAAAATAATTCGATTCAGCTCTAATTGCTTTTCCAGTATCCTTATCAATAAAATTAACATAATACCAAAAAGCACCACCATCTCTTTCTTTAATATACATATCTATAACACCCGTTGTTTCCTTCTTAACAAAATCTTTTGTTACATCTTCAGATAAAATCTTTGAAAATTTTAATGTTAAAAATGCTAATATTAGGATACATACTGTTCCCATTGTTGCAAGCACTCCCTTCAATTAATTCTAGTTTCAAATATTCTTCCACCCACTTTTAAGTGAATTCCATGCGGGAGATGGTTTGTCTGCACATAGCTTGTAAGTTTATCACTCTTTAGACTTTAAATATTGTGCCCACACTTTCGCATGGTTTATCATGTTTAACAATTATATTATGTGTTGCTCTGATTTTATGATAATGCATTTTACCTGCATCGTTAATAAAAATCTTTTTTAATAGTTATTTTCTTTCTTATATTCTTTGAGACTCTGAATCCATCAAAATAATAAACATTAGAATTCAAGAGATTACAGTTTTCTTTACCTTATAGACAGAAAACCTATCTATCAACAAATTTTATTTTTAAATTAGATTTTCCTTGAATCAGTTCTAATGTTTCATCCAACATATTATCGTCTATATAGAAAAGCCATTCTGATGCTTTTTGAATTTTTCCTTTTTTGATTTGTTGTTCAATTAATCCTTTAAAGCGAAATGCGGATAATTTGTCACTAAATTCTATACTTTCTAATTTGTCTGATCTTATAAGTATTTCTACATCTTTTTGATTCGCATTGTATACATCTTTATATACAATGCGCATATTTTCGTCTTCACCATCAATTAACGTTGCATATACATCTTTATATTTAGCATTTGCATTTTTTCTTTCTTTAATATTAGATGATGCTATAATTGCAATAGAAATTTGACCTAGTGTGTATATGCTGAATTCACCTGAAATTAATTCAATAACTCCTTTAATAATGTAAAAAACCACTGCAACATTTAACATTATGTTTAAAAAAGAATATCCACAAGATGACGAAATATAGTATTTACTTTTTGTTTCTAAATTTCTTTCCATTTCTTCTCCTTCTTTAATGTATTGAAGTTCTTAAGGGACCTATAACCCATTATTAATAGTATGTTTATCCTATACTTCCTCCTACAATTACTGTACTAGATAAAGTGATATCGTTCCCGCCTTTAATTACCTTGTCCATAATTTCTTCAACAATTTTATCCCTATCTTCTCTTCCCAAAATAAATGTATATGCTGAGTCATTATAGATATTTCTGGCTCTAAGTCGGTAATTAACTTTTCTCGAAAAATAATCATCATAAAAAGTAAGACTGCCTTTTCCAATTATCGTAATAATGCCATGCTTGGAATCATAACCGACTCCAAATATGTTTTCTACAGGAATCCTGTATACATCCAAACTATCTGGATTATCCCTATCAGCATGATGAAACATAAATTCTATACATTCATCAAAAACATAGAGAACTTCCTGAGTCTTTTTATTAAATGGGTATCCATATTCAATTTTAGCTTTAGTTCTAATAGAATAGCCAATCATAAATGGGAAAACACCCAAAATAGCTCCCATGGATACTCCCAGAAATATTATTTCCTTTATGACTCCTTTTTCATACGTTGGAATAATGAGAAAAAGTATAAAACCGAAAAATATGAGAGCAGACGTTGCAAAGAAAATATTTGAGATTGTTCTCTTCTTTTTATAAGCAGGTAAATCCTTCATCCACGATTTTAATAATTTCTTTTTTATAGATTCATTAATTTCATATTTCATATTTAGTTTCCTTCTAAAATATTTTTTCTCCTATTTCCATATTTTCTATCACATTAAAATGTTTGTTCCAATCTAATCATTCACTATTTCTACTTTAATTGGTGAATGTGTCTCTATTTCATGAATAAAATCCACATCTGATTGCCTTGTATAAAAATAACATATACCGTCTGATTTCTTTTGAAAAGTTGGTTTTTGCGGTAATGAACCATCCTTCTTGTATTTGTAACAAGTCCACTCTACAATTCCAAAAATATTAATTCTTTCAATTACCGTTCTGAATTGACAGAGTTCTATATCTTCATAGAAGATTTTATCAAATTCCATGCGTGTAGTCTTTGGATCGTAATAATGCTTTTCTCTATAGACAACCAAATAATCATCATAAAATCTAATTTCAAAAGGTGAAGCTACTCCCTTTTTTCTATTAGCTATAAATAGAATATATACCAACAATATTATTAATAAAATTCGTGCACTCGAATTTAATTGAGTAAATATGTTCTCACCAAATACAAAATAGCCTATTATATTTACTGCAATTATTATCCATAATACTTTTTTTAAGTAATAGTATGCTTTACTAGTATTTACTGGCACTAAAGCTTCCTCATTTGTTTTTAAAACATAGTTTGGTTCCATCTTGTCCCTCACTTTATTTTTACTAATTATTTTATACCTTAATCGATTAAAAACTCTTTTGCTGACTCTTCATAAACATTATTTCCTAATATAAGGCCTGTTGTTTCCTTCTTGACAAAATCTTTTATTACGTCTTCAGATAATTACTTTTAAGTTTTTGCCATTTTAAACTTTTCTTACTTGCAAATAAACACTTTTAAAATTTATAACTTTTCTTAAGCATCATCTCCATGCCAATCTGGTAATTCATTATTATATATGCCTTTTTTTAATAAATCCTTTCTTCTTTTAAATTCCCATGCACAGTATTGACCCCACGCTTTTTCTTCAGGCGTATTAAGCTTCCTCTTATATACAACTATGATTACTAAAATTATTATAAGTACTCCTATTATACCAAATACAATAAATAAAGCAGTAATATTCATCTTTAGTTCTTCATTGGTGACAACTCCCATAACACTACCATCTTCTTTTACATACATTGTAACATTATCACCCACAGATAGATTTTCTGTATCTAATTTCAAATCACTTACTGAAATATCATGTCTAATATTCCGTATGTACCAAATCTTCAACTCCCCACTCTCATCCTCATACACATGACCATTTGTTTTGCCAACATCATGTCCCCCGTATTTGTCATGGCGTGCCCAGAAAGAGCCCATCACAGCAGTTATAACTACAATTATCATGCTCATAAACAGCACATATTCAAAATGTATTTTCCATAATTTTTTAAATCCTGCAAGAGCCATCTTTTCCGATGGTGTCTTGTTTTCTTTCCTTTTAAGTTTAAACATGTAACCTAAAGTTGAAAATAAATTAAATACATTTACCTCTTCTTCTTTATTTAGCCATTCTAATATTTTTTTCTTTAACATGTTTTCTCCTGTTTCTATATTTTCTAGCACAGTAGAGTTTATTTCCTCATTTGCTAGCTTCAAACAATTTTTATAAGTACATTAAAATCAATATCTTTTTAAATAAAATCTACTTTGTAAATTCTGAATATTTAGGCGAGTTATTAACTACTATTTTACTAATAGAACCGTCTTTTACATTTATCTCATAATTATCTAAGCTACTATCACCTGGTATAAGTTCTCCCTTTTAAATTATATTATTGAGTAGAATAGTAATATAATGTAACTACTTTACAAATGTACAACAAAATAACCTTCCTGAATTATTCCAACAATTGTCCAAACAACTTTTTTCACTATACTTATACCTTCATTAGTTTCTTCTTTTCTTAATTCAGCATCATATGTTTTAAACACATATTTAGGCTCATTCATTGTTTTAAACCTCCTTATGCATCACCTAAATAATGACTTTGAAATTATTTTATTACAATCAATAATTTCATAGATTTTTGAATCAATTGATAATAAGATATCAGATAAGTCTCCTGCATAAGCAACCAAATCGTTTCCCTGTGTATTCAGTGTTTCTGGTGCAACTCTAATACTTGTAATGATTCATCATACTTTTTTGGCATTGCAAGTGCATTTGCATAATCATATGTAAGGTCTGCATCATCAGGAAATTTTTCTGATGCCTTTTTTGCAAATTCAACTGCCTCATCAAAAGATTCTTCCTCTAATAATATTGCTGTTTTCATATGATATCCATCATATAATTCAGGATCAAATCCAGCCGACATTGCTAAATTATAATACTCAAATCCTTCATGTGGTTCATCATTCATAAAGCAAGCATTACCATATTGAAAATAAATAACTCCCTTTAGATAAGATATATTGTTTGATTTTCACTATCTAAAGAGAGTTTTTCATACCAAAGCTTCTTATTACTTATAAGGGTACACCTTAGTCTTTATATTCAATTGTC
>CAZJCV010000114.1:0-4656 GCA_964544535.1 uncultured Lachnospiraceae bacterium | reverse complement strand
TTATATTTGTAGACAATTAATGCTTAAAATGAACGGTGATATCTACGCAGCATGTAGTGATAACGAATTCAAAGTTACTGCTGTATTTAAAATGTGTTAAATAAAAAATGTTCCACTGTAGTGGCACGCTTACCTGATAAAAGCTGATAAGATTGCGAAATATACGAATCTTATCAGCTCTCTCATATGAATAAACAATTTCATGATAACCTATTCTTTCTCTATCTCTCTAATAAGGTTTACCATTTCTATTGCATCTACTGCGCAATCAAATCCTTTGTTGCCAGCCTTTGTACCAGCACGCTCTATGGCCTGCTCTATGTTTTCAGTAGTGACAATTCCAAACATTACGGGAATTTCGTTGTTTATTGAGGCTTGGGCAATACCCTTTGACACTTCATTACATACATAATCATAATGACTAGTGCTGCCACGTATTACAGCCCCTAGGCATATAATTGCATCATACTTTTTGCTTTTTGCCATTTTGTTGGCGATCAGGGGGATTTCAAAAGCTCCAGGTACCCAGGCGATTTCAATATCATCTTCATTTACTTGGTGCCTAATTAGGGCATCCTTTGCACCTTCTAAAAGTTTTGATGTGATAAAATCGTTAAATCTTGAAGCAACTATTCCAATCTTTATATCTTTTGATACTCTTTTTCCTTCATAAGTTTTCATGTAAAATCTCCTTTTCTTATTTTATGTTTAGGTAGTGACCCATTTTTTCTTGTTTGGTTTTTAGATATTTTCTATCATGCTCTGTTTCTTTTGTTTCAATAGGTATTCGCTTTGTAATTTCAATGCCATAATCCGATAATTGATATACCTTGTCTGGATTATTGGTCATCAAGTGCAAAGTCTTTACACCAAGGTCCTGCAAAATCTGTACTCCTATATAATATTCTCGCAAGTCTTCCTCAAAACCTAGGGCTAGATTAGCATCAACAGTGTCCATGCCCTGACTTTGAAGCTCATAAGCCTTTAGTTTGTTAAGAAGGCCAATGCCTCTTCCTTCTTGACGCATGTATAGCAGAATACCTCTTCCTTCTTTTTCTATCATTTCCATGGCTAGATGTAATTGCTCGCCACAGTCACATTTTTTAGAATAAAACACATCACCTGTTAAGCATTCTGAATGTACGCGACAAAGTACATCCTGACCGTCACCTATATCCCCTTTTACTAGTGCCACATGATGTTCTCCATTAATAATGTTTTCATAGCCGTAGGAGCGAAAGTCTCCATACTGTGTTGGTAAGTCTGGTGAGGCAACGCATCTAACTAGCTTATCAAACTTTTTTCTATACTCTTGTAATGATTTTATAGTAACGATTTTCAAGTCCCACTTCTTAGCTAATTCAAGGAGTTCTGGGGTTTTCATCATACTACCGTCATCACCCATGATTTCACAGCAGAGTCCACATTCTTTTAAACCTGCTAGTTTCATTAAGTCTACTGTGGCTTCAGTATGTCCATTACGCTCTAGTACACCATTCTTTTTAGCTAGTAAAGGAAACATATGACCCGGACGTCTGAAGTCTTCTGGTTTTGCTTCATCATCTAATACTTTCAAGGCTGTAATACTTCTTTCTGCTGCTGATATTCCTGTTGTTGTGCTTATATGATCAATTGATACTGTAAATGCAGTAGCATAATTATCAGTATTATCACTTACCATCTGTGGAAAATGGAGTTTTTTTATAATATCTTCACTCATTGGCATACATATCAAGCCTTTAGCTTGAGTTGCCATAAAATTAATATTCTCCGTAGTGGCAAATTCACCTGCACATATTAGATCACCTTCATTTTCCCTATTCTCATCATCAGTGACGATAATATTTTTCCCTTCTTGCAAAGCCTTTAAGGCCTCTTCAATTGTATTAAACTCAAACATATATGCCTCCTTAGAATCCATTTTTTATTAAGAAATCTTTTGTAATACCTTGTGATGAAGAAATAAAACGTTCTGCATATTTTCCTATAATGTCATTTTCCAAATTTACTACAGAGCCAACCCTATAATCTGACATAATTGTTTCTTTGGATGTATGTGGTATAATCGATACCGAAAACTTATCACTTGAAGTTGTGGCTACAGTAAGACTAATTCCATCAATTGCAATTGAGCCTTTTTCAATAATATATTTCATAAGCTGAGGCACTGCTTTTATGCTATACCAAGTGGCAATCCCTTCTTTTTTTATTGAAACTACTCTTCCTGTTCCGTCAATATGGCCTGTTACTATATGGCCTCCAAAACGTCCATTTACGGGAAGGGCACGTTCTAGGTTAACTAGGCTTCCTACTTTTAAATTACCAAGAGAAGAACGTGATAGAGTTTCATTCATAACTTCAGCTATAAATTCCTTGCCATTAACCTTTGTTGCTGTAAGGCATACTCCATTAGTAGACACACTGTGACCAACTTCTAAGTCTTCATATATTAAGTTTGTAGAAATTGTAAGCTCAGCCGATTTGAAATCTTTTTTTATATTCTTTATTACTCCAACTTCTTCGATAATTCCTGTGAACACTATTCCACCTCACTTTCTATCAATATATCTTCATCTAGATAAGTAATGCTTTCACGACGGAGTTTTACGCAGTCTATAATTTTACTAAAGCCTTCACCATCTACTGGAGTTTTAGAACTTACACCTCCAAAAATCTTAGGTGCTATATAGGTATGAACCTTCTTTACAATTCCACTTTTAAGTGCAGAAAAGTTCAGACTTGCTCCCCCTTCTAATACTATGCTATCAATATTTATTTTACCTAATTCTTTCATTAATACTTGTAAATCAAGATGGTCCTTATCCTTTGGAAGAACAATTATTTGGCAAGCAGCTTCTATATACTTTTTATGCTTGATTTTATCTGTATTGGAAGTTGCTATTATTGTTTGCACATCTTTTGCTGATTTAACTAAGTTAGAATCTAAAGGGGTTCGAAGTCTTGTGTCACAAACAATTCTAACAGGATTTCTGCCAGCATCTATTCGACATGTTAACATTGGATCATCACTTAATACTGTACCTATACCCACCATAATCCCACTGTATCTATTACGGTCTTGATGAACTCTTTCTCTTGCTTTTTCGCCAGTAATCCATTTTGATTCACCTGTTGAAGTTGCTATTTTACCATCCATTGTCATAGCATATTTCATGATTACCAAAGGTGTTGATGTTTTAATATAATGAAAGAAAACTTCATTTATCTTTTTAGATTCTTCTTCTAATAAAGCAGTAATAACTTCAATTCCTGATTCTTTAAGAATCCCAACTCCTTGGCCTGCTACAAGTGGATTGGGATCAAGGCATCCTACAAAGACTCGCTTGATTCCACTTTCAATAATAGCCTCTACACATGGTGCTGTCTTTCCTTGATGACAACAAGGTTCCAAATTAACATACATAGTGGCTCCTTTTGGAGATACTGAACAATTTTCTATAGCATTACGTTCTGCGTGAAGCCCACCATATACTTCATGATATCCTTGGCCAATAATTTCTCCATTCTTTACAATAATTGCTCCTACTAAAGGATTGGGATTTACATGACCTATTCCCTTTTTAGCTAGGTTTATCGCAAGCTTCATGTACTTTTCATCATTCATAAAAAAATCACCTCGAATTTTAATCTTCAAGGTGATTATAATATCACGTATAATAGCTACACTTTCCCGTTAAATAAAAAACTCTGAAATGATAGAACCATTCCAGAGCAAATTAACTATAGAAATATAAAACATACGCATTCTATTAATCTTCTTTCATCCAGACTTTACTGTCGGCTTCGGAATTTCACCGAATCATACTGTGCCAAAAAGGCTCGTTCGTGGGCTATACCACCGGTAGGGAATTACACCCTGCCCTGAAGATAACTATTTAATTAGGTTGAGAGTAACACATACTGCATTAGAAGTCAATCCCCCACTCTTTATTCGCCAAAGACTTTATTTTATTTAAAGTCTCCTGCTTTGATTCAAGGATTTGTTTAAGTTCTTCATCTCCCTCAAATTTCATATAAAATTCTCCAACTAATAAAAGAAATCTCCCAAAACCTCTTTTACTGTTCTTATCTTACTTTGTTTTTCAATATTAGCTCCACAAAACAGTAGACCATTATCAACATCTCCCTTGGCTGATTCAATCAAGGCATCTGTAATACAGTAAGGTGTCGTTGCCACATTGCATGTCTTAATACATCGAGAACATCTTTTTATTGGAATTCTTCCCTTTAGCGTTTCTTCTATTAACTTGTTTTTTATTGCCCGACCCGGCATTCCTACTGGACTTTTGATGATTAGCAAGTCATCCTTATCTACATTAAGGTAAGCTTCCTTATACCTAATATTAGCATCACATTCTTCGGTGGGAATGAATTTTGTACCTACTTGAATTCCAGAAGCACCAAGTGAAAATGCATGTTCCATGTCTGTCTTTGTATTTATTCCGCCAGCAACAATAACAGGGATTGTCTTTTTATATTTCACCTCATACTCTCTTAATAAAGCAATGACTTTCTTTATTACTGTATCAAAAGTTGTGCTATCCATAGCTTCACTATCATCTTCTAGTTCTTCAGGTTTGAATCCTAGATGTCCTCCTGCCTTTGGTCCTTCAACTACGACAGCATCAGGAGTAG
>CAZJCV010000113.1:0-4767 GCA_964544535.1 uncultured Lachnospiraceae bacterium | reverse complement strand
AGATATTTTATCAAAAGTTAACTTCACTGATGTTTCCTCCATAAAACTCGATGATAAGAGTGGGCTTGGTTTACATTATGCAATTACGGACCTAGTTACAAAATATAATCAGCGTGAGTTATTAATTAATTGAAAATAAAATTAAAACTGCAATATAAGGAGGAGCTACAATGAATTATATTTTAAATAATAGCCAACTAGAAGGATTAAATTATCTTGTTAAAGAAAATATCGGGGATAAAAACGATTTAAGCATTCTTAACAATTATGCTTCAAAAGAGTTAGCAGAAGAAGATAAGGTTTTCTTCCAAGAAAACAATATTATTAACAAAGATGGTGACATTACGAATAATGATATGTTTGAAATATTGGCCAAACCAACTGCTTTAGCAAAAATTATGCTTACTGGTGGTACTAATAAGTTTGAATATACTGTTTCTTATGATAAGGACAAACAAAAAAATATAGCCTTTACAAAAACTCCAGAATACAATGTAATAGATGACGAAACAAAAAGGCAAGATATTACAGAAATGATTGGGAATTTTGTTGGGAAAACAAACTTAAAAAGCATATCAATAAAACATAAGTTTTCACCTGAAGAAGCAGTTGTTATAGCTGCTATGATAGATTTAGAAAGAAGAACAATCCTAAGAGCTTTTGTTGATGAACTTCCATATACTAACAACAAGTATGGTGTTAACATGACTTGGAGAATGGTACATGGTTCTAGCAAGAGTATCCAATGGCTTGTATACTGTATAAGCGAAGTAATTGGGGAAGATATTTCACTAAAGCAAGATCAAGTAAAAGATATATTAGACAAGTTAAAGGATAAAGAAATAGTATCTGAACAATATGGCCAATATCAACTATCAGACAACCTTAGTCAACTAGCAAATCGCATGATAATAATTAATAATATTATGACAATGGAGACTATGGGTACTAATTCTGAAAACGAATTGATAAATGCAGGATTCACATGCATACAGTCAGGTGTTCATGATATCTTGCTTTTAGATTATGATGGTGAAGAGGTAATGTTCGAGACTATTAGTTCGGAACTTCTTATAGAATATATTGATAAATTTCTTAAGTTAGACAACTTTTAATCAAATTGGACTTACACCTATTTGCACCAAGTAATACATACTGAAAAAAGTAAAAAGAAGGTAGGTAGATATGGCTACTAAAAGAAAAAGATTAGGTGAATTGCTTATTGATTCTGGACTGATTAGTCAAGAACAGTTACAAGAGGCTTTGGAGATTCAAAAGCAAAGTGGTGAAAAGCTTGGTAACATAATAGTTAGTCAAAGTTATGTTTCAGAACCACAGATTATGGAGGTTCTTGAGTTTCAACTAGGAATTCCTTTTGTTGACTTAAATAATACAAAAATACCAAGTGAAGTTCAACGTGTTATTCCATACAATCTTATACGTAGACATAATGTAGTACCTGTTAAAATAGAAATGAACATGTTATATGTAGCTATGGATGATCCACTTAACTTTATTGCTATAGAAGATTTGCGAATGGCAACCAGCTACGAAATAGTACCAATGATTTCCTCGAAGGAAGCAATTACAAGTACTATCAGTAAATTATATGGTACAGAATCGGCTGACCAGGCTATACTAGAATTTAAAAAAGAAAGTGATGCATCAGCAGCCAATGCGACTACACAAACACTAGAAATTGAATCATATGAGGTAGACTCAGCACCAATTGTTAAGCTTGTATATTCAACTCTAGAACTAGCAGTTTCCCAAGGTGCTAGTGATATACATATAGAACCAATGGAAGACGAGGTAAAAGTAAGGTTTCGAATAGATGGAAAACTACAACAATCTCAGAACATTCCTAAAGAAGCTCAGGCAGCTGTATCAACTCGTATTAAGATTATGGCAGGACTTGATATAGCAGAAAAGAGAATTCCACAAGATGGTAGGTTTGATTTTAATGCAAATAACAAGGTTTTGAATGTTCGTGTTTCTGTACTTCCGACTGTTCATGGGGAAAAGGTAGTTATGCGTATCTTGGATAAAACCAACTTTTTAATACCTAAAGAAAAGCTTGGTTTTACTAAGAGCAATTTAGTTAAGTTTGACCAGTTGTTACAAAACCCTAATGGGATTATTCTTATAACAGGACCTACAGGGAGTGGTAAGTCAACTACTTTGTATACAATGTTAAGTGAACTTAATCAAGTTTCTGATAATATAACTACTGTAGAAGATCCAATTGAATATCAAATAGATGGACTTAACCAAGTTCAAGTAAACATAAAAGCAGGGCTAACCTTTCCAAATGCTCTACGTTCGTTTTTAAGACAAGACCCTGACATTATAATGGTTGGTGAAATACGAGATTCAGAGACAGTTGATGTTGCAATTCGTGCAGCTATTACAGGTCACTTAGTTTTAAGTACTCTCCATACTAATGATGCAGTTAGTTCGATTTCAAGACTTGAAGATATGGGAGTTGAGCCTTACTTAATAGCAGTTTCACTTAGGGGAGTTATATCCCAAAGACTAGTTCGTAGATTATGTACTAGATGTGCGCAACCTTATCGCCCTGAAGAACATGAGTTGAAATATCTGGGATTGCCAGCAGATGGGGACTACACCTTTTATAAAGAAGTAGGGTGTTCACATTGTAATAAGACTGGATATAAAGGAAGAATTGCAGTTCACGAAATTCTCCTAATAAATAATGAAATAAAAGATATGATTTCAAGAAGTGCAACAGTTAGTGAAATTACTAAATTTGCAATTGAGGGTGGTATGTCTACCCTTAAGGATGAAAGTGTTAAGTTAATTAAAAATGGTATAACATCTTTCAATGAAGCAATGCAAATAACATATTCACAGTAGAATAAATAATTTATAAAGGTGGATAAAGATGAAACTTCTATACATATTAGAATCAGCAATAGAAGCAGGGGCTTCTGATATACACATTACAGTTGGAGTACCAATAGTTTTAAGAATTCATGGTAGACTCTCTTATCTGGGTGACAAAATTGTTACAGGAGAAATTGCTAAGAAATTGGTTGGTGAATTAACAAGTGAAACGCAATTGAAAGCCCTATACAGCAAAGGTGAAGTAGACTTTTCCTATTCAATACCTGATATACAGCGCTTTAGAGTTAATGCTTATCGCCAAAGGAATTCCTTTGCAGCAGCTCTTAGGTTAATTAACAATGAAATACCAACTCTTGAACAACTAGGCTTACCGGATATAGTTAAAGAACTTACAGAAAAGAACAGTGGTATTGTACTAGTTACAGGTCCTACAGGTAGTGGTAAGTCAACTACTCTTGCGAGTATGATTGATTTGATTAATCAAACAAGAGGTAAACATATAGTTACTCTTGAGGATCCGATTGAGTACTTATTCAGACATAATAAGAGTGTTGTTAACCAAAGAGAAGTAGGAACTGATACACTCAACTTTAGTAATGCTCTAAGAGCTTCACTAAGACAAGACCCTGATGTAATCTTAGTTGGAGAGATGCGTGATCATGATACAATATCAGTAGCTCTTACAGCAGCAGAGACTGGTCACTTAGTTCTTAGTACGCTTCATACAGTTGGTGCAGCTGCAACTATTAACCGTGTTATAGATATATTTCCACCAAACCAACAAGACCAAATACGCTTTCAGTTGTCTATGACTTTACAAGCAGTTATATCACAGCAACTTATGACCAGAACAGACGAAAGAGGACGAGCAGCAGCCTTTGAAGTTATGATTGCAAATCCAGCAGTACGTAATATGATTCGTGAGGGAAAAGTTCATCAGATAAATAACGTTATTCAAACAAATGCATCTAAAGGCATGAAGACAATGGATGATGCCTTGTTAGACTTATATAATAAAGCTCTTATTGAAAGACAAGATGTATTTGAAAGATGTGTAGATATTGATTATGTTAGAAAAGCTATGGCTAACTAAAGGAAGGTAATTATGGCGAAATTTCAATACAAAGCAAAGAATATGTCTGGTAAAATTATAGAAGGCATTTACGATGCACCTAATAGACAAAATGTAATAGACATGATTAAGGACAAGGCTTTTTATCCTATAGAGATAAATGAGATTGTTGAGAGTAAAGACATTAAAGAATTAGATGCCTTTGCTAAAGTTAAGACTAAAGATTTAATGGTGTTTTGCAGACAATTTTCAGGAATACTAAAGGCGGGTGTTACACTAGTTCAAGCCCTTAAGATGTTATCAGAGCAAACAGAAAACCCCTTACTTCGTAATATTATTACAGAAGTAAGTGCTGATATTCAAAAAGGTAGTAGTTTGTCCGAAGCAATGTCTAAGCATTCCAAACATTTTCCACCCATACTTATTCATATGGCTAATGCTGGTGAAATAAGTGGTACTCTAGAGGATGCTTTAGATACGGTAGCTATACACTTTGAGAAGAACGAAAAGATAAGAAAGAAAGTTAAAGGCGCTATGACTTATCCTGTTATTGTTTTAATTGTAGCTGTAGCAGTTGTTGCTTTCCTACTTGCATTTGTTGTTCCTACTTTTACAGGAATATTTGAAAATTCAGATACTGCTTTACCTGGTGTAACCAGGGCCTTAATTGCCACTAGTGATTTTATACGTAATAGTTGGTTTGTATTAGCACTATTTGCAGTTATAATTGGAGCTTCTATTAAGATGTATCTTAATAGTGATGATGGAAGATATGCTTTTGATAAGAAGAAGCTTAGTTTGCCCTTGCTTGGAGAAATACAAACTAA
>CAZJCV010000112.1:0-4794 GCA_964544535.1 uncultured Lachnospiraceae bacterium | reverse complement strand
ATCTCTACCTCCTTACAATCTTCATCGCTCATACCATTGTAAACATCTTTTACTATGCTGAATGGTGAGGTGAGATCGTCGGGTAGCAGCAGCTCTGTATAGTCATCAATACGCTCAAAAAGGAAGGGGAAAAGATTGCTCAAATGATTACAAGCTGAGACAAGCAGTTTGCGATATACTTCATTGTCGGGGTTGTTTGAAGGCTGACTGCCGTTTAAAATATTCATCACTTCAGCCCTGTCTACAATTAGTTCAGAAGAGATATTGCCTCTGTGGGCTTCACTTAGGATTTCCGGACTTACCTGCTCTTTAGTTGCCGGTGAAACTACCGACATTCCAATGGGCTGATAACCATTGGCATCCATATATCTTAGGGCAACAAGGCGGTTGAACCATGTGTAGGCCACTTTATCTATTACAGCTTCTTCGCCATGTTTGTTGATTTCACTTTTGAGTTTATTCAGAGTGTGAGTTTTTCCTCTTAATTCTGACGTATCATTATTCTTAACAAACTTAAGCTTAGCTGCTACTTGTTCTAAAAGTTTTCTACGTGCTTCTTGTGCAAAACGTTTAAGTTGTGTAGTATTCATTTAGTTTAATGTTATCTTGTAGTTGTCTTTTATCTTTTCCTCTAATAATTGTCTTAGTTTCCGAAGATAGTCATCAACATCCGACATACTTTCAAGTTGAGGTTTAGATACTTTTATCTGTTTTTCTATTGCTTTTATAGAGGTGTATCTGATTATTGGTTCTGAAACTTCATCATCAGGTAGCTGAGGTAAGTTTTCTGCTAAAAAGTTAAGTTGTTTTGTATAAGTATCACTCAATTGTGCTACACTATCTCTAATATTACCTATAAACTTTAATTGATCTGCATTATTTATTATTTCCTTAAATGGTTTTAAAGCTAAATTCTGGATATTCTCAGAAACCTTATCAAATTCATAGCTTTTTATTATCTCCTCCATCCTTTGAGTAGCTGTTTTTATAAGAGCTAACTGTTCGCTTTTTATAATTTGCTCTACCCTCTCGGACAAAGCGTCTAACGCCTCTTTAGCATCTTTTATCACATTATTTTTATATGGTGTATTATGCTCAAGAGTCTCTTTAAGTACTTCAATTGCTGGCGATTCAACATATTTGAGATTTGCTATGTTGTTGTTTTTAAATTCTCTAATCTGATCATATATCTTTTTCTGCTCTCCATTCCAGAATTGAAGTATAGGATCATAAAAATCTTCTTTTAGATCGAGCAATTTATCTTCGTATTGTCTCATATCTGTTATCAACTTACCATATTCCATTTTGCTTAATGTACGCAATAGATCGGCAAGTGGTTCAAGGTCTCTTAAAAATGGATATTTATCTTTTTGAATGAGTATTTGTCTGATTTCATGCTCTTCCTGTTCTGCTCTTCTTTTGAACTGTATGGCTACATCTTTTGCTTCTGTAAAAGAGTTTGGTTCGTTAAAAGCTTCCAGATAAACCTGTTTTAAAAGAGTTATATCTTGTGGATTGAACTCAATTTGAGGAGTAATAAGTGTTCTGTCCCACTCTCTATTGTTGTTTAATGCATTATGCATTGCTTTGTCGTCTAAAGTGTTGGACGACGATGTGGCTTCTATCTTACCTCGTTTGAACAGATATGCGGTTACGCACCAAATTGCCATAGTTGACCACCCGTATGGTTTGCGTGAGAAGTAATCCTTGATATCGCTGAGTGTGGTTCTCTCGTAGGAGTTTTTACGCCTTTCAAGGAAATTAATTATTTCCTGTTCCGGTGGAGATATTGAGCTGCTATCGTCGTTAAACAAACCCGGATTGCTATTTGTCATTATCAAATCAAGCTGCCCTTCATCAAAAGTGCTGCTTCCAAGGAGCTGCAATTTTGGGTAGGCTAAAAGTATCAGATCCTGAGCTGACTCGATTATTCGTGTACGTCCGTCGCTGCTTGTGGAACTCCTGTTTTCTACTCCATTCATATAAATAGTAGCTTGACCAAGCAGATGGTTTAGAGTATTGATGAGTTGAGTGTTTCGCAGAACGTTTTGCTTGCCTTTCTCGTACAGGATTCTGGATTTAGATTCTTTAGTTGTACTGCTGTTTGATTGACGTATATACCTTTCAGTCTGAAGATATAGTCTCACTTCATGTATAAGTCTTTTTTCCGGTGGAAGTACAACATACATGAGTGTGTTATCTGCAATTGTGTTGCCCTGATAGTAGGACACATGTTCGTATTGTGAAAAATTGGGAGTGATAATTTCAATTTTCAGTTCTTTTTCTCTTAAAAACATCACTCCATCTACACGACGGGTAAATTCAAAATCCTGTTTGTTAACATGAAATCTTACCTTGGATTCTTTTAATATTCCGTCAAACACCAGTTTGTTTATATGTTCTGCTATGCTGCCATCATCAATCTTAACCTCTTTAATCTCTTTTTCAACATCTTTCTCGTCATCAGTAAGGTATTCATAGATATCGCCTGTAACCCGAATGTAGGATTGTTGTTCGAGTAAGTTTAATGATTCTTCAATAGTTTTATTGTGTGCTGTAATATCAGTTTTAAGATTATTGAGAAGTAAAACACTCAGATTATGAAACGTACCTTTAAACCCCTCGAAATACTTAATCATGAAAAGTACTTTTAATATCCTTGTGGCCATAGGAAACTCGTTGAGGTTTCTTTCTGCCAGAATGATTGTATTTCTTGCTTCTGAGCGTATAGTGCCTGCAATGCCATCATAGAGCTGATCAAAACTCACCAGTTCATAGGGGTCATTATTTGGCATCTGTTTTAATACAAACTGAAATACTCCAAGCATTGAACGCTCACCGACAGATTGGTGCTGTCCTTGAAATACATTGTATCTTGAGAGTGTTTTAAGGCATTGCTGAAACAGGTCAAACTGGTATGGCAGGAAGGGGTACTTGTTCACAAAGTCCTTATCATCTTCATAGCCTTTGAATTGTATAGTGCCGCTTGAAAATCTGATTAATGCGTTGATGTTTTCCTTTTGCTCTTTGTATAGTTTGGATAAGAAGGCTTTCCCTTCATCACTCTTATCGAGCAGTCGCTTTTCAATTACCTCATCAACATTGGCAGAGGTAAGTGGCAGGCGGGCTTTAAAACGACCCTGTATCTTTGAGAAGTCGTCGGTTTGTGTTTTTGTATCGTCACCGACTATACTCTCAAGATCTTCTTGCGATGTAACAATTACCCAACTGTTACCATTACATTTGGTAAAGAGCGTTTCGGCTATTGTCTGTAAATTGAGCATAAGTCTGGCGTTACCGGCTATAAACTGACCTACTTCATCCACATAGAAATTTAACCTGAAATTCTTTTCTTTAGATTGTATGTAGGTGTTTACCTTCATGGCAAAATCTTCTACCGACTGCTTTAAGTCTCTCTGATATTTAAGCAGAATGTTTTTGTATTCTTCCGGTTTATCATTGTAGATCACTCCGCATGCTTCTGCTATTGCCTGGTTAATTTGTGGTTTTATATAATCCTTTCGTGCATCTGTCCAATCAGCACCATATATCTTACCAAACTCCTCTTTAAATGCATCATATTTCCGGTCTCTGGAAATGCTCTCTTCAAATGCTGCAACATGTGGCTGAAAGCCATAAAACCCCTGGTGGTCGTAAAACACTTTGTAGAAAACTTTAAGTATTGCATTCTCATCTGATTTTGAGGTGATTTGTGCATGTTGATCTATATTAAACAGGATACTTTCAGAGGGTATATTTCTTATACACTTCAGAATATCTCCCTTTAATTTGAAATCATCTGTTATTTTTTCTGCAAATATATTTCCTACATGTGTGCTATCATATTCTTTGTTTTCAAGCACATAGCTGAGTATTTTTAACAGGTGAGATTTACCGGATCCAAAAAAACCGGAGATCCATGCTCCGTTTGTAAGAAATCCTTTGTCATTGTAATACTCAAAAAAATTGCCCAACTGATTGGATATCTCACGGGTTACTACATATTCTTCTACCTCTTGTGCGATATTTGATCGGTCATCTGCCTTAATAACAGTTTCAATGGACCGATTAATGTCCTTTAAAAAGAGTTTTTCAGGGAATTCCATATTATTGTATTTTAATGATTTTTCTATTTAAAGCTTATATGTGTATATATTAAATGCACGGTAGTAGTTGTCGTCTTCAAGCAGATTGAAGAGTTTTAATGTACGGCCGGAATACTCTCCAGGATAAAACATAAGAGTGGGTATATCTTTTATTTTACTCTGCAGGTTATTTAACACAATGTGTGATCGGATAAAAGGGTAAACTTTACCTACTCCTTTAAGGAAGAGCATTTGCGGATTTGCTTCTTTAACTTTTTGACCGATTGCAGGTATAAATCTGTCATGTATATTTATTGTGGATTGCAGTGCATCAAGGAAAAATGATTTGTCTAAATCTAACTCTATCTGTTTGAGTTCTTCCATACCTATATTTTCTTCAATGATTTCGCAGCTCAATTCAAAAAGATCGATACATAGTGGCTTAAGGCCGTTTGTTTTAAGCTTCTTGATAAAATGCTTTATTTCGGTTTCCACTTTATTTTCCTCGCTTATATCGTAAGGTGCTACCCAGAAGGGGATTTCACCCGACAGGCCTTCCATATTTATGAATCGAGGGTTACTCACGATATCAAAAATATGATTTATTGTGTTACTGTTTGGCATTTCAATTCGTTTAATAAAACTAACTTTAATATTATACCTATTTTTAGATCACTAAACACTAAAACAGTGTCCAAAATAACTCACC
>CAZJCV010000111.1:0-4799 GCA_964544535.1 uncultured Lachnospiraceae bacterium | reverse complement strand
ATCCCCCTTTATATTTTATATTTATCTATCAACCCTTTAAAACAAGAGTTTTAACTGAATTGTCGAACGCTACAAGTTAGTAAACAAGCCATTCCCTATTTTGGTATAACTTCTAGAAATACCCATCCACTGTATTTTTAAGTATTTGTTTTAATTCATCACTATATCCAAACCTCTTCTGATTTAATTCAATGCTTTTATAAATATCTCCATCATTATGTCTTAATGTCGCAGCCTTCCAGTCACATATCATTTCAATTAAATCTACCAAATCCATATCTTTAATTCCATTATCGTAATGCTCTGGATGATGCGGATTATTTGCATAATGATTGTCTAATGCTGGCTTCATTTCTTTGAGAAATTGATGGTATTCATCACTGCTATATGTTGAATTAGCTAATTTTGGGGTATATTCAGTAAATATATCTACCTCTGGGCTTTCTAATTTAGAATTATCGTGATAAATACTTCTAATTATTAAATCATGCAAGATAAAACTTATAAATTTACTAACATTTTGTTTATGTTCATATGTTTGAACCATAGTTTCAAATTTGCTCATAATATTATCATCTCCTTTGTATTTTATATTTGCTCAATAAATCCTTTTAAAAGATTGGTTTTATTGTATCTCTGGTATATATTTTCTTAAAACATCATGAATATGGAATTGTTGTATTTTTAACATCGCTATACAATTCAACTCTTCATGCCAGTTTAAATTGCTCAATACATTTATCACTCTATCTCTTATATTTTTGTTATTAATTATGATCTTATATTCTGCTGAATAATTTTCATCGTCTTTTAATATTTTTCCTGCTGAACCATCACCCCAATAGCACATTCGCAAATCATACTTGTCCATATTCTTAAACCTTTTACTGTCCTGTCTGACAATGGTTATATCTTTTAGCTTATTACTCTTTCTCCTGTTAAGTTTGCCATTTTCGGGTCTGCGATAAATGTTAAAACAGCAATGCAACTGCCTATCTGTATATGTATGTAATCCTAAATCTTCACTGTATACTAAATCAAACTCATACAGACTATTGCTATTATTAAGTTGACTTATAGGCAATATGAATGCTATGTAGTCACCAATCTCTACAGACTTCTTAAAGAACTTTTGAGCCATACTCATTCTTGACCCATAAGGTGGATTGCCTATAACTAATCTGCCCCATAAATAATTAACATCTAACTCAAGAAAATCCTGCTCTATAATACTTTCATGTTCAGGCTTAATATCATATGCCCAACACACAGTAGGTATCTGTAGGCTGAAACTGCCATTACCTGCTGATGGTTCAACAACTTCCGATATATTTTCTTCACCAATAACCTCATATGCCTTATCTATACAATACTTTGCTAATTTGGTCGGAGTATAGTATTTGTCTAAATGTAATCTGTTTGTATTTTGAATAATAACACCACTTCCTTCTATTATTTTATATTTATTTAGTAATCCCTTTAAAATATAGGTTTTATCTAGAAATACAGTCTTGTAAATGGCTATTCTAAGCCATTTGTCAAATCATCAATTCGTTGATTGGCTATATTGTAGTAATCCTCGTCTAATTCAATGCCTATGTAGTTTCTATTGGTGTTAATAGCTGCTATTGCTGTCGTTCCACTACCTATACAATTGTCTAAAATCAAGTCACCTTCATTTGTATATGTTTTGATTAGATACTCAAACAATGCCACTGGCTTTTGGGTTGGGTGAAGTGTGAAGTCTCTCTGATTGGATTTGGAAAAGGTGATTAAATTTATAGGATACCTCTTATCCAAAACCTCTCCTACAAAGTTATCCTCGCTGCTACCATAAACCTCTTGTGTTGCATTGTTCATACTTAATCTAGGCTTATCTCTGTCTCTCATTTGAGGATTGTATGTGCAAGGAGTTTTATAAAAAACACAGACATCTTCTGTTGCCTTCATTGGCATTCTCTTGGCGTTCAGGTGCCCTACACCCCTCACCTTGTCCCAGACCCACTTATACTTAAAAGTTCCTAAATTGCTTTGGATGAGCGTAGATGTAAATGGCTCATCGCTCGTTAAGACTATAGCACCATTATCTTTTATGACTCGATTGTACTGTAGCCATAACTTGTCTAATTCTATAACACTATCCCAACTACACTGCGTAGTCCCATAAGGCAAATCACAAAGTATCATATCTACACTTTTATCAGGAATACCATTCATTAACTCCAAGCAATCACCTTGGTGTATTTTATTAACACCTAGATGTATGCTTTCGTCATACTTACTTACATATGTATCGCCGTGTTCTTCTCTCATCATGTTTTTTACTCTCTCAATGGTTTTTTCTCCTATTCCACTTACTCTTCTTAAATCTGAAATCTTTACTAACTGATTTTCGATATTACCACCCCTTTTATATTTATCTGTCAACCAATTAAAACATAGAATTTAACACAATTCCTAACACTACACCTGTTGCAATCACTACATCACAGAAAACATAAACGCTATTTTCCTTTAAACTCAACAAATTTACCATACTTTTCTAAATTTTCAATTTGTCTTTGTAGTTCATTGATTTTGCTAGGAATGGTGCATTCTCTATTGGAATCTCGTAGAAAACTACATCCGTCTAAATTACACTCTACATAGCTACTCCAAAACCAATTGTCATGACAAAATCTACACTTGTTTTTAATACATTTCATATAGACTGCTCCTTCATTTTTTATTTACTTTCGCTTTTATTATTCATTAATTCCTCAACTAGCTTATATAAATCGTTTCTTGTTACTTCTACTTTAAGATTATCTCTCTCATATTTCTCAACTATAGTTGTTACTTTGTCAATTGCTCTAAGCCACTCATTTTCTTCAGGAAAGAATATATCTTGCCCTAGTTCATCTGCTAACCTGTAAATCAATTGTCCAAATCTATAGTCAGGCAAATACATCCATAGCTCACCTAGCTTTTGTAAAAATGGTTCAATTCTATCTGGATTTCTCATAAAACTCACACCTCCCACATCTGCTTGGATATGCAAAATCAGTAACCCATTGAGATTTATCATTTACACAAAATTCATCATGTTCCCACTTACATTTATTGTCGAAGAATGTGGCTATGCAATCCACACACTCATCTTCTTTAAAATCATCTTCATCTGCCAATTTACATCTTTGTTTTTTGCATATATCCTCATCTATATCTAATGTAGAAATGTAAGCTGCCATTCGTTGAATTGTGTCGTCTTTATTAATTACCATATATCCCACCAAAACTCATAAACCCTCCTATAATTACCATGATTTCCTACATTATTGGTTTTTCTCACCTTTTTGTTAGCTCTCTTTCTAATCCATTTTCTTCTACTACTTACATAATCTCTTTTATAGTAAACATCACCATTATCAGATACCTTCTTTCTAACACCCCACCATATCTCATCTCTTAATTTTCTCATTTTTCTTTGGTCTATCTTCTTCCTGTAGTATGGGTGTGTTCTCTTTCTTATTTTAGTTTTTGGTTTGTACTCTACTGCCCTGCTCTCAACCTGATCAATATAATTTTCTATATCCATTTCATAGTAAGCATCTTCACTTCCATATACCCCTGTCATTTTCATATCACCTTCACCAAAGTCAAAATACTCATTTTCTAGCTCTCTGTATGCTAAAACTTCCTCAAGAGTACATTCTTCATAGAATATAACTATCACCTACCTTTATCTTCTATGTATAACATTATCATAGTCTAATATACTTGTCAACTGTTTTATATTTGTTTGTTAAACTCTATCCCCAACTTCTCTTATAAATTCTTCTACTTGACAAAAGTTGCATGGTGAGATATTTTGATATTGAAAGTCCGTTGTAATACTCTCGTCACCACAATTATAGCAATATTTATCAACATCAATATCTATTTTTACATCAAATCCCTTTTTATCCCGATATTTACAATTAAATCTGCAAAATGATTGAAAATCATCTAGTAATCTATCTTCCATTTTTACCTCCTTATGTTTCGATATAATTCTTAACTTCACTTACATGATACTTGAAACTATCAGGTATTAAGCTCTCTATTAATTTGCTATTTTCTTTGCTGTGACTATAAATCTTACTGCATAGCACCTTGCTCATATCTTCACCAAACCCTATATATGTCATAATTGGGACATTATTTTCTCTTATGTTATCTGCAAATTCTTTTCCACTTTCATTGTCGTCTGGTATGATATCGAATATATAAACTTTATCCTTCTCTACTTTCTTAGATATTTTCCATGATATTAAACTACCTATTGATGTTGCTATGGCTACTATAAAGGCTGTTTCTACATCTACAATGATTATCATATATGCCATAGTAGCCACACCATTTACTATGGAGGATAGCACTCCTCTATCTTTTATCATTAATATTGATTTAAATGTGTTTAATATTGAATCTATTAGCTTTAATACGAATGTTTGCATAATTTATCCTCCTTTATATAATACTGTATACATAGTATCTAGTTCCATTTGCATATTGTTCTTCTTTGGTTATTAATCCTTGTTTTTCTAGCGTCCTAAGTTCTTTTCTTGCATTTGCAAAGCCTAATCTACTTAACTCGTTTCTTCCGAAACTCCCACACCTGAAGGAGTGGGCTTTTCGCCCCTTCCTCTGTAACTTTTTTATAATTTTTTATAGTTTCTAATATAATTATAACCCCCTTTACAAATATCTCATTATACTAGCTCCACACCACGGGCAAAATGCCCAGTTGCTTCTTCTAATGCCTATCATATCTGTAG
>CAZJCV010000110.1:0-4835 GCA_964544535.1 uncultured Lachnospiraceae bacterium | reverse complement strand
CTATTGCTAAGGTCTAGGCCTTTTTTGCGTGGTTTTTACTGTAAAAGTCAAGTTACCAATGGTACTTTTCTTGTTAAATTTCATCTTAAACATGCCCCCCATTTTTTATTTAAACATATGAGTTTTAACTATTATTATAACCATATATTATCTGATTTTCAATACAAAAAACTTCTTGGGCATATATTGTAATCCTGTTCAAGAGTGTATACACCAAACTTTTATCACAAGTGAACTCGTTTAGCTAAGGCTAAACATCGGGGCTTCGGGTGAAGACTCAACGCCACCCGAAGATTTATAAGAGGAACTCCACCTTATAGAAGATGGAGTCTTAGAATACGATAAAATTTTCACTCCACTTCAAACTTATAATAATAAGAGCCTCATATTATACAAATATGGGACTCCAAAATTAAATAACCATTTTTAAAATAAAACAATATATTCTAAAAATCCAAATGCTTTTTTAATATATATTTTAATTATGTAAAATAAATTCGATACTATATGAAGCATCATTTTCTAGTGACTCTACATTAACTTTCCAATTCCCTTCAATTAATTCTAATGATTCTTTTTCAAATACCATTAAATCACTATTTAAAACCTGTTCGCCAACCACTTTTTCATCTGGATTAATTAATGAAACTTCTATAATACTATCAGCTGTCTGATTAGTTACATCTATTGATATTTTTTTGTATCCATCAATAGCCAAAAAATCATGTGTATTTATTCCTTCTCCATAAGATACTTGGGATGATATAACATACTTTTTATTTTTGATTGCATTACCTAAAAACACTCCTCCGATAATTAATATGATTAAAATACTGATTAAAATAATAGGTTTTTTCTTCATAATGTTCCCCCTTATGTGTTTATAATGATTATTTGTGAAATCTATCAAACTTCACAAATAATAAAATACCAATTACATTAGACCCTACATATATTACTTCATCAATAAATATAATGCAACATTGCTTGTTTCTATATATCTTTACTATTGACACTAAAATTAGAATTTATTATTTCTCCATCTGTAATGGTAATTTTTCTGCGACATTTATCTGATACATCTTTATCATGTGTCACAATAATTATGGTTTTACCATTTTCATTTAATTCTTTGAAAATATCCAATACTTGATCTCCATTTTTTTTATCAAGTGCTCCAGTTGGCTCATCAGCTAAAATAATATCTGGATTGTTTACTAATGCTCTTGCAATTGCTACCCTTTGATTTTGCCCTCCTGATAATTGTCGTGGAGTTTTGTTTATTTTAGACAAAATGCCAAGTCTATCCAATGTTTCATGTATAATTTTTTTCCTCTTTCTGCGACCGACCCCTGCATACTCAAGAGGTATTTGAACATTTTCATAAACAGAATATGTATCAATTAATGCAAAATGTTGTACGATAAAACCAAACTTTTTATTCCTTACTTTAGCTAGTTTACCAGCTCTGTATTTTGTAATATCATTGTTTTCCAGAAAATATTTCCCGCTATCGAATTCATCAAGACATCCAATAATGTTAAGTAGTGTTGATTTTCCTGAGCCAGATGCACCCATTATAGAAACGAACTCACCTTCATCTATTTTAAGATTTATACTTTTAAGTGCCTCAACCTTTGCCTCACCTTTACCATATGTTTTATTTATATTCTTTAAATCAATTAATGTCATTCTACTCTTTCCTCCTTATCATTTCATTGATGCCCATTTTGTATATTCTCAGAACAGGTAAAATTGAAACCATTAATAAAAAACTTAATTGAAAAATAATTATGTTTAATAAAATGTTATAATCACTTACTATGGATTTTTGCAGGAATAATCTTAATATAATCTCTGATAAAAAGGTTGATGTAATAATTAAATATGCCAACTCCATGACAATTCGTGCAGATAATCTAAACAAAGTACATCCTGTCATAATATGTATCCCATATTCAGCTGTTCTTTTATTTATATGATTTAAAGTAGATAGTATAATCCCTGCTCCAGAAAAAAGTATAATAATTAAAAAAATAATATCATAATATTTAAATAAGTTTGACCTTAATGATGAAATATAATCTATATAATAATCTACGTTTTTCAATCTGAAATTAAAGGATTGTCTTATTTTTCCCTCAATATCATATATAATCCTATCAATATCTTGATTATCTGCTGGTATTATATATGAACTAAGTAGATTATTTCGGATTTTCATAGCATTTTGAACAATAGAATTTTCATCATTGCTATCAAATTCAGTTAGATTCTTTTGTATAGGTATAATAAACACACTGCTAACATCAGCACCTTTTAATTCACCATAAAGAGAATTTGTTGGAATATAAAAAGCTTCACTATTAATAAACCCTTTTACTATATATTTACCTTTAGAATTAGACCAAGCATCAGAATAGTTAATTACATCCCCTAAGCTATAGTACTCTTTTAAATTTTCGCCCACTAAAATAGGAATTTCTAAATTATTTTCCAATTCAAAGTCTTCTTTTGATAAAGAACTTCCTTCAATAATGTTATAATCAAAATGCCTTAAAAACTTATAATTTACATAGAGATTGTTGTTATAAAGGACATATGATTGATTGTCACGAGATACACTTCTTGTTCTCATTTCATTATATTTTGTAGTTATTGTTCTACTTATTTGATTTTCTTCTAAAAATAATGTGCCCACTTCACCAGTTACATAATCAAACTCATCTGATTCAGTTAAATATGTATAACTTTCGCTAAGATTTTTATTAAGTTCTAAGTCAGAAAACTCGTTTATTATTGTTTGGGTTTCATCAAAATCTTCAAAAACATAAAACTCTTTATCTGAATAAAAACTATTCATTTGTGTAACACCTTTTTTTAAATCATGTTTAAGTTCAAAAGAAAGTGTCAAAAAAACCAAAGAAGTAGCAATTTGAACAATAATTATTAGTGAATACAATAATCTTTTTGAAATTCCCAAAAATGTATATTTTATATCCATTTTAGCCTGTCATCCTTTCATTATATCACTTGGAGGTACTTTAAGTGTTCTTGAAGCTGTCATTATTATTGAGAAAAAAGCAAATGCCAAACAAGTTAACAGTACAATAAAACTTGTAGCTAGGTATATATCAGAATTAAATAAGTTGAGTAAATTTAACTTTATTATTATTATATATACAATAAGACCAGCAAGAAATGAAAGTAGTGCAAAAAACATATATTCTAAAATTAATCTTTTAATAATTTGAAAGTTTCTTGCACCAAATGCCTTTCGCACTCCAATTTCTTTACGCTTTGAATCAATCCAGTACACACTAATACTTGCAGTGTTTAGAAAGAGCACGATAAATAACACTACCAAAGTAATCATAACCATATTATAATCTCGTATTACACTAGCTAATACACTTGAAGATTCTTCATTATCTAAAAATTCTATTTGGGTATTTAAGTTTTGTTTCAATGAATTAGTTACTTTTAATAAATCTGATTTATCTTCTGTATATATACTCCATTCATCTTCAATGTTTTCAGGTGATTCACTTGCTAGATAAGGTAATAAATTTATATAAAACTTATAATCATATATGGTATCTTTATCTTGATACCCCATAATTCCAATAAGTTTATACTCCACTCCATTATAAAATATGTATTCATTACCATTTTTACTGATTGTGCCAAAATGTTTGACAAGAGTTTTATTCCCAACCATAACTGGTTCTTTAGAGACAAGCTCTTCTTCATTAAAGAAACGACCTTCTATTAATTTTGGAGAGTCATAGTCAAAATTTTTTATTAATATTGCCTCCCCTTCAAAAGCCCCTATACTAATATTTTTCTTTGATATAGCTGCATCTTCAAAATCAAACATTAAATATTCCATAAAATCTGGGATTTGTACATTTTTAATGTTCAAATCCCTTGCATTTTTTGAAAACAATAAGTTTTTTGTAACATTGTCACGATATGCAGTTTCTAAAGTAGATATGCATAGCGAACTCATTATAGCTAAAACAAAAAACAAAGCAACTATAAAAAATGAATTTCTCATATTACTTTTCATATAATGTATCTCCCTACAAGTTAAGTATATCTTACAGCTTATATTTTAACATATTTATTTTTTTCTTACAATTCAAATTGAAATAAAATCTTAGGGATCTACTCCCCTTCGACCTCAATGTATTTTATTACTAAAATTATTAAAAATTACACACAACAAGAATAATAAATTATTCTTGTTGTGTGTGCTTTTCATTTTATCTTATTTGATCATACCATGAAGTTGCACTTCCTACTCCTTGAATAACAGGCGTTTGAGTATATGAAACTCCACTTCTTGATGCTTGAGTAAACCCAATTCTTATAACAGTCATATGATTTACACCTTCCCACTCAGTCCAAGCAAATCCAGCTGCATACGGACCAACTCTATTAATATCTGCTCCGTGAGTAGCACTTGCGCTCGAAATAAATGGTACAGCAGCTACACAACTTATTATTAATCCAGTTGCCAATATGGCTTTAAATTTTTTAATCATTTTTCTACCCCTTTTCAATAATTTTTTTATTGCTTTTTATACTTACTTACAAAAACTGCTTTTCATCCAATTGGAAATTCAAATGTACTTTCTAATAACTTCTTTCCCTGATTTTTGATATCAGCAACTGATATACTTTAACTACTTTGGAATATTCCTTTAACTTCATAATTTATTATATATATATATATGATAAATGTCAATATATTTCTTGAGTTTTTTTTACATTTCTCCCTAGTTTTACAGCAAAAAACTCAAACAGGAATTAACAAACCTTGTAAATTT
>CAZJCV010000109.1:0-4866 GCA_964544535.1 uncultured Lachnospiraceae bacterium | reverse complement strand
TGTAATAAAGACACACTTTAACCTAATACTTGGAGGAAAGCAATGAAATATACATATGTGAAACAGCACGATGCAACAGACTGTGCAGCAGCATGTCTTGCTATGGTGTGTCTTCACTATAAGAAAGAGACAACTATAACTAAACTTAGAGATATGATGGGAACAGACTTAAAAGGCACTAATCTTGTTGGACTTAGCAAATGTGCTGATGAACTTGGCTTTGTTTCTCAGGCAGTAAGAGTTGACAAGGAAGGCTTTTTAAGCAAATATACATTACCTGCTATAGCTAACACGATTACAAAGGAAGGCATGACTCATTTTGTTGTTGTATTTAAAATTACTGATAAATATGTAGTTGTAGGAGACCCAGCTAAAGACTTGATGAGAATGAAAATAGATGACTTCTACAAAGATTTTACAGGTGTATTATTAATCTTGAAGCCTAATGAAGAATTTACTCAAGGGAAGAATAAAGGTGAAAAGGTATTCAACAGATATGTCCGTCTTTTAAAGCCACATAAAAAATTATTTGCATATGGAATTATTGCTTCTGTTATATTAACAATCTTAGGAATAGTATCTTCTTTGTTCAACAGTATTATATTTGATGAGATTTTACCTTATAAACAAATAAATGCCTTAAATATGCTCTTGTTAGTATTTGCAGGGATTGCAATAACACAGGTGATTATAGGTTTTGTTCGAGAGTGGATGATGTTATTTTTATCAATCAAGATTGATATTCCCTTAATGTTAGGATATTTCAAACATATTTATAGATTACCTATGAAGTTTTTTTCTACACGCAAAACAGGAGATATTATTACTAGGTTTTCAGATGCCTTTACTATAAAAGAAGTGTTTACCAATATTGCACTTACACTAATTATAGATGTATCAATGACCTTAATAACTGGACTTATATTATTTAAAATGAACCTAACCTTATTTGCAGTTATTTTATTTATGACGCTTATTAGCATAATACTAGTCTTTATTTTCAAACAGCCCTATAAGAAAATAAATGAAGAACAAATGGAACAATCTGCTGTACTAAATTCTCAAATAATTGAAGGGCTTCGTGCTGTAGAAACTATTAAAGGAAATGCTAATGAGGAAACGGAATTAGAAGATATAGAAAAAGAGTATATTAAATCCCTTAGAATTGGCATTAAGGAAAGCATGCTTTCTAATGTACAAGGATCAATATCAAGTTTAATTTCAACGGCAGGCAATTTGACTCTAACCTATTTTGGTATAATGCAAGTTATTAATAATGAAATTACTTTAGGTGGGATGATGGCCTTTATGACATTAGCAGGTTATTTTATGGATCCTGTATCAAGACTTGTTAGCTTGCAGTTGACTATACAAGAATCTAGCATATCTATGAAAAGGTTATCTGAGATTTTAGATTATGAAACAGAGCAAGATACAGAAACAAAAGGAATGTACCAGGAATTAGATAAGGTGGATGGAGATGTTGCATTTAAAAATGTCACATTTCGATATGGTAATCGTAAACCGGTACTTAAGAATATGAGTTTTGTAATACCCAAAGGCAAAAAAGTAGCCATGGTTGGTGCTTCTGGGAGCGGTAAGTCTACAGTTGCAAAATTACTGCTAAAGTATTACAAACCTGAAGAAGGGGAAATCACCATTGATGATGTTGATATAAATGAATATACTAATGAATCAATTAGAAAGTCTATATCATATGTACCGCAATCAATCGAATTATTCTCAAAAAGTATATATGACAATATAAGAGTTAGTAAAATGAATTCAACAATGGATGAAGTAAAGGAAGCTGCAAAAGCAGCAGATGCTCATGATTTTATAAAAAAACTACCGATGCAGTATTATACATATCTTGAGGAAGCAGGCAATGGACTCTCAGGTGGAGAGAAACAAAGAATTGCACTTTCAAGAGCATTCTTGAAAAAGAATGAATTTTACATATTAGATGAAAGTACAAGTAATCTGGACTTTGGTACAGAAAATATAATATTTGATATGATTTATAACAAATACAGTGACAAATCTATGCTGATAATAGCTCATAGATTAGCTACAATTAAAGATTGTGACATTATAATTGTTTTAGATGAGGGTGAGATTATAGAAGAAGGGACTCATGAGCAGTTGTTAGAAAAAGAAGGACAGTATTATGAGCTTTGGCAGATACAACAGGGGAACTTTGAAAGGGAAGAAGTAGGACATGAAGAGAAAGAAAAAGAAGAAATTAGTGACGACATCATTGATGAGACAGAAATGACTTATTAAATTTGTTGGTTATGTGTTACGATGATGTGTTAGTCATGCCTAATAATTATGAAGTTATGGATGAAGAGGAAATGACTTATGTTGATGGGGGTGCAAGAATAAAAGTTAATTTGACTCTTACATTCACAGATAATCTTTGCAAAGCAGCCTACTCGGCCGGTGTAGCAAGTTATCTTGCAGATAAAAAAATATAAAAGGTTTTACAAAGAAATGTTCTGGTAGTTTCTGGACATTAGGTATAAACGGATCGATTAATTCAAAAATAAAAATAGGGTGGTAATAAATCACTCCTAGATGATGTCAGGTGTACTGATTATTGTACAAATGATGTAATACTCAGTATATCTGATATTATAGAATAAATAATATGAGGTAAGTTATGAAAAACGGTGAAAAAATGCATGTTAACTCAATAATGCTCCTAATGATAATATTTTCATTTATGATTTTTATGATTGATAAAGTAAGTATAAAATATAGTGCTGACATACAGGAAAAAGTATTTATAGCTTTACATTTGTTACATCTTGTTATAATTTTTTCATTAATTATATTAAAGAAAATAGATATATTAAAAATGTACAAGCTAAAAAACATTAACAAGAAATTAGTTTTAGTTTCATTTGCAACGGGTTTTTTTATAACGTTTTTTACAGGTAGTATTACACAATTAATTGAATATAAAATTAGTATACCTAATGAATCAGGTGAATTTAGTCAGGTAATGTTCATTTTCATTATAATATTTGCTGGATTTATTGCACCCATAATCGAAGAAATTGAATTTAGAGGGCTACTTTTGGGAAATTACAACATCAAAATAAATTAAATGTTGGTGCTATATTAATTGTTTCATTTATGTTTATGATTTTACATACAGGAACAATATACATAAGTGCTATGATACTAAGTGTCGTGTCTTGCATAATGTATTATTATACACGTAATTTATTGTATTCAAGTATTACTCATTTTTCGGGAAACATTCTTCTTCTCATTAGTTTAATTATAATAGGTTTAGAAAAAACAACTGAAGCAGTAACTATAGTTGAAGATACCTCAGATGTTGCCTTGAATTATGAAGTGAGTTATGTTGCAGTATTTATTGAAATTATACTTCTTATTGCTTTAATTGTATTTGTTATTAACTATTTTAAAAAGTTTAAGACTAGAAATGAAAACAATTTGCTTAAGAGCACAGAAAGTGTTAATAAAGTGTTTACGAGCCGACTATCAAGAGGTGTTTTTATAATACAGTTTTTTGTATATACAATTATCTGTATATATTGTACATATATTTTAATAAAAAAAGGTTAGTGTAAAGACTTTACACTACGACAATTAAGAAGAGAGGTAAAAAATGAAAAACAATAAGAAATTAAACAGCAAGATTAACTGGTCTATAGTGATTATACAAGGTATAGTGTTTGGCATTACTGCTGGAGTAGGAACTGCAATAAAGGATAAATTAGAGATTGAAAGTTTTGTGCAGACATTATTACTATTTGCAGGTTGTTATTTAGTTGCGTTCGTTATCCTTGTTATTATTTATATGCTCTTTAAAAAGGATAAATAGTATTGCGCAAAAAATATTGAATAGACTACTATAGAATAGAGGTTCTGTAAGTGCTTAAAGTTATAAAATACTGACAACAAAAATTATATATCCATAAAAAACAGAATAATGAGGAGAAAAAAATTAGACCACTACAATATAGTAATAGTAAAACATTAAAGCTCAACAAAGTGTTAATAAAGACTCTATAAAAGGATGATCTAGAAAATTTCGTTACAACCGTAGAACAAATGGAGAATTACATAAAGTCAAAAGGTTCACAAACAATAGGCCCACTGATTCAACATATTGAAAGTTCAGTTAATGAACAGGGAGAGATTGACATTGTGATAAAGCTTCTAAGACAATCCAGTAACTTTATCCAACATGTAGAACCCCCATATGAGATGAAATCAGTAATACGTGTTAAAAACTGTATGTATGTAAGATACACAGGACCTGAATCTAAACTAAAGTTTGCATACGATAAAATTAACCTTACCGCCTTTGAAGAGGACATAGAATTAAAAGGAGACAGCTATACAATCTTTGTTGATCAGAATGAAGATAACATTATAGCAGATGTATTTATGGAGAAAGCAAATGAACAATAGCCAAACTAAAACAATGGAAGAACTAAAAGATAGTCGTATCATGTTTGAAAAGCCAATGCGAGATTTGGATATATGATTGTCTTAACAGTTGCTCTACTTATGATAGGTATTGTTATATGGAGTATTTATACTCCAAAAGTTTACATGATAAAAGCTGCCGGTACAGTAACAAGTGAAAACTCTAACTATATTATGCCACCTTATACTGGAGAAATTGTTGATAATTATATGCAAGAAAGTATCTGAGAATATTGAGGAAACGCAAATGAATATAGCAGTAACAGATATTGAAATAGGAGAATATGAAGACACATTAGAAGTAGATAAAACCCTTAATTTATCAGTAACAGTGCTAGCTATGGATGCTACAGAACAGGCAGTAACATTTAAATCATCAAATACATCCATAGC
>CAZJCV010000108.1:0-4871 GCA_964544535.1 uncultured Lachnospiraceae bacterium | reverse complement strand
AAGGCGCATTAGCCATTTGGTCATTCAATTATATATTCCATGTACGAAAGGTATTATATGAAGATTAATTTTAAATAGGAAGGAGAAAAAAATATTGGATGGAACAGAAAGAATTCGCAAGTGTCATGTTGAACGGGTTGTTTATCAAAAAGATGAATTCAGCATTGTCTTAATGTCTTCGGATGATGAGATGAACCCTATCTATGCCAAGGATAATAAAGGTAAATTTAGGAATGTATTCACTGCAAAGGGATACAATTTACCAACAGATATGTCAGTGTTATATGACATAGAAGGTAAATGGGAAGAGGGTAAGCGTTTCAGAGGGTTACGCCAATTCGCTTTAAAAGTGGACAAAGCGTTACCTTTACAACCCAGTTCGAGGGAGGAAATTATAGCTTTTTTTGTTGGCAATGCCGACGGTATCGGTGAAATAACAGCAAAAAGAATATATGATGAGCTGGGCGATGACGCAATTGATAAGATAAGGACAGATAAAGATGCACTCGCTAAAGTAAAAATGACCAACAAACAGCGGGCATCAGTACGATCCACAATAACTGATAAATTAGACATACTAAAGTCTGTCAGCTATCTATTAGAAATCGGATGTAATCTACCTGAAGCAACAAAGGTAAGCGCTAAGTTTGGTGGGAAATCCATCAACATAATCAATGAAAACCCGTACATCTTACCAGAAATAATCGGTAAAAACGGTTTTATCGTGGCTGAAATGCTTGCTGAAAGGCAAGGGATGTGCCCTACATCTACGGAACGGATAAAGGCCGTGCTAGCGTACACTATGGGCACTATGGCAGAACGCAGAGGTCATATGTATGTGGATAGAGAAACATTATATGGAGCAGTAGATTACCTATTATCCAGTATCAATCGACCACCTATTGATAGGAAATTGATTGAAAAATTTATCGAGAACGAAAAGGACAGTGGGATAATGGAACTACCGAAAGAAGAGGCTGTGTATCAAAGTTTTAGGTACTGGCAAGAGACAGATGCGGCGGCAAAAATAGCAGATATGTCCGAAGCATTCTACGAAAGCCAATTCGATAGAAAGAATCGTAAAATACAAGGGGAAGACTCGGGAGTTATATTCCCCATTGAAGTCGAACAGGCAGTTTCAGCATCAATAGCACTAAGCACTATTGAATTAAGCGATACGCAGCTGTTAGCTTTAAAGAAAGCGTTAACATTTAATGTCAGTATTGTGACAGGTGGAGCAGGCACGGGAAAGACGACTTTGATAAAAAGTTTAGTGGATAGTTACCAACGACTTAAAGGTGATGGCCCGCAATCCGTAGTCTATCTCACAGCGCCAACTGGTAAAGCAGCACAGCGTATGAGCGAGATTTGCCCTGAAATAAAAGGGACAACAGTCCATTCATTGCTTGGTATAGGTTTTGAGGAAGATAGGCTAAGGGAGGAAAAGGAGAATTGTATCACCGGAATGGTGGTAGTAGATGAAGCGTCAATGTTGGATGGTGCGCTTTTACACAAATTAACAAAAGCACTAAACCCAAAAGCTCATCTAGTTCTTATCGGTGACGTCAGCCAGTTACCATCGGTTGGAGCGGGCAACGTGCTGACAGAGTTAATTTTATCTCGTAGCGTTCCTGTGACAAATCTAAAGACTGTCTTTAGACAATCTGAAATGTCCGGTATTCTTTCTAATAGCCAAAGGATAAGGAAAGGTGAAGATGTGGAGTTTACTGATGATTTCCAGTTCAAACATATCAACAATTCTGAATTCGGCTATGTTATAGATGAATTGCAAGAATATATCTCTAAGCGATTCAATAAAAAAATCTATGACTTAACAAATGCCGAGTTAAAAACATTAGGCGATGAATTTCAAGTTCTTTCGCCTTACAGAAAGAAAGGTGAAATGTCGGTAGCTAGTTTGAATAGGGCAATACAGTCCGTTTTATTCTATAAAAGGGAGTATGATGTTAAATACAAACTTAAAGGCGATGTGTGCTTACATATAGGCGATAAGGTTATCAATACAGTTAATACCAAAGATATAATGAATGGTGAAATCGGATATGTAATTGACATCACTAACGAGGGCAGCGTTGCCGTTATTGAGTTTGAAAGAAAGACCGTTAGCGTGAGGAAAGTGAAGAATATTCAGTCGGCCGACGGTGAGTCATCAGAGCTTGAATTGGAATTAGCATATGCTTTAACCGTGCATAAAAGCCAAGGTAGTGAATACAAGGAAGTGGTTATGCCGGTGGTTAAAGAGCACGCTGGTATGCTTAATAGAAAGCTGATATATACGGCTGTTACAAGAGCGAGAGATAAGGTCGTTTTAATTGGTGATCCGTTCACTTTGAAGGCGGGGATCAAAAACGATAAAGAAAGACGGCGGAATTCGTTGCTGTCTAAATTCCTGATAAACCAGTTTAAAAGCTGGTATGACGAACGGGTAGAAGAATACAATAATGATACGCAATTGTGCGTGAGTTAATTAAGTTAAGGCTGCACATCTGTGTGGCCTTTCTTTTTGCGCAAAGTCAAGAATTAACTATTTCTTCATAAACTCATAGGACAAAGCATGATAACTGTGCTACATATACCATGTAAAAGGAAGATATTTTAAAAGAAAAAGCAAGCCCCACTGTGAAAATCACGGGAAGGTTTGTTTTTTTATAACTAAATTTTAAGGAAGTGAAATAAATGGTTAAAGTTATTCTTAACGAGCAGCACACGTTGCTCGACAATCAAAAAGAATTGATCTCCGAGAAGTTTGGAGATCAATGGGAAATTTTTTCTGTTCCGGCTGCGGGCTGGAATAGAAGCGAAATAGGAGAGGTAGCGAAAGAGTTAGCGAATGCTACCGTGGTATTCGCTAGCCCGATTCCTCTCTTACTAGGCACCCTTGCATATGAGCAGGGGTGCGGGAGCACTTGTTCGGTTCTTCTTCTTCACAATGACAAGAGAGAGAAAAAAGAACTACCCACTGGGAAAGTGATCTCGGTGGTAGCAAAGACTGGATGGGAATTGATTCCTATCCAGTAGGAGGACAGAATGAAGGTTATTACTGAAAACGGTACTGTCTATTTGATAGATACCGTAAATAAAGAAATCATTGGCGGTCCTCTTCAGAGCCCCGTAAAGTTTGAAAAACTGGTCGCATTAATAGGGCGACCAATGGAAGCTGATTTAAGTAATGGGCAGCGATTGGTGACTTCACCAGTTGTCGGCTATTAAAAAATGGAGGAATGTAAAAATGACTAAAAGAAATATGAGGCCACGTTTCGTGGTCCAAGTGGATAAATTTGAGAAAGAACTATTGGCGGAAATAAGATTCCGTCAATTAGAAGACCAATACAAAGCGAGCGGACTTGATCCGTACAACTTTGTTAAAAAAGAGATTTCGCCCGAGGCATATAGGGACTGCCTTGCGGCTGTAACTTTTTAGCAATATTACATAAAAGAGTGCCTTCCCAATAGGGAGGGCATTCTTATTAGGAGGAAGATAAAATGAATAGAGATAGAAAATTAGCTATGAATATAGCTAAAAAAGTCGACGAAAAGGGAGGAAAAACCTTTTTTGTCGGCGGTTTTGTAAGAGATAGTCTTTTGGGCATTAGCTCAAAAGACATTGATATTGAGGTCCACGGTCTTAATCCGTTGGAACTCAAAGAAATTCTTTCTATTTTCGGAGAGCCGACCGAAAATGGGAAGGCATTTGGCGTTTTCGGCTTAAAAGGGCATGACTTAGATGTTGCTATGCCCAGAAAGGAGATCTGTGTGGGGGAAAAACACACAGATTTCATCGTCGATGTGGATCCACACATCGGTGAAAGAAATGCCGCTAAAAGGCGGGATTTCACTATTAATGCACTAATGATGGACGTCCTTAGCGGTAAGGTCCTAGACTTCTTTGGAGGTAAAGAGGACCTCGCAAATGGAATAATTCGTCATATAGACGATGTTTCATTTATAGAGGATCCATTAAGAGTATTGCGGGCAGCACAATTTGCAGCTCGTTTCAATTTCGCTATAAGCGAAGATACAAAAAAATTGTGCAGAAACATTTCTCTTGGGAGCCTCTCAAAAGAAAGGATCTTTGGAGAAACAGAAAAAGCTTTATTGAAGGCTGAAAAGCCATCCGTTTTTTTCAAAGAGCTGAGAAAAGTGGATCAGTTGAGCGTTTGGTTTCCAGAGGTGAAAGCTTTAATTGGAGTCCCACAGAATGAAGACCATCACCAAGAAGGAGATGTCTGGAACCACACAATGTTGGTTCTGGACGAAGCAGCGAAAAGACGTTCAGAAGCGTCGAATCAAGTTGCCTTCATGTTATCGGCATTGTGCCACGACTTTGGTAAGGCCGTGTGCACAGTTGAAGATGCGGACGGCCGTGTTCGGGCAATCGGACATGAAAAGCTTGGTCTTCCGCTTGTGCGAGCTTTTTTAAGCCGATTAGCAAGCGGGAAAAAGGTTGCTAATTTTGTGCTCAACATGGTTGAGTTGCATCAACAGCCGAATCAGATCGCAAACGATAAGGCCAGAGTAAAAGCGTCAAACAAAATGTTTGATAAATCAGTCTCGCCAAAAGACCTCGTGTCGCTTTCAGTTTGCGATGGTTTGGGGAAGATCCCGGCCAAAGGAAATCAAAAGTTCTTATTGGATAGGCTTGACCTCTTCAATAAAACGATGTCCAAGCCGTTCGTGCGTGGGCAAGACTTGATCGAGGCTGGGTTGACACCGGGCAAGAATTTTTCTGTCTTGCTTGATCATGCTCACAAGTTAAGGCTTGCGGGTGTTGATAAGGCAACAGCTTTAAAGCAAGTTATTGCAATGAATTAATTTAAGAAGGCGCAAGCCTCTTTCGAAGAATGAGAAAG
>CAZJCV010000107.1:0-4872 GCA_964544535.1 uncultured Lachnospiraceae bacterium | reverse complement strand
CCTTTTGTTCAAGCCCCTATGGCAGCCATCCCTATATCTTGATGTCCTGGACCGGGAAGATGGGAGACCTTTTCACCCTGGCCCATGAGCTGGGCCATGCCGGACACTTCTATCTGGCCCACCAGGAGCAAAATATTTTCGATTCCCGGCCATCCATGTACTTTATAGAGGCTCCTTCTACCATGAATGAGTTGTTGCTGGTCAATTACCTGTTGGAGAAGACAGATAATCCGGGAATGAAACGCTGGGTATTGTCCTCCATCGTCGGCCGTACCTATTATCATAACTTTGTTACCCATCTCCTGGAGGCCCATTACCAGCGGGAGGTATATCGGATTGTTGATGAGGGAGGTAGCCTCAGTGCACCCTTATTGCACCAGCTGAAGAGGGAGACCCTGGAGAAATTCTGGGGAGATGCTGTGCAGCTCCAGGAAGGGGCAGAGCTGACCTGGATGAGGCAGCCCCATTATTACATGGGCCTTTACCCCTATACCTATAGTGCCGGCCTGACCATAGCCACTGAAGTCAGCAGGCGGATTATGAATGAAGGTGAAAAAGCAGTGGAGGATTGGCGGCAGGTCCTTAAGGCAGGAGGGACAAAAACACCTCTGGAACTGGCCAGGATGGCCGGAGTGGATGTCAGTACTGAGAAACCCCTGCTGAATACTATTGAATATATTGGTCAATTGATTGATGAGATAATCAGATTAAGTGATGTGTAGTACGAAAGAGATTAAAACGAGGAGGAACCTTATGAAAACTGTTGTTTTAAAATCCGGTTATGAGATGCCTGTATTGGGCCTGGGTACCTGGCCCTTAAAGGGGAATGAATGTACAGAGGTAGTGAAAACAGCCCTGCAGCTGGGTTATCGCCATATTGATACAGCTGCAGATTATCAGAATCATGCAGATATTGGCCGGGCTCTGCAGGAAAGCGATATTGAACGGAGTGACTTATTCATTACTTCTAAAGTAAGCAGGGGTGATTTGCATTATGATGATTTCCTGCGGGCTACAGAGAGGATTCTGGCAGAACTGGCAGTAGATTACCTGGATTTACTGCTGATCCACTGGCCCAATAAAGAGATACCCCTGGAAGAGACCTTAAGGGCCATGGCCAGGTTGCAGGAAGAGGGTAAGGTGAGAAGTCTTGGTGTCAGCAATTTTACCCAGGCCCACATAAGGCAAGCCATGAGGGCATTTCCTGACCTGATCAGTGTCAACCAGGTGGAGTTTCATCCCTATTTATACCAGAAGGAACTGCTGGATTTCTGCCGTGAACACCATATTGTCCTGACAGCCTATAGCCCCCTGGCCCAGGGCAGGATCTTTAAGGACCAGCGGGTTAAAGAACTGACTGATAAATATGGTTTCAGTGCTGCCCAACTGGTACTTAAGTGGTTATTGGAAAAGGGTATTGTGGTTATCCCCAAGGCCAGTTCACCTGGACATTTAAAGGATAACCTGGATGTTTTAAATCTGGAGATAGGGCCGGAAGTACTGGCTGAACTGGATAATATGGATGAAAATCTGCGTCTCATTCTACCTTCTTTCCATGAATTTGACTTAAAGTAGTTGAAATAGGAGGTTATCTTGATGAAAGCTGTTATTCTGGCAGCAGGTTATGCCACCAGACTTTATCCCCTGACCAGGGATACCCCCAAACCCTTGCTTAAAATAGGGGATAAGACCATCCTGGAACATATCCTGCTGAAACTGGCCAGGGTGCAGGAGGTAGAGAAACTTTACCTGGTGACCAATGCCAGGTTTTATGAAATATTTAAAGAGTGGTGTGCCGGTAATGACTTTGGCAGGGAAATCAAGGTCATCAATGATAATACTACCAGCAATGAAAACCGGCTGGGAGCAATTGCTGACCTGCAATATGTGATTGAACAGGAAAGGTTAGATGATGATCTCCTGGTCCTGGCCGGTGACAATATCTTTGAATTTGAATTGACTGACTTTGTGGAATTCTTCAGGGAACACGATGCTGATTCCATCACCTGTCATCAGCTGGATGACCTTGAAGAGTTAAAGAGGACCGGGGTAGTGGAGATAGATGAAGAGGGTAAAGTATTATCTTTTGTGGAGAAACCTGCTGAGCCCAGGTCCACTCTGGCAGTACCTCCTGTTTATGCCTATAAAAGGGAGACCCTGCCCCTGTTCAGGGAATACCTGGCAGGGGGTAATAACCCTGATGCACCGGGGAATTTTATCCCCTGGCTGATTACCAAAAAGGATGTCTATGCCTATCAGTTCAGCGGTTACCGCTATGATATCGGTACAGTGGAGAGCTATCACAAGGTAAATAATCTATTTAACAAATAATGAAAAAACGAACTATTGAGGAGATGAGTATTAAGCATGGAGTTAGATAAAACGAAGACCTATTTTATTACAGGGGCAGCCGGTTTTATCGGTTCATTTCTGGCTAAAAGACTGCTGGAGGAAGGCTGCCGGGTAATCGGTATTGATAATATTAATGATTATTATGATGTTAACCTTAAATATGCCCGGCTGGAGGGCCTTAAAGCTTTTGAAAACTTCAGTTTTATAAAAGGGGATATTGGGGATAAGGAGTTGATTCTGGGCCTCTTTGCAGACCATGAGCCGGATATAGTGGTAAACCTGGCTGCCCAGGCAGGAGTCAGGTATTCCATAGAGAACCCTGATGCCTATATCCAGAGCAATATAATCGGCTTCTATAATATCCTGGAAGCCTGCAGGTATCATCCGGTGGATCACCTGCTTTATGCCTCTTCCAGTTCTGTTTATGGGGCCAATAAGAAGGTGCCCTTTGCTGAATCGGATTTCGTGGACAACCCGGTTTCCCTTTATGCAGCCACCAAAAAGTCCAATGAATTGATGGCCTATACCTATAGCCATCTTTATGATATTCCGGCAACAGGCTTGAGGTTTTTCACTGTTTATGGGCCCATGGGGAGGCCGGATATGGCTTATTTTATCTTTACCGATAAATACTTTGCCGGTGAACCCATCAGGATTTTTAATAATGGGGATTTCGAGAATGATCTTTACCGGGATTTTACCTATATTGATGACATTGTGGAGGGGATGGTGAGGCTCTTCCCCCTGGCACCGGAGAGGAGTCCTGATTCTGCTGCCCACCGGGTCTATAATATCGGTAATAACCAGCCAGAAAAACTCATGGTTTTCATTACTACCCTGGAAAAGTGCTTAAGCAGGGCCCTGGGCAGGGAAGTGGTCTTTGAGAAGATTTACGAACCTATGAAGCCTGGAGATGTTCCGGCTACCTATGCTTCAACTGACTTATTACAGGAATCCATTGCTTTTAAACCAGCCACCTCTATTGAGGAGGGTTTACAGCAATTTGCTGACTGGTATGTAAAATATTATGATAAAAAATAATGATAAGGGAGTGGTTGTTAATGAAGATTACAGTAGCCGGTGCAGGTTATGTGGGGCTGGCCAATGCTGTCTTGCTGGCCCAGCATAATGAGGTTACGGTTATTGACCTTGTTGAAGAGAAGGTAGAGATGCTCAATAACCGGATATCTCCTATAGTGGATAGGGAGATAGAGGAATATCTGGCAGAGAAAGATTTAAAGCTGGAGGCTACTACAGATAACTTTAAAGCCTATCGGGATGCTGATTTTGTGATAATTGCCACACCTACCGATTATGATCCGGAAAAGAATTATTTTAATACCAGATCTATAGAAAGTGTTATATCTACTGTGCTTGCCATTAATCCCGAGGCAACCATGGTGATTAAATCAACAGTTCCGGTTGGTTACACCAAGGAAGTAAGGGAAATGTTCAGGACTGATAATATTATCTTTTCACCGGAATTTTTACGGGAGGGCAAGGCCTTATATGATAATTTATATCCTTCCCGGATTGTTTTAGGAGAAAGATCAGAACGGGCCAGGGTTTTTGCCAATCTCCTGGTAGAGGGGGCCCTCAAAAAGGATGTTCCCGTTCTCTTTACTGACTCCACAGAGGCAGAGGCTATCAAGCTTTTTGCCAATACCTATCTGGCCATGCGGGTTACCTTCTTTAATGAACTGGATACCTATGCTGAGCTGAGAGGCCTGAATACAAAGCAGATCATTGAAGGGGTTTGCCTGGATCCCCGTATCGGTAATCATTATAATAACCCTTCCTTTGGTTATGGCGGCTATTGCCTCCCCAAAGATACCAAACAGTTGCTGGCCAATTATGAGGATGTGCCCAATAACCTGATTAAGGCTATAGTTGACGGCAACAGGACCAGGAAAGATCATATAGCTGATATGATTATAAAGAAGAACCCTGGTGTTGTGGGGGTTTACCGCCTGACCATGAAGACTGATTCGGATAATTACAGGCATTCCTCAGTTCAGGGGATCATGAAGAGGATCAAGGGTAAGGGGATTGAGGTTGTAGTCTATGAACCTACCCTGGAGGCAGATGAATTTTTCAGGTCCCGGGTGGTTAAAGACCTGGAGGAATTCAAGGAGATTTCTGATATCATCATTGCCAATAGATGGTCTGATGAATTGAAGAATGTGGAGAAAAAGGTCTATACCAGGGATTTATATAACAGGGATTAGCAGGGAATACAGCTATAAGAAAAATGAAGATGATATTGGAGGGAAATCATAGAAGTGATTCAGGAAAAGACTGATATAAGGAAGAATGCAGGAATTGCTCTGGTAGTACTTATCTTCGTGGCCTTTATATCTCTCGGCCTGCCTGATGGTTTACTGGGAGTGGCCTGGCCGGAAATGAGGCGGAGTTTCGGACTCCCTCTGGATGCCCTGGGGGTTCTGCTCATTGCTTCTACCACCGGTTACCTGATTTCCAGTTTTTTTAATGGCTATTTCATGGCTAAGTTGGGGGTAG
>CAZJCV010000106.1:0-4994 GCA_964544535.1 uncultured Lachnospiraceae bacterium | reverse complement strand
TTAAGGAAGTGATGGTGTGTCATTAGAATTATACAAAAATAGATTAAAGGCTTACAAGGTAGAAGGCAAGGAAGGCAAAATAGAAGATATAAAAAAGAGAATATTGGACAACTTCTACAACAGTCCATCATATGATGAAGTTTTCATAAGTGGCGAGGCTAGAGATGTATTGATTGTATCTGAAGGACAGAAGGGTAATATGATTATGTGCAAACCGGATGAGACAGTTAATGTAGGTGATTATGTTGTATGGGATGATGAGTATTATCTGATAACATTCAAGTATACTGATGATAAGGTGCAGACTAAAGCAAGTATACAAAAATGCAATCACAATCTAAAATGGATAAGCACAGACAATCGGCTTATTATTAGACCTTGCATAGAAGATGCCCGCACACTGTATACAACTGGTATAAGAGAAGATGATAAAATAGACATTCCTGATGGCAAAGTGGGAATACAGCTTCCATATGATGAAGACACTGAACCTCTCAATAGGGGCGACTGTTTTATTTTCAACAAGACAAGGTATAGGGTTACATTTTATGACAGAACCACTCATAATGGCTTGCTATTACTTATTTGTGATGAAATAACAATAAACAAAACCACTGATGATGAAGTCAACGAAATTGCCAATAGGTGGATTAGCATTGATGGAAAAATGGTTGACAGATTGCCTTGGCTAGATGAGCAGGAACCTGAAATACCACCAGATGATGAGCCAACTGAACCAGAAGAACCAGAAGAACCAGAAAACATCACCTATGAAATTACTGGCGATGATGGATATGGTGGAGATGGCACAGAGATATGGTCGGGGGATAGTGCTACATATACAGTTAAAAAGTATGTAGATGGTGTTGATGTAGAAGGTGTGTTTATATTTGAAATAGACAGAGATGACTTGGCGACTATTACAAAGGCGGAGAATAGCTATTGTATAGTAGAAGCTAAAGATATGGTAATAGGTGGTATGTTGACATTGACTATTACGGATACAGAAACAAATGAGGTAGCGGGTATAGTGGAAATTGAAATTATGTCATGGTAGGGGGTGGATAGTTGGGAAGGTTTGAAAAGTTAAATGATGATGTGAGATTGTTGGCCGAAAAGATATTAACCAATCAGGATTTGTGTAGGTTGATACATTATCCTGACCCAAGTCCGCTTTCTACTGATTTGCCTAATGTTAATGGCAAAAGAGATGTAATGGATAAAAGGTTAATATTGTTTAGACCTAAATTGCCTTTGCCAGAGGAAACGGGGACATATTTGAATATAAGAACTACATCAATGCGTTCTAGTAGAGGTGATTATTATATTCAGACCATATTAGGTTTTTGTGTGTATTGTCATAATGGTGTAAGAGATATTTGGTATGAAGATAAAGACGGCAACAGCAAAAAGGGCGACAGGGCGTTACTTATTATAGACAGAATTGAAGGTATTATGAAAAATATCGACATTGGCATAGGCGATGAAAACTTTGGCGGTGTAGAAGAAATAGCTAATAGGGATTCTAGTTTTGCGGGATATGCTCTTAGCTATTTGAATGTGGATTTTAGGAAGTGATGGGCTTGGAAAGAGATATTAGCTTAGAATTATTAGCAGGTATGCCTATTAAAATACAAGATAACCTTTATGTTTATCAGTATATTATAAAACAAATTATAGTAAATATTGGTATAGAAAAATACAATTTGTATTTATCTTTATTGCTTATAGACGAAGATTATATAGAAGAAACTTTAAATAAAGATGATTTAAATATAACACCATATGAATTTACTTTAGTCAATTGTCTACACAATATAGATTTTAGAAATCTTTTGCTTGAGGCTTATAAAGTATTTTTAAAATATGAGGTTGTATTTGACAAACAATATGGTTTAATTTGTATTGCTAACGATAATCCAATATCTATTGACTTAGAATTATATCAAAAAATTCAACAAATATTAAGAAAATCAAATTGTATACCTGAACCAGAAAAGTATGACCCTGCTAATGAGAAAGCTAAAGAGTTTATTAAAAAATTGAAAAAAAACAGAAGAAATGCTAAGAAATATATAAAAAGTGAATTTACTTTAGCAGATGTTATTTCAGGCGTAAAATGGAGGTCTGGTGAAAGTTATAGAAATATATTTAATTTAACTATGTATCAATTATATGATGGATTAAGCAGATTACAGGTTATAGATAATTATGATAATACAATGTTTGGAGTTTATACAGGTAATATAGATTCTAAAAAAATTGATTCAAAATTAAGTTGGTTTAAAGCAATAGATAAAAATAAATAATTTTATCTATTTTTTTTATGTATAAAATTATAAAAAAATAAAATGTGAAGGGGAGATTTTTATGGCAGCACCAAACAGATGGGCGGTTAGGGAAGCAGGAGAAGCAACTTTTTATAGCTTAGTAGATGGACATGCAATAGTAACATTAAGAACGCTTAAAACAAGTGGAGTTGAAACAAGTGGAGAAACTGTATACGCAAGGGGTTAAGATTAGCCCCTATAGATAGAAATGTCTATAGCAAACTCCTTTAATTGCGGGAAACTCCTTAGAGCTTTAACTACCAACTTATAGTAGCGATACATATAAGGGCGTTGCTAACTACAACGGTATGGTAAAAAGGTTAAAGATTGGACAATTAAATTGTACAAATGTGTTTAAAGATATTGATACTTGGGATTTTACAGACAAAAGGAGGTGGTAAAGTGTTTAAAGAAATTTTTGAAGGATTAATGTTAGGTGATGGACACCTATCAAAGAGAGCTGTGTCTGCTAATTATGCTCACTCTTGTAAGCATAGAGACTATCTTGAATGGTTGCAGAAATGTTTAGTGCAGCAACAAATATCAGTAAATCCAAAGATATATAAGAAAGATGAAGGCAGGGGGATATACTACCAAATGTACTCATGTGTGGATTCTTTTCTTACAGAGCAGCACAAAAGATGGTATTCAGGCAAGAAGAAAATAGTTCCAATAGATATCAAACTAACCCCAGAAAATGTATTGCACTGGTACATAGGGGACGGTGGACTTGATTCTGATAAAGGATATTTAAGACAAATTAAAATAGCATCTCATTCCTTTACTTATGAAGAAAGACAGCTATTAGTAGACAATTTAAAGGAATTAGGATTCAAAGCAAGCAATCGCAAAGGTGGATGTATATGTATTTGCAAAAGCTCTATAAAACCTTTTCTTGATTGGATTGGTTTACCACCTGTTGAGTCATTCTTATATAAATGGGATATTACCAAGTATCAATCAAAACAACCAAAGTACAATTAATTTGTCCTGATGGACAATCCGCATCGAAGCATCTCAATGAGATGAACGTTCAACGACTACTCTGAATAGAGGTAGAGTACAAGCGATTGGTACTCGAAATGGGGAGAGCCTTTTTATAAGGCTATGATATAGTCTGGTCTTATAGGAAACTATAAGCAGTGCATTAAGCACGGGTTAAGATTAGCGGTCTTAATCGAACATAAACGGGAAGAGGTAATGCTAAATTAGTAGGATTTTCCAGTGACCGTGAAGCACGTTTAACATTAGAAGATGCTATATTTGATAATGAAGCATTAGCAATGCTTACTGGGAATGAAATTAAAGCAGGTAAAAAAATAATAGATTTAAATGAGGTTATAACTGTAACTTCAAATAAAGCTTCTGTATCAAAACTTCCAAAACCTAGAGTTGTTGGTGGTAAAGGAATAATTTCAGTTTATAAAGTTGAAGCAGATGGTACGAATGGAGAAGAATATACTTATGGCACTCCAAGTGAAGGCAAACCTACTGAATATTCTGTATCAGGGAAAGAATTGACATTTTATACATCTGTGACTGATGGAACTAAATTCAGAGTATATTATACTGTAGAAACAGATGCTACAGCTAAATCTGTAAAAGTTACTTCCGATGCTTTTGGCGGAACATTTAAGGTGGTTTTAGATATTTTAGTAAGAGATGAGTTTACGAAAAAGGATTATCAAGGTCAGCTAATAGCATTTAACGCCAAATTTGAGGACAATTTTAATCTTAGTCTCGAAGCTAGTGGGGAACCCTCAACGGTTACACTGCCGCTCGAAATTTTGAAAGACCCTGTGAATACGGATATGTGGGAATTAATCATATACGATGATAGTCTTATAGTAAAAGAATAACAGGAGTTGATAATTGTGAACAATATTAAACTAGATAAGAAAGACAATAAACCTGAAAAGAAGGAAGAAGTGAAAATCGTTAAATCTTTAGTTTGCAAAGTAGAAGAAGGTTCTATTATAGTAAAAATTAAAGATTGTAGAATGAGAGTGTATGGCAAAAATTTAAAAGCTAGTCTAGGGCAAGAAGTTTTAATAAAATATGTAGGAGACCTAGATGATATGTCAACTGTAAAATTAATTGAATTAGTAGACTAAAATATAACGACTTGACAAAACCTAAAATGTATGATATAGTATAATTAGGGATAGATATGGATTTGGCCATCCACATTGAAAAGAGAGAAACTCCTATCTCTCTTTCCCTAAATTTTTCAATAGGAAAAAAATACTAAGGGGGGTATATATGGCAAGGAGGAATAATTACAGGATAGAATTGATTTTCTATCCTTTTTTTTTAATTTTTTTGTATTTCTGGGCGTGGTCTAGTTGGTAAGACCCTCCACTTGGGATGGAGAAAGCGTAGGTTCAAGTCCTACCGCCCAGACCATATTAAAATATTTAATAAAGTAGGTGAGAAAAATAGCTAATGAATTGCCAAGAAGCAAAAGAATAGTTATAGATGATAAATATGAAAGACAAATAAAAGAAAAATGAGTAAGGAAATGAAGAAGTATGTAATATAAACTAAAATATAACATCCTTGACAAGTAGTGCAAATTATGATATACTAGAATAAAGTATAAATAATAAAAAGGAGGATTTAATTGATGGACAACAAAATAAAATATAATGACCTAAAAAAAGC
>CAZJCV010000105.1:0-4999 GCA_964544535.1 uncultured Lachnospiraceae bacterium | reverse complement strand
CTAAGTGAAACAGCAGTGAGGAATTGGTCCAAGAAGAAAGCACCGATTAATGTGGTAGAAGGAAATCCCACAAACTATATGAGAATTTCAGCAAGTTTAATCTTTTAGCCTACACATCAATGCTACACACTCCACATGGCATGAGTGGATACGATTAATGTCAAAATGCCACCTGCCGTATTCAGAAACTGGTCAACGGCATTTTTGCCGTTTTGGTCGTAAGTGGAAACATATCAATGGTATTGGGGACAATATGGTTGTAGGCGGAAACATATCCATCTCTCAAAATTCATCATATATTCTAGTGCTTCCTTTATCGATATAACCTTTAAAATATTTTATAGCACTTGTTATTTTTGATTATCTATTATTTGAGCATTGATATTACATCCAAACTGCTTGCTATGCAACTGTTTCAAATCATCTATATCGTATTCCTCAATATCTCCGACAACAATTCGTTTCACTTCAAAACTCCCCTCACCACAGGTGAGATTTTCAAATAGTTTTAGCAAATAACCATAGTAATATTCATCATTCACCCTTTCCGATATTCTCACACAACATAAGACTTCGTACATGCTTCCGAATTTAATAACAATTTTATCTTCTGATAAAAAGCCATCTCCGTAATCAAGTTCAACACTCCACATTTCATATTCCTGGCTAAGATAATATCGATTCATTCTTATATAATACGACTTTTTCATTTAAATCACCCTTTCTTAATCTTCTGCTAAACAAGGACATTCTCCCACTTGCGGCTCAAAACCCTCTTGCGTGTTTACAAATTGTTCATACCCAAATGTCACATAAATAACATGCTTATAGCCATTTTGAACTAATAAATCACTCGCTTTTGCTGCTCTATTACCTGAATAACACATTATATATATATATTTATGTTGTAATCTTTTTCTGACAAATATTCCAGTAACTCAGAACCATCTTTTGAAGCAATATTAATAAAACCTTTAATGTGTCCACTTTCATAATCTTCTCTATCTCGAAGATCAACATAGACATTCATCGGATGAATGTTTTTCAAACAAATATTCAATTCATTCTCATCATGTAACAACTTCAAACTGTTGTCTGTATCAGTGAAAAATAACAGTATTACATAAGTATACAATAATAATATAGAAATGATAACACTAATTTTTAATAGATTTTGACTTTTCATAGCTATCCCTCATAAAAGCAATCGATATAATTCGTTTGGAAAAATGAATTATAATGAATCCTATAAGAATCATTATAATCCAAAGCAAACTGTATGTCCTGATTTCATCCGTAACACTTCCGGTGTATAACATGTCATCATAAAAGGCCCCCTCTAACTGTGTCATTAAAATTGTAATTGAAAAAAGTGTCTTGTTTAATGTTTAAAACCATCATAAGTTGACCGAAGACTTCACCTCTATGGGTTTCTATATTTAGTTTTGAATTTATATAAAATAAAAGCACCAAGATTTTTACGTCTTGATGCTCTTAAAACTCTTATTGTTAATTAAATGATACCTCGAGAAAATATATAAGTTTTACATAGCTTATAATTTTTGTGCAACTATTAAAAATCTATGCTCAGTCCCTTTAATAAAACCATTTGCATCTAGCTCCTTTTGTAACTTACATAAATTTTCAAAACATGCATCGACTGAAAATCCAGGAAATTCCCATTCAATTATTTTTGCGAAATACACCAATGCACCTACATCATAAAAATACATTGGAGTAAATACTTCTCCAGATTTCAATATCGTAAAACCATTATTCTCTAATCCCCTAACATTGTTATCCAATGTATGGTTTGGAAATTGAGGATGAAAATTATCTATCAGTTTTCTTGATAAATCACAATCATTTTTACCGCCAACTTGTTGCGTAATAAAAAAACCATCTTTTTTTAATAAGCGACTCACTTCATAAGCATCAAACGATTCATGACGGTTGATTATTATATCAAAGCAATTATTCTCATAGGGCAATTTATCATCTTCATATACTTGTCTGACCGTAATACCAAGTGGTTCAAGGTTTTCTACACATATTTTTACATTTGGTGGATAAGCCTCAGTAACGGAAGTTAAGGCATATGGATGTTCAAGCGTTAGTACAAATTCTCCACCTCCAGTTCCCATATCCAAAATCTTATCAGTATCTTTAAGAAATGATAAAACAATCGAACGATAATCCCAAGGTAAATCTTCACTATCCCATCTATCAGTAATATATGAAAAATCCCATCCCTTGAACGCATGTGCTTCTTCAGATTTCCACTTACTTTTTAACTCTTTTAAATTCATTATAACTACTCCTTTTATTTAGTATAAGCCAATAAACGGTGCAGTTAACTGATAACAAATTTATTAATCCTCGGCACAATCTGCTATCAGATTATACTAACTGCCCCGAGCAATTAATTCGTTTTATTCTCAAGACGAGTTCACCCCTTTCAAAGATTATTTTAATTTTCCCCGAATCAGAAAAATATTTTTTATGTTATTCAACGTTCATTTACCTAATTTTCCTCTGTCATTACTCTTTTTACCCTATGTCATCTATATATCACCCCAAAAATAGGGGTAAAAAAACGGTGTTTTTTTGCTCTTTTTTCGTTCCAAAATCGTCCTCAAACCACTATATGTTGTGGTTGGTTTCTGATTTTTGTCCTCCGAACCACAATACGTCATCAGAATTATACTCTCAACGTGCCTTGACAGAATGACCTTGATGTCATAGTTCACTGCCAGTCTACGGAAACATATCAACGGTGTTTTTGAGTTTTTTAGTCTAGGGAAATATATCGACTATGTAAGTATAAAATAACAATAAAACTTTCTTCTGTTAAAAATCAAAGCCTTAAACCACTGAATCTACAATGGTTTGAAGCTTTATTTGTTCTTATTTATTTTAGTAATATGAAACCCATACCATATCTCTAATATTAAAAATTAATTATTATTTATTCTTTATAGAGAATCCCCCTTAACCAACTTGCTATTTTCTGTGCATCTTCATCCTGATTTTCAATAGCAGTATCACCCTCACCTGCCAATATTATATATTCAAGTTCTCCTTTTTTATCATAACGCAATCCATACCAACGGTGTCTTCCCAATTCCACATCCAAAAAAGATTCTGTATAAATTAAATTTTCGTACTCTCCACTTTCTACAGGAACTTGTAAAAAAAATTGGTAGTTGGCTTTAAGTTTGTCTTTATCAACACTATCTATTATTTCATCATTTGATATATCAATTTTTTCATATATGTCGCTTATAGCCAAAACCCCTTTTTCAGAAAAAAGGTTTACCATATGAAGATTTCCAGCATTATCAATATATTTAATCAGTTCATTTTCATCAATATAATCATAATAAGTATATAGAAATAATACTTTGGGCATTTCCATTAGTTCCTCCTTTTCCTTATAATTTGGAGATATTGGAGAGAAACTGCAACTCGTTAATATCATAACACATATAGTTAAAAATATATTTTTTACTATCTTTGATTTTGCCACTAAACAGCCCTCCTATTTTATATTTGATGGTCTCGACTCAAAACTCATCTTTACTGCCTTATCTATTATCATACTTTCGATAGCAGAACTACCATCTCAACGTGCCTTGACAGAATGACCTTGATGTCATAGTTCACTGCCAGTCTACGGAAACATATCAACGGTGTTTTTGAGTTTTTTAGTCTAGGGAAATATATCGACTATGTAAGTATAAAATAACAATAAAACTTTCTTCTATTAAAAATTAATTATCATTTATTCTTTATAGAGAATCTCCCTTAACCAACTTGCTATTTTCTGTGCATCTTCATCCTGATTTTCAATAGCAGTATCACCCTCACCTGCCAATATTATATATTCAAGTTCTCCTTTTTTATCATAACGCAATCCATACCATTCATGATATCCCAACACCTCATCATTGAATGATTCCGTATATATTAAGTTTTTCCTCTCTACACTTTTCCTAGGAACTTGTAATAATAACTGATAATTGAATTTAAGTTGCTCTTCATCAACCTTATCTGTTTTTTCATCTTTTGATATATCAATCTCTTCATATATATCCTGCAAAGCTAAACGCTCATCTTTATTCACATCTATATTATATACATTTCCCGCACTATCTATATAATTTATCACTTCTGTACCACTACCATAATAATGAATGTAGATAAATAAAGCTTTAGGCATATTAGCCCATACCACATTCTCCGTGGAATATGGAGATGTTGAGAAAAAACTGCAGCCTGCTAACACTATAGCACCTATAGCTATAACTATACTACATATAATCTTTGATTTTGCCACTAAACAGCCCTCCTATTTTATATTTGATTGTCTCGACTCAAAACTCATAGTATTAACTATTTTTAATTCACCATTTTCTATCTCAAACACAGTCCATAGATTACCCTGTGTATTTATAGGAACGTTAATTGTCCTTATCAAATCATTTCCTTTATATAGCTTTACATTTGCGCCTGACATAGACAATTGATTTGAAGTTAGACTGCTTCTATTGGTATAATCGTGGACTGAGTAACGATATATTCCATTCTCCAACATATCGGCCTAAACTGTCATCGTTACCGTCTCTGGGCCATAACTAGAAATAATGATATAAATCGTCTTGCTCTACTGCTTTTGAATTTCATACTCTTCATCCATTTCAAATGATTTTTATTTCACATAATTAATAAGCTATTAATTTATCTTAGATTTAAAAATGCTTTATGAAAACAAAAACTACAATAAAAAGTCCTTACAACCAAACCATAAACATAGTAGAGTAAAACATATTACTATGGCTTCTTATTTTACCTATTACTGTTTCCTCAATTTCTTTTTATATAATATTGTACTACCAATCTTTAACTATTTCAACAATTTTTACTCTACAAGAGTAGATAAACTTCGCATTGACCTATATTAGTAAATTCCTCATATTACCAAAGAGTACTAATTTAT